>CAXFAS010000019.1:0-35481 GCA_964001175.1 uncultured euryarchaeote
GTGGGAGTAGAATCGCAGAAAATCCTAGAACTCCAAGAGATGCAGCAAGAACTCCGGTGGCTGTATTGAATCCATATCTTAGGAATTGACGTCTGTTGATAGTTTTCCCAGCACTGGTTCCAGAATTGACTCCTTGAGGGCTTGGTGCCGGTTTTAACTCATATTCTCTTGACATGATAATCACCACTTGTACTCCTTCCAATCCTTTTGGTGTTCAGGGACGAATTTATTAATTGCATTTTTGACAATTATTGTATCTGGAAGGATATACTTCAGATAAACTAATCCCATCAAAATCAGAGTAGTTATTCCCATGGCCAAGTGGAATGATAGTTGCCTTTGATCCCAATCTTTGGCTAGTCCATAAATCAATGAGAAGATCCAATAACAGGCCCAGAAAATACCCCAAACAAAGAAGAATATTGTAAGGTATGAACCGCCAGAGGGTGCTAAAGATGCACTAACAACTGTTCCCATTTCAGCAGCTTCAAACACACCCTTCTCAATCGCAGATTCAAGTTGCTCTTCGGTAAGAGTCGCATCTTCTAGCGCAAGTCTAGCATCTTCAACAGTGACCTTTCCTTTAGCTACATCTCGAAGCAAATTTGTAATCATATCATCCATCACTGATCACCTCTTCTTCGTATTTTATATCTCAATCTAAGTTGGTTGCTACGTCCTTTGTAGGAAGTTGAGAAACTATATCGTAGCATCAAACCGGCAAATAATACTACAGCCAGTACTGCGCCAAATCCAAGTAATCCCAAAATGTGCGCTCTAAATTCAGCACCCATATGCTTCAAATCTACACCGGTTTCTTGAGGCTCTGGAGGACTTACATTGCCGTCACCAGCAAATAGAGTTCTCTTTCCAAGGGCCGTAGTATCTGCATCTCCTTCTCTGATAGAGAAGAGCAGTTGATTCCATTTATCGGCCTCTCCAGGTCCTTGATCTCCGTTAACTGAATTCCCAGTAATCCAGAAATTTATATTTCCAGAGAAGTCTTCAGGAGCTTTCCAAGTTAAGACCCAGGCTCTATCTTGGACACTTACACTTGCTTCAGTGTGTGTCAAAGTAGTAACATCATTTTCCCAATTTTCCAAATTTTCGCCAGATAGTTCTCCCGAACTAACTCTCATTGCAAAACCTGCAGTATATGACGAAGAAACAGGAGGTCCGCCGATTATTTGTAAAGTCATTTCATAGGATTCGCCAGGTATCCAAGCATATGGCACCTCATCAAGAACGATTTGAACACTGTTGTCGGCTAAAGAGTTATGGCACAGACAACCCTCTTTGGCAACATCATTGATTGTACTGCCATCTTGTGAGTTAATTTGTTCACCACCGATGCCCAAATGTGAGGAGGAAACAAGCGAAGGGGCAAGCAAAAAAATCGATAAAGTCAGTATCAACACAGAACGTATTGAAAATGGCTTGCGCAACATTGAAACACCCAAGTAATCTTTCCACTCGTAAGAACTCTTTAAACATTGTCGATAAAGGAGACAAAATTCTTTCGCAGTGTTGCGTTTTTTATTTGATAAAAATAATGTTTATAAGGGTCAAAAAATCGCCTTAAAAGGTAAAAATCCCAAAGTCTTTGGATGGTTTGAAAAGTAATGTCTTAGTGGGCCATTTGAGCCTAATGTCAACCCCCTTCGAGAATACTTATGATTTATCTCCGAAACAACTAGAAAATTTAGATCTAGCAGAAGATATGATGATTAGAAATGATTTGGGTGCAGCTGAGCGTTTATTACTCGAAATGCTCGAGGAAGATGAAGAATGTATTCCAGTTCTTTCTAACCTTGGTCATCTATACGGAAGACATCTTTCGGAATTTGAAAGAGCAATCGGGTACTACAATTTAGTACTTGATTTGGAGCCCGATAATGCTTGGGCAAGAGATGCAAGGCGTAGATATCTTAGATATATTGAATAATTTCAATACTAAAGTTCATTGATGTTCTCCTCAACCATCAATTTGATGGAGTCCTCAAATATCCTAATTGCCGGTGTAGGTAGTTTAGGTTGTTCATGGGCTAAAGGGGCATGGTCTCGCTCTGACGGTGGTTCGGATATTTTACTAATTGATGCGGATGATTCAAGTTTTGAAAATTGTCCCGACGCAAGAATTTTGAGATTAGGCACTGCTGTTGATAAGTTAGGTTGTGCTGCATTACCGCCTCTTGCTGAACAAAGGATGAGGAGTATGTCGACTATAGTTAGAAATTTACTGGAGCCGGTTGAACTGGTGCTATTGCTTACTGGACTGGGAGGTGGCACAGGAACAGGAGCCGCACATGAATTTGCACGGCAAGCACGTCAATCTGGAGCAATAGTAATTGCAGTTTCTGCATTGCCATTCGATATCCAAGAAACTAGAAGAAAGATTGCAGATGATGGTCTTGAACGTCTGCAAAAAGTGGCGCATGTAACTGTTCGTCTTTCGTTAGAAAGACTTGTCCGACAAGCTCGCGAGAAGGGAAGAAACTGGCAAATGGGAGCGGAATGGGTTGAGGATTTAGTTGATGGTTTGGTTAGAACTTTGCTAAGAATGGGATTGATAAATTTAGATTTGATGGACCTTAGGGCGATAGTTGAACAGGAGGGTAATGCCACTTTGCTAGTTGGAGTTGGTGACCCCAATGATCCTAAAGCAATCCTAAAATCCGCCATGATGGCGCCTCTTGCGGCCTTAGATGTTGGAGGAGCAAAAGGTTGTCTGATCCAAATCGAAGGTGGTTTGGGCATGACATTAAGCCAAGTAGATTCTGTTGCCCAGTTATTCACAGAAGCCCTAGATCGTAATGCACAAGTCATACTAGGTGCAAGAGTTAGCGAAGACTTAGGTAATACAATGAGGGTTGTAACTCTGTTATCTGGTATCGAGGATAATTAATCCATTTCGATTACTTCTTTTTCCCACTCAACATCTTCACTTATTGTATTTCCTTCTTCCTTTTTATCCCAATCAACATCCTCATCTTCTTGCCAGTCTTCAGATTCTTCTGGTTTGATTTCTGAACTATTATCTGGCAAAATTTCTTGGTCACTCAAGTCGGTTGAACCATTGGAATCATTTTCGACTTCAATATTACTCTTTTCAGCCAACCTTTTAACAATTATTTCATCATCATGTTTGGAAAAAACATTGAGTAAAATTTTACGGTGTATGTAAATCACGGTTAGAATGACTATTATGTGCCCTATTGTCATCACAGTTGTAATCTCATCAAATACATTGGTAAGCATTGCAACGCTTCCGGCATATGCATAACCAAATGCCAAGCCCCAAGGCAGTGAATTTTCTTCATTAAGTAGCTTAAATTTAGTAGCATATCCCTTAGATGTCAGCGACCAAATCGCCATGAAAACAGTAAAAATCATCAATAATATTTCTTCAATAAAAATTTCTATAGTATTTGGCGACATGAAATTTTGTCTCCAAACTGTAAGTATGTGCCATGACAAGAAAAGGTGACAAATCAAAGTCCATCGATTGGAAAATGAATCAAGTGATTTACTATGTTTACCTAAACTCCTAATTTTCCATGTCCAAGCAGTAGTTGATGAAAATACTATTATTACTAGTCCGAGATAAATCCAATTTTCAATAAAAATGTCAATGATTGAAGAAGATGGTTTTTTGATAAATTGAAAAATAGTTAATATGATTACAGAAAAAATCAACAATATTGTACCATTCACTACAGTAGAAAACTTAAGATTTGAAACTCTTCCATCTTCTTTAGTCTTTTTAGCAGATATTGAAGAAGCCCACGTACTGAAAGATACTCCCTGAACTATCGCCCAAATTACAAACAGAGAACCTAGAAGGAGTGGTATTAATTCATACATTCCAGGAATTATTCCATTTTCTCCAAAAATAGTATAAGTCAACACTATAGTGAAAGCTGCTACTATTAGGGGGAATATGCAAATTTTGAATTTCTTGAAAAAACCGGTAAAAATATTGCTTGCAACATCGTCATCAATACTTTTAGAAATTGTCCATCCTCTAATTCTTTCATTTTTTGAACCAATTGCAGTAACGGCATAACCAGTACTCAATCCAATAAAAGCAACTGCAGAGAAGTTAGTCAGTGAATCTGCACTCGACATAATATGAAGTAGAACTGATAGTACAGATATCAATACAATATGGGGCATAGTTTTTGGTGAGAGTAAAGTCTTGAATAATCTCCAAAGAGAAGTTTCTGTTGATTTTAAAGACTCTAATTCTTCGTTGAGGTGTTGTGTATTATTGGAATTATCAGTCTCCATTACTACCCTCCCAAATTGCCCGAGGATAGGTTATGTTTTGACTTTATTCAAAGAAATGTATTCAACTAGTAGTTTGTGCGAACATTATGGCCAAACGTCTTTCTAAAGCCCTTAGAGGAAAAAGAAGGTGGTTTGGAATTGCCTTTGACTCTCGATTTGTGACTCGCTTAGATCTAAAGAAGACTCTAGATTTAATTTCTCAAGAATTAGTCGTTTCTAAGAACTTACGATTAATGGATTTTTTTAATTCAAATCATGAACAAAGCCTCAAAATTGAAATCGATAACTTTGAAGATTTTAATTTTAGGCCATTTGGTCTGGCCATTGTCGAAGTTCCTCTAGAATATTCGGTAAAATTTAGACAATTAGTTTCAACAGATTCAAAGGAAGAATTAGGAGTAATAAGTTTAACCTCAAGTGGTAAAATAAGTCTTGTTAGACAGAGACTAAATTTACCAAAGCCAAAACGTAGGAAATAGGTTACATTCATTTGTTAAATTGGATAGGGATTGCTATGGCAGGAGGGGGTACGGCAGAAGCGATGAAGATTAGTGATGTGTTTATCGTCGTTGGTATCTCTATTCTAGTTGGCGGTTTTATCATGCATGCATGGGTCAGCTCAGAACAATATAATTTCGAAGAGGCAGAGCAAGAAATTATGGAAAAAAGTTTTGTTTTGTTTAAAAATGATGAAGTTGAAATTGAAATTAGCGCCCCTCAAGAACATTCGGTTTTTGTAGGCATTTATTCTGAAGGTGAAACTTTAGAATTAGACCCTGATGTGGAAAGTTCGGGTTTTGTTGATGGAAGTGTTTTAGTTTATACTTTATCAGCGAAATCAAGTGGGGAATATCTTGTATTTATTCAGTTTGATGGCAATAACGGTAATAAAAGTAATTCATCTGGTGAAATATTGATAGATGTTGAAAGATCTTTGCTAATAGATTTCATAGTTTATCCAATAGGAGCAATTTCTCTAGCGTTTGGAATTCATAAGAGGAAAGAAGAAAAATCCACCGAGACAATTGATGCAGAAATTGATTAATTAATCCAACTTATTGATTCAGAATCATCGATTATTAATTGTTCTTGATTTTGGTTAATTATCTCTATTGATCCATCTTCTAAAACCCTTGAAAACTGGATGATAGAATTTCTATAGAATGATTTGTTAAATACCGAAAATGCTTTTTTAATATGAGCGTTTATTTGTTTTTCAAGTTTGGAGAATGTTAGTTCGGGTAAGGCTTCAATTCTCTCGAAATTAGACGCCATAATGGTATTCAAAATGTCATTGATTTTGTCAAAGGTAATACTGTCTGAAAAGTCCTTTGTAAATCCGACTGGGAAATTGAAATTTCCTTTGTAATTTCCCGAAATATTAATTCCAATGCCAGCAACAATTATATTATCGTCTCCTGAAGATTTTGATTCGATTAGAATGCCGCAAACTTTTCTCCATTCATCTTCTTGTAAAACTAGAATATCATTTGGCCACTTGAGCAAAATTTCTGTTTTATCTTTAGATAAGCAATTTAATGCATCAACAACTGATAAACCTACCAAAATTTGTATGATTCCCGGGCTCAACTTTGGCATTGAATCGAATAAAATCCATGAACCTGCAAATGATTCATCATAATCAATCCATTGACGATTACGACGTCCATGGCCACTAATCTGATTTGGGCTGCTTACTGAACTACCTTCGCCCATTTCTGAATTAAGTAGAAATGTATTTGTTGAATCAACAGTCTGTAAAACATTTCTCTTTGCAAGCGAATATGGCTTCCAAACAGCAATTACTCGAATCTCTTCACCATCATCAAATTTGAGATTCGATATTTCTCTTGTAGCAAGTCCGTTTGAGTAGCATTGAAATTTATATTTGCTAAATTCATTTTGACTTGATACAACAAAAAGTGCTATTCCATCATCTGATAATAGCCCGTTTGAGATCAGCTTCAATGTCCTATTGAGCAGCCCATTTTTATCAGTATCAATTAACCCTGCTTCTTCCAAGGGGCCTAATGTTTGAACATCTTCTTGATTATCCATTCTTAGGTAAGGGAGATTCCAGAAAACGAGATCGTATTTTTTTTCTCCTGCCCACTGGGAAATTCCCCCATCAACCACAGGGCTAGGACCCCCTTCGAAAACCTTCATTTTGATTTTATTTTCTTCTGCTAAGCCTCTTGTACATGCGACTGCAAATGGATTGATATCACAAGCGGTGACATCCCATCCTTGTCTTGAGGACAAAGCAGATAAAACTCCAGAACCGCAGCCAATTTCAAGACATTTTCTGTTTTTTCCAGGTCCGAGTCTAAGTATAGATTTGGCTAGTAGATCAGTATCTTCTCTAGGGGGATAAACTGTTGGGGGTACACTGATGTGAAATATCTCTCCAGTTGGAGATAGCCAAGTTTTAGTTGATGACTTACGTTTAATTAATTCAATCTCATTTTCTGCCATATCAGGTTCGAAAATGGGGGGTTCGGCCATTCTAATCATACGAGGGATTGTTCCGAAGGATTTATTCATTATCCCTACTACCATTTCCTACGCACTGGTTAATTTGACCTAATTTTGTCGTTTTTTCCTTCTTTGGTGTCGCGTTCCGCCTCAGCGGGACTGGGTGCTCCCAATCGCAACTTATATGAACAGTTGGCAAGTCGGCTTGAAGGCCCAAGTTGCTACGTTGGGCCTGTAGCTCAGTCAGGTAGAGCATCCGGCTTTTAACCGGACGGTCGCGGGTTCGAACCCCGTCGGGCCCGCCTGATTCGCTATCGGTCTAGCCAGTTTAGGGTATATTGAGGGGTCTAAAATGGTAGTAAAAAGTGCAACAAAAAAGCGTCTGATGGAACTCGGAGTCTCTGAAGAATTCGCCCACAAATTGGCGACGGACAGAAACATGACTGATATTAAGTCACTTTCCCATGATGAAATCGCTTCGACACTTGGTATTTCCAAAGATTCCGAATCATTCACAAATGTGATGGCGGTTATTGCCGAACAAGGTTCTCGTCGTAGAGCACAAAAGAAGAGTAAGAAAATTACCATTCGTTCTAGAGCTATCGATGATTTCGATCGCCCTGAAATCAAACTTAGATTCAATGCATTGAACCATGAACTTGTCCCTCATCAAGAATTGGTTGGAGATGCAAATATCTCAGAACAAGAACAGTTTGATGTTGAGAAAGAAGCATTGGCTCCATGGCAAATGATTGAGATTGACGAAGAAACAGATGAGCCAAGAATTGCCAAGGAATTACTTCCCAAAGTTTTGATTACAGATCCTGTCGTTCAAGTATTGAAGGAGCGAGCAGAAACTGTTGATAATGCTAAATTAGCAGCAGACCCAGAACATAAACCATTAGCTGCTGGTTGGATTGCTGATAGAGTTATCAAGGTTATTCGCAACTCTCCATCAGCGGGTAAAACAATTGCTTACAGGCTTATAGTAGAGGGTAACTAAGGAGGAAATATTATGCAAGAAATTATTCAGTCATTTTTTAGAGAGAGAAGTTTAGTTAATCACCAAATTGCATCATATAACGATTGTATACCGTCTGGCGACAACATGTTGTCAAGAATGGAAAAAATCATTAGAAATATTCGTGTTGGAACTGATGAAGAAATATCAGATGACAAAGGCGGATTTATCAAACTGGACGTTGTAGACCAAGACATAGTTATCCGACTGAAGAATATCAAGTTAGGAGACCCTACAATTAGAGAAGCCAATGGTTCTGAACACCCTTCAAGTCCAATGGAATGCAGGCTAAGAAAATTGACTTATATGTCCCCTGTTACAATTGATTTCCAAATTGAAAGAAATGGCGTTCCTTCACCAAAGGAAGAAGCTGTTCAAGTTGGTAGCCTTCCGATAATGGTTCGTTCCAGAAGATGTAATCTCCACCCTAGCCATATCGCACAGAAGGACCACAACAGAAATCTCTACCCTACCACTTCTGCAGAAGATGCACAAATGTGGAGTGAGTTGTTGAGGAAGAGAGGCGAAGACCCTCTTGATCCTGGTGGCTATTTCATTATTAATGGTACAGAAAGAGTACTGATATCAACTGAAGATTTGGCTCCAAATCGTGTTACTGTTGAAATCAATAAGAGATATGCAAAGAGAACCGAAGTAGCAAAAATCTTCTCGCAAAAAGACGGTATGAGAAAACCTCTAACCGTTGAGAAAAGAAGAGATGGAATGTTGATGGTTAAGATTAGTACTGCTGGAACAACCCCTATCCCAGTAGTACTGCTAATGAGAGCTTTAGGAACTGAAAATGACCAAGAAATTTTCACATCTATTGCAGGTCCTACTGAGACCTTCAAGTACATCGTTGCAAATATTAATGAAGTTAACGACAATGAAGAATATCTAGTTCAAAACGTACTTGAGGCTCACGAATGGTTGCAAAAGAAATTCGCTGCTGGACAACAGAGAGAATACCGTGAGGCTAGAGTTAACCAATTACTGGATAGAGAACTACTTCCTCACTTAGGTGACCAATCAACAGATAGAAAGAAGAAAGCTATTTTCCTAGGACGTATTGTTCGTCAAGTATTGGAAATGGCTATGCATTCCAAAGAACCTAACGACAAGGACCACTATGCTAACAAGAGAGTTAGGCTGGCTGGAGATTTGATTGAAGACCTATTCCGTGTATCCTCTGGACAACTAGCTAGAGATCTAAAGTACCAACTTGAAAGACACCATAACAGAAAGAGAGAATTGAGAATCACTTCTTGTTTGAGACCTGATGTTTTGACTTCAAAAATAATGCATGCATTGGCTACCGGTAATTGGGTCGGTGGTCGTTCAGGTGTTAGTCAACTTCTTGATAGAACAACTTACCTTGCTGCGCTTTCACACATGAGAAGAGTTACATCTCCTCTTGTTAGAAGTCAACCTCACTTCGAGGCTAGAGATTTGCACCCTACTCATTGGGGCAGGCTATGCCCTAACGAAACACCTGAGGGTCAAAATTGCGGTCTTGTGAAGAATGCTGCCCAAATGATTGACGTTTCAGAGCATATTAGTGAACAAGATGTCAGAAACCAATTAGATGAATTGGATGTCTTCCAGCCAGATGACTGGACTGAGGGTGACAGAGTTCACGTTAATGGAGATATTTATGGAATTCACAAGAAGGGTGCTAACTTAGTAAGACACTTCAAATCGGCTCGTAGAAGAGGTACAATCCCTGCTGAAGTTTCTATTAGATATGATACTGAGAATCGTGACATATTCATAAACACTGACAAGGGAAGAATCCTAAGACCTCTTTTGATTCTTTACGATGGTGCACCTAGGTTGACAAGTTCACACCTTGAAGCATTAGAATCAGGTGAAATGACCTTTAAACAACTGGTTGATACTGGAATTGTAGAATGGGTTGACGCTGAAGAAGAAGAAGATCTTTTCATAGCTCCTAAACCATTCGTACTTCCTGAAACGGTGCCAGGTTCTGGCAAGTTCTCCGGTAGACCTCTTTCCAATGAAAATATTGATTGGGAGAATCTCGGGGAGCCTGGAGCAACTAATGCTAAGATTAAGGCTAGGGTTAGAATGCCGAATAATGATTGGGAGATTGCTAAATTTAGTCTACCTCTACTTTATTCCGATGAGCATACACATTGTGAAATCGATCCTCAACTGGTTCTTGGTGTATGTGCTTCACTAATTCCATATCCAGAACACAACTCAACACCTCGTGTTACTGGTGGAACAGCAATGGTAAAGCAATCACTTGGTCTACCAAGTGCAAATTACCGTCTAAGGCCTGATACACGTGCTCACATCCTTCACTACCCACAAAGATCAATCACTCGAACTAGAGCAATGGAAACTACTAATTTTGACCAAAGGCCTGGTGGCCAGAACTTCATAGTTGCCATCATGTCACTTCATGGATATAATATGCAAGATGCTGTAATTATGAATAGAGGTTCTATCGATTTAGGTCTTGCTCGTTCAACATTTAATCGAACTTACAATGCAGAGAGAAGAAGATTCCCAGGTGGTCAAGTAGAAGAAATTGAGAAACCAGGTTCATCACTTCAAGAAGTAAAGGGATTAAAGCCTGATGAAGCATATTTCCACTTAGAAGCTGATGGATTACCACTTCCTGAAACATACCTAGAAGGAGGAGATGTACTAGTTGGAAAGACAAGTCCACCAAGATTCCTTGAGGAGACTTCTGGAAGCGCTTTCTTGATGGCTCAAGAGAGAAGAGAATCATCAATGCTTGTTAGACACGGTGAAAAGGGATGGGTTGACAATGTATATGTTACTGAATCTCTTGACTCTGGTCGTTTGGTTAGGGTCATGGTACGTAGCCACAAGGTTCCTGAAGTAGGAGATAAATTTGCTTCACGGCACGGTCAAAAAGGTGTTATTGGTAGATTAGTTGATCCAGAAGATATGCCATTCACACAAGATGGAGTAGTTCCTGATTTGATTATTAACCCTCACGCGATTCCTTCTAGAATGACAGTTGCTCACGTATTGGAAATGATTGGTGGTAAGGTTGGTTCTCTCGAAGGAAGAAGAATCGATGGTACTGCATTTAGAGGTGAAAAAGAAGTCAGCTTGAGAGATGGCTTGGTTAGAAACGGTCTTGCTCACTCTGGTCGTGAAATGATGATCAATGGAGAGACTGGAGAAGCGTATCCTGCTGAAATCTTCATCGGATGTATCTATTATCAAAGATTACACCACTTGGTCAGTTCTAAGATTCACGCCCGTTCTCGTGGACGTGTACAAATTTTGACTCGTCAGCCGACTGAAGGTCGTGCTAGACAAGGAGGTCTGCGATTTGGTGAAATGGAACGTGATTGTTTAATTGCACACGGTGCTTCTATGGTTATCAAGGACAGACTTCTTGATGAATCAGACGGAATTGATATGTACGTATGTGCCCAATCTGGTCACCTTGCATGGTACGATCCAAAGAGACGAACCTATGTCAGCCCTATTCATGGTGATGGAGCAGAGGTTTACAAAGTACAAACCTCTTATGCATTTAAGTTACTGCTAGACGAAATGAAGAGTTTAGGGGTAGCAATGAGACTTGAACTGGAGGACCGAAAATGAGCCGAAATACAACACTAATTCCAAAGCGTATCTCAAGTATTCGCTTTGGATTGATGGACCCTACTGAAATTAGAAAAATGTCTGCAGTCGAAGTTAAGACAGCAGATACTTACAAAGATGACGGACGTGCATATAGTCAAGGATTAATGGATATGCACATGGGTGTTATTGAACCAGGTCTTGTTTGTCCTACTGACAACTGTAAGTACGATGAGTCACCAGGTCACTTTGGACATATTCAATTGGAACTTCCTGTTATTCACATTGGTTTCGTGAATTTGATTAAAACCGCATTGAAAGCAACATGTAATACATGCAGTAAGATTCTTCTTCACGATGAGAAAGAAACTCACCCAAATAACCCTGAATTGAGTGAACAAGATTTCTACCACCGTAGAGTTAGAGATATTATTCTAAAGCACGGTGTTGGTTCTACTGAGTTTTCTAAGATTATCAAAGAAATTGAAAAAGTTACCTCAGGAACCAAGAGAAAGGTATGTATGCATTGTGGAGCAGCTCAAGGTAAGATTACTTTGGACAAGCCAACAACATTCAAAGAAAAGTTGGAAACACAAGGTTCAGGAAAAGAAACTGAAAGAAAACTTAACCCTAGAGATGTTAGAGAATGGTTGAGTAGTATTCCATCAGAACATCTTCTCTTTATTGGTATGAACAAGCAAAATAGGCCAGAATGGACAGTTCTGCAAGTTCTGCCAGTTCCACCTATTACAGTTAGGCCTTCTATTACACTTGATAGCGGTGACCGTTCTGAAGACGATTTAACTCACAAGTTAGTTGACGTTCTAAGAATTAATCAACGTCTTCGTGAAAACAGAGATTCTGGTGCGCCACAATTGATTGTAGAAGATCTTTGGGAATTACTTCAGTATCACGTCACAACATACTTTGACAATCAAACTTCGGGAATACCTCCTGCTAGACATCGTTCTGGTAGGACACTCAAAACTTTGACTCAAAGGCTGAAAGGAAAAGAAGGACGTTTCAGAAGTAACCTTTCTGGAAAGCGTGTAAATTTCTGTGCAAGATCAGTAATTTCACCCGACCCATACCTTGGTGTCAACGAAGTTGGTGTACCTAAAAAGATCGCAAAGGAACTTACAGTTCCAATTCGTGTAACATTGAGAAACAGAGAGCAAATGCGTCAAATGATCCTTAGAGGGCCTGATGTTCATCCTGGTGTGAATTACATCATACGTGGAGATAAGCGTAGGGTAAGAATTAATGCAAGAAGTCGATTGATTAATGCTGGATTTAGATGCCACAACCCAGAGTGTATGGAAGAAACAACCATGCGACCTGATATTCACCAAGTTTTACCTGCACCTAATTTCCTACCTGGATTAGTAATTAGAAAAGAGATTTCACGATCAATGATTACAAATATGGAAGTTGAGAACTATGTTGTTGATGATACTGCTACCATCGCTAATCTTCGAGGTGAAGATATTGATGGACACTCATTAGATAGCGATGACCCTAGAGCCATCCTTCACAATAGATGGATGTGGGAGTTAGAACAACAAGACAAACCTAACCCTGAACCTTTCCCAGAAAATTTGCAAGTAACTTGTCCACACTGTGGAAGTCCTGCTGATGAATGGGGTGAAAGAACAGGTACTGAGGATAGATTATCTACCTTGGATAGAGACGGAAATCCAAAGCCGGGAATGCTAGTTGAGAGACACTTAATCGACGGAGATGTTGCAATTTTCAACAGACAACCTTCACTTCACAGAATGTCAATGATGGTTCACGAAGTACGAGTAATGGAAGGGCATACATTTAGATTTAATTTGGCAGTTTGTACCCCTTACAACGCCGATTTCGATGGTGATGAAATGAACCTTCACGTTATTCAGTCTGAAGAAGCAAGAGCTGAGGCTAAGATTTTGATGAGAGTTCAAGAACATATTTTGACCCCAAGATACGGTGGAGCTGTAATTGGTGGAATACATGACCACATTTCTGGTGCGTACTTACTTTCCAGACCTGGTACTTTGATCGATCGAAGGCATGGTCTAGAAATGCTTGGTAATATAGGCTGGACTGGAGATTTACCTGAGGTTGTTAAAGACTCTAATGGTAAAGAATGCTTCCGTGGTCAAGATATAATTTCTCTAATCATTCCTGATAATATTCATCTTAGATTTAGAAGTAGATCTAATGACGATGTAATTGTCAAAGATGGTAAAGTCGAAGGTACTTTAGATAAGAGAGCAATTGGTGCTGAAGACGGTCGTTTGTTAGATGCTATTGTTCAAACTAATGGACCAGAAAAAGGTGCAAAGTTCCTAGACGAATTTACACAACTTTCCATTGCAGCATGTACATCTCTTGGATTCACCACTGGTATAGATGATGAAGACTTGTCTCCTGACTCTTTGGCTGCTATTGAAAAGGCTAACGCTGATGCGCGTCATCTCGTTGAAGAAGAATTAGCAGCATTCGGAAAAGATGGCCGTGGATATGAGGCTAGACCAGGTAGAACACCTAGAGAAACTTTAGAAGAAAACATCATGGTTATGCTTGATGAAGGTAAGCAGAAGGCTGGTGACATTGCTAAAGATGAGTTGAATCAATCAGGTTCAACCAATGCAGCGGTCAACATGGCTATTTCTGGTGCTCGTGGTTCGATGGATAACCTGACAATGATGGCAGGTTCCATAGGTCAAGCAAAAGTACGTGGTAAGAGACTAGAGCGTGGATATAATGACAGAGTTTTGGCTCACTTCAAGCGAGGCGGACGAGGTGCTCTTGATAGAGGATTTATTTCTAACTCATTCAAGCGTGGACTAGAACCTACAGAGTTCTTTATGCTTTCAGTTTCCGGAAGAGAATCACTGGTTGATACTGCGGTTCGTACGGCTAAGTCAGGTTATATGCAGAGAAGATTGATTAATGCTATGGACGACTTGAAGGTATACGATGATGATATGTTGTCAGTTAGAAATACAGCTAATAGAATTATACAGTTCAGTTATGGTGAAGACGGAATCGACCCATCTCGTGGTGTACATGGTTCACCATTTAACATCGATGTAATTGTTGATGAAGCCCTTGGAACAGAAGGTGCAACAGTAGTCAAGCGCGAATCATTTGAACGCGAAGAGAAAGAAGAAGATCTCGGAGCATGGGATGATGATGTTAGTGGGAATGACGGAGGTGAAGCCTGATGGTAGTTAAGAGTGCAACCAAGAAGAAACTAATGGATTTGGGTATCGCTGAAAATTTTGCTCACGTACTCGCTGATGATAGAAAGTGGGATGATGTAAAAATTCTCCCTGTTGGAGAAATTGGTCAAATTTGTGAGACTGATTCTGAAACAGCTGCTTCAATTAAGACAATTATTGATGGAGCAAATCAAAAGAATAAGTTAGAAAATAGTGAAGCTATAGGTCCAGTTACTGCTGTAACCCTGGGTAGAAAAGTTAGATCCAGGGCACGAGTTAAGTCAACTGCTGATATTGATTCATACAATCAAGAAGCAAAACTTAGATCACTTGAAGACCCATTATCAGATAATCCTGTTTTCAAGAGCCTTGTAGATGCTGTTGAGGCATCAGGTTCTAGAAGATTTACTGATAGAATTTTCCATGATTTAACTGAAGCAATTCACGCAAGAGGTATGAAGAAATTAACCAAACCTCAAGCCAAGAAAGTAGTCGGTGAGGCAATTGTCGCTCTTGATAGAGCAAGTATCGACCCATATGAAGCGGCAGGAATTATTACTGCTCAATCAATTGGTGAGCCTGGAACTCAGATGACTATGAGAACTTTCCACTATGCAGGTGTTGCTACTGTAAACGTAACTCAAGGTCTTCCTAGAATTATAGAGATTGTAGATGCTAGAAAAGTTCCAAACACTCCTACAATGACAATTAGACTTCAAGATGATAAGAAATCCTCTGCCGATGAAGCACAGAAATTAGCTGCTTCCATTGAGGTAACTACTACTGTTAATATTGCTTCATTAGAAACCGATGTTGCTCAGAGAAGACTCGTTCTAAAATTAAATAAGAGTAATTTGAAACAGAAAAACATGAGTGCTGCTGAGGTTAAAGATAAACTTGAGAGAGCAACTAGACTTCTAGTTCAGACTGACAAGGAAAAGAATCCATCAAAACTGACCCTAATTCCGGGAGTATTTTCAGAGGAAGATTTAGCAGAACTTGCTGAGAATCCACCTTCCTATACTATGTTACTTCAACTTGAAGAGAAGATTAGAGATATGCGACTAAAAGGTATTCCAAATATCGAAAGAGCGAATGTTCAATTAGACGATAAGACTGGTGAATATTATCTTTCAACAATTGGCTCCAATCTATCTAGAATTAGTGAAATTGAGACTATTGATCGTTCGAGAACCTATACAAATAATATCATCGAGATTTACGATCACCTAGGAATTGAAGCTGCTAGACAAGCTATTGTCAACGAATTACAAGCAACACTTGATGGCGCACGTCTTGAAGTTGATACAAGACACCTTTTACTTGTTGCAGATGTAATGACATCGGAAGGTGAAGTTAGAGCAATAGGCCGTCACGGTGTATCTGGTACAAAGCACAGTATTCTTGCTCGTGCTGCTTTCGAAGTTACTGTTAATCACCTGCTAAAGGCAGGAATTATTGGAGAAAGAGATTATTTGACTGGTGTTGCAGAAAACATCATCGTAGGTCAACCAATATCTCTAGGTACTGGAAGTGTAGAATTATTCTACATACCTGAAGAGTGATAATCCCACCATGAGAAACAATGTGGAGAATGGAGGAAAAAATATGGATTTAAGCCGACAATTAAAGAATGCAATAGCGACTGGAAAATTATTATTTGGACAAAGACAAGCAATAGATGCATGTTCTAATGGAGATGCAAAATTGGTTGTTCTTGCCGCAAATTGCCCTGTTGATTATACTGATGAACTACATGCAAAGCATCCAGAGGTGACTATGTTCCGCTCAGCTTTGGTCAACAGAGAACTGGGTATCGCTTGTGGTAAGCCTTTTTCTGTATCTACAATTACCGTTATTGATGCTGGGGAAAGCGAATTGCTATCATTAGATTCTAATCTTTGAGTCAATTCTGTTAGAAATTAATCTCATAAAATAGGGAAGAGTTCATTTCCTAAACATACATGGAGTGGTTGAGGCTATGCCATGGGCGACTATGTTTCTTCAAGCCGAAGTTTGATTTCTTGGATAATTATATTACTTTTTTTGAGTACTTCATTAATACATTATGACATTGAAAATTCTAACGATGGCAAAGAATTTGACAACAATGATCAATTTAGAAACTATTTTTCTTCTAAAAATTCCAATGATTGGTCCGCATCAGCAAGTGCATCTAATCCAGCAGTGGTCACATCGATAGATTCAACTGGCAATAATGAATTTGTTATTGCTGGAATTATGAGTGGTTCAACTACTATGTCTATTGGTTCTTCCTCAATTACTTCAGGTCAAAATATTGAACCTTGGATAGCTAAATCAGATTCCAATGGCAATTGGCAGTGGATGGAAAAAATATCAATTACAGGAATTTCACAGTTTGCTGAAGCCACTATTGGAGATATTGCTATTGCACCTAATGGAGATATTTTCGCAACAGGTAGATTTTATGATTCAATCTCCTTTGGTAGTATATCTTTAACCTCAACAGGATATTATGATAGTTGGGTTGCTAAATTATCCTCTTCAGGCCAGTGGATGTGGGCAGAAGCCTTGCGTGGAAATGGTGATTATGATGGAACTTTGGTTACTTCAATAGATTGGGTTCAAGGGACGTCGATAACTACAGACTCCAATAGCAATGTAATTGCAGGTGGCTTCTTTTTAGGAAATACTGATGCAGGGTCAAGTGGAGATGGAGTAAATAATGGTCAGTTAGACCTCAATGATGCTGAAATTTATCTAGTAAAGTATTCTAATTCAGGTTCTCTACAATGGCTTGAAGACGCTAGAGGGCAAGGTTTTCAAGTAGTAGACTCAATGATCTCAGATTCAAGTAATAACGTTTGGATAGGTACAACTTTACAAGTCAGTATGTCATTTGGTAGTGTCGTCGTTACAGCCTCGACAAATGAAGTTCCTATGGCTCTAGCAAAGATTAATTCTGCTGGAAACTGGCAAAGTGCATATGCAACCAGTGGAAGCGGTGAATCTAATTCAATTGGTCTTGCATTTGATAGTTCTAACAATCTACTAGTGACAGGATCCTTTACTGGAGCGATTAATCTAGGAACTCAACTTTCAAGCCAAGGTCAAACCGATGCATTCGTTGGTAGTATCAGTCAATCAGGGACATGGAATTGGGCAAAATCAGTTGGTGGTAGTAGTTATGACACCTCCTCTGGCGTAGTTTATGATTCTATCAGCGGATTAACAATTATGGGATTATCTTCTCAAAGTTCGTATTCTTTTGGCTCTACAAGTTTTACTCCGAGAGGACTTAATGATTCAGTTTTGGTCAGTTTTGATTCTAATGGCAACTCAGTGGCACTATTTGATGCAGGAAGTACTGATGATGATGCAATATCTGGTATTTCGTTGTTATCTAATGGCGCCTTGGTTGTTACTGGCAACTATAACGGAACAATCGATTTCGGTTCTTCGTCAGCATCAACCCAATCAACATCAGTTTTGATGCCTTATGTTTGGTTTACTCAAACAGTTTCCATTGAAGATGCTGACGGAGATGGTGTGGCTGATGATGATGATAATTGTCCAAATACGCCTAATCCTGGTCAAGAAAATACTGATTTAGATTCTGAAGGTGATTCATGTGATTCTGATGATGATAATGATGGTATTACAGATAATTTCCCTGATAATTGTCCAAGAAATAGTCAAACAGGATGGACTAGTACTCGAGATTTTGCAAACCCTAGTGCGTCAACTGACTGGGATAATGATGGATGTAAAGATGACCATCCAGAAGATCTTGATGATGATAATGATGGTATTTTAGATGCCTCGGATGGATGCCCTCTAACCTCATACAGCCCTCCAAGACCGACATGGGTTTCTGAACCTACAACAGATATGGATGGCGACGGTTGTAGAGATAGTGATGAAGATAACAATGATGATGGTGATGCATTCACTGATTCAAGTGATGACTGCCCTACTACTTATGGGACCTCAACTCTTGGTTTTGAGATAGGTTGTGTCGATTCTGATTTAGATGGTTGGGCTGACATTTCCGATGATTGCCCATTCGAATATGGTAATTCATCAGAGAATGGTAAAATTGGTTGTCTTGATTCTGATGGAGATGGATGGGCAAATGTTGATGACGATTTTGACTTTGAACCTACTCAATGGTCTGATACGGATAGTGATGGTTATGGGGACAACCAAGATGGAGTCAATTCCGATGATTGTGTTGATGATTCAGGAGATTCTTATGAAGACAGAAAGGGTTGCAGAGACTCTGATGGAGATGGATTTTCCAATCCCGATATTTCTTGGTCAGTTGAACAGGGTGCTGATGCATTTGTCGATGACGATACCCAGTGGGCAGATCTCGATGGCGATGGGTTTGGAGATAACTGGGGTAATGTTTCTTGGCAGGACCGTCCCGAGAATTGGCCTGGAACATTTGTTGACGGAGTTAACCCATTGACTCAAGACGCATGTCCGTTCCAACCTGGAAATTCTACTCAAAATGGAATTTACGGTTGTCCTGATTTCGATGGCGATGGTTGGTATGATGTTGTAGATCAATTTATTTTCGATTCTACCCAATGGTTTGATTCTGATGGTGATGGTTTTGGTGATAATCAATTTGGTAATCAGCCTGATTCTTGTCTAGATGTAGCTGGAAATTCTACGATTGATCGCTTCGGTTGTATTGATACTGATGGAGATGGTTATTCTGACCCTGTACAGTCTTCTTGGTCAATAAATGATGGTGCAGATGCGTTCATTTTTGAGCCTACGCAATGGGAAGACTCCGATGTAGACGGTTTTGGAAATAATCCGGATGGTTTCCAGCCCGATGGATGTATTTCAGTAAAGGGGACATCTACTTTAGATCGCTATGGATGTCCAGATTTTGACGAAGATGGATATTCGAATCCTAGTGATACATGGACTACAATGCAAGGCGCTGATGCTTGCTATAACGTGAAAGGTAACTCCACAAATGATAGAATTGGCTGTTATGATAGTGATGGAGATGGATATTCTAATACAGACCCCGATTGGAGTTTTTCTAGTGGAGCAGATGGCTATCCAGACGATCCAACTAGATGGGGTCCACCGCCAGAATCAGATTCTGCTTCATCATCTACTCTTTTGATTGGTGGCGGTATTTTTACTGTGATTGCAATTTTGGTTGGTGTTTTATTATTCGTTAGAAGAAATGGCGCACATCAAAATCAAATGTTTGATAATCAAATGAATATCAATCAACAAGTTGCAGTAAATAATGGCCCTCCGGTTCAATCTGGCCCTCCTGTACAAATGATGAATCAAGTACAGCCAGTGGTTCAAAATAATCCTGCAATGCAATATTACCAAAATTTAGTTGCTCAGGGATATCCGCATGAGCATGCGGTAGCATATACTCAGCAGTATTATCCTCAGTTTAGATACTAATTCAAGTTAGAACTTCGAGTAATCTATCTTGTTCAGCAGCAAGTCTAAGTTCCATTGCGATTCTACGCCCACTTGACATTGGCTTTCTCCAAGTAGCATTACCATATGGATGGCCAACGCTAACATGGACATTTGTCCCTCCACCTAAACGTGGAGCAACATCGTAGATGTAATAATTCATGTCCTTGTCTATACATGTTTGAAGACAAAACGGCCCAATGATACCTGGGTCATAATGTTCTTTACTAGCTTGAATAAACTTCTCGCCCAATTCAAATGCTTTTTCAAGAAGTGATTCTCTAATCGTAGCCGTATTGTGTCCAACTACAGTCATTTCAGGTATTTGCTGATGTAAAGGCATAGTCATCTGTTGAGGTGCAGGTAATCTAACATGGCCATCTAGAGATGATTCAAATCTCCAGTCAACACCTAAAAGTTCTAACTTTTCACCTTCCTCAGCCAATGGGCTATAGAAGAAGTTTAGATTGAAAACAGGGCCTATGACATATCTCTCAATTCTAGCACCAGCAAGGGATTCTTCATCTATTACACCTTCATTTAGCAAGGATTTTGATTTTTCAACATATTCTTCATATGAGGCACAGGTGAAAAATCCTCTTTCCAATTTCTTTTGTGCATGATGCAGCTTTACTATTACGAGACAATCTATATCTTGAGGGTCTTCAATTGCTTCAGGGTATGGTAATCCTGCTTTATCAAGAATCCAATAGTAATCTTGTTCTTCTGTTCTTTCTTCCATTCTAAGCATATTTCTTGAACCGAATAGAGGTACTTTGAAATTATTTTCTACATCCTCGATAGTTGAGTAAGAAGTAAATGAGCGATTAGGGATATAGACTACATTCCTTTTACGCATTTCATTCTGTAAGTCTGAATTCATTACATCGTTAAAGGAATTAAGAATTATTGCTTTATCAACCATGCCTCTAATTACTCTACCAGAACTTGATCTTTGAGTTTTGAAATAATTAGCATATGTCTTATGTCTTCCTTCTTTACAGTAGGCGACAGTAGGAAAACCTTCTTCAATTGCTCCATCACAAATATCTAGAGCAGAATGTGATGCGGTCATACCAATTCTCAGTTTTAGTCTGTCATAATCTTCCACAATTCCAGCAATTTCATCTTTGGAAATCATATCTTATGCCTCCCCTAATTTCATTGTTTCACTGAGAGTCTTTGATTGCTACGATTTAATCAGTCAAATTTTTGCAGTTGCATTAATTCTTCAGTAGATAATGTGTCTCCAGATAATAATTTTGACATCAAATCTTGAACTTCAACTCTTGCATCTTTTCTCTGTCCTTCTCCAACACCAGAGCCCTTCATAGCATTCAAGATATCTTGGATAGAATGTAAGCACCTTAGTGAAACGATATACAAGTGGTGAGATTTATCAGCTTCTTTCTTTGAGCGCCTTAGTTCTCTATGGCAAGATTCCGCCTTATCCCTTTGCTTATCGACTTCTTTATTCCATTGCAACATTAAGTCATGAGCTTCTTGAGCTGCTTGAGCTGCTTTTTGAACTTCCTCGTGGGCCATGTCTTGTAATTCGATAGCCTTTCTTAGGGATTCTCTAGCATCTTTTAGATCATCATTAGAATCTTCGGCACTTTTCATTCGCTTTAATTTTGAAGATATATCTTTCATTCTTTTCATGACTTTGGTCTCATTTTTACCTGTATGCTGACCTCTTTCGAACTCAGATTCAAGTCGGTTCAATTCCCTTGAAAGTGAATGAATAGTTTCAGGGCGATCTCTACCACGTCGTGATCTATTATCGCTTTGGGGCTGTGTGGGATTTGAAGATTGGTCGATTATAGATTTAGCCTCACGGACTTTACCGTTTGCTTCTTGGCGGGCACTTTTCTTTTCCCTAACCAACTCATTCATTTGTTCTCTAATTTCCCTTTGTTCTTTAACTTGAACAATCAACTCTCGAACCTCAGAATTAAGCTCATTTCTAGCGGCTGTATTTTCTTTAGTTTTTTGATTCCATTCATCTCTAGTAGTGCGATATTTTGTTGCTTTTTCATCTACCATTTTACGTCTTTCTTCAAGAATTTCTTTCATTTCTGACATATTCCTACGCACCTGTTCACATAAGATTCCCATCTTACGCTGACTGTGCGACCAATAACCCCCATTTAATTCTTGATATTGAATTTCTTTAAGGTTAAATTCAAAAAAACAAGACAAATTAATTTCCGAGGTAGGAATTAAGCCTCAGTACGGCGTTATCTAGGTTTTTTCTTATCATTCCTAAATTACAAGATTGTTCACACCAAGTTATCAGTCGATTATCCGAATCTAATTTATCAATAATCAAAATTGCTTTTTCAGAAGTGATTGTGATTCTAGAATAGCCCTTACTATCTAAATCAATATCGGCTATTTTTTCTATATCTTTAGTTACCTCAATCTCGCTGTTAGCAATCGCTAAAACAAATCCCTCATCATCTAATAGAGCAGCATTGATGACTCCATTTATCCGTAGCAAGTCGGAGACGATGAAATCTTCCATATACCATGGTGCACTTGGCAGAAAATAACCTTTGAGATTCAAAGATTACTATCTATACTTCCCCACGCATCATGTATCCATGTTCGTCTTTATAGTACATATCAATTCTTGATATTATCTCCATGCCCCTTGCTATATAGAATTCTTGAGCCTTAGTGTTTGAACATTTAACTTCTAATTGGACAAATTTAATTCCAACTTCTTGCATCTTCTTTTGCATAAAGGACCATGCTCTTCCACCATGTCCCTTCGACTGAAACTCTTTGTCAATCACAAATGCGACAATTCTAGTAGAGTTACTCATGAATGGTTTACTCCATAAAATACCTTTAAGAGATGAAGCATCGGGGTAACTATCTCTATCAATAAGCATTAAATTTCCATCCCACTCTGGGATTTTAAGGGCTAAAAGGGAAGAATCTTTGTAGATTTCATTTGTTTCCGATAAGAATAATTCTCTAATTCTATTTCTCCATTCAATGGTAATAGACTCGGGTTTTAGACCATACACCCATTGGATGTCAGACATTTATCCACCTCAATAGTTCTTCTTTGACCGGCCACGCTTACCACGTGATGGAGAAATATTACTACTCATTTTTTTCTTCTTCTTTGGTTGATGCTTTTCTTTTTTACCATTTTGTATAGAGGAAAGTCCTCCACTATTGAGTAGTGCTCCTAGATCTGAAAGTGATAAATTCTCGCCAGAAGATGCTCTAGACTTTACCTCCTCAATGTTCACTGAATCCCTAGAAAAGGATTTTTTCCTGTTTCCATGTTTCTTATTTTTAGACTTCTTTTTATCTCTCTTCTTACGATCACAAATTCTTAACCATGCTTCTAGCCTTCCTATTTCTCTACGTAAGATTCTTTTTTCATTATGAATAGAATTTAACTCAAGTAATAGCTTATGCGCTAAGTCATCAAAGTTTTCATAATCTCCAAATGTTGAATTACTGTTTTTCTTAACCAAGTCTAATTCATCTAAGGTATCTTTTTGTTCATTTAGTAATTTTATAAATTGATTGTGTAGTTCACGGGTCTTCTTTGAGTGCTGATGCATACTTTGTAGTTCAAAAAACCAAGAGAATAATTCCTTCTCCTTGTTTAACGAGGGGGCAGTCATCAAATCTACATCTTCAGTAAGTCTATGGAAAATTTTAGTCATTTCATCTTCAATCCAGTGAACTGGGATATAATTATTATTTACAGAATCTCTTTGCATCTTTATTTTCTCAATCTTCTCTCTTCTTGGCTTTAACGAGTTTCCAAGTTTAGTTTCCTCATTCTTAAGTTCTGCACTTTTCCTGATTGCCTTTGACATCTCAATAGCATTATTGCGTTCACTCTTTCTTACTTTGATTTTTGATTCAACAATATGTAAATTATCTTGGAGGTTTTCTAGTTTATCTATTACATCTTGTTTTGGAACATCTCTAAGATCCTCAAATAAATCTGTATTAGGAGTTTCATTTACTAATTCTGGGAACTTTGTCTTCGTCAATTCTTCCCAACTTCCACCACCAGATATGATATTATAAGCGCGTAAAAATTCTTCACGAATATCCATTACTCCTTCAGTTCGCAGAACTCTACTTAGGTCATGTAAATGGTCAAACGGATCTTCAACAGGAAGACTATGTTTTCCTAATCTTAGTTTATCTTCATCGGTTAACGCATCCAGTAATTTTGGCTTTTTTTCTTCCCAATTCTTTTCTTTTCGAGGTATCATTTTTCCTGAACGGATAGATATGACATTATCCTCCCATGGCCAGTTTATTGCAAATTGCTCGAAGAAACTAGTTATCAAATTTCCAATACTTGATTTATTTTCGCTTATGAGTAAATCAGAAGGATTTTCATGCATTGTTAAATCGTAAGAAGTTCCTTCTATTTGTTGAAGAATTCTATTTTCTCCTTGTTGGATATTTGGCAATATTGGTGGGTTACATGTCTGTAAGGATTGTAATGCAATCAGTGTCCACGCATATGAAGAAAACGTACCATAGGCGGCATTACATATTCCACGGTGCAAAGCCCAATGTTTGATTGCGAGTACAAAAGGTCGAACTCTAATGTCAAAATCATTGTATGATTTTAGAAGTTTAGTATTATGAATTGCTAGGCTGTTATTTATCGAAATATCAATTGGAATCTTGGTTCTTGAATCAATGAATTTCACAATCGGTACTTTAGCATGAGCAATAAGTGTTACATCTTCCATACCATCTTCTCTCAACATTCTAGCAATTTTGGTTAAGACTTTCTTTGGCTTTTCACTTTTGAACTCTAAGCATAAATCAATGTCGCCATTTTTCAAACCTAGTCCAGATTCAGATGAACCAAATGTAGTCATTTTTGAACCGTTGAACTTTCGATTAAATCGCTTCTTTAAATGATTAATTATTGCATTCTTTCGATCTTGAATTTCATCGGTTGTTTCTTGTTTTGAGCAAAACTGCATTATTTCTTTACTCAGTTTATCAACTGAAATATCTATTTTGTTTTGATTGAAATCACCAGTGAGTAAAGAGTAAAATAAGGGCCATCTCTTTTGTTGAGATGGTTTCATGCCAGTGATTTTACAATTTTCTTGCATCACTATTTCCCCTTGTTCCTAGTTGGTGTTTTTTGTTTCATCAAATAGCGACTGGATGGTCCTCCGTCAGCAACTCTTTTTGCATCTGTAAGTAAATCTTCGAAATTAGTCTCAATTTTTGAACTCCAATATTCTACAGCTGATTCGGTTTCTTCGTTACTGCGTTTGAGTTTAGTATATCTAGATTCACATCTTCTCCTGTGAGATTCATTTTCTAACCACATTGAGTTTATTTTTTCATTTTCTATTGTTAAGTCTAACTTTGCATCATTTGCTTTTCTACCAGATAAGATTAATTTATTTGCTTGCTTTCGAATTTCTGATAATTCTTTTTTGGTTTCTTCGGACTCAATATTTTTTCCCGACCAAGATTCATTTTTTGTCAAAATTTTACTAACTTTCTCTAAATTTTGAAGAATGTTCTTTCCTTCGGAGATTAGCTTTATCTCACTATTTTCGATGAAAACTTTTCCAGATTCGTCCTGGCAAATTTTGTTAATCTGAAATAATAACTCGATTACAGATTCTAATGCCGCTTCACTCTCGTGTTTTAAGTTATTTACCTTAGATGAAATTTCATCTTTGCGTTGTTTGGAATCTTGTGCCAACTTAGCTGCTATATGTCTTTCTTCTTGCCTTTTGGCTAGGTTATTGGGGAGATCTTGCATCATCATCTCTCTACGATGAAGAATCGTCTTGGCCAGAAAATCTGGTGAGACGGCTAGCAAGTCTTGCGGAGTCATACATACGGGCCAGTTTTCAACCTTGAATAAACATGGCGCAGGAGTAGTTTTAGGCGAGAAGGTGAAAAACCCCCTATTATTAGCATCGATGTGGGCGTTATGGGTAGTGACAATAGAGTATATTTTCTATTGATTATCACTCTGCTTATTTGCCCTTATTCTCTACCTATCGTTTCAGCATCGAGCGAAGGAGTTTCTATCGAATTGGCTTCAATAAATCTTCAAGATTTTGACACTGTAGAAGAGAGTTACTATGACTTGGAATTTAATATTGACAATATTGGAAGTGCTGGTACCTCGTTTGCCAACATTTCCATTGACATGCAGTCAATGTCAGGTGAATCATTGAGTTCACATTCTGAAAGTTTACAGTTGATTTTAGGTGAGACCATTGCCTATTCACACAATTTAACAGAAGTTCCTTTTGGTTATGTGATTATTGTTGTTACAATTTTAGGAGATGTAACTTCAATTGAATCAACACATGATTCGTCCTTTCAAAGAACTCTACATAGATTAAACCCATTGAATATTTCAATTGGACAGAGTGATTCTATAATCGTTGAGGGTATTGATTCTTTAGGTCAAAATACTGGTAATCTAACTGTTAATGACGGAGATTATTTACAACTTCAAATCCCAATTATCAATAATGGAGATTATGACTGGAATGGATTTCTAACTGTTAATTTGACTGAATCACTGGCTACTGAAAACTTCTCTTCGCAAATTTTTACAGTTCCACCAATGCAAACATCAATATTTTACTTCAATTCATCAATAATTATGAATGAAGGTTCTGTGAATATTTTTCTTTCAATAAATGATACTGGAGATCTAAATCAACTAGATGAATCTATCACTTTCAATTCTACCATCTTCCCTCCTCCACTTCCTAATCTAATTCTGTTACTAAGTCAAAATACTTCAGAGATTATTGCAGGAGAACAGGTTTTTTGGAATTTACAATTATCTAACTCGGGAGAAGTTGATTTCAGTGGAATAGTTACCTGTATTTTTGAGACTGAGACTATTTTCAATAATAACCTCAACTTGTCCAATCTCTCTCAAACCAATTTATCGATTTCTACAACCGCTAGACCTGGTCTTCTGCTATGTTCAATTAGTGGAGATAGGGTTTCAGACTTATCAGATGATTCAGTAAATATTTCGTTATTTGTCGAATCCGCAGAGTTTGAATCTGCTGGGGGCAATACACCGGCTACTTTACTGGGTCCATGGCATGATGGAGATACTGTCCGATTATCCCTCTTGGTAAGGAATCATGGCTCTATTATGGGGCATGTTAAGATTCAATGTGAGGTTGCTGGTATAAGTTATTCCGGCTCATATATTGAACTTAATCCTGATGAGGCAGGTGAGGTTTCTGTTGAGGTGCCTATGGTAAATAGTGGGCTACAAATGCTAAATTGGAGTATAGAATCTTATGATGGTTCTATAGATTCGGGATTACTTGGGGCATTGAATCTATCTATTTTTGAAAAACAGACCGTTGAGATAGAAATAGAATCTGTGACATGGGACGCTGAAAATGGAATATCATTTGATTGGAGCGTTTCTCTCTCTAATGGTATTGATAGAGAAGTTAGAATTAGGCTTGGATATATCGATTCGTTTACAGAGAATTTTTTAGTCGATAAAATAATTACTTTGAGTCCCGGAATGACTGGAGGAAGTATTAACATTGGATTTGTTGATGCTGAAAAGGTAATAGTAAGAGTCAATGAAGTTGACTGGGTTGCAGGTTTTGGATTTTCTTCAGTAAATGTCGACATTCCTAGTGAAAGGCCGATCTATTCGATTTCATTTGATTCACAATCCAATCCAAACCGTCCAACTGCGGGTGAAAATGCTGAAGTTACATTGACACTTCAAAACTCAGGAACTGTGAAAGGTTCAAATGGAATTTTAATATTAAAAACCAGTTCTGGAATTCTAATTGATGAGAGGAATATAGACGCTCTAGGACCTCAAACATCATCAATCGAAAGATTCAATTTTGTTTGGCCTGAAGGCGATGAGGTATCATTAGTTTCAACTTGGTCAGTTTCTCAACAGAATATCAATTCAGAAAATATATTCATTTCCTCCGTTACTCAAGTTGAAGAGGAGTCACAACCAATTCCTTGGACTGGGATTTTAGGTGGAATTGCATTAGCAGCGGCAATAATTCTTGTTATCAGAATTAGGGGTTCAAACCCTAATAATGAATCTTCTAAACCACTTCCTAAGAAAAAGAAAGTTTCAGACGATTCTGAAGTCGAACTGTCTGATATAAAGATCCAAATAGCCTGTCCCGAATGTTCTCGTCAGTTAAGAATACCTTCGAATTATTCTGGCTCGGTCAGATGTCCGGATTGTGAACACAGTTTCGAAGTTGAAGAAAAGAAGGATCCAACTAGAGAAATTGAACAAGAAAAAGTCGAGCAAGAATCCATTGAAGAGAATATTAGCGACGGTAAGGTTAAAGTTTCTTGTCCAGATTGTACTCAAACACTAAGGATACCAGAGAGTTATTCTGGTTCAGTAAGGTGCCCTGCTTGCAAGACTATTTTCCGGACAGATGATTAGTTAAGTTGAAAACCCACTCCGTATTAGCATTATTATGAGCGCAGGTCACTTCCAAGAGTTTGAAGATGAGTACCTTGAGGCTATGTATGGCTTTTATGAAAAAAATCCTGATGAAAGAGTTAGAACAGGAATTCTAGCTGAATCACTGAAAATTTCCCCTGCATCAGCCACTGAGATGGTTCAAAGACTAGCCGCAAAGGGATTTTTAGATTATGTACCATACAAGGGGTCATCATTAACTGCTATGGGGCTTGAACATGGAAAAATGATGAAGCGCCGACATAGATTGGCAAGAGTATTACTTGAACACCTTCCGTTTGAAGGTGATCATGATGATACAGCGTGCCGTCTAGAACATGCTATCAATGATGACTTAGATGTTGCTTTATCGATTTACTTCGGCAATCCAGATCTTGATCCTATTGGTAGAGATATTCCTGAAATTAGAACGGAATTATCCGAACGTCTGCAATCAAAGAGTTCAGGGGTTAGAAATTTGTCAAACATGCAAAAGGGGGAGTCTGGTAAAGTATCTTTTATTTCTTTGTCAAGCGATGATATTAATCTGATTTCTCGTCTTGGAATTGAAGTTGGTACCGAGATAATTTTTGATGGTGAATATAAGATTAAATCATCTAATAAGATTCTAAAAATCGATGAATCCATATCCAATAATATACTTCTAGATTTGCGACATTAGTTAAAAATTAATGTCAACACTTTAGTGCTTAAATGATTTAGTAGGGTTGCGGGAGGTAATAGGAAGTGACTTCTGAGGAAGAGTTGAGCGAGTCTAAGGATTCGTTGGATGAAGAAAATGACACTGTTTCACTTACAGAGTCTGTAGAAAAATTAAAGAAAAAGACCATTAAATCAATGAAAAAGTGGAATGATGAAAATTTTCTTTATGCGATTGATCGACAATTAATCAGTTCCGGAATAAGACTTCTATTGTTTTTACCTGCTATTGCTATATTAGCCTTTTTTGGAGCATGGTCTCAAGCATCTAGATCTCCACAATGGTGGGTAGATTTTGTCCAACCAACCCTCAAGGTAAGTTTTGCAACAATGATTGTTGGTTTAGTATTCATAATATTGCTAGGATACATTTTGTCAATGGCTTTACATAGACATAGAGTAAACATTAGCATTCAAAATTTCAAGTCGAAAGTTAAGGATGCTGAAGATTTACACCTTTCGGTTCGTTCACTTCATGGTTATTCATCAATGGAAAATATGTTAAGTAAATCCGCCTCTAAGCATTTTTTTGCTCTAAGTTATGCTATGTTAGCTATCCTGTCAATATCAGCAGTTTCGTTCTACGGAATTCAATCAGATATGGGTAGAAACTTCTTATTATTCTCGTTTTCATTTACTGTTCTATCTATGGGGCAGCATATTTCGACTAGAAGTTCATACTTCAATTTAGCTGAGAAGACAGGCCTGCTTAATTCATATGTCCCTCCTGTTCACCCATCTACTCTTGATATGGTTTTGAGTGATTTAGTCAAATCGCAATTAGACCCTCTGTTAAAAACTGAATATGATGCCTTTGTAAAGGATGTTGAAAGTTATGTAAAAAGAGGCATTGAACCTAGATTTGCTAGAGAGAAAATGATGATGACATTGTATAAACATTCCAAAGGTTTAGATTTATCATCAGTATTTGACGAATTAGGAGAAATCTTGAATAAAAAGGGTGTAGATTTTATAAAAAACCATCATGTATTTACTATTGAAGAGTGGCTGTTAATTTTAGAACACATTGAGAATAGAACACCAGCATTTTTCAGGATGATCGGTCGTATTGAAGAAGATTTATCTGCAGGTAGAAAATCATTGCATGGTGGAATAGTTTTTGAAGTTGATATGGAAAATATTATTCATAAGAAAGCGAACCTATTCACTTTCATGCATAATCTTTCTAATGAATCTAGAACCTTGGTATTAAGAGTTCAATCCCCAGATTTTAGACCTCATGACTTGGCGATGACTTATCGATTAGAACCTGGAGAAGAGAAGTGGTGGCCCGATGAAGCAATTCCAGTTTCAGAAAAAGGTAATCAGGATATTTTAGCAATTATGTCAGGACTTCTAAGGGATGGAACAGTTGCATGGCAAACAATGTTGCCTGAAAGATATGGTGAAGCAACTGTTTCGGTCAGGTTGGAAGAAGTTAGTGGAGAATTATTGATTGGTTCACAAATGAATGTGAGAGTGAGGTCTGAGTTTAAGGAAAGAATCAGATCCTCGAGTTCGCTAATTTTGACTATTATTGGTGGTATTGGAACAATAGCAGCATCGGTAATAGGGATATTTAATTTCGTTTAATCAAAAGTTTCAATTTTCCATAGCATTGAAATGGAGTATCGATTCGACACATCATGCGCGGGAAGTTTGGAGAGGGCGAAGAAAAGCCGGATGGAGATCTGCGAGAGAAATTACACGCTATGGAATCTAAGGTTCGAAAAATGCGTGAAGTAAGGAATAATTTTAACGATCAAGCAAAAATTTCTGCCGATAAGAGGAATTCAGTTCAGTCTCAGTATAAAGAACACAAGGAGAAAATTGAATTAGTTTTGGCTGAGGTAAAAGCAATACGTGCAGAAATAAAAATGTTCAAAGAAAAAAGAAATGCAATCCAAGCACAAATGCGAGATTTAATTTCTAAGATTAAAGGCAAGGGTGCAGAAAGAGGTAAAAAGCGTTCAGCAACTGCTGAATACAATCAGTTGAAACACGAGGTCGACGCATTAGAGAAAAAGTTCGAGACAACTTCAGTTGGAGTGAATAAAGAGAAGGAAATGGTTAAGAAAATTAAAGAATTTTCAAAAAGAATAGAAGAACTAGAACCCGAAGTTGCTGAATTTGAAATGGTCAAAGTAGATATGTCGGATTTAGATTCTGCAATTAAAACACTAAAGGCAGAAGCGGATGCTGCACATAATTCAATGATTGAAGCTGTTGAAAGAGTTAACCTGAAGTCACCTGAAGTTGATGAAGTATTTGCACATAGGGATTTCCTTAAATCTGAAGGAGATAGATTCCATCTTGAATTTGTTGAGAATAAAGAAAAAGCAAATGAAGTACATTCTAAGATTGATGAGTTAATGGTTGATGTAAACAAAGCTAGAGATGAATTGAATCTTGCAAGAGAAGAGAGGAAATCTTGGATGGTAGATCACAATAAATCGATTGCCGAGGCTATGAAAACAGGAGCTCAATCAGAAGATGTTGCTGAATCATTAACAAAGCAATTACTTGAAACGGGAAGTTTGACATTTGGTGGATTAAATTCAGAGGACATGGTTACTGATAGAGTTTCCAAGAAGTCCAAAAAGAAGAAAAACATGCGCCGAGTAAACATCAATGCATCAAGAAAAAGATGAGGATTGATATGTTTGGTGTAATAATGGCTGGGGGCCAAGGTACTCGGCTATATCCATTGACTAAAAATAGACCAAAGCCAATGGTCGAAGTATTAGGAAGGCCTGTCATAGAATTTGTAAAAGATGCTATGGTAAATTCCGGAGTTACTAACATTATTGTTACAACTGGATACAAAGGTGAAATGTTAGAGCAATTAGTTGAGTCCTGGTCATCAAATGATTCAAGATTATCAAGTTCCAAAATAAATCAAGAGAATACTCCAATGGGTACTGCAGGAAGTGTTAGATTATTGGTTGACCAATTGAAGGAAACCTTTGTTGTAGGATCTGGGGATTCTGTCCTATCATGCAATCTTGAAAATTTAATACATGCACATAAAAAATCCAATGCCAAAGTAACAATTGGTCTTTGGCAGGTTACAAACCCTTCTGAGTTCGGTATTGTTGGATTATCCAAGACTCAAAAAGGAGAATTAGACGGTAGTCTTGACGAAGGTTTTGTAGTGAAATTTCTCGAGAAGCCTGAACCGAAAGAAGCATTTAGTGATGTTATTAATGCTGGTTTATACATTATTGAGCCGGACGTTTTAGAATTGATTCCGATGGGTGAAAAATATGATTTTAGTAAACAATTGTTTCCGAAATTATTAGATTTAGAATGGCCCATATATGCTAAAAAAATCGAAGGAGTTTGGTTTGATGTTGGACTTCCTAATGAATTAATCAGTGCTCAACATACTTTGATAAAAGATCGAGAAAGTTTGCCTTTCAAAATGCCAGAAGGAGAAGTAATCGGTACCAACGGATTTGAATTTTCTAAATCTAGTTCGCAAGCCATTAATCGCGGTAGTGTTTTATCTGCTGGTGCAATTATTGGCAAAGATACATTTTTACAAAATTCCTTAATTATGAAGGAAACTAATATTGGAAATAACTGTAAAATTATTAATTCAGTAATTGGTTGTAATGTTAAAATTGGTGATTTTTGTTCTATTGAAAATTGTGTTATTGGTGATAACGCTATTATTGAATCAAATACTTCGATTAACGGAGAAAAATTAGATTAATCATATTTTCAGCCGCATCAATAAAATAATCAATTACTACCGCCAAACTGTTTGGCATGTCTTCTGAAGACGATACTCCCTATCGCTCTTATAACCGTACTTGGGCAGAAATAGAGAATATGCTTGAAGAAGCAGAAAAAAGATTAGTCCAATGGAAGGACTGGTATGAACAATGTCGCAAAACCGGAGATTTAGACGGGATGAAGGAATCAGCACGTTCACACAAAGCACTACAAGGTGTAGTTAAGACCCTTAAGTGGGCTCTTGGCGAGGAAGGAATCGATACTCCTCTTGAGTAATTACCAGCCACGTTGGTCTAGTCGGACTTCAAGAGTTTCTAGTTCATCTCCAACCATTGGTGAACCTAGAGTCATTGCCATTGCTTCAGCAACTTTTGCTCCATCATCATAATGTGCAGTTGCCATTACTATGGCATCAGCCATTGTTTTAGGGTCATCAGACTTGAAGATTCCAGAACCAACAAAGACTCCATCCATGCCCATTTGCATCATTAAAGATGCGTCAGCAGGAGTTGCAATTCCGCCTGCTGAAAAAGTAACAACAGGTAGTCTTTCCATTTTCTTAACATCATTTAGGATAGATGATATTTCCTCATGCATTGATTGACCAATTTCACCAAAAGGTGTCATATTGTAACTACCAGGTAATTTTGATTGATTTGAAAGAACTCTGTATCTTTCCATAATTATGCTTGCGGCATCGGAAATTCCGGAATCATCAAGTTTTTTCACTTGTTGAATTTCCTGATCAATAATTCTAGCATGAGTTACTGCCGCAACAACATTTCCAGTTCCAGCTTCACCCTTGGTACGAATCATTGATGCTCCTTCCCAAATTCTCCTTACTGCTTCACCAAGTTCTGTAGCACCACATACGAACGGGATTTCATAATCTTTCTTACTTATGTGGAAATATGGGTCTGCAGGAGTAAGTACTTCAGATTCATCAATCATATCAACTCCCATTGATTCAAGAATTCTAGCCTCACCGTCATGACCGATTCTAGACTTAGCCATAACAGGAATTGAAGTACAATCCAAAATTCCTTGAATCATATCTGGATGGCTCATTCTAGCAACACCACCATCTCTTCGGATGTCTGCTGGAACTCGCTCTAGTGCCATAACTGCAACTGCTCCTGAGTCTTCAGCAACAGCAGCCTGTTCAGGATTAACAACATCCATGATGACGCCGCCTTGCTGCATTCTTGCAAAGCCTCTCTTCACTAACTCACTACCGTTGTTTAACGTATTCAAATCAATAACTGACATAAAATCACTCCAAAGTAGATTTAGTCTGCAAGAACTGGAGTATCGCCTTCAGCGATTTCAGCATCTATAGATTCCTCGGCGTTTCTGTCAATCCAAGCCTCTTCTTCCTCTGGCACATCTATATCAGCAAAAATAGCGTCAACAGGACACTCTGGAATACAAGCACCGCAATCGATACACTCGTCAGGATCGATAACTAGGTAGGTTTCTGCTTCTCTAAAGGCTTCTACTGGGCACACAGCGACGCATTCTTGATATTTGTGGTCAACACATCCGGATGTTACAACATGAGTCATATTTACTCCTCATGCAAGGTAAAAGCCCTCAATACTTAATCCCTTGTGAAATTCCACAAATTTCTAAGCGCTATTTGGATATTAAAATTGCCTCATTTAGAAATGAATTTGTCTCTTCAATGACTGACTGCCCGGGGTAAACTTCTAACTTAACTTGACATTTGACGGATTTCTTGTTAGGTTTAACTAATTTTAAATCTCCATCTATCAGTTCATCTAGCCCAATTCTGAAATGAAGTGTATTATTTTCATCTAGTCTTTGTTGAACAGTTGTTAGTAAACTTTCCAAATTTTCTTTACCTAGTTTTGAAATCGCCTTCAAAGCTATTTTGTTTTTTCTTGTTGTGGCACTGATCAAGAAAATCGGTGAGCCATGGTATGAGTTGGTTTTCTCTAACTCCACTAAATCAGAGTCACCAATCAGTAACGATATCGCTTCAGCGATTAGATTCTCATCCTCTAAACCACTTGATGTGACTCGCATTGTCAGGTGGTGTGCTCCCATAAATTATGCTAAATTATTCATGTTCAATAGTTTAACGAACCAAAATCGGATTAAAATATATTCAAAAGTTAGTAGTTTTCTTCAAATAGGGGTGGTTAGTCGGCGACTTGCAAGTGGGGTAGCCCCCGCAAGACATACCGAGATGATTCTGATGGCAGCGAAGAAAGTAAGTGCAAAGGCACGTGCAGCAGCACGTAAGCAACGAGATAAGTGGAAGATGAAGAGATGGTACACTATTCGTGCCCCTCGACACCCATGGGACTTCAAAAACATCGGAGAGACTCTCGGAGAGTCTGACGAACATATCTTAGGTAGAGTTTACCAAATGACTCTGCAAGAATTCAATGGTGATTTCACCAAGATGCATGTAATTCTAAAATTCCGTGTCAAGGAATGTGTTGGGCAAGATGCATTAACTACATTCATAG
>CAXFAS010000020.1:0-32396 GCA_964001175.1 uncultured euryarchaeote
GCGGTAAAATGTCCTGTAAACTTGACATACCATTAGGTCCCTCAATGAGGGATCCGTCGCTTGAAGCAGACTTGCAGGCTCGTATCGAAGATGGTCACAAAATATACGTCATGGGTGACATTCATGGCCACCTCGCAACATTTAGAGCCTTACTTCACAGATTAGACTTAGGCCCTGAAGACAGACTAATTTGTCTTGGTGACATGATTGATCGAGGAACAGATTCTGCTGGTGTCATCAAACTCATTCGCGGTGATCACAGAATTATTTGTATCAAAGGCAACCATGAAAAAATGGCAATCCAAAGTATAACTGAAGAAGAAACTGTTGAGTTATATCAACCCTGGATGAAAAAGGGTGGAAAATCAACCTGGGGCTCTTACATTATCAGAGCAGATGGAGACTTATATCAGGCTAAGAGAACATTCTACAGCGATGCTAAATGGATGGATAACTTACCGACACAAATCGTCTTGGATAATTGGCGATTTGTTCATGCCGGATACGACCCTAGAATGCCTCTTGATTCACAAGGCGAGAAAGAATTATTGTGGATTAGAAAAATTTGGTATAATCACGACTCACCTGTTGACCCACAAAGAACAATCTTCTTTGGACATACCCCGACAACTAAAGTTGGAAAGGCAAATGGTGGAGATATCGCTTACTCAACTTTCGATAATGAACTAGGAAAACCTGCATGGATTGCAATGGATATAGGAGCATACAATCACATCTCACCGGGCTTAGCAGCAATCGATATTACAACTCTAGAAGTGATTAAGCAACCTACTTTGAGAAGCGATAGATGGTTTGAAGTCGACTCAAAACCAGTCAAGTTCTTTCCCAAATTACGCAAGAAAAAAGGTCGATGGAAACACCCTGACAATCGTAGAGAATCGCATGCTGCAGATAGTTTTGGACTAATTGCACTCAGGCAAAGGAGTAATAGAAATCGTGCTGCTGAGGATAAAGCAAGGCATGATCTGAATAAAATTGGAATTACTATTCCTTCTATGAATGCACAAATGAAATCTGAACTTAACAAGCCATTCACTTGGAGAAAACTTGCACAAAGGGCAACTACAGCTTACAATGATAGGAATGAAATACCAGATGAATGGATTCACAATGGACATTTAATTCGGCTTGGGCCTGGCACCGAAGCGGGTAGATTTCCACCCAAATTACCGGGGCCGAATTCCTTCCCAATATACTCTCGAGTCAAGAATAAAGATATGCGCTTGAAGATTCTAGTAGATGAAAAGTCTAGAAGTGGTAGAGCATGAAGGGATTTGCGAACTACTACTTCCATAATATAACTATTGCCGATTAAAGACGTAAAATATTATTAAAGAGTCATATTTCCCCGTTTTCCGGAAATAAATAGGCATAAAACTCCTTAAAACATACCTTTAAGTGGTAGCAGTATGTTAGGTAGATTATGGAGAAACAAACCTCACCAGTAAGAAATAGCCCGTCTCCTAGGGAGACTTTTGAACGAGCTTTAGCACTTGTAAGAAATCAAACTATAATGAGAGAGGATATTATGAGGTTCAGTCTAGAAACTGCCGCCAGACTTCAAAAAAACCGTGGTCCAATCCTGCTTTATGGTCTGTGATATTGCAAGGTTTGATGTTTAATTCATTCTAGCCTTGCCCATGGAAGGACTGGCATGGGAGGCGATTTTTGCCGCAGGCACCTTCTTTTTCCTTGGTGCTATCTCACCTGGTCCTAGCGTTATGGTGGTGATCAGAAATACAATTCTTGGGGGTAGATCTCAAGGTGTAGCCTGTGCAATCGGCCACGGTATCGGTTTTGGAATATATGCAGGAAGCGCAGTCTTTGGATTAATTGTACTACTAGAGAATGCTCCAGATGTATTCTTAATTTTACAGTTAATTGGTGTTGGATTACTAATATGGTATGGTTACCTAATGTGGAATGATGAAGTAAATCTAGAAGAAAATGAGGAATTTGATAACAGTAAAATTAGGCGTCAAGGTTTCATTGAAGGTTTCTCTATTGCTTTCTTCAATCCCAAAATAGCGCTTTTCCTTGTTGCAATTCTTGCCCAAGTATTAGAGCCTGGAATGGGGATGGGCACTAAACTAGCTATTGGAATATTAGGCATGAGCATCGATATGGGGTGGTACCTAATTGTTGCATTAGCATTGACTGGAACTGGTGCAGTAGACTGGTTAAGAGTGAGAGGACAACTAATCTATCGTATTACTGCGGTTGCATTGTGGTTGTTTGCCGCTTCTGTACTATACTCGATGGCATAGTTATTTTTGACATCTAGGACAGAGAAATGTAGAACGGTTAGATTGTACTATTCTATCAATTATTCCGCCACACCCTTCTTTTAGACAGGGTTCATCTTCTCTTCCATAAACACTGAACTGATGACTGAAGTAACCAAGATTACCATCGACATCAGCAAAGTCATTGAGAGTAGAGCCACCAGCAGCAATCGCTTTATTGAGAACCGTTTTCACCTCATCAACCAATCTATCCAGAGCCTTTGTCGGCTTTCCTGCTTTTGTGACTAATTTATACGCCTGCTTTGTTGGTGAAATTCCCGCTTTATGGAGTGCCTCACATGCATAGATATTTCCAACTCCGACAACAAATCTTTGATCTAATAATGTAGTCTTAATTGGAGAACGTTTTCCTTTACACCTATCTGCTGCAATCTGTGAATTCCAATCATCGAATGGCTCTGGGCCAAGGACTTCGAGTAAGGATTGGACCTGTTCTTCAGAGCGATGAAATAACTTGACTATTCCAAATCTTCTCGGATCGGTATAAACCGAAATGGAACCATCTTCAAATCTTATTTCCATGTGGTCATGCTTGCCTTTGAAGCCAGTTTTTTCTCCGAAAATTGATTTCTTTTCAGAATTACTAAGATCATATTTGGCTACTGATTTAGAATCAAAAAGGGTATACTTTCCACTCATTCCAAGATGGGAGAGGAAAACTAAATCTCCATCTGTATCGATTAAGAGATACTTTGCACGTCGTCTAACTGCAATAATTTTCTGACCCTTCATTTGCTCAGAGAAATTCTCAGGAAAAGGATACCGTAGGTTTTCTCTACGTAAGATTACTTTTGAAACTGTCTTACCAACCCACGCTTTTTCAAGCCCGCTCTTGACCGTTTCAACCTCTGGTAGTTCGGGCATGTTCTACTCAATACGACGAGCCACAAAAAGAACATGGTTATCTTCATATCCAGTTAATTCAATGCTTTCCTCTATTTCAAAACCATTTTCTGATAACTTTTCTTCAACAGATTTGAATAAATGTTGTTCGCCTTCTCCTGTCCATCTTTCACTAGCTGCTTTCAGTGACAATAATCCAATGCCCTCTAGATTCAAAAATCTCTTACATGCAGAAATAAAGATATCAACTTGACCTGATTGAGCAACATCTTGGAAAAGCCAGTCTACTCTGCGAGGGACTAATACTCCCCATGCGGAATGCTTCCTTGCGTCACCTAAAACTGGCACAAGACCTGGTCGTGTTTTTGCTAAATGAGTAAGATCTCGCAAACAACGAGAGGCTAAATCAACCGCAACTATTCGGCCTCCATGTTGATTATTTTGGCCACATAAATGGTCATAGAGATGGCTGATGGATGTACCATGGCCAGCACCGAGATACAGCACAGTAGAACCTTTTTCTGGCAATAAATCGGATTTTTCATACTCGGTTCGCATGAGTCCTGCTCCAAGTTTGGAACGGTTCGGGTCCCATCTTCGATATTCAATTCCATCAAATCTCTTCAATGACTCACCATATACAGAGGATTTTGGATTAGCATTAATGCTCCAAATGGCTCTTCTCTCAAAGCGAACAGCCCAAGAAATCATTTCTGTAGCATTACGCTTATTCTTAGCCAAATTTTTCACCTAGCCTCTACGTCGTGCTGGCTTTGAATTAGCAGATCTAATCGATTCGATTCTTTGTTCAATTTCATCGACTTGTTGTTGAGTCCAAGGTACTCCTTCAAAGGCATCAACCTTAGCGGCGATACTTGCTTTTGCGGCTATTGTTCTAGCGATTTTCCCTCTAACCCAGCGCGGTGAACGTGAGATCCAAGGATGCATGAAAATATGTCCATGTTTGGGAGGTGGAGCGCCTGTTTTTAGATGGTTGAAGAATGCTTTTTCAGCACCCAAAACCTGTACTGTTCCCGCTGGTAGTCTTGCTAGCCTCATTCTGCCATGTGCTTCAACACATAACCGAGCCGCTAGAATTGGACCCAGCATAATAGATAATGAAGGAAGATGTTCTGTTGCCAATTCTCTAATTGCATTTTCTAATCTGTCCAGTTTGCCTCTAAATGTTGCAGTTGACTCGCCCCATTCTCTAAGTGTCTTCCACTCACTTTTCGACGGACCAACTGGAGGTAGAGAAACCTCTAATTTTTTGCTTAGATTTTCTAAACTATCGGCTTCACTAACCTGTTTAGCAAGACTAGTTCTATCCCTACCAAATCTTGCTTCAGGTAAAAATAAGCCGACCCATTCTACTAGCCTTGACTCCATGGTTAGATAGGTACTCCTCATCTCATCACTTGCCCTTAACAAGTGTTCTAGACGCTTGTCTGGGTCACCTGCTGCTTGTGCAACTCCTTGATTAGCAAGAGCGATTGCTGCTGAATCTACAGCGCTTTGTGCTTCATCACTTGGTAGTGGATAATCTGCTTCTGGAAGTTCCTCCTCACCATGAACAAGAGGTTTGGCCTCAGGAAATCGCTCAAGTAAAAGTCGTGCTTCAGGAGTCAATCCTCCTTGGGCAATACATTCTAACCTTTCAACAACTGCTCTTTGGTCATAGAAACCATCCCAATTATCTTGGTCCAAAATGGCACCTTCAGCGTTGACAACTGCTGCTGCCTGCCAATCATACCATAGCCACATAATACAAGCCACATCGTTTTTGGTCTTCACCCTTACCTAAGAAAAAGCTAATCAATATACAAATGTAAAATTCGAAAAGTAGTATAAATTATTGTAAAAACTATGAATTATTGCATATATTCAAGTATTGGTTCTTTTAGCACTGTATATGTTTTGCCCGAAATGTGGAGCGCTTTCATTCCCTGACCCTATTGGTAATATTACCTGTCCTAACTACAAATGTGGATATAATGGTCCAGCAAATTTAGTGATCAAAGGTTCGGATGGTGAAGATGTCGATCTATCTAACATCAAATCCGAAACCAAATCTAAGGACAGAGAATATGAAATCATCAAAGATTCAGATAAAATGCAAGGTATCCTCACTAAAGATACATACATGTGTCCTAAATGTGATTGCATCGAAGTTTATGCATATCTTGAGCAAACACGTTCATCTGATGAACCTGAAACAAGAATGCTAACTTGTAAAGAATGTAGCCATGGATGGCGAGAATACTAATCAGTATTCTGATTCTACTCTTGGTGCTAAGAAGTACTTTACTTCAGCAGCACCGTCATGGAAAGTGAAATTCATTGACAAAGGATAGTTTTCACCAAATCCTAATTCGACACTCTCTAAATTTCCAAAAATCTTAGCCATTGGGACCAAGTAAGTCAAAGAATATTGGCTTCTGGATGGTTTATCACATTCTAATTTCTGAACTTCATCCTTTGAAAATTCAACGGTAACTGAATCGGTTGAACCTTGAACGTGAACGGTGAACTTAGATGGCTCAATGCTGAAATTAACCAAATCGCCAACCTGTCTTGCTGCTCTTAGTGCTTGAGAAAATTCAGCTCCACCAAGAGTTACTTTACATCCCAAATCTAAGGAAGGCAAGGTTGGAGGAGATAGAGTTGAGTTATCTAAAGGTCTGATATTTCTATCGATTTTACCTAAATTCAAGGTCAAAACACCAGTATCATCACTGTGTGTCATTTCGATTAAGTCACTAGGAGCACCTAATGTTACCAAATCCTTTAGTTTCCTCATTTCTAATCCTAAATTAGTTTCATCTATTTCCCAAGTATCAAAAGCAGCAGCATCGATATCCATCTGGATCATTGCTACGTGCGACGGGTCAACGACCCTAACTTGTAAGCCAGTATCTGAAAAATCAAATCTGGCATCTTCAACTACTACAAACAATGTATCAACAATTTTGCTCATTAATTCTTGTCGGGCTGTGACGTTCAACATGAGATAGCACCCCTCTCTAATTGCCTTCCTCTTTCGACGGCTTATGAACTTAACATAGTAAATTGAGTGAAAAATGCTTTAGTAGCACTTATTGGTAATTTTTAATGAGTAGCCAAAATCTGTTATTTTCTAATGATATAATAAAAAGACTATAAGATGTCATTCGATTTTAGCATCATGGACTATTTGAAGACCTTTAATGTAATAACACTGAGCTTTTTGTTGATTTTAACCGGATGTTTCGGATTGATTGGTGATGAAGAAGGAGATTCTGCAGAAGCAGAAGACTCATCCTCTACCTCTGGACTAACTGCACAAGATATTGCTGATGCGATGATTCTTGCCACCAATTCACCACCTGAATTAAGTGTCAAGAAATTTTTAACTTCTACTCAAGATTATGAGGATGCACAGATGCTACCTAATAATTGGGAACCAAATGGATACTTCAACTGCCCAACTGCGGAAGAATTTGTAGATGATGAAGGAAATGATATTGGCAATACTCTAGAGGAGCAAAGAGCATCGATTGCAAGTTCAATTGGTGAATCGGAAAATATGGATTATATGCATCTTGCAAACTTGATTGAAGTTGGTGACTGTATAATATATTTTGACTTTGTATCAGTCGACCCTGATGGCGATTCTATGACCAAAGGAATCGATACAAATTTCGACGGAGTAATTGATATTCCAATCACGCCAAATGACGGTTACACATTGGTTGGAATAGATAATTCAACAAGTAAACAAATGTTCAATGGATTGATTCAGGTTTCTTGTACTCAAATTGATTTAGCATTTATTGCAATTGATGAGCATGGTGCATCTACTGTAGAATTCATGCACTTTATCGGCTTGGAATCTTGTGAAGATGATGGAATAAATGATGGCCCACAATTAGATGAATTTGGCTGGAATGGAATAGACCACCCAGGACCTTACTCATTCAGTGGAACAGATGGTGGAGGCGCTGACGAAGTTGTAGTTACCATGAACCAAGGCGGAGATTTAGGTTGGGCATCTGCAAAGATCAATGTTAGAATCGGTGACGGGGAACAAGTTACCGCTGGTGACTGCTCTATTGATGCAACTGCACCTTGCTACACAGTATCACAAATTGATTATGCATGGAATGTTGGCGAATCTATAACAATCACAACCGAAGGTTGTGGAACTGATGCAACATGCACAGTCTATGTCATAATAATGAACGATAGTGTTGGCGTGAGCTACGGCATGCTTAATATCGCAATGGAATAATTTTGATTATCAAATAATCCCTTGCCTTCATATGGATGAGGCTTTTGCCAAGTTCATGGGCGAAGAGTCTGCTTCTGTGCCTGCGCTTCTAAAAGAAGACGGCAAACCATACAAAGTGGCAATTTTGATTCCAACTATCAATAATGCTGAGGAATTAGAAATAGTATTAGAGAGACTATCTAAACAGACATACCCTGATTTTGAGATTGTAATTTCTGATTCTAAATCGAAAGATAACACCAAACAAGTCTGTGAAAAATATGGCGCTACCTGGATTGATGATTCTTCTAGAAATCGTGCTGATGCGTGTAACTTTGCTCTAAGACAAATGGACCACGATCTTGTTTTGTTTACCGATGACGATACAATTCCACCACTAGACTGGGTTGAAAAACTCGTTAGATGGTTTGAAAATCCAGAGGTTGGGGCTGTTGGCGGGCCAAACTTTGCACCTGATGATGATTCATTTGGGGCTAAATGTGCTGATGTAGCATTCTGTACCAAATTTATGACTGCTGGAACTAGATATGGCGCTCAACCAAAAGGAGACTTGGTTCCTATTACCCACAACCCTGGTGTAAACTGTGCACATCGTATGGCAAATTTAAGAGAAGTTGATTTCTTCGAACCTGGATGCATTGGAGCAGAAGATGTTGTACTAGATGCAAAAATCCAACGTAAGGGTCACAAATTATTCATTGATCCATCCAATGTTATGCCGCATCGTAGAAGAGTCCCTTTCAAACCATACATGAAACAGATGAGAAATTATGGTTATACAAGAATGGTAGCAAATAAAAGATGGCCTGAAATTGCCACTTGGTCACATACTGCAATCGGATTTTTCCCCCCTCTGGTTGTAATCTCTGTTCTTGCTTTCATGTATGGAGCGTTGACTGGTGGAGCAGCTGATGATTACTGGTTATCAATCTCTGGAGAATGGGGGATTTCTAGGCTCGCTTTCCACGGAATTGGTGGACTCATGGCTTTCTATGTTGGACTTTGTTGGTTAGGGGCGGCGATAGGTACCTCTCCACATCGCTCGTTTGGAACTGTCTTCTTAGCCCCATTATTTGTCTTCTTAGCTCAGTGGGCTTATGGACAAGGAGTCATCAAGGCTTGGAGAGAAATTCGAAGGACTGGTGGCAAAGCAGGTGTTGGAAATCAAATCGATGATAGAAACCGTACCGCTTAATAGGTCAAAAAATCGCTATTTTGGAGTTCTAAACATCCGTAAGCACTTTGTTTGATGCGACTTCGCATTAGTCATGACTCGGGTTTCTTTGATTGAGCGTCTTAGCGCTTTAGATAAACCCGATGAAAAGCACGATACTGAACAAATATGGATTACAGTGCGCTCTTTGTTAGGGTTTTTTAGAGTTATAATATTCATCTTAATCATAGCAATCGCTGAATTAATGGAAGAGTTTTTTATCGGTAAATTAAGCCTAGCGATTTGGTCTTTGATAATCGGCATTCCACTTTTCGTCCTGATTTCTGTTTTGATTATTATGGGCAATGAATATTTCCTTGGTAAAAAAGAGAAAGAAACTGCAGTATTAAGGCCAATTGTAAAGCGACAATAATTACAATCCAGCCATATCTCCAGTCTGAATTGTCCATTGACTGGAATATACTCCACCTGCATCGACAAGCGAATCATGAGTCCCACGCTCGACAACTGCTCCATCAACCATCGAAAGAATCTCATCAGCATTTCTGATTGTGCTGAGCCTATGTGCTACTGCAATAGTAGCCCTATCACTACCACTTGCGATTAAGTTCTCTTGAATTCTTCTTTCTGTTTCTGCATCCAGTGCGCTAGAAGCCTCATCTAAAATCAGTAGACTTGGATGCTTTAGTAGTGCCCTAGCAAGTGATACACGCGCCCTTTGCCCACCACTAAGTTTAGCACCACGGTCTCCAACCATAGTATCGAGTTGATCTTGTAACTCATTTATGAAATCCCATGCACCTGCCAACTTGAGTGCTTGTTCTAACTCTTCTTCTGTAGCTTCTTGATTATACTTTACATTATCACGTACTGTGCCATAGAAAAGGAATGGCTCTTGAGATACAAAACCGATTTTATCTCTTACTGAATCTAGAGTATAATCGTTAATACTTCTTCCATTGATTAGTACATCTCCACTATCTGGCACGTAGTATCGCATCAATAATTTGAGAATAGTTGTTTTTCCTGCACCTGTGTGACCCATTACACCGAGGAAATCGCCACCTTCTGCCTTGAATGAAATACCACTCAATACCTTGATGGTAGTATTTGGATATGTGAAATGAACATCGCGAAATTCAACTGAATTTATTCCTTCTGATAACTCTACAGCATCTTCGGAGTCGGTAATTGTAGGTTCCAAATCAATGGCAGCGAATACTCTTCGAGCCGCTGCTTCGCCTCTCTGAAGTTGATTTATCAATATTCCAAATATGAACATAGGCATAGTCATCCTAGTACTGATCAGTAAGAAAGTGACAAGTTCGCCCGTTGAAATCTCGCCTTGGCTGGCAAGCCAACCACCTGCAGTTACCAGTAAACCAAAAGCGATTCCAGCGATTACATATATCATCGGTAAGAAACGATTTCTATCTCTACTCGCTCCCATTGCTTGGTCTCTATACGAACCAGACTCACGGTTTACACGGTTTGCTTCCCAGTTTTGAGCATTGTATGCTTGAACTACTGAGATACCACTGATTAGGTTCTCTAAAACGGCATGGATATCGCCTGTGGATTCCCTCTGCTTGCGATACTTTCGCTGTACTCTAGTAGAAAACCAGTAAACACAAGGGATGATGAATATAATTGGGCCAAATAAAACCGCTGCGAGTTTCCATGACATCAATACCAAAATCACAAATGCAGTCAGGAAAGTAAATATAATCCGAATAATCGATGTTGAAGAATCTGCAACTACATCTTCTAATTGGTTGACATCGCTAGATAAAACAGACATTATTTGTCCGGTTTGGCGCATATCATAGTATGAGGCTTCCATGGCAATAAGCGAGCGAGTAGCGTCCATCCTCAGGTCATGTTGAATTTTATAGCCGAGTGTTTGCCATGAATACTCGGATATACCTTGAAAAATTGCAAGCATTGCGAAGCCAAGGAAAATTAAGAATCCATAACCGATTGCTGGATCTGAACTTATAGCATTTACAGTACTCTGCACAATACCCGGGCCAGCCATAGTATCTGAAGTAAAATAATCGACAGCCCATCCGATTGCAACGAATGGAACAAGGTCTACTATTCTTGCACAGGCATTACCTAAAAATCCCGCCAATAATCTTCTTGGATATCTCTTTGCATAAGGAATTACACGCCAAACTTGTTTACCAAGCACTTGTGTTTGGTCATTCAACTCCTCTGGAGTCATGGGGTCAACTGTTCCTGCCCTCCCGCCTCCTCGCGCCATAAACTATCGCTAAGAGCGCGCTTCTTGAACCCTCGCAACATATTCTCAATCTAACTTGTGAACAAATCATTGATGAGGGGGCTTGTGATACCTCGTACCATGTGGACTGCCCGTCGTACAAGAGCCTCGACATTTATTGTTCTTTTATTGTTGCAAATCATCTCTCCATTTGGAATGGAAAATGCGAGTGCAACGCCTCAAACAGATATCTCGACTAATGTAGATTTAAATCTGTTAAATAATATTGGAATTAATCCTACTGGAGAAATAAAAAATGGTTGGGTTGAACCTTCACAGGCTCTAAGTCAAATCGATCTTCACTACAGAGATGCCAATGTTATTCCGATAGAGAATTGGGCTGAATGGACCGAATCTTCAAACTTTATCCAAGGATGGTACGTTATAACTCATACATTCCCACTGCCTACTGAATGGAAATATGAACTCAGAGATGCTGGTATTGATTGTTATTCTTATCTACCACCAAATGGTTTCCATTGTGATATTTCGGGGCACTCGATTCATGAACTGCAAAATTTAGATGTTGAAGGAATATTTCAACTCGATACTGTAGATAAAATTAGAGAAGACTTAGTTAGAGGATTATTAGGTCAAGATACAGTCAGTTATAATCCATATGCAGTAGAAAATTTTGCTAGAGTGAGCCTTATGTTATCTGGTGAAGAATTACCAGAAGGAACTTATCATCACTCGGATATTAAAGTCAATTCACACAGTGGTAGATTTGCTACACTAACTGTAACATCTGATGGCTTTAGATGGCTGGCTGATAAGGGAGAAATAGAATGGATTGAAACGTCACCATATTTCCTTCCAACAAATACAGTTGGTGCTGGAATTATCAATGCTGATGATTTGAAAGACTCTGTTAAGATGAGTAATGCAAATGCTGGATGGAATGGACTTGATGGTAGTGGAATTATCGTAACAGTTGCTGATAGCGGTATTGATAACGGTGTTAATAACTCTGGTATGCATCCTGATTTTAGAGACCATATACAAGGAATCCTTTCATGGCCAGATCCTAACTGTGTATGGAGTAGCCCTGGCGTTCCCGGGCCAAGTTGTGATGATGGTGCTGATGATGATAATCAAATGCCTAGAGGAAACGGTCATGGAACACACGTTGCTGGCTCTGTTCTTGGTGATGGAACTCATAGTAATGGAGCAATTATTGGAGTCGCTCCAGAAGCACATCTACTATTTCATGCATGGGAACAAAACGGTTGCTTCGGTTGTGGAATTCCAAATAATTTAGTCGATATGCTTGATTTAGCCAAAGAGAATGGTAGTCGAATCCACACCAACTCATGGGGTTCAGATGTGTTTGGACTGTATACTACATCCTCTGCACAAATCGATCAAGGAACTAGAATTCATGATGATATCGTAGTGTTGATTGCTGCAGGAAACTCTGGCGAGGATACCACTCCTAGTGATGGAGAGGTTGACTTAGATAGTTTAGGGTCTCCAGCAACTGCCAAAAATTCAATCACAATTGGTGCTAGTGAAAATTATCGACCGGTATACGGAGGAGATGCCGATAATATTTCTGGCATGGCAAGGTTTTCCTCCAGAGGACCTACCGATGATGGCAGAACAAAACCAGACTTTGTTGCTCCTGGAACATACATCCTCTCTACATTTTCTCGTTCTGCCGGAACTACAGCATGTTGGGATGTGGTAAATGCGAGTTATTGTTACATGGGTGGAACAAGTATGGCTACTCCGATTGCTGCTGGAGCAACTGCCTTATTATTGGAACATTTAATTGAAAACAGGGGAGTATCAAATCCTTCTTCTGCTTTGATAAAAGCAATTTATGGAGCGACTTCTCATGATATGATGGGGCAATTTTCTTCTCCAACCAACGGTGCTGGTGAAACGGTACCTAATCCTCACGAAGGTTTTGGATTATTGAATATGTGGCCAGCCAAAGACTCATCATTTGTCGACTATGAATCTCTATCAACTTCGGTTGATAGAGGTTGGAGTTTTAATGTCCCTGCAGCAGCACCTGACCTGCAATTAGCATTGGCTTATCATGACCCTGAATCGACTCCAAGTGCAGGAACCAATCTAGTGAATGATTTAGATTTGGCAGTCAAAGACCCATCTGGCACATGGACTAATTTGAGTGATAACTTGAATAATCTAAGAATGCTAAACTTCTCATCTCCTACTTCTGGGACTTGGGAAGTGCATGTTCTAGGAACATCGGTACCAACCGGTCCACAATTTTTCTCTCTAGCCCTGAACGCAGGATACAGTCTCACAAATTTAACTGAAGATGCTGATTTTGATGGCATTGAGGATGATGATGATGACTGCCCATCAGTATTTGGAAATTCAACTAATGATAGAGTTGGATGTATCGACACAGACGGTGATGGATATTCTGACCCCGATGGAGTTTGGACCACCGCTAATGGTGCAGATGCTCTGATTTCTGAAAATACTCAATGGGCCGATCAAGATGGAGATGGATATGGCGATAACCCAGCCCCTGCATTCCAACCTGATGGGTGTACAATCACAGCCGGGACATCAACAATCGATCGATTTGGTTGTCCTGATGCCGATAGCGATGGATATTCTGACCCCGATGGTGGATGGACTATCGCAAACGGAGCTGATTCCTGTCCAGCAGTAATTGGTACTTCTAGCGTTGATAGAAGTGGTTGCCCTGATGAAGATGGAGATCTTGTCAGCGACCCAGATCCTTCTGGGACAAATGGTGCAGTTTGGAATGTTATAGATGGTGCAGACGCTTATTTGGGAGATATTACACAATGGGCAGATTCTGATGGCGATGGATTTGGAGATAATCCCCCTCCTGCAACTAATGGAGATGAATGTCCTTCAAATGCAGGTACATCAACTGAAGACCGTAATGGCTGTCTAGACAGCGATGGTGATGGGTATTCTGATGAAGACTTGAGTGGTACCAATGGCCCTGTTTGGACAATTGCAGATGGTGCTGATGCCTTCATCAGTGAACCTTCTCAATGGAGAGATTCTGATGGCGATGGATATGGAGATAATGCGACTGGTGTGGATCCGGATCATTGTCCGATTTTATTTGGAACTTCAACAGAGATGGGTCACCTCGGTTGTCCTGATTCTGATGGTGATGGATATTCCGATACTGATGATGAATTCCCTGCGGATGATACTCAATGGATTGATGCTGACGACGATGGATTTGGAGAAAATCCTGCTGGAAATAATCCTGATATTTGCCCAGGAGTTCAGGGATTATCAAATCAAGACCGCAATGGATGTCCTGACAGTGATGGTGATGGATATTCTGATGAAGACCTAACAGGTACAAATGGGCCTGTTTGGACAATAGCTGACGGTGCTGATGTTTGGCCATCGGATGTCACTCAATGGGCGGATAGCGATGGTGATGGATACGGAGATAATCCTAGCGGAACTGATGGCGACCAATGCCCTGGAGTTTCTGGCACATCTACTGAAGATAGAAATGGATGTCCGGATTCTGATGGTGATGGATATTCTGATGCTGATGGTAGTTGGTCAATTGCCGATGGAGCTGATGCCTATCCTTCAGATGTAACCATGTGGTCTGACTTTGATGGAGATGGACTTTCAGACCAAGGCGGAGAAGATGACTGTCCCCTTTATGCTGGAACTTCAATTCACGACAGACAAGGTTGTCCAGATACCGATGGAGATGGATATTCTGATGCTGATTCTGGATGGACATTTGCCGATGGTGCAGATGTATTCAACTCCGATGCCACGCAATGGAATGATACTGATTCTGATGGATATGGTGACGAACCAACTGGAAATTTAGCAGATCATTGTCCTACTGTTTGGGGCGACTCATGGAGAAATAATACTCTAGGATGTCCTGATTCGGACCAAGATGGATGGGCGGATATTCAAGATGCTCAGCCTGATGAGCCAACTCAATGGTCAGATATTGATGGTGATGGATATGGAGATAACCTCGCTGGAGTATTTCCAGATGCTTGTCCTTCACAAGCAGGAAATTCAACCCTAGGAAATAGAATGGGGTGCCCTGATGATGATGGTGATGGCTGGGATAATACAATTGATGAATTACCAACTACTCCAACTCAGTGGCTAGACCAAGATGGTGATGGATATGGAGATAATGCCTCAGGAATAGAGCCTGATGCTTGTCCAGGAGTCTTTGGAAATTCGACAATCGATAGATATGGGTGTGTCGATAATGATGGTGATGGAATCTCAAATGAAAGTGATTCATTCCCAGACGACCCAACTAGAAGTCAAGACACTGATGATGATGGCTTTGATGATTTAGAAGACAACTGTATCAATGTTGCAGGTAATTCTACCGAAGATAGAATCGGTTGCCCTGATACTGACGGTGACGGTTACTCTGATGTTACCATACCTGTAGGTAATTTATCTGGATGGAATATTTCTGATGGTGCTGACGCTTTCCCACTTGAAGCTTCACAATGGAATGATACAGATGGAGACGGATATGGAGATAATGCCACTGGATTCCAAGCAGATGATTGCCCGAGTGTAGAGGGTTACTCGAATATCGACTTATTTGGCTGTCCAGACGCTGATAATGATGGAACTTCTCAAGGAGACGATGCTTTCCCAGATGATTCAACTCAATGGCTAGATACTGATGGTGACGGCTTCGGAGATAATCCAAATGGGACCAATCCAGATGCTTGTGTTTCAGTAATTGGGACTTCTACTATCGACCGCTTTGGATGTCCTGACGAAGACGGTGACGGTGCAAGCGATGAGAATGATTTGTGGCTTGGAGATAGTTCACAGTGGTTCGATACTGATGGCGATGGGTTTGGTGACCAAGAGAGTGGTACAATGGGCGATAGTTGTCCAAGTATCGCTGGAACTTCTAGTCAAGGAACCAAAAATGGCTGTATAGATTCGGATGGAGACTTATGGGCTGATATCGAAGATGCATTCCCAGATCAAGAAAGTCAGTGGTTAGATAGAGATGGAGATGGTTGGGGTGATAATCAAACTGCAGGTTCTTACAAACTCGACCATTGGCCAGACGACCCAAGCAAGAATGGTGGTCAAGCTCAGTTGTCATGCGGAAGTACGCCGAGTATCGATTTAGCCAGTAGTGATCAGTTTACTTTTACTTGTACTATAACTACCGAAATGTCCAATGCAGGAATTGGGGTTGAATTACAATCTATAACTTCGATAAATGTTGATTCTAATATCCAAGTTCTTACATTCGATTCTGATACTGGCGATACCCAGGTAGTATATTTCTCGGGCAAAGCAGAATCACTGGGTGAATTCAATTTGATCGTTACTGCTAAAGAATCTGGATCGGATATTGCAATGGATACTGAATCGATTTTACTTGTGGTTGATGATTCTAGAATTGTCGACCCACTAGTTGATGATCAGACTGATTTAATCAACAGAGCTCTTAGAGAGCCTCTATTCCAAGCAGCCCTTGGAGGATTGATGTTATTTGTGTTGATGGGGGCTTTAATTGTTAGAGGTAAGGCTAATACAATTCGTCGAAATTCTGAGAGAAGAGAACATGCACAAGTTGTAATCAAGAATCGGATAAATAACCAAGTCGTTGCTGATGAAATTAGAAGGGCAGAGTTCGGTCTCAACAGAGAAATACCGCCACCTCCGCCTGGATTTGAATGATTTTTGACCGATTGACTCAAAGAGGAGATACTTCTCGCAAGGCATACCTGTGCGGATATGGTGAAGTGGTTATCATCTGAGGTTTCCAACCTTATGTCGTGGGTTCGACTCCCGCTATCCGCACCACTGTTGATTTATCCATAATGAGTCGATGAATTAGACAATGCTTTTTGTAGTAAACTCATACAACACAAGTTATGCAAAGTGAGGATACATCACAATCTAATGAAGATGATAATCCTCGCTCACTATGGAAACTCGTTGCCAGTTCGTCGATTATTGCTTCAATGTGCTGTCTACCATCAGTTGTACTGGTGATGTTTGGAATTGCAACTGTTTCTACTGGTGCTGCAATTTCTGATACACTATATTGGGGCGAAGATGGATATTCATGGTTTAGGCCACTAATGTTGGCCTTGGCTTCAATTACTGTAATAATTGGATTAATATTTTACTTCCGAAATCAAGGAATCTGTACACTTGATCAAGCAAAACGTCAAAGAAGAAAAATCATCAATACTTCTATTTTGGTTATTATTATTTCATACCTCAGTTATTTATTGTTAAATTATGTGATATTAACTGAAATTGGAATCTTACTAGGATTACCTTGGGAATCCAGTCGAGTATGGACTAAGTAATTCAAGAGTTATTTCTAGTGGTTTTACAACCAACTCCCCAATCCGAAGAGGATTTCATCGCAAATCTTGTCTGTTCTAATAATTCATCTTCAGGAACTGAATCATAGCCAATTCCTTCGCCCCAAGTTAGGCTAATATGGGAGTCTTTATGAGTCCAAGAAACCAATTGAAAATTTGAATTTTCAATTGAAAAATTTAACTTTTTAACACCAATTGGAAATTCGATTTTACGTGGATTGAAATTCATCCCTAATCGCATAGCTTTTTGTAGTGATTCTTTGGCAGTCCAAGTCTGAATAGCCAATTCTGGATTAGCCCTTAAGTTCTCTAACTCTTCACCTGATGCCATCATATCAAAAGCATTCTCTGCAATTCTCCTATCTTTGTTTTCGCCGTCAATTCCTATTGTCCATCCGCTCTCAATCAGAGCAACATAAGCCCAACCATCGGAATGACCAATTGAAATTGAAGGGAGTTCGATATTTTTCCAAATTCCATGCATAAAGGCCAGACTAGGTGCCCTGAATTGATTCCTTCTCACTTCTATTTCCTCTGGTGTAAAACCCCACATAGATAGTGCCTGAGCAAGTAACCATCTTCCAGATAAATGTTCATCACTACGCTTTTGGACAACAAATGTAGATACCTCGTCAACCTTTGCCAAAACTACATCTTCAAGGCTAAATGCCTTTACTGGACATCTAAGAGTGAGGATTTTTAGATTGTTATTTTCAAATGGCGGAGTGAGCACTTCGATCTCGCTTTGCATAACCTAGACCTCAACGATCAAGTGTAAATTGTTGGTCTTTCGGCACCGGTGCCATACTTTTCAATCTCAAGCCCTTCAATGCCAAAACTGGTCCATCATCATCGCCAATTATGATTACATCGTGAACCGTGATTCCATCTTGTTCAACTGCAGTTCTAATGCTCCTCATTCTAAGAATTTCATTTCTTTCAGGAACCCTAAGCATGGATGTCCATTCGATTCCAACTGGAAGAGATGAGAATCCTTCAGATTCCATTGCTACGAATCCTGCGTTCTGGAAACCTGCTTCAATCAACATCGGAAGTCCATCTAATAGAACTTCTTCACCCGACTCTTCAATCGAGAATTGTTCAATGGTAGGTAATTGGTTACGCATCAAGGCAATACCATCAGCACCGGGGAATTCCATATCGCCAGAACCTCTCAAAATCCCACCGTGAGACTGGAATCTAGGGCCGTGGAAGTATCTCTGATAGATGAAAGAAGGCATAATTTCTACATCTCCATTCGGAGGTACTCCAATTTGAGGCATAGAATCTACTTCATTTTGTAAGAATGGTCTCAAGTCATCACTGAAATTGACCAATCTGACCAGAGAGTGGTGATGCTCTCGTTCACCAAATATCTCGCCTTTGGAGTTCATTAAATCAGAGACTAGAGTACATCTTACCCATGTTAAATCGCCTTCAGTTTTCTCAATTACACTACTGACTCTTACTTTCATTTCTTGCTTAAGTAACTTGATAGGAAGTCCAAATTTAACTTCCTCAAACCCTGCTATACAAGTCATAGGATTGAGGAGCAATGCATTCTCAGCAAACATCTCCAATGCCATCACACCTGGATGATATGGTACCCCATCAATCGCATGATCGGCCAAAAATAAATGCTCTTCATTGGATAAAGTTGTTTGAGTCAATAGATTGTTATTTTCACTAAACTCGAGTACTTTGTGAATGAAAGGGAATCTGGATGGATCTGCAATAATTGCTGACATTTCAGGGGTAAGTCGAAGAGGCGCTTCTCTAAAACTATCAAATCTATCCATCAAGCCTAGTGAACCGCATCCAAGTACTCTGCGTTTGCCACCCGCTAATGCTTCGTTAACAAATATCTCAACACCTGTTTCCACAGATAATGTTTCAATTCCGGCTGCTTCGAAGACCGCTTCAATAGAACCTCTTGTAGCCATTCCAACATCTCTCCAGCCAGTCCAACCAATGGCAACCGCTCTACATTCGCCGCTAGCAGTCATCCTTGCCATCTCTGCATCTAGTACACTGTTGGCAGCTGCGTAATCGGTCTGCCCACCATTACCGAATCGACCTGCAACACTTGTGAAACATGCAGCGAATTTAGGATAGTCATTACCAGATGCCCTAACACAATCCATCAAAGCATTCCAGCCATCGATCTTAACTCTTACAACTCTATCGAAAATGTCATGACTTTTATCAGAAACTAATTTCGAATCTTCAAGTCCAGCCCCGTGGACAATTCCAGTAATCTTTCTCTTGAGTGAACTACCCAATTGAATCAATGCTTCACTATCCATGACGTCAATAGAATGGTAATAGGCTTTATTTCCGGTTTTTTCGATTTCATTTATAGTAACATAAACATCTCTACTGCGAGTGTATTTTTGCCAATTCGAGTTCCATTGAACCATCGTAACCTTGCCATCGTCACTCTGTGAAATCATTTCTTCTCTAAGAACTATTTTCCTTTGACTTAATTGTTCTTCATCCCATTCAACCCAAGATTGTGTTTCTTCAATCAATGTTGAGCGACCCAGTAATATGAAGTGTGCTTTAGCCTTTTGACTAGCTTTCGCAACGCCGATTACTGAGGCAGCAGTTACTCCTGAACCGCCTCCAGAAACAACCCACGTATCTTTGCTATTCAGGGATTTTTGACTTGATTCTATGTCCTCGGCGAATGCCACTAATGTCCATCGTCGCCCATCCCTATCCAATCCGATTTCGATATCACCATCAATATTGAATAAATCATTCTCGATTTGTTTTGCTGCTTCTTGAGGATCTAAGACTACCTCGGGATGTAAATCTAAAGCGCGACATCTTAGATTAGGTCTCTCAAATGCATATGATTTGGTTACACCACTTGCTGCACATTGAAGAGCATTGAAGTGTTCTCCGATATTCCCGTGCCTTCCATCCATTGTAGTTACTGAGGCGATAATCCCTGAATCTAGTTTAGCAAATTTATCATCTAATCCCTTTAGCAATGAAAACCATCCATGTCCAGAAAGAACTACTTGTGATGAAGGAGTTGTATCTTCAGACCACTCAACACCTGCAAGTTTCATTGCAGCCATATGGACTAATCCAGTAATATTCTCCTTCGACAGGTTTTCACAAACTCCAGCCAAATGTTCGGGATTACCTGGGTCTGCTCGATAGACGGTTCTCTTGCCTTCTTTTTGCTTGGACATATCTCTAATATCGCTTTCAAATCCGATTCTTATCGCATTTAATCCGCGCTTTTCTAATAGAACGCAGAACTCTTCAGCGATTCCCCAGCCATCGTCTGTGACAAGAACTGTTCCACTGAGTTCTAGTTTAGACTCGGTACCTTTGCACTCCTCTACTTCTACTTGCCACCTTCTACAGCCATCTATTGATATTTCATCGCTAATTGATGTAATTTCTTGAGTTTCAATAATTGGTTCTTCTACCACTTGTTGTGGCTCAGAAATAACTTCTTCAATTACTTCTAATTGTTCGCCGCCGCCTTGCATTTTGATAATATAAGCAGTGAAATGATTCAATGTTGGGTGGTCGCTTAAGATGAAATCTTCATCCACTGGCAGAGAAAAGATATCTCTAACTTCAGCCATTATTTCTGCTTGTTTGACAGTGTCAATTCCGAGTTCTCCTTCAAGGTCTTGGTCCATCTCAATAAAGTCTGCAGGATAACCTGTATGCTTTACAACAACTTCAATCAAGCGTTGTTCAATCTCTTCATCACCAACGGATTGTGTAACGTTTACTTTGGCAGTTTCTACTGCGGGAACTTCTTCCTCAAGGATTGGTTGAACTGCTTGATTTTCAACTACTGGCTCTTGAGAAACTGGGGTATTACCGCTCATCTTTTGGATATAGGCAATCATATGATTGAGAGTTGGATAATCAGACAACACGAAGTCTTCATCTACAGGTAATCCGAATTTTGAACGGATATCTGCCATTATTTCTGCTTGTTTGACAGTATCAATTCCAAGTTCTCCTTCAAGATCTTGGTCTAATTCGATGAAATCTGCAGGATAGCCTGTGTGTTGGACAACGACTTCAATAACAGTCTCAGTCAATGATTCGTCAGTTACTTTTACATCGTTAGTTACTGATACTTCTTCGATTATATCTTTGACTACTTCAGCTGACTCCATCGCTACTTCAGCAACAAGTGCAGCCGCAGAAGCAACAGTTTCTACTGGCCCAGGTAATTCACCACTCATCTTCTGGATATATCCAATCATGTGATTAAGAGTAGGATAGTCAGACAAAACGAAGTCTTCATCAACTGGTAATCCGAATTTTGAACGGATATCTGCCATTATTTCCGCTTGTTTGACAGTATCAATTCCAAGTTCTCCTTCAAGGTCTTGATCTAATTCAACAAAGTCTGCAGGATAACCAGTGTGAGTTACAACTACATCGATCACAGTTTCACTAATATCGCCAGATATCTGACTGACAGGTTTTGCCACTTGTGGAGTCTCAACTGGAGTTTCAATTTGAGTTGTTACTACTTCGGGCTGCTTTTCCTCAATAACAGATTTGTTAATTTTGAGGTTCTGTGAATTCTCCCATTTTTCACCTTGAATTCCACCATGAAGATTATTATCGCCTTCAACATAAGCAACTAATTTATTCTGTAAAACCCTCATATCTATTTCATTTGAATTAGCCTGTTCTCTAATCCAGTTCATGAATACATCTGCATCGATTCTTTCGCCTTCAATTTGACATTTTCTAACAAAAGAAAGAGCGATTTGAGATCCGAATCCAGCACCAAATCGCATACCATAATTCAAATTAGGATATTCTCCGCCTTTAGACAGGTTTAGGTCTCCTAATTCAGGATCAACTTCTTTATGATTAGCAATCGGAGGGATTCTACCAGTCATAAGACCATAGAACATACTTGCATCTTCAATTCCAACACCCATCGGGTGACCTGTGAAACCTTTGGTGTTGGCAATAACCAATTTGTCTGCACTACTCCCAAAAGTCTGTCTAAGAGCTTTGACTTCGGATTGTGCTGAACCACCTCTTGCAGGCGTATATGTCTCATGAGAAAAGAATACTGTCTGAGGGGCAATTAGATGTCTATCTAGGCTCCATGTCTGCTCCATCTCAGAAATGAAATTATCAACAGTTTGGGCAACATGGTCAACATCTAATCTAGTACCGTGGTAAGCGGAGTTGGCAACCCTGGTTCCTAGTAATTCTGCGATAGGCTGAACTCCTCTTTGCTTTGCCTCAGATTGTCTTTCAACTACAAATGCTGCAGCCCCCATTCCTAGAACTAAACCATTTCTCCTCTTGTCGAATGGTAGTGCTGCTTCTTCGATGACATTACTGGTAGATGCTGCACCTGATGCTGCAAAACCACTACCAATCCATTCCCAAATATCTTCGCCAGTTACATCATCAGCAGAGATAATCACAACCCTATCGACTCTATCGCTATTCAACCAGTCTTCAGCAACACTAAATGACGCAGTTGATGAAGCACAGGCGAGATTGAGTGTGGTATTTGGTCCTCTAATACCGGTATATTGAGCGAATTGCGAATGACCCATGTTTAGAACTTGGAAAAGATATCTCCTATCGAATCTTCCTTCTCCGTCGTCACCATTTGTTCTAGCATGCTTCAATGTAGATTGGATTCCAGGGAAACACGAGGCGAAAATAATTCCAGTTCTCTCTCTTTGGATTTGAGGTACTTGCCAATTTGTGATCAACCTTAGGCCGCCTTTTCCAACTTGTTCCACAGGAGTAAGAGGAATCCCTGCATCCTTCAAAGCAAGTAGGCCAGCGGCTACAGCAAGTTGGGTATTAATGTCCCATGCAAGTATTACTTTGGGATCGATTCCAAATTCTTCAGATAAATCAAATGCTGATTTAATTCCGGCTAATTGAGGAATGTCTCCAAATTCCTTGGCTTGCTCCATATTTACTGAGCCGTCTCTACCTTTGATTAAACGCACAATGTTCTTATCAAGCAATTTCTGTTTATACTCATCACTGACCTCTGTTAAGCAGGTTTCACCATTGACTAAACGTTCAAATGTGTCATGTGAAAATACCTTTTCTCCACCGGGAAGACCTAGAGAAATTCCAGTTATTACATATGGATCTTGCTTTCGCTTTTCAAGATGGCTTAATGTCGTAGATGAGCCATTAACAATCTGAATCTGACCTGAATTGGTGGCTTTTTGTGTGACAGACATATACTTCTTTGGGGGTTTAGTAATCCATCTAGAAAAGTCTGCAACAGTCTTTGCTTGTCCAATATCAAATTCTGAATCTGTTTCACATTGAGAGTCTATCTTCTTTATTACATTAGAAATTTCTTGCTCGGAAAGCCCCAATACAGCTCTCAAGTCTATCATACCTGAACAAAATTTAGCAGGATAATTTGTCATTGAAGAGACTAATTCTCCAACATATGAATGAATTGCATCTTCTATCGATACTTCCTTAATTACAGTAAGGTTTTGAGAACTAGCGACTGGTTGCGGGCTTGGAGTAACAGAGTGATTATTACTTGGCAATGGCCTAGATCGGGTGTTCAAATCTTCAGAGTGATTAGAAATAGTGTTCAATGAAGGTTTACTAGAATATGCTTCAATTGGCCCTGCTCTAAAGGCTTCGGATAACTCATCGGAAGTAGGTTCTGGCCATACCGGTCTTCTTCCAGCCAACGCCAAAGAAGCAATTGCAGTTAGGAAAGAAGCAATACCGCCTTGTTTTGGATGGTTGGTCATTATTGGCAAGTGAGGTTTATCTGCTAAAATTTGAGTTGCAAACATAGTCAAGGCTCTCTTAGGTCCTACTTCGACAAAGGCCCGTGCACCTGCTCCGTACATTGTTTCGATTTGAGAAGTCCATTCTACCGAGGAGGCCATTTGCGGCGCCAATTTACTCAAAACTGATTGCTTAGAATCTTCTCCGGACATCTCATAAAAGTCTCCATCGACATTTGCTGTTATAGGAATTTTTGGCCAATTAATTTCAAGAGTCTCTAAAAATCGTCGTAATGGTTCATTAGCAGGAGCCACTATTCGAGAATGGAAAGCATGAGAAGTTGCCAAAGCAGTTGCAGAAAATCCCTTTGATTCGAAAATACTCATCGCTTGCTTAACTGGTTCGGTTTCTCCAGCAATAACTGTCATCTTTGGTGAGTTCTTGTTTGCTGCGATAACATAACCTTCGATTGAATCAATTACTTCTTCTACATCTTTGTAAGGAGCAGTGATACTTGCCATCAAACCTTTGTCATCGATTTGAACCGAACCCATTTCAGTACCTCTTGCTGCTGAGGCTCTCAAAGCACCATCCATGTTCAAAATACCAGCAGACATCAAGGCAGCATATTCTCCTAAAGAATGTCCTGCCACCATATCTGGCTTATGTCCATGGGCATTGAGTAATCTTTCAATCGCTAAATCTGCAGTAAGCATTGCTGGTTGAGTATACTCGGTTTGCTTAAGTTTATGCTCACTTTCAACCAGCTCTTCTTTACTCAAATTATGACGTAAAACAAAGCTGGACAATGTTTCACCGTCGAGCACTTCGACCATCGTTTCATCTGACTTCTCCCAAACTTTCTGTACAGATGTGTATCTTTTGTGTAAATCATAAGTCATTCCAACGTACTGACTTCCTTGTCCTGGATACATGTGGGCTACTTTCGCTTTATCAGGTAATGCTGGTTCATCGGTAAGTAAAACTCCTTGCGCCTGTAAGAATCCCCACTTTTCCTTATCTTTCATCGCTTTCTTTGCTAAATTTATTCTCTTGTCATATTCTGCCCAAGACGTCGCTATTATTGCCATTCTGAAATCATCAGAGACATTAAATTGAGATGCTGCGTCTAATTCAACAGATAATCTTCGTCCTCTTGGATCTTCATCAAAATTAGTTCCTGAAAAGGTGATTGATTCTAATTTATCTTGTAATGAATCAATTGTATCAGAAGATAGCAGAAGCATACCTCCTTCGATGGATTTCAATTCTTCATGACTCATAGATGGTTTAGCTGAACTATCTAAAATAGAAGGTTCTGATGGTCCTGATTCCGAATAAGTCTGCCATTTTGCCTCCCAACTCTCAGCAATAGGAATATGGTATTCTGGCTCATATCCTTCTAATGCAATGTGGAAATTTGTACCACCAAAACCGAATGCGGAGACTCCTGCTCTCCTTGGATTTTCAAGTGGTCGCGGCCAGTCTCTGGCAGTAGTTGGGACAAAGAATGGTATTTCTGACCATTCTACGGTAGGGTTTGGTGTTTCAAAACCTGCGGATGGAGGGATTGTTCTATGGTGGAGAGCGAGAACTCCTTTGATAATTCCAGCGATACCTGCTGCCGCCTTTAGATGTCCAATTTGGGATTTTATTGAACCGACGGCAACGTGGTCACCTCCATCGTAACCAGTCCATAAGCGAGATAATGTCGATAATTCAGTAGCATCTCCTACTTTAGTAGATGTTCCGTGAGCCTCGACTAATTCTACTGTCGAGGCTTCATACCCTGCCTGGCTGTAAGCCCTTGCAATTGCTTGAACTTGCCCTCTTTGACTAGGTGCAGTGATTCCCTTTCCTCTTCCATCTGAAGAGCCACCTATACCTCTAATTACGGCATGAATTGTATCCCCATCTGCAATCGCTTGATTGAGTCTCTTTAGGACTAGAACTCCAGCCCCTTCACCCATAACAAAGCCATTCGCCTTGGCATCAAAAGGAGTAGAGTGAGTAGCAGATAGGGCTCCAATAGCACTGAATTTAGCAAACGTTGCTGGATCTAATGTTCTATCTGTTGCACCAGCAAGCATAACGTCAACTTGTCTTGATTGGAGCATTCTACAAGCATCCATTACAGCTGCCATAGACGAAGCACATGCCGCATCTGTAGCATGATTAGGGCCTTGTAAATCTAATAGATTAGCGACTCTACCAGATACTACATTGGCTAGTTCGCCCGGCATTGTATCTTCATCTACTCTTGGAGTATGTTCATTGATTTCTTGCTGAAAAGAATCTAGGTTTTGTTCAGGAAGGCCGTATTTCCTTGCTAATTCTTTAGTGTGATTTGACCACACTCTAATATTTGATAAATTTCTATTTTCTCCGCCAAGTGCATTACCAAAAACTACTCCACACTTGGCTCTATCAATATCCTTAGTCTCTCCATCATAACCGGCTTGTTCCAATGCTGCCGCAGATATTCCAACAGCCCACAATTGACAAGGGTCAATCTGTCCAAGAGTACCTGGTGGTTGCCTCCACCTCCTCCAATCAAATTCAAAATTCCTAACAAATGCACCAATTTTTGAATATGTAAAACCTTCTTCAATATTGCCTGGACCACCGCTTTTCCAAAAGTGTTCTATTTTCCCTGGCCATCTGCCTTCATGTACATCTACAATACTGACCTTAGAATCTATGATATTCTGCCAAAAACTATCAACATCTTCTGCATCTGGCATTAATGCGCCTAAACCAATTACTGCAATTGGTTCAAACCTACCCTGCTCAATACCTTCGCAGGGTTTTCCATCTGCAGTAGTAATTGACATGATTAAACCTCATTATTGCATAATTGATTCAGGAACCATAGTGATTGAGTATCCTGCATCAACATAAATACATTGACCAGTAACTCCACTAGATAATGTGCTAGCCAACCATAACGTAGTGCCTGCAACATCATCTTGATTGACATTACGTCTCAGCGGAGAATTATTTTCTACATGGTTAAGGATGTTATCGAATCCTGGAATCCCAGATGCAGCAATAGTTCTAATTGGTCCAGAGGAAATAGCATTCACTCTGTGGCCTTCAGGGCCAAGGTGGCATGCCAGTTCTCTAGTCCAACACTCTAGTGCTGCTTTTGCCATAGACATGATTCCATAAGAAGGGACGTATCTATTGGAAGCAGCATAGGTAAGAGTAATTGTAGAGGAGTTTGGATTGAGATGTGGTAAAGCAAACTTCAAACAGCGTTGAAGAGAGTTTGCTGAAATTGTCATAGCAGTATTAATATCTTGATCTTCTACAAATAAAATCGGCCTATCAAAGCAACTTCTAGGGGCGAAACCTATAGCATGAATCATTATATCTGCCTTTTTACCTGGATTTTCAGCACTAAAAGCGTCAAAGAATTCTTTGGTTGTTTCATCATTGGCTACATCAAGAGGATAAAATCCTGCAATTTGTGGCAACTTATCTTTGAGTTGAAAAATACGACTCATAAATCGCTTTTGATATCCCAAATACAGCGTTACACCTGCACTTGCTAACTTTTGACAAATAGCCCAAGCAATAGAATCTTCACTAGCAACGCCGAAGACAAAAGCTGTCTTTCCCTCGAGTTCCAACATAACGTTTGCACCTTAATTAGGTGTAGCAGGACACACTCGCTCTTTGACTGTTGCCATCAATAGAACATTTAGAAGGCTAATTTACAACCCTTATAGGAATGGCAAAAAGGGTCACTGTGGTTGATATTCACTCGAAGTCATCGAGTAAATCATCAAATTCATCATCGGAACTATCTAAATCTCCAAAATCATCTAAATCATCGAACAAATCATCGAAGTCATCGACGTCTTCTTGATCTGCAATTTCAATAGCAGATTCCACTTTTCCTTCATCTGAACTAGAAGATTTCTTTTTTATTGACCTAGTTACGATTCCAACTAATATGAAGAATAGAATTACTCCACCACCAATTGCACCATAAAGGATAAAATCATCTTGACTATTTTCGCTAAGTCCACTGAATGTACCAGAGCTACTGCTTGGTTCTACTGCTAATGGGATTGAGATTTCACTAACTGGAGCATCAGGGTCATTGCTACTTTTTGCCTCGAATTGAATATTAGTATTTATTTTCTCTAAAACATCAGAAGGCGCCCTAACCACGATTTCCCTAACTGGCGAGGTAGCATCAATAGCTAAATCATCAGCAACAAAGGAAGACAACGGGAAAGAAAATCCTTGGGTTTCCAAATCCGCTTGATTTTTTATTCTGACTTCTACCCTATCTTGGTCATTTCCGCGATTGGTGAATTGTAAGTTTATGGTTACCTCGCCACTTGGTTCCATGCTGCGTGTACTCCTGTCAGAAATCAATAATTCAACAATACCGTAGGTTCCAATCTCAAGTTTTCCAGTTACTGAAGCATTGCTTTGAACTATCTCAGGTAATTCTCCTGGAATTAACCATTGGGTTACTGTTGCGATAATTTCGAAGTCAAAACTTTCGGTCGATGGGATTTTTGTATCGCCTGAGAAAGTAACTGTAAATTGCTCTGTTTCGCCTCCAGCAACTGTATATTCATCAGATGCTCCTTGAATTTGTACCGAATTACCACCTTCAAAATCACTACTAATCTCGATTGTTTCATCAAATTGTGAAGTATTTTCTATCGTACAAATTAAATCCACAGGCTCATAATATAACGGATGAACATTCATTTCAGGATCGCTCTCACAGTCAATATTTACACCTGGAGCAGGGTTACCTTGACCATTAGAAAGTGGAACTAATGGTAGTAAAAAAAGTACCAGAATTAGGAAGGAGAAACTACGCTTCAACATCTTGCACCGGCTAAGGGTATAATCGGCTATTCATCAATGTGATGGCCGAATGAGTAGAAAAAACACCTAATTTACTCAATTTGTCGGCCCATATAACTTCTCAGGAAGGTCTTGATGTGCTTTCCAAAGTAATTCTTCATCAATACCCATATTGAGTAATTGATTAGTTCGTTTTGGGACCGTCTTAGGTCCTAATACTGCACCTGGCCTCCTAGGGTCATCCATATAATCGGTTTCTAATAGAAAACCATGCGAACAATTTTGCGCACTAACCAATAATTCTTCCAAAGCACCTTTGCCAATTAGTACACTAGGCGTAACTCCCAAAGTAACCTTGGAATCAATATTTGGTGGAGAATAGTGTCGTACTAATCGTTCAGCGGGAAGACCGCACTTAGCAGCCATTTTTGATAAATCAGAATACGTAGACTCTAGTTCACCTTCTACATGAAGTTGTAAAACAATATTTTCTTGAGCTGCTAATTTCATGGTTTCTTCTAGTAATTGATTGGAAAGATCCCAAACTTCCTCACTTACAGGCCAATGTGGCCTTCCAACCTCTCCAATTGCATGTGCATGACCTTCTTTAACAAAATCCAATGCACCATCGATACTATCGCGATAATTTTGAATCGCCCTATCGGCGCCTGTTTTTGGATCTTCGTCAATCCATTGAATAAACTGATGAGCAAAAGCTGCAGGGTGAGGTCCTAGAACTACTCTCACTTGTAAATCATGTTCTTTTCTTACCATCTCAGCCATATTGATAGTATCTTGATAGGTGTTGATATGGCCTTGTTTAGTTGTCGGAGGATTAGAGAAATCTGGACAATGAACAAGAACTAATCCTGTACCGCCTGCATTTTTGAAATCCTTAGCAGCTTCAAGAAATCTACCTTTACGATTTAAATGAAAATGGTTGTCAATAATCGGACCATTCCAAGTTAACAGATTATCTTTCATTTTATCACGATGACTAGTCCACAAAATATTGCATTTCTTCAAATTGGCCTTTCCAATAAACTGCAGACATTGCTACCATATTTGGATGTCTAGCCTCTGTGACTACACATTTTCCATTAGGCCAAATGTATAATTTCAAATTATGCCTAGTGTCATTTATTACTCCACAACCAAGTCTCTGATCAAAATTTGCTTGCCCTGCAGAAATATCAAAATCTAATGACTCCACTTTGATATTTTTTTCAAAATTAAATGAGGCAATCACTGGGCCTAGTTCAGTTTGCAAACCTGAATCATCCATGCCCAATCGAAGAAGTAATTCTTTGGCTGCCGCTCTTGCTGCATCGACTCTATGAGTGCCATGAACAATGATTCGACCTTCGGAATCAATAACCAAAGTCGCCCTAGGCTTTTCTAGTGCTTTGATGACGATATCACCACTTCTATGTCCTGCTAATTGTGCAACCACTAACTCTTGATCTATTGCTTGTTTAGTAACAAATCTAACGATTTGGTTTTCAACTCTAACATCGACTCCGCCAATTGCCATTTACTCCTCCTCCATGTTAATCGAATCAGTAGTGTTAGATGAAATCTCCTCTACTTCAGAGCATAAATCTAGTGAACTGAGTATTTGTACACGCCAAGGCATAGCCAAAGGAACTAGTAGACGTGCTTCATCGCCATGGGTTTTTCTTAAATCAGCAAGAGCACCTCGAATTCGTTTAGCAAATCTATCATTCCTTGAAGCTGATATTTTTTCTCCGATGAGCCATTCATTAAGATCCCACCAAGTTGCTGCTAAAACCGATGCTGAGGCAAAGTTTGCTCCTATTCCTTTAGGTGGTTTCTGGGCTTCAAAGATATTCTTTTTCACCCTCTTTCTCCATTTACCGCCAAGTGAAATTAGACCCAATAATTTTCTCCATCGCGAGACTTCCTTGGCTTCTTTGAGCATATGCTCTTCCCAAAGTTCATCATCAAAAGATGGTTCAACGAAATAGACTGGACGGTTATGTCGAACCGCTAATCGATGTACTCTTCTTGGCTCAGGGTCAGGAAATCTTCCAGACGGAATATCCTCCAGCTCAATTAACTCATCGAGATATAATGCCAATGTACCTCCTGAGATTAAAGCATGAGAACGGTTAACTCCTTGAGATTCAGCCTCATCTTTTTCTTCTTGTATCCAAAGTTCAACAATATCTTCTGATTCTAATAATGCTAATCCGTGCCACTCAAAATTAGGCCTGAGTTTTCTTGGAAAGACGATAGTGGGTAGAACTCCGTGTAGAATTATCGAACCACCATCTGGGTCATTCCAAGTGACGTCTTCCCAGTCAAGTCTGGATGACACTTTGTTCACGCTCATTGGCTGTCTATCCATTCCTGTAAGGAATTGATATCCCATCCTTGGTCAAAGTAACCTTGAATATCCTCTTGAGACCATTGAGGGAATCTTTGCATCGCCTCAACCATTTCTGGGCTAATATAAGCGGCAGGAGCAGCAGACGCTTGTCCTGGTAACTCAGCATATGCTTTGTCATCTTCATCATCATATTCATCATCGAAATAATCGCTGGAGGTATTGTCTCTACGGGAAATTACAACTACAACTATACCTAATATTGCAATAACACCAATCAAGATCACAACAATCAACAAGGTAGAACCACTTGAATCAGAATCACCTGCCACCTTCACGTTGAAGGTATCACCTCTAGTATTTCCATTGTAAAGAGGAGTACAATCATCACTAGTACATTCGTTGTCATCAACCAAGTAATACATACCAGTGGTTGCGTCTCTAAATTCTTCTAACTTGATTGAGACCCACATACTTTGATCAATTTGAATTTCTTCACTAACAACTGAACCTTCTAACACTGGAATACCATTATTGGTTACAGAACGGATTGATAGATTTGCTGAACCTGCTAATGATCCTACATTCAAAACCTCAATTTCAACTGTGACACTATCGCCTACTTCTGGAGATTCAGGAATTAGTCTTAGGTTCCTAACTTCAAATTGTGCCTTTTCAAATATGAAATCATAACTTGATGCGTGTTTTACATCACTAGATAATATACCTAATGCACCACTTTCTTCTGATGGCTGACCGCCAAACAGAACTTGAGAGCCTGAACCATCAACAGCATCGATCCACATTACCAACTTTACCTCACCAGTAATATCGTCACTAGTGACTTCAGGTATTACGATATTTTCTGGCCACAAATCAATACAATCACCATATGCTAAAATCGAACCTTGACCTGTAGTTGTAAGGTTAAGTACATGAGATTGTTCATTTAGTCCAAAAGCCTCTTTGTAAGGATCCCAAGTCAATGAATTAGCAGCATCTTTATAGAATTTCCATTTTAATTTTACATCTCCTTCAGCCAAAGAGCCTTGTTCTTCAATAATTACCTCGACATCGACACAGTGGTAGGTAGAAGTAGGCATTTCAGAACCTAAGAATCTATTTGGATCGGTATCGAGCATGTTTCCACGCTCTGCTGACCATGAATTTTGAACAACCTTTGGAGGAGTTCCGTCGACCTTGATAGTGAAACTT
>CAXFAS010000021.1:0-31227 GCA_964001175.1 uncultured euryarchaeote
GCTTTCTTCACTGCTCCTCCAGTTGGAAATGAAGGACCAACCATCTTCAATTTCTAAGCTAGAGGTTTCAATGGGTAGTGCCTATATCGGCTGACGAATCTCCTTTGTATCGTTAAAAAATACAAGGGGGCTTCAGATAACCGGTTATAATGCTTCGATTAATTGATGTAAAAATAATAGACATCATAGTAGTGGCAATAGTATGACTGCTACTATAAATATAATTTTAACACTAATTTTCCTATTTGGTTTGCTATGGTTTCTCTCACCCATCTATTTTCCCTTATTAGGTAAAACTCTCGTGAAAATGGATATGTCAAGCCAACTGTCAAAATCTAAACTCCAAGAGAAGAGTGTTACTTTGGACAATGGACGTACAGCTTGGTATTTGGAGCGAATGAATGAACAAGAGACAAACGAAAAACCGCTCGTAGTTGTACCAGGACTTAGTGCGTACATGCGCCTAATGGGGGTACAATTCGCCGACTTGCTCAAACTTATTCCCAATCGGCGAGTAATCATTTTTGAGTTACCATACCATGGAAAAAGGGCATCTATGAACGAGAATTTTGTTGACCCTGGATGTTCAATTGATGCCATGACCGCTTGCTTGGAGAGATTTTTGGTTAAGATTGGATTAACAGAATCGTTTGATCTTATGGGGTATTCATTAGGAGGCTCCATTGCTACTAATTATGTAGTTAGAAACCCGAACAATATCAACCAGTTGGTATTACTTGCACCTTATTTCTATAATGAGGCTACAACTGAAACTTACAACTCTATATTTGACTCCAAAAAATGGGGAAGCCTTGCTGCCTGGGAGGGACGAGAAGAAATGGAGCGCTGGTTTCATGATTGGCTCGGCATGGAAAAAGAGGATAAGTTTCCAGGCTTCATCATGAGCGGACTTGCAGCTCTACGTTCTGAATTGTATCCTGAAAAACATTGGATGAAGTTTTATGATCAACTTGATGTCGATTGTACATCAACAAAGTCATTCCTCGAGGATAACAAAACGAATCTAGGGGCACTTTCTAGTCCTGTACTTGTTCTTACAGGCACAACAGATAAAATATGCGATTTCGAGAAACTGGCTAACTTGAAAAATATTTTCAACTCCGAGTTATGTACTATAAAGAATCTTGATGCTGGCCATTGCTTCGCACCAAAAGGCCAAACACTATTCGAAGTAGCTGCAGAAGATACTGCTAATTTCCTTAATTCTTGACCATTACTTCAGCCTACCGAATGATTTGACCCACTGCAGACCCTCTGGTGGAATCAAAACGAATCAGTGGGTTTGTGCATTAACCCTCTTATTGGAAAAATGTCGTCAATTATTATTGCTCAAAGCAGATTATTACCATGAAGTCCAAAAGTCCGGTTTTGCAAAAAGTCCATTTACATATAAAACCAATATCAGTGATGGAATAAATGAATATCGCAACCCCTTACTAAGCTGTTTTTTCCTGAGAATGGCAGTTGTGATCAAAACTAAAACCAAATGAATCAAGAAAAGGAAAGCAACAAATCCCATTTCAGGTAAATCCATCCTTGGATTATTAATGTAGACTATAGTTATCAGCACTGGGAAGATTGTAAATCCAAACCAAAAGAGAAATGGTGGCCTTCCGCCGTCCAAGTCCTCCTCCAAAGACGTCATGGTAGAGCGTTGGAATTGATGTATAAAATAGCAGCTTATCAAAGGGTCCCCTTTGATAGGACTGGTTAGCAGAGGGTAGCGTTGTAAAGGGCCCGCTGAGAACCCTTGTCAACAGGCTAATTTTGTACAAGGGGGTTTAGCATAACCCCTCGTGATCATAAGTAAACCATTTATTTGTGAATCTAATATGATGTCACCTAGATGAATCAGTAGATTTCAGTCATCACTACAATATTCAGCCCAATCATAATTCCAATAATCACTCAAACTGAATGAGTTATGAATTACACATTTATTCTCATCAGATAAATCATCTGCACCATCAAACATGGCATTCAAATTAGTTGATCCTGAAACATCCCAATTTGATAAATCTTGATTGAAGCTCTTAGCATCGTAGAACATTGCATACATGTTATTCACATTTGAAACATCCCAACTTGAAATATCTTGGTTAAAGCTTTCAGCACCATAGAACATTGAATTCATACCGTACCAATCATTCACACCTGAAACATCCCATCCTGAAATATCTTGGTTGAAACTGGAAGCACCACGAAACATTGAATTTAACTTAGTTACATTAGAGGTATCCCAATGTGAAATATCACCGTTAAAACTTGTTGCTGAAAAAAACATTCCGTTGGTATCAGTCACTTTAGAAACATCCCAGCTTACTAAGTCTTGATTAAAATCGGTAGCAGCAAAGAACATCCCTTCCATATCTGTTACACTTGAAACATCCCAATATCCAATATCTTGATTAAAATTGGTAGCGTAGTAAAACATCTCATTCATGTAAACCACATTTGAAACATCCCATCCTGAGAGATCCCGATTGAAGCTTTGTGCAAATTTGAACATTTTTTCCGTGGTCGTTACACTCGAAACATCCCATTGTGAAATATCATCGTTAAATGTCTCGTTGTAGTAGAATAATTCAGACATATCTGTAATCAATGATGTATCCCAAGTGCTGATATTTCCATAGGTTGAATTTGCTTCAGTTGAATTAGCGATCCACTCATCTACTGCAGTCTTCAGTTCATCTCTGGTTTCAGGTTGGAAATATTGTGGAATACAGTCCCCATCATCACAGGTCCAGCCTTCTCCACAAACATTTCCGCATGCACCACAATTGTTGTCATCAGTTTCACAGTCCACACAGTCTCCATTACAATCAGTTAGACCTTGGGGGCATTCACATTCACCAGTCTGAGAATTTACAACTCTATCACCACAATCTTTTGGCTGACCTACACATGACCCTGATTGGTAAGTATCACTTACTGTAGTTGGATCTCCATCATCACAAGGAGTCCCATCTTGAGGTGGGATGCAGTTTCCATCACCATCACATGTCCAACCAGGTTCACATACTGTATTAGCGCACGGGTCTTCTTGTTCGCAGGTTGAAGAGCATCCATCGCCATCTGCAGTATTACCATCATCACATTGTTCGTTTTCATCAATAACTCCATCGCCGCATGGCTGAGGTTCTATTTGACATGTTGAAGAGCATCCATCGCCATCTGCTGTATTGCCATCATCACAACTTTCACCTAAGCCCGCTTCAATAATAGCATCTCCACAGGTGGGTGTTGGTTCATCAAGTTGAAGTATTGAATTCAAACCAATATTTGCCTCACCTTCACATCCAGTTTGATTATTGTATGAATAATCAACTAACCTAATCATGCTACCATTTTCAACTAATATTTTGTATGGAGTCAAATGATTAGTCGTCTTGTCATCCTCGAACAAGAAGTTGTGAATATTAGCGATAATAACTTCTTGATTAGAATCCTCATAAATTGCTGACCAAACATGAATAATTTCACCTTCTCGGTTCTCTGAGATTGAATTTCTCAAAGTTTCAATATTTGCAAGAGCGGCCCCATTCCATGCAGGCCATGCGAAAATCAAGCCACATTTGGCATTATCAATCGCACCATCTGTGAGTGTTGTATTGTTCAAATCTGCAACCTCCCAAATCGTAGGTACAGTGTAGTTTCTTACTTCCTCGTCCGTATTATTGTCAGTTTGGTTGTTTTGATTTTCATCTAGTTTGCAAATAGGAGCTCCTGCACAGTTTGGGTCGTCACAATCAAACATACCATTACGGTCATTATCTGCACCGTCTGAGCACTCTCCAATATCGTCTCCCTCAAATAAAATCTCTTCTTGGATTTGCTCGGAGTCATCGACCTCTTCATCCGACCCTCCATCATCACCGCCAAAACAGCCGGCGAGAGACATAGTGGCCATCATTAATGCGAGGAAAATTGCTCGGTGTATTCGCTTCATGAAGGAGATACTGGCCGTGCAGCAATTAATCATATTGCCATCAGAATTCAATGCTAATTTTCGAGGTCATATACAAGGGGTCCCCTTCAATGCGTATATGGCTACAACGGTACCCTTATGCTCGCCCGCATCTACAAGGGGGGCCCTTGTGTTCAAACTCGTTAAGTTAATTATCAAAGACCTGTTACCTCACTTGTGGATTATCTTCAGGCTTGGACGAACGCCTTGAGTGGGGCGATGAGCCAATCTTACAAGCCAATTGTAGCATTAACTATTTTTGACCTTGCTGAAGAAGAAATTTCAATCACGGATTTTGTTGATCGTCTATCCGAATTTTTTTGGCAACTTGAGCGCAGATTCAATTTGAAGCACGGTCCAGTTCGAAATGACATACACGCCCAAATCGTAGATTGCATGAATGCTGTTGAAAATTCAAACCATTGGGCGACAGTTCGTAGGAGATTGGATTTCAAGAAAACGGCTAGCAGCCGGTCTGCAAGAGAAATCATTTGGCAGAAGCTCTGTGAAATGCCACTAAAGAAATTGCCACAAACGGATCCTGACGTTCTGTATACGGTCCATGATTCCAAAATAGAAATCCCTGAAGAATCTTTAATCGCAATACAAGCGAATAAGAAGGCACTCGTTACATTTGCCAGGTGCAGATTGGGAGAGTTTTTGGAGAAATTTAATTCATCAAGTCCAAGAGTAAATCAAAAAGTTAAGATTGCATGGGAAAAGAAGCGGCCCAATTTGCCGAAATATGTCGTTGATATCCTAAATTCCTACCATTCAAAAATTAGATGTTATATCTGTGATCAGGAAATCTTGGGTACACCTGATTGGGATCATGTCATACCGTTTAGCCATATAGGTGGACATGACATTTGGAATCTTATGCCTGCATGTGGGCCTAATTCAAATACCAATTCTCATTGTAATCAAATAAAATCAGCCCGATTACCAACTCCATCTGAAATAGATAAAACGAAGACTCGAAATGGAGAGATGCTAATTTGGTTAAAGACAGATTATAGTGGTGCAGTCAAAGGTAGAAATTCGGTAAAGGCCTTGCAGGATTTGGAGTTTGAAAAGGCCAATAATGAACTTACTAGATTGGCAAATGCAATGAATATTTGAGGCGGTAACATGAAGAAAATAACATACAACAAACTTGTGAGAGATTCGATCCCGCAAATTATTGAAAAGGATGGCAAGAAAGCAAAATTCACAAAAATCATCGGTCCTGAATTAAACGAAGCACTCGTAAATAAATTGAGTGAAGAAGGTCAAGAGTTCCTCGAAGCGATGAATATGGAGGAATTAGCAGATATTTTGGAGATTGTTCACGCACTAATTGAACTAAATGATTTTCAACTTGAAGAAGTGGAACAAATTCGGAAGTCGAAACAAGAACAAAGGGGAGCCTTCAGGGAAGGGTTCTTTCTTGAATACGTGACTGATTAAGACTAAACCATGCGTGTTCAAGGGATTCTCCATAAAACCCTTGTAAACAATTTAAACAAACACATGGGCTTGCAGTGGGTCATATTGAACGCTACCCATGTGGACGCATGCGAATACAAAGGGGCCGTGGTATACAATCAACGTAAAGCGATGAATTAATTTAGAAAACTACTGCCAAGGAGTAAGAGAAATCTTGCTCGTTTCGAAAAGTACGTGGCAGAAGGGTGAGGGCTGAAAGGCCTACGATTAAATGAAGAATATTGAGCATGACGGCCGCTTCAACGGTTCCTGAACCGAATGAGTACATTCCATAGGCGATCAAGAACAGGATGCCGCTAACCCTCCACCACTTGTCAGGATTATTGGTGAGCATATTCAACAATGTATGAAAGACAACTGTGGTTGCACAGAAGCCCACAGTAGCCACGAAACTTGCTAGCGTGAATAACAGCGGAGGGAACATAGTATCTGATTGCCTTTCCCAAGGAGCCCATGGCGTATCCATACCCAACCCCAGAGTCAACACACCCGCTCCTATTGTAGCCAACATACCAATCAAGAGTAATGTCCTAATGGAAGCTTTCAGCGCCATAAGGTGAGAGATAATCATGTCTCGACGCCAGCACCGTAGTACATAGGTTCATGTTTTGGTATCTAAACAAATAAGGCTCACAATACTTAGCAATGAGATCTTTTTAACGCTAGTGAAAGACTTGCCCCAATGAATTCCCTTTGTATTGATGGGCGATAGATGTGTGCCCTTAGTTCACTCATTGAATTGATTCCATTCTGTTACTGAACAAAATCTTGGCAGTTGAATTAAACAGTATATCATCAGGGATTTCAAAACCTGCAGCAGCAAATGATTGGATGATTTTTCCTTCTTGGGCATGATATTGTTTGGATGAGCGAAACTGCTCCAATGTAATCTCGTCCAACCATCTAGTATACACTATGATACGTTCGTCATCCTCGGCAAATGTTGAACCAATACAACCGTTTTCAATTGCAATTGAAAGAAAGGTCTCCATGGATTCGCTCATAGCTGTAGTGATTTCTCTGTTATTTTTATTGGTAATCCACATCCGAATGACTGGTGATTTTTCCATGTAGTGGCGATGAAGTAGACGGTTTAATTTACTTTCAATTAGACATCGCTTCAGTATCTCTTCAGATTACTTCAAGTATACCATATAGAATCTATTTAATCTACTAAATCTAATCTAGACATCTATCTCTTCCTTAGAGAATTGACTAATGAAATCCCAGACAGCATGACTTGATTGAACCAATCCTTGAGTACCTTGGAATACAATGAAATCATCTTTAATTGGGTTATTGGCATACGGATTATGTTGGGCAGCATAGATAGTCATCAATCGAATTTGGGCATCGTTTTCACAATTAGAATACCCTTGAACTGTATAGAATTCATTCGCTTCGTAAGTTTCCAAATCGCCTGTACAGTTGTTCAGATTGCTCCATTCAAATAAATTCTCAATTGCTCCGGTATCATATGCTTCTGGATTTTTCCACATCTCTTCATTCCAAGGTACACTAAAAACAGTTGATTCATAAAGAACAACCTGATCTAAAAAGCCATGTACTTCCATAACAGGTATTGGAGTATAGTTAACATTGTGCTCAGTCAAGAGATACATCGACATGCATCCAACTGCTGCAAATATATGGCTTGATTCCATTGCTAGTCTTTGTGACATAGCGCAGCCATTAGACCATCCTGATGCGTAAATTCTATTGGTATCAATATTGTATTTCTGAACAATAACACCAATCATTTTTTCAATGAAACCAACATCATCGATTTCCTCGTTAACTGAATGAGAACAACACCAACCTGCATTCCATGCCTGGTTTGAGTCGCCTGATAGTTTATCTATTTCCGCATCCCCATCTGGATACACAACAATTACGCCTTCATCATCTGCAATTGAATCAAACGCTGACATGTGTTTTTGCTCCGTAGAATTAGAGCCAAATCCATGCATATCAACAATTAGAGGGGCTGCAATTGAAGAATCTAGGTTTTCTGGGATATGAGTTTGCCAGCATCGTGTAAGATTGTCATGATCTAAACATGTGAAAATTCCATCCTCAAAATTTTCTATAGCTTCATCATCTTCGCCATCATTAGCGTAATTTGATTTATTATTTTCAGAAATGCAACCTGAAAATACAACAGACAAAATTAACAATGCATGAATTATAGTGACCTTTTGACCTGCCATGGAGGTGCTAACTGGTTATTATGCATTAAATTTGCATCGGGCATCAATAAGCCAGCATCATGGATTATAACCAAGTAATTATTCGAAAATTTATCTAGAATAAAACTAAACTCAAGTTAATCTTGAGCTTCTGGGAGTGGACAGGTACTGATTCCTAGCATTCTGTAAATGTAACAATTACCAGAAATCGCATTGAAAATAAGAACACCTGCAACACCGAGGCCAGCTAAAGCAATCATGTTGTTCACGCTCGAAGGTATAATGAAATAAGCCAATATCAAGAGTGCGGCTATAACTGCTCTAATTATGCGTTCTTTATTGCTCTGATTTGTAACTAAAACTTTGAATCCTGATTCATCACTCATGTCTATCTCTCCATGTCATAATATTTGTAGTTCTGTGAGGTTTTAATCTCACATTGCGGATTTGGTTGTGGAAATAATCACTGCGCCGATCTTGTAAGGGTCACCATTTGATGCTGGTCGACGATCTTCTAATCTGCCAACCCATCCATCTGTAGGAACAGATGCAGGGACTCTAATTGAAGCTCCACGGTCTGAAACTCCATATGAGAATTGGTCGATAGATTGTGTTTCATGAAGTCCGGTTAATCGCTCTTCATTATGTGCACCATATACTGACATATGCTTCTCAATATTTTGTCCGAATGCTTCACAGATTTTGTCAAACAGATCTTTTCCACCAACATCACGCATTGCGCCATTAGAGAAGTTAGCGTGCATTCCTGAACCATTCCAGTCGCCCTTAATCGGCTTGGGATGGTATTCGATATAGTAGCCATAACTTTCAGTTAAGCGATCGAGAAGATAACGGGCAACCCATAATTCGTCTCCAGCTCTCTTAGCGCCTTTAGCGAATATTTGGAATTCCCATTGTCCACAAGCAACTTCTTGGTTAATTCCTTCGAAGTTAATTCCGGCATCAAGACATAGGTCTGCATGCTCTTCTACAAGTGCACGGCCATGTGTGTTTTTCCCGCCAACTGAACAGTAATACAATCCTTGAGGGCCTGGGTATCCACCTACAGGGAATCCTAGAGGTAATTGAGTATCTACGTCCATGATGAAATATTCTTGCTCATATCCAAACCAGAAATCATTGTCGTCGTCATCAATTGTGGCGCGACCATTACTTGGGTGAGGGGTTCCATCTGGATTCATTACTTCGCACATTACGAGGTATCCGTTGATTCTTTGGGGGTCTGGGAAAATTGATACTGGCTTTAGTAAACAGTCGGAAGCCCCGCCATCTGCTTGTTTTGTTGATGAGCCGTCAAACATCCAAATTGGGCATTCTTCCAATGTTCCGCCAAATTCGCTTCGGACCATTGTCTTGCTTCGCATGTTCTGTGTTGGTTCGTATCCATCTAGCCAAATATACTCTAGTTTTGCTTTATCCATATCCATATGTATCAGCGATGGCCTTAACTAGACGGTATATGAAACATACGCTCATTTTTATGAAGTTTTTATGCAGCAAATGACTATTTAATTCTTTTTTTTATGCTTATTTGATTATCATATTGGTGCTTTTTTGAGATGTTTAATACTCAAATGCGCGCCGAGAAATAAGAAAATATGCAAATGAATAATTTCTAAAAATTGAGTTGGGAATGTATTTTTTAACGCGCGAGAAGGTCAATCTCTATTGAGGGCCTCGTATGAACCACAAATATGACAGAAGATAATATGTCGATAGAAAATACTCCCCAACTACTCTCGTTTATGCAAATGTGGATGATGAGTGGGGGAATGGTCTTGTCTACGATGGAAGGTGTTGCTAATGATAATCGTGGTATTGAATTACCTGAAATCCCAGGGCGTAGTTTCAAAGAAGAATTGGAAAAACTTTCCGGATTATTAGTTCAAATTGTCTCGAGGATTGAATGATGGAAGTCCCTACAGGCAAGCATATTCGTCGATGGCGTAAGTCATTGAAACTGACCCAATTTCAATTATCAGAATTGTCAGGAGTTGCACAATCGATAATCGCCAAAGTAGAAACCGAAGCAGTAGATCCTAGGGCGTCAACGCTTAGAAAATTGGTTAGTTCATTATCAAGATTTGAAAGCCCAGAAAAACTTCACAGTGTTGAAGACATAATGGTAAAGAATGTTAAGGCATTACGTTTGCAGGATTCTGTTCAAACGGCAATAGATCGAATGGTACAAGGAGATATCAGTCAATTACCAGTGATATCTGAACAAGGCAATATTCTAGGAATTGTTTCAGAAGGAAGTTTACTTCAAAAAGGAGCACATAGAACGGGATTGGTCGAGCAAGTCATGGATCGAAATCCTGCTGTTATCGATGTTTCATTATCTGTTGCAGAGGCTAGAAGGAGATTGGTTGAAGTTGAAGCTTTACTAGTTACTGAGGACGACTTATTGGTAGGACTGGTTAGTAGAATGGATTTGGTTAATGCTCTCCGCTTAAGGAGTATTGGTTAATTATTGATTATTTGCTGCTGCTTCACCTTGTGGAGTAATTAGTACATCGCCGCCATCTCGGTAAATTACCGGTATCTCAACCGTAGAAACACTTGGAATAATATGCATCGAGCAAGAAGGAGTGCAGGCAGGAGGGAGGTAGTCTTCGCCTGATTCAGACATAACAAAAGTAATACCGTGATTTGCTGGCAGTAAAGCATCAATTCCTTGGAATTCCATTAGCATGGTAATTGTTTGTCCCGGTAGTACCGTTTGGGCCTCGTAACCGCCAGCATGGTAGCGAACGTCCATGGTTGCATGGCCCAATCTAATTCCCGTCTCAGAATCCTGCATTTCAATGAACACCTGGCCGCCATCAAATGATGGTACTACTGTAAGGTGAAATGTTGCTAATCCGGAAATATGAGTATCATTATCCTCTGACATTGGTGGACAGGTGGTGGTTACTGTGGCATCTCCACCAAGAGTTAAACCTGCAACTCCGGTAAAAGAGCCTGTAGATTGGCAATCAGACATGTCTAATTGGATACGTTCGCTATCTAGTGGTGGCCATGTATCTTCGATTCTCCACTCTCCATCATTTCTCTGGATTTGTGCATGAAGAGATGGTTTGGGTCCTATTCCTTTAAGATAATACTCCATCCATTCAAACAGATCTTGGCCCCAATCCCAACGTGTCATATTATGAATTGCTTCACCTCCATATCCAGACTCTTGTGCATTATGTTTGGACCATTGATCAGGATAATTGTGTTCCCATTGTCCTAGCATTCCTGCCACTTCATAGCCTGCATCAATATATTCTTGGTACCAATTAGTTCCTGGAGGTCCGCCAAAGACTTGGTGTGGGTCTACATTCCAATCTTGCATTCCTTGAACCCAGTATATACTGCCATTATAAGTTCCTAATGCCTTGTCAATATGGCTTCTCTCATCGTAGTAATTTGCCATATACGGATCTAATTCACCAAGCCCATATCGGGTTGGTCCAGCAAGGAATCCTTCAACTATGTCTGAACATAAATTATCTAGATCGTCATTATCATAATCTAAAATACTACTCCCATAATTAGAATGCATAATTTGAGACCTTGCTTCAGCACTACCATTTTTGTAAAGTAAAGGACCTAAAGCAGTTGTCCCTGAAATCGGCACTATAGTCTTCAAATGTTCACTTCCTTGCGCTGCAGCTTCCCATGCTGTAGCGCCTTCGTATGATTTACCATAGATTGCAACATTCCCATTACTCCACTCTTGATCACCGAGCCATTCAACTGCTGAATGTATACCAAGGCCTTCTCCGTCTCCACGGTAGTCGAAACAACCTGTGCTATCTTCAGTAGCGAATACAGCAACTTGAGCCAAAGCATAACCATGTGGAATGAAATTATCATAGATGAATTCTCCACGACCTGCTGAGACGATATTTGTTGGATTGGATTCGTCTCCAGGTTGCCCATACGAAAAGTATGGGCTTACAACTGCGATTACTGGAACTTGTTCGCCAATTTCAGTATTGGACGGTAGCCAATATGATAGGTGTACATCGGCACTATTAGGGCCGCCCCCCCAAACACCTGTGGTATCAACTGTAATTGTTGCTTCTTGAACTTCAAGGGCAGCATGTGGGCCTGGTTGTAAAACATAAGAGTAACTATCAGTCCAATTCCAATCTAATGTATGACGAGAATAAATATCTGGATATAGCCCTTGCTCATCGTCTATTTCATCGGTTTTCTGTTCACCAAAGCAACCAGAAAGTGAAGCCGTCAAAACCAAGCAGGTGATGAAAAGGGCTTCTCGCATATTACTACTCAAAATGTTCACTTTGAAGAACTTGGTGTAATTAATTCAAATCAAAATAACTCATCCGTAAGTTATGAGGACAAGTAGCACTTCGGCCATACCATGGAGGCTTCAGATGCATGGGGGGAGCGTTGGTCTAGTAATGCCCTCCCAATGGCCAGAACCTACATGGAAGTTGTGTGTCGCAAACAAAGTTTAGTTTGCCTTGCAGCAGATAGGAAAACCATGGATGGACTAAATCAATTATTAGATGAAGTTGGGCCATTTATTGCTGCTCTAAAGACTCATGTCGATTTAATTGATGATTGGTCTAAAGAAAGTTGGCGGGCATTCTGTAAAAGAGCCAATGATATGGATTTGTTAATTTTTGAAGACCGAAAATTCGCCGATATTGGTAAAATTAGTTGTGACCAAATGGGGGGTGTTTATGATATTAAAAACTGGGCTGATCTAGTTACTGCTCATTTAATTTCAGGAGCAGATATTGTAGATGGCTTACAGGCTGCTTGGAAAGATGTTGCGAGGGACGGTGGGGTTTTGCTTCTCGCTCAAATGTCAAGTCGTGGCAATTTACTATCCCCGCAATACACCGACAAAGTTGTAGAATTAGGTTCAAAACATACTGGTGTTTTTGGTTTCATTGGAAATGGTTCAAAGCCGGATGATTTACGTGAATTGCGCAACAAAGTTGGGAATGGAAAACTAATCTGGACGCCGGGTGTTAATTTGGCAGTAGGGGATGGAGAAATGGGGCAAAGATATGGCTCCCCTGACGGGGCTATTATGGCGGGCTCAGACTGTATAATAGTCGGATCAGGGATTCATAAATCGGAAAACCCTGCTGAAAGTGCTAAATCATACGCTGAAGTTTCATGGAAGGCTTTTCTAGCAAGGAGTGATTAGATGTATATTGCATTCTTATGGTGTATAGCAATACTTTGTCTATTTTTGCCGGCTTGGCTATTATCGAATGCTTGGAATAAAAGTAGAAAATTAGACTCTAGGCTTTTGTTCTGTGATGATTCTCTTTTGAGTGATTCAAGCGTGGATATTACTCCGGTTTATTCTGCCCCAATAGGGACTCAAGTAACTCCAAATGCTCGATTTATGGTGGTTCCTGCAGGCGCACAAATTTATCATCAAAATAAATTATTAGAGTAGGCGTAATACCCAACTCCGGCTAATGAAGCAACTAGAATAAGTAAGACAAGTTTTAGTTTTCTAGATTTCTTCTTAGGTTGATTTATTGCTTCACCCAAAGGAGGTAAACTAACTGGTAATTCTAATGATAAATCTGCATTTATAGGTACAGGCATTGGCAACCCTGGCAATTCTGGTAATGGTAGCAGTGGACCGTCGTCGGGTTCGACTTTTATCCTATCTTCTGGATATAATTGGTCTAAGTCTTCCAAACCAGGCGCTTCGGGGATTGGTCCAAGTATTGTACTCCACTGCTCTTCAAGTGAAGCTGCTGAAATGGGTTTTTCCAAACAAGCCACAGCCCCAGCAGAAAGTGCTGCATCCTTAGCAAGGCTTGACAAACGCTTAGGGGCAATGAATACAATTCTTGCTTCCCCACCATGCTCCCTCATTTCTAAAGCAGCAAGGTGGCCATCTAAGGAAGGAATGTCTAGAGAAAGTAAAACTAATTCTGGATCTAATCTGATATATTCGTCAACCGCTTTGTCCCCATCTTGACAAACCTCTATGTTGAAATCCTTAAATTTAAACAGATTGCTGAGACGCTGTAATGACATCTGATTATTGTCAACAATGAGCACCGTAGGTGACTCATCGTCAGAATTATTGGAAACATATGCCATGTCAATCATTCCTCCGATATTTCCCTTACTCATGAATCAACCGGATAAAATCCTGTTATTCTTCACCTTCTTTGGGGTCAGATAGTTCTTCAACAGGACCATCTCTTGGATTTGCAAAGGTTTCTCTGATCGTTTCTGATTGCGCTTGGTCATCTTCTGCTTGACGATTTAGTGTCGGTGCTTTGGTGAATTGTAATTGTAGTTCACTTATCACGCTTCTAAGTAATTGTGTTTCTTTATCGTTAAGATTGCCTTTGGTTTTATTTTGAAGCATCCTAAGTAAATCGATTCCTTCTTTCGCCTCTGCCATATCAAAATAACGATTTCCATTTTGGTCTGGGATATATCCCATATGTAGTAATGCAGAGCGTTGGAACATGTGCACTAATTGAAATAATTTCGCTGTATCTTCATCGCTAAAAATTTCGGTCATGTTAACCCCAGAAGGTACTGGTCTTTTTTTTATCCGTTTATTCAAACATTTGCTCAAGTAGCCAATCTGGGTCGAATTGCTTCAAATCATCATAGCCTTGGCCAACTCCGGCGAAAACAATTGGCCTACCAGTGGCAAAGGCAATTGAGAGCCCAGCACCACCTTTCGCATCGGTATCTACCTTGGTTAATACGGCACCATCGAATTTCATAATTTCTTGGAACATTCTAGCTTGGTCGACTGCGTCGTTTCCTGCAAGTGAGTCGCCAACAAATAGAGTTAGGTGGGGGTTAGCAACGCGTCTAACCTTGTTTAACTCATTCATCAAGTTGGTTTTATTTTGCATCCTTCCAGCAGTATCGACTAGAACAACATCGATATTTTTTGCTTGAGCGGATTCGATTGCATCTCTTGCAATCGCTGCTGTATCTCCGCCCCTTTGACTAGAAATACATCGAATTCCTAAATTTTCACAGTGCGCCTCTAATTGTTGGATTGCTCCTGCCCTAAACGTATCACCTGCTGCTGCAATGACTGAGAGATTCATATCGAGAAGGCGTTTTGCTAATTTTGCAGCAGTGGTGGTTTTACCTGTGCCATTAACGCCCACCAGCATTACGATTACCGGCGCATCTCCTGATTCAATAAATGATTTAATAGATTCATCAAAATCCCAATAACCAGCAGCCAAAAGACTCCTCAATGAACGTTTCAAAGCAGCCTCTACAACTTTAGATAAATCAGCTCCTTTTCTTAATCTAGAACCGATTAAATTAGCCCTTAGAGCATCAATTACTGCATTCACAGCGTCGCTAGAAATATCTGACTCGAGTAAAACCCATTCTAATTCTTCTAGTAAGTTATCCAATCCATCGCCTGCTTTGATTACACGGCCTCCTTGATCGACAACACCGCCGCCCAATTCAACTTCGATTTTGGCGCCTGTCTCGGTTTTTATTTCTGCTTTTTTAACCGATCCTTTTGGCGCCTGTTTAACTTCAACTAATTTTCTTCCTGTAGTAGTTCTCATCATCGATAAATCGACTTTCGATCCTTTTGGCCTTGCTACTTCAACAGCGCCTCTTTTTTTCATAGCCTTCTTATGGGCTTTAGCGGCTTTTTGCTGAGTCTTCTTTTCTTTTTGCTGGCGTTTTCGTTCTTTACGTGAAAGTTGTTGAGGAATGATTGGTTCGTCATCATCAAATTCTTCCCAATCATCCCAATCATCATCATTTGATTGCTCTTCTGTATGTTGTTCAGAGGGCGTTTCTTCAAGTTCCTCAAATTCTTCCCATTCTTCTTCGGGTTCAACGACTTCCTCTGTTTGCTGATAATTTAGTGCTTCAATTGCTTCAGCAGAATCTTCTTCGGCTGAAAGAGAATCGGCATCAGTATCTTCGACTACCTCGTTTACACGCTTACGGAATCGATCGAATAATCCCATGTAATCGCCTCAGTCATCCAATGTTAATTCTCCACCAAATCTCGAACCACGTCGACGTTTTTGCGGTGTTGGTTCTGATTTCTGTGGCTTTGAAGCTTCGGTTGCCTTTGGTTCAACTGCAACTTGGTTTTGTGATTGTAACTTTTCTGCAGCGACATTGAATTCGCTTGCTAAAGTTCCAAGTCTCTGTTCAATTGAACCTGCTTGGGTGAGTAATGACTCGTGAATTTGTATAAAGTCGTCTTTCCTTTTATCGATGATGTTCGCAGCATCTTGCCACTCCCTCTCTGCAAAAATTCCACCACCTAAATCAATTAGTGCGGTTCCTGATTTTTTGCTTTCATGCTTGTAGTTGAGCGTTACCCCAGAACCAATTGTAATATGGGCACTGGCGTTCCCTTCTTCGGACATTTTGGATAATCTGTTGAGAATCTCAGCTGTAATCTGATGTTCTGAAACCACTGCTGAGACATCTTCCATTCGCTTTTGTAATTCCTCAAGATGTTGCCTATGGCTTTCAACAAGTCTGGCTTTTTGTTGTAATTCATTACGGTCAACCATGCTGTTCATCCTCGAGATGTGGTCGACTTAAAAAAAGTCAACGGAATCATTCTTCTTCTTGATTTTGGGCGATTCTTCCGCCGGAGGCTGCAATATGCTCTCTGAATTCATGAAGAATTCTTGGCTCAGTAGAAGTTCTAGGGTCTATTTCTTTGACGCTTTCTATCTTTATAGTTCGGCGCTTGGCTTTATGCCTTGAGCCCAATGTTGAATATGCTTGGTGCTCAGCATCTTCTTTATTTTCTGCAGCAAAGTCTAGTGAAAACTTTTGTCTCATGCTCCCAAATGGTGCAATTCCGGATACTCGGTAGGCCTTCATCGAGACGGCGACTTGCAAACATGGTTTAAACGCGACGGCGCGTCAAATTACACAAATCATACGCGAGATTGACAAAGATTGAGCATTTAACCTGTAATATGCGGAGAGGTTCAATACTGGTATTAGTGTTGATTTTTCCTCTTGCTAGTGGGCTAATTACAAACGTAGAAATGCCAGAAATTAAACAAAATTTGGGATATGAGATAATTATTGATTCGAAAGAGAATCAATGGACTCAATCGATGTGGGATGATTTAGAACAATATGGACTTGCTCCTTTGAGATTATTATCTGATACTGAACTATTAGTTTGGAAAACTGATTTGTCCGTTGAAAAATTAGACGGTTTTGATTTCTATAATGGACATAATACTGAGTGGCGAAGTCCGGGCATCGGTTTAGATGGTTTTCGAGGAGAGGTTCGTGTTGTTTTCGAGCCAAATTTGCCTGCCTATGCATCAGAATACGTAATAAATTCTTTTTCGTCGCTTGGGTTTGGAATTAGTAATGATTTAGAAGATTATAACTCTATTATCCCTCATAGAGAATTGTTATCTATCGGCAATGATTTTGAAATTTCAACTTTATTTGAAATTGAAGGGGTTCTGTGGATTGAGCCCGTATTATCAACAACTGCTAGAAACCTACAGGCGGCGAGTTTGATGGCAACTGGAGAATATATGCAAACTCCTCATTGGTCTTTTGGATTAAATGGTAGCGGGGTCATTCTGGGAATTGCTGATAGTGGAGTTGATTTAGATCATGCTTGTTTTAGAAATGCAACCTCTATTGGCGCTTTTGGCTCAAATGGTAGTGACGCAATTGGCCCTATTGGCGAGCAACATCGTAAAATTTTAGCAATTAACAATTCCATTGATTCGGCCGATACAATGGGCCACATTAATTTCAGACATGGAACGCATACTGCGGGCTCATTAGCTTGCTTTGATGTTTATGATTATAGAGATGGAAGTATTCCAAGTAATGGCTCTTCTATGGCTCATAGTGCAACGATGGTTGTACAAGATATTGTTTCTGCTGAAGGTTGGGTGCCGCCGGAGAATGTATCTGAATTACTTTCTGAAGCGGCCATTTTTGGCAGTATTATCCATTCTAATTCCTGGGGTGATGACACTACAGAATATACTGCTCGGTCCGGAGAATTTGATTCTTGGGCATTACAAATGCCTTGGTCACTCGCTTTTATCGCTCCTGGCAATACAGGAGGCGCGCTATTAGAACCGGCAAATGCAAGAAATGTGGCAGCAATTGGCGCTTCAACTAAATCTGAATCCCCTGAAAAATGGCCTTCTTCTTCTATTGGGCCTACTCAATCAGGAAATTTTGGAATCTTTGCTTTAGCACCGGGAGTTTCCATACAGTCAGCTAAAGCGGATGGTATTAATGATTCATACAATGACGATTTACGTTCATCTAGTGGAACTAGTATGTCCACCCCTACTGCAGCTTCATTCGCTGGAGTGATTCAACAAATGGTACAAGACGGTTGGTTCGTTGGTTCAAATGAGCCCTTGAATGATGTAAATCTAGCATCTATTTCGCCTGAATGGGCAAATTTAGGTAATAATTCGATTCTTTTAGGTGAAGGATTTACTCCTTCTGGCCCCCTGTTGAAGGCTTTATTATCTGTCTCAGCGACCGGTGTTGGTGATTCTAATAATTACTCCTTTAGGAATTATGAAAATGGATTTGGCGTCTTGAATTTATCAGAATTAATCGATTTTAATACACTGAATAACGGATTTATCGCAGATGATATATCTCCAACACCAGATATTTGGATACATGATAGTTTCAGATTAGTGAATAATACACCTACTCAATGGCTAGAAGAACGGACTGATGGAGGTGATGCTCTTGATGACCTTGCCAGTTTACCTTGGGATGGGTCTGGTGCAATTGGGCCGTTTTTGGCAAGTGGACAAAACTGGACAAAGCGATTGGTTCCTAATGGTGACGATATCACTTTCTCAATGTCTTTTAACGCGGCTCCCGAGCCATATTTAGTAGATGATTTACAATTGGTGGCAAAGATGTCAAATGGATATTCTGCTGTAGGTGGGTTGTATGATGGTGATGGGTATTCATCTTGGTTTAATTCCACTAACGACCTAGATGATGATTTATTATTCCCAAAAAATAATGAAACCACTACACAAATAAAAATATCAGCCTCTGATTTACAAGATGTTGAATGGATAGATATTGAGGTTCGAGCAAGATATATTTCTCCCGGCCCTAACTCTGGATATATTGGTCTAGGCGGCGATAGAGTTGGTTTTGCATTGGTATCAAAAGGAGTGATAAGGGATTCAACGAGTTGGGAAGACTCGGATGGTGATGGGTTGGCCAATATACTAGATTCATGCCCTAATGAAGACCCTACTGTTTGGGACTCTGATAATGACGGATGTATTGACGATTCAGATGGAGATGGTATCAAAGATCCTATCGATATTTGTCTCTATGAAAATTCCACTGGATTTGATGCTAACCAAGATGGGTGTATTGATGATTCAGATGGTGATGGAGTTGGTGATGATCTAGATGTTTGCCCGACTATTGATTCAAATCCCCTTTTCCCTGTAGATTCGAATGGTTGTAGACCTGTAGACCGCCCCCCTCAAATAAATGCAGTTTCGATTTCAGGTATAGAAGATGGAGTTTGGGGGGATGATTTAGTCATTTCATGGAGTGTTTCTGATGACGATAATGATTTTTATAAAACTGGTGCAAAATTACTTCTACATCAAAATTCAAGTCAATCATCTTATTTTTCGATAAATGATTGTAACTTTAATTTTGCAAATCAAACTGACCCAAGTGGATTTTCATGTAATTGGACAATCCCTAATGACCTTCCATTGTTTGATATTAGTGGTAAAGAAATGCATGTTCAAATATATGTTCAAAGTTTAAATCAATCACCTGAAGCCTATATTTCAACATTATACCTGGATGATAATAGGAACTTTAGCTCTGAATGGACAAACCCTATACTTGAGGTTGAAAATAAAAAAGCAGTAAAAAATGAGCCATGGAATGTTGGCCAAAATAGAGCGATTGTTTGGGGAGTTATCGGAATAATAGGAATGGGTATTTTATTATCTAGAATATGGAGAGATAATATGCAAAATAACGGCCAATTCGGAGTGAAAAATAATGAAAATGGTAATTATGATAAAAAATATTCTTCAATCTTAGAAAGTGAATGACTGCGCCACAAAACATCAAAAAAATAGTCAAAAAATAGATTTTGACTAAGGGTCAACCTTGAAGTTCAATGCCGTTCTCGCCAACATATCCGCATACGGATGGTGAATAAAATGAGTGACCGCTTATACGTTGGAATTGACCTTGGAACCTATCAATCGACTATTGCTTCTAGTGCTGGTGCAAGCCACACTATTGAAACAATAGTTGGACGACCTAAAGACCCTGTTGCTAGGAACTTTTTAGGCCGTGATGTTCTTTTTGGTAATGATGCTTTGAAGAATAAATTGGCTTGTAACCTATACCGCCCAATGGCTGCTGGTGTAGCGCAGGATGATGAAGCAAACTTGGCTGCAGCCAAAGCATTTGTATCTCATCTTCTAGAAACTGTAGACCCTGAAGAATATGATGAAGTATTCGGTGTTATATGCTCGCCAAGTCACGTTTCCTTTACAGACAAGTCAAATTTAGTAGCAACTCTAAGAGGGCAAGTTAACGCAATAATGGTTGTAACAGAACCCTTCGCAACTGCATATGGAATCGAAGAAATCGCTAGTTCCATCGTTGTCGATATCGGCGCAGGTACAACTGATATTGCGAGAATTTACGGTACATTCCCAACCGAAGAAGACCAAGTCACTATTCAAGAAGCAGGAGACTGGCTTGATCTAGAATTGATGGATTTAATCAAGAAGAAATATACTGGCGCCCAGATTACTAAAGACATGGTTAGACGATGGAAGGAAGAGTCTTCCTACGTTTCTGGTGATGTTAGAGAGGTTATGGTTGAGCTTTCTGTTGAAGGTAAAAAACAAGTTGTCGATATCGGCGACCTCCTTCAAGAAGCATGTGAAATGATAGTTCCACTTGTTGGGAATGCAATTAAGAAAATCGTCGCTGGTGCAGACCCTGAATACCAGCCAATACTAAGAAACAATATCATCCTGTCTGGCGGAGGTTCACTAATTGATGGAATCTCTGGACGTATTGCTGATGAAATCTCTGATATCGGGGATGTTAATGTTTGGTGTGTAGAAGACGCTATTGGGTCTGTTGCCAATGGTGCCCTAAAACTCGCAGGTGAAATGCCTGACGATATGTACACGGCAATTAACTAATCTTGGATTTCTAGATTAGGTATTGAATACGGCCTTTTTAGGGTCGTTTGATTGGGAAAGTTCAAGAGTGGTTGATAGTCGATAGGTATTGTATGACTGGCGCAGCGTCGACTCCGAGTGGGATTAAACGAGTTGGAGATTCCTCCAATGAAGAACGTGCAGCGCTTGAAGGTATGCTACAAGGATACCCTGTTGAGCAGTTGGTAGAAGAGGTCTTAATCGCTTGGGACGAGTTAGCAAAAAGAAATGATGAGATGGTTTCTGTGAAACAGAGGCTGCGTGTAGTTGAGCTTGATTTAGCAGAGCGAGAAGATATGGTCGCTCCTGAAATATCTAGATTAAATCAAGTAGAATCTGAGCTTGATGAAAATAGAAGTAAGGTTGTTCACTTGGAAAGGCTACTTTCAGATGCAAGGCAAGATCTTGCCGCTCAACAATCATCACTATCCCATGAAGAAAGAGCGAACCTAGAGAGAGAGACGAGTCAACTTAGAGATTTAACATCTCAACAAGACGAGGTCATCGGTGAAATGGAAGGACGAATTTCTCAAATGGTTGAGGCTTTGGAAAGGGCTGCTGAGGCTGGTTTAACTTCAGTTACTGCGGACGAGGTTCGTAGTTTGAAAAGTCAATTAGATTCAATGACTAAGCAATTTGAAGTTGAGCAAGCGGCCAATAAAGCACTAGAAGAAGAGCGCCAAAGACTTCGGGATATTGCGGATAGATTACGTGGACTGTTAGATGCTAGAGATGGAAGATTAGCAGAACTTGAAGAACAATTGGAAAGAGTGATGCAAGGTCCGCGCTCTGTTTCTGCAGAACATGATTATTTAGTTGAGCAAATTGAGGAATTGAAGCGACGCTTACTTGAACGAAACCGTGAGTATGAATCCCTGAGAAGAAGAGAGAGAAGATTGCATAATGATGTATTCGAAAGAGATGAGAGAATTCAGCAAATGTCTCTAACTCTAAGTGATATGGAATCTGCATTACAAGATAGGACTGCTGAATTGCGTGAACTAGAAGGTCAAAGAGAAAGTATGACTCATGAATTAGATGCTGTTCGACGTGGTGAAAGAACTAGAGAAGTTGTTGGAAGAGTATTTGCTGATTCATTGTCTTTAGTAAGGAGCCATGATGAAAGAGAAATGATGCGTGAAAATTACGCTAACTCTCCCGATGTAGAGAGGAAATTGTCCACTCCTGAAGTGAAAGATATGGCGCACCTTGCTGAAGGTGGAAGAGTAGATTTGGAAGTTGATGAAGTGGAAATTGAAAAGGGAATGGATGTAGATACCAACAGACCTGCTGCACCTGGTGGAAGTGGCGATCCAGTAATTTTTGATGATGAAGATTGAGGGTGAGGAGTTTTGACTTCTCCAAAAACTGATATTTTGTTAATCGATGGATATTGTGGATTTTGCTCTAGGGCCGGTTCTTTTCTTAAAAAACGGTTATCTAAATCTGCAAAACTTGAAATTTTTGCTCAAGAAGAGGATGAAGGGTTAACTATAATCTCAAAATTACCTGATTCGATTAAAGAAATCGATTCTGTTATTTTAATTCGTAATGATGTAGTATACTATTATTCATCTGCAGGCATAAGGTGTCTGTTATATCTTAAATGGTGGTGGAAAATGTGGTACCCATTGGTGTGGATAATCCCTTTACCGATTAGAAATATAGCGTATAAGTTGATTTCTAAAAATAGAAAGAGGTTTTTCAAGAACTGATTGCCGAAATTACTGAAGTTAATTTTGCCCTCAAATCGTCGGAATCCTCAGCATCTTCAGTTAACGTACCAGTTACAATCCAATTTGCTCCAGCATCCGCTGCAATCTTAGCCTGCTCTGCTGTTCTAATTCCCCCTCCAACTAGTAAAACTAAATCTTCACATTTCGCTGCACTTTGTATCAATAATGGATTAACTTGTTTGTCTGCCCCACTACCTGCTTCTAAATACAACACTTTGAAGCCATACATGGATGCTGTCATGGCATATGAATGTACTAATTCGACATCTTCAGGTTGAATTAGTTCGGCGTCTCCAACCTCACCTACTCTCCCTCCAGGAGAACAGACAAGATATCCTGTAGGTAGTGGTTCAACTCCGAATTTTTTCAAATAGGGAGCCCCTCTTAGTTGCTCTCCAATCAAAAATTTCCTGCTCTTTGAATTCATTAACATCATGAATGTAATTGCATCTGCCGCTGGGGAAAGTGCATGTGCCCCTCCTGGAAACAAAACTACAGGTATTTTCCAAGATTCTTCGTTTCCGTTGGGATCTTGACTTGCAGCAAAAACACGCAGCTCAAGAGATTCTTGGATTGCAACACAGGTAGAGTGGACAATTTCGTCTGGTGTATCGGTTGAGCCCCCGACAAATATCATCTCACTACCACACTCTACAGCAATCATAGCCCTAATTGCAGCGGTTTCCGGATCTTGTTTTGCTGGATCTATCAAAGTTATATGACGGGTTTTTTCTGATTTACTAGAGATGTATGAAAGTGTGGTCTCATCGTCCCTCAGCATATGACTCCCTAACCCCTCGGTCTGCTTCCCGTTCCATATGTATTACGGGTGATATGGATGTTATCATAGTGTTATCAACCCCCATGTCGACGGATGGGCATGGGGGAAGTTGGTCCATTTAGGAGGTTATTGCAACATACTTCATCCCATAAAAAGACGATTCGCCTTGCTTCAGCTTGCTCAATAATAAACAAAATATGGGATCTTGCTCCGCCATTGTTAATTGGTTTAGCGGTGGATGTCGTAGTTTTACAAGAAAATTCTTTTCTTGCAGGGTTAGGTTTTCAAGACCCATGGAATCAGTTAATTTTACTATCCATTGTCACCTTTATCGTTTGGGGATTTGAATCTTTATTCGAGTATTTCTTCGGTATTCTTTGGCGGAATCTAGCACAAACTGTACAGCATGAATTAAGATTGGATACATTTAATCATGTCCAAAAACAGGGCATGGGATGGTTTGATGAAAGACAAAAAGGTGATATTTTAGCAATTTTGAATGATGATATAAATCAGTTGGAACGGTTTTTAGATAAGGGTGCTAATGACTTGTTGCAAGTCAGTACTACAGTGATAGTGGTGGGCGCCATCTTCATAGCAATATCTTGGAAAATCGCTTTATTTGCAGTACTCCCAATTCCAATAATAGTCTGGGGGTCTTTCAAGTATCAACGAAGTCTTGAGCCTCGATACGCTAAGGTTCGAGATTCCGCTGGTAAGATGAATGCATTACTTGAAAATGATTTATCAGGAATGTCAACCATTCAATCATTTACTGCGGAAGAAAGAGAAATGGTCCGAGTTAGGAACTTAAGTGATGACTACAGAGATGCAAATAGAGATGCGATTAGATTATCGGCAGCATTTACGCCGTTGATTAGAATGGCAATTTTATGTGGTTTTACTGCAACTTTACTTCTCGGAGGATGGTTAACTCTGGAAGGTCAGTTGGCTATTGGGGCATATTCAGTTCTTGTTTTCATGACTCAAAGACTGCTTTGGCCGTTGACTAGGCTTGGTGAAACATTTGATCTATATCAAAGAGCGATGGCATCATCTACAAGGGTGTTGGACGTCCTTGAATCTCCAATGGAATTAGTTAACGGTGATTTTGTTCCAGAAAGAGAAGACGTTGTAGCCTCAAATCTAATTTTGAAAGATGTGGGATTTGGTTATCCTGAACGTGAGAATATATTCACCGGGTTAAATTTGGAAATTGCCGCTGGGAAAACATTAGGGGTTGTTGGCTCGACCGGTTCGGGTAAGACTACTTTAGTTCGGTTATTGCTGAGATTTGCCGATGTAAATGATGGTGAAATAGAATGGGTTGGTGAAAATATCAAAACTTGGGATTTGAAATCATTAAGATCTTCGATCGCTTTGGTAGACCAACACATCACTTTATTTCCAACAACAATTCTTGAAAATATACGCTATGGAAAACCGGAAGCAGATGATGTTGAAGTGAAACAATCTGCCGTAATTGCTGAGGCTTCTGAATTTATTGAAAAATTACCGAATGGTTGGGAAACTATGATCGGTGAAGGGGGCCATCGGTTGTCTGGAGGCCAAAGACAACGATTGGCCATCGCTAGAGCAGTATTGAAAGATGCTCCTCTGATGATTCTAGATGAAGCGACCTCGGCGGTTGATAATGAGACTGAAGCAGCATTGCAACGGTCAATCGAAAAGGTTTCAAAAGATAGGACTACAATTATAATTGCCCATCGGTTGTCAACAATTCGTAATTCTGATAGAATTATAGTTCTAGATAATGGAGTTATAATGGAAGATGGTTCACATGAAGATTTAATTTCAAAGAAAGGAATCTACAATAGGATGTGGAGTGTTCAAACGGGAGTTTTATTGAATTAAATTAAACATTAGTTTAAATATACCCTCACTACCGCCAAATCGAGGAATATGTTCAAATCTAATCTCAAAAAAACATCGAGCCTGCTTTTAATTGGAACTTTATCGTTACTAACACTAGGAACGGTAGCAGCGGAAGGAGCCGCACTTGACACTACCGATATGGTCGGTGTCTCGTTTTGGCTAGCCACTGCAATGATGCTTGCATCAACTGTCTTCTTCATTCTTGAAAGACAGAATGTTTCTGCAAAGTGGAAGACTTCAATGACTGTTGCTGCACTAGTTACTGGTGTTGCATGGTACCACTACACATACATGAGAGAGCACTGGGCAGCGTCCTATGCTAATGGCGCCGGCGAATCTCCACTTGTTCTACGATACGTCGACTGGTTGATTACCGTTCCATTGCAAGTTTCTGAGTTCTATCTAATTCTTGCTGCAGTAGGTGTCGCAACAGCGGCTCTATTCTGGAGACTCTTGGGTGCTTCACTTGTTATGCTAATCTCTGGTTTCTTAGCTGAATCTGGTGAAATGGCTGACAGTATGACTTGGCCTCTATTCATTGTAGGAATGCTAGCATGGATTTACATCATGTACGAAATCTGGGCTGGAGAAGCAAAGGAGAAAGTTGCAGAAACCAGCGAAGGTACACAATTTGCATTCAAAGCAATGGCATTGATCTTAACAGTCGGATGGGCAATCTATCCTATTGGGTTTGTTCTTGGACAAGAAGACGGTGGAAGTGATGCATTAAACATCCTTTACAACATCGCTGACGTTGTCAACAAGACTGCTTTTGGTTTGATGGTTTGGTATGCTGCAACAATGGATACCAAGGCTTCTGGCTCAGCTGAAGAGTGATTTACGTAATCCCTTGATAATAGATTCCAATTTCGCCCTTGGATAGTAATGCATCCAAAGGGCTGAAATTGGTATCCATGCTAGAGTATAAACTGCTACAATAGAAGCCGAGGCTTCTAGGCTCCAATCATATTTTGATTCGAAGTCATGCATTAGTGAAAGAGGAATGAAATGGACGATATATATCGTTAATGACATTCTTCCAGCACTTGAAAGTATGGTTAACTCAAATCTCTTTATGGCGATCCAGAGAAGCATAACTCCAGTAATTCCTGCTATTATGAATGGTGGATTTGCTGGGAAGAACGTAAGATATGCTTCTGCGCTTGGATGAGCCCACAGATCTCCTTCGAATTGAGCAATTACAAATGTAATTATACAGAACAGTGCTCCTAAAATAATGGCTATTGCATTAATTTGGCTTATCTCTAAAGTCTCCTTTTCCTCATATACTGATGAGATTAAAGCACCAAGTAATGCAAATATAAACCATGGAAACACTGGATATGTTCCAGTTAGTAATAGATTTGATAATATCGTATATATTCCATCTGAAGAGACTCTGTCATCCCATTGTCCCGTTCCTTGAACTTGCGGGAATGCTAACTGAATTGTGAAAGTTATTGTGAGTATTACAAGAACTACTTTCCCGTTATATTCCTCTACTAATTTATTGATTAATGGCATTATTAATGTCAAAATTGCCATCAATGAAAGAACGCCAGGAGTTAACGGATTGAATAAATGAGGAGATGATAAATTGACCAATATTTGTGAACCCATTAATACTGAGCAGTAAAATATTCTCTGTTTAATATTGAATTTACTTCTATACATCCCCCAACCGAATAGGGTGACAAATAGTGGTGCCGCTAAACCGCCAAGGCCTGATATTGAGTAAGCCAATAAGGTAGATTGTGCTCCTTGAAATGGATTCCAAGTTGCAGCAGCATGCACCATTACCATCAGCAAAACAGCTAATCCTCGCAATGAGTCAATGTGTGATATTCTGTTTATTTGTGGCATGTTTACCTATTAGTTTGAATGTATTTTACAGCATTACGAAAAATCTGTAATCCTTCACCTTCCCATTCTCCTAAGCTATCACTATTATCTGGCCCTGGGGCATTTCCTCTAGTGTGGTGTGGATGCAGCCATTTTGCATAAATTGCTTCGGGGTGCGGCATTAGTCCAAATACTAAACCTGTAGAATCACAAACACCAGCAATATTTCTCATGCTACCATTTGGTGAAATAGGGAAGGGGAGAGGAATGTCGGTAATTCCTTGGCCGATTTCTGTTTTTGGATCGACGTATCGCACAGTTAGTTGGTTATTTTCTGCTAATCTATCAAAATCTGTGATTTCTGGCATTACAAATTTACCCTCGCCATGTCTTACAGGACAATCTATTCTAGTCATCCCCGACGTCCATATGCACGGACTATTGGGGTCAAATTCTAATGTTACCCATCTGTCTTCATATCTCCCCGAATCATTCAACGTTAGGCTAGCTCTTTGTTGAAAATCAGGAAGTGTTGTAGGGGCATTTGGCCCTGGCAATAAACCGGTTTTGACCAATACTTGGAATCCATTACAAATACCGATTATCGGTTTGCCATCTGCGACAAATTTGTGTAATTCATCGCGTAATGCGAAGCGCATCCTATTACCCATCAATCTACCACTTCCAAGATGGTCTCCAAATGAGAATCCTCCAGGTACTGCTAAAATATCATAATTTGATAAATCGGCTTCTTTGTTGATGAATTTGTTGAGATGTATTCTCTCTGCTTGAGCCCCTACTAACTCAAACACTGCTGCTGTTTCATGGTCGCAATTAATTCCAAATCCAAATAATACTGCCACTTTAGGAATATACATCATTGTGCACCTCCTGTCATATCAAGTGTTTTTTGCCATGATGAAACCAAATCTTCTACGTCCAAATTGACTATTTCGTCAAATCCATCAGATATCACTAGGTTGTTTTGTTGTTCTGTCTTACCAAGATATGTCACATTATGGCCTGCCATTTCTTTTAGCCAACTTTGTTCATTCTCTGGTTTTACTCCAATGATGAATCTGCCCAAACTTTCCCCCCATAATCTAGCCCAAAGGCTGCTATCACCAGTACCGTCGAGATCTATTGTAGCACCAATTCTCCCACCTATACACATCTCTGCAATAGCTACACCTAAACCGCCTTCTGAACAATCATGGGATGTTTGGACAAGCCCTTGTCTGATTGTTCTTGAAAGGGTTCTGTATGTGTTTAGATTATTCTCTGGATTTGGTAGAGACGGTACATTGCCGCCAATACCCATGGAAGGATTCTCGTCTCTAAACATAAATGATAATTCTGATGCTCCTAATTCATCGGTTGATTCTCCAACCAGATACAGTCTTTCGCCGGCGTCTTTCAAGTCACTAGTTGCTGTCATTCTAACATCTGGGTGGTCGCCAAATAGAGAGAAGAGGAGGGTTGGGGGGATTGAAATTTTATTTTCTCCTTTCCCATAATCATTTTTCATTGAGTCTTTTCCACTGACACATGGTAGTCTATATGCTCGACAAACGCGCTCTAATTCTCTATTTGCACGTACTAATTGTGCTAATTTGAATTTACCGTCAGGGGTTTTTTCCGATTCAATAGGGTCTGGCCAACAGAAATTATCCAATCCTGCTATTTTGTCAATGTCGACCCCAACACAAACCGCATTTCTAACTGCTTCATCGATTGATGCTGCTGCCATTGCTCCAGCGTCTATATCTGAATATCTAGGATTGATTCCACAAGAAACTACAATTCCATGGGTGCTTCCGTGAATTGGTGCAATAAGTCCAGCGTCTCCTGGGCCATCTCTTTCTACACCAACAAAGGGCTTTACAGCGGTTTGGGCAATAACTTCATGATCATATTGTCTAACCCAAGTTTCCTTACTTGCAATATTTGGCCTTGCTAACATCTTAAGCAAAATTTCACTATGATTTGCATTTTGTGGAGGGGTGAATTGGGTTAATTGTGGCGGATTCCATTCTGATTCTAATTGTAATTGTGGAACTCCATCATGTAGGAATTCTATTGGTAAGAATGCAACTGTATCTTCATTATATTTTACATGGAAATTTCCTGTTGAAGTAAATGATGCTACTGCTGTTGCTTCAACTTCATGTAATTCAGCAAGTGCTTCAAATTGCTCTATATCATTCTGGCTAACTGCAATAGTCATTCTTTCTTGGCTTTCTGAAACCAATATTTCCCATGCCGATAACCCGGGTTGCTTTAGAGGGACTTTAGCTAAATCTATCTCGCATCCATTGGTATATTCCGCCATCTCACCTATAGAAGAAGAAAGGCCTCCTGCACCATTATCTGTAATACAGGTAATCAAACCTAAATCTCTTGCTTCTAATACCATGTCAAGCATCTTTTTCTGTGTTATTGGATCTCCGATTTGAACAGCGCTTGATGGTGATTCTTCTGTTAATTCTAATGATGAAAAGGTTGCTCCATGAATTCCATCATATCCGACTCTACCTCCGACCATGTAGACAACGTCTCCTGCTGTTGGTGTTTTTATGTGGGATTCGCGTCCATCTGGAAGTCTTCTAGGCATTATCCCCACTGTTCCACAATAAACAAGTGGTTTCCCAATATATCTATCATCAAATACAATTGCTCCATTAATTGTTGGTATACCAGATTCGTTTCCACCAACTCTAACACCAGCGTGTACTCCACGTAGAACTCTAGAAGGGTGGAATAGGTTGTCTGGTAAATCTCCTTGCCAGTTTGGAGGTCCGAAACAGAATACATCTGTATTAGCAATAGGCCGAGCACCTAACCCCGTGCCCAGTATATCTCGATTAACGCCGACTATTCCCGTCATCGCCCCTCCATATGGATCTAAAGCTGAGGGTGAGTTGTGGGTTTCTGCCTTCATACAAATGCTCCATTCATCATCCCATGCAATTACCCCAGAATTATCGTGAAATACTGAAAGTAACCAATCGGTGTCCTTCTGCATATCATGGGTTGGTTTCATGATATGAGTTTTGAAAATAGAATCTACTGTGCTATCTTCACCAGTTTCTTTATCGATGTGGTGGATTTTTGATGCGAATATTTTGTGTTTACAGTGTTCGCTCCAAGTTTGTGCCAAACATTCCAATTCAACATCTGTTGGTGAGTCGGTCACGATTCCAATTGCTTGGCGAGATTCTCTAATTTTTGAATCTCGATAATGAGATTGTATTGTTTTCATCTCCTCTAAATTTAATGCGAGTAGGCCTTTTTCAGATAGGTCAATTAATTCTTCATCACTAATTTCTAAAGAAATATGTTTAGGGTTTTCAAAAACTTGTTCTGGTTTTGGAGAATACTGTATTTCGGGCCAATTTGAATTTGAACAATCCTCTTTATTAGAGCAGATGGCTCTTTGAATTAGTTGATTATGTAGAGTTCCTGATAACCAATCGATCGATACATCATCGGGTAAACCGTAGAATGCGTATGTAATGTAAGTTGAAATTTTTGAATCAATATCTGTATTAGGAAATAATGTCCTAAATCCATCCAAGGCTGCAGCGCCTGGGTTATCAGTCACTCCGGGCTTGAATCCAACTGAAATTACAGCATCTGGTTGGGCGTTAAATAATTTAGAGTTAGCAATAAATAATTCATTTGTACAAGAATGTTCTATTATTGGATCAGCGAATAAATCGTCGACTCTATTTCCTATTTCTTCCGGGGTTATCGATGAAGATATTAAGAAACCAACAATACTTCTAACATCACCAACATTAATATCGTGGTCAGCCAATAATTGTCGTCTAACAACATCGCCTCTTACATCACGTAGACCTTCTCCTTCTTTGGGAGTAACTTCGACTCTTGTGATGTTCATTATGGCCGCCGCCCCTACGGGTATGATACTGTGGCGTTGAATACGCTCTTTGAACAATACGGAAGATTTCTCAAAGTAATTCTGCCAAATATTGGCCTGTAAAACTGTTTTTATTCGCTGCTATGTCTTCTGGTGTGCCTTTTGCAACCAAAG
>CAXFAS010000022.1:0-30246 GCA_964001175.1 uncultured euryarchaeote
CTTGTGAGTTTGAAAACTAGCTAGGAATAGTAATACTCCATTCGGCTGTTGGCTTATGCCAGTCTCTAATCTGGTCTGTTTCAAGGCGTAATTGAACACTCTCTCCTTGAGAGAATTCGAGTTCGGGCAATTCAAAGTCTACAACTTTCTCGTTACTTCGAAATGTATCATCAAACAATATTTCTTCAGAAACTATCGCTCCTAGTTCTGTTCTTTGAAGAATCACTCTAATGTGGCACTCTTGCAGTGGGTTTCTAAGTGTACAAGATTCGCTACTTCCATCATGTTCAACTTGAACAAAGCCCTGTATTGATTGCTTGCCTGTTAGAACTACGAGATCAATCACAGTATCTTTTCCTGTTGGAGCACATGTACATTCCATGTTATCTGCTTCAGCAAAAGAATCTCGATTTACTACAACTTGGATATAAGCGGTTTCAATGTTACCTGAACTAATTGATGTAGCAGTAATAACAAATGTCCCTGATGATTCGAAATGGTGACTTATCGATGAACCTGAAGCAGTAGAGCCATCTCCAAAGTCCCATGTAATAGAGTCTCCACCTCCATTTGAAGAAAACTTAAATTCATGTAATACCCAAGTTATCTGTTCTTCTTCATCATTATCTCCTTCATCGATTTCAATTAAAGAATACAAGTTTGTTCCTTCATAATTGTCCACTTCAATTGAGAAGTTTTTCTCACTTTCATTAGATAGACTGAAATCAATGCGTTCTAAAACGACACCACCAAACATTCCGGATACAAAGATAATAGCACCAATTAAGGCGATTAATCGAGTTGACATGTTTCATAATTAAGCGGTTTACTTTTGAATACATGTTTCAAACTCTATCGAATCAGATAATTTTTCTTAAATTAATCTTTAAGTCCATCAAGGAAATCATCACTTAAATCTTCAATTATTTTCTTTCCTCTAGGCCAAGCCCAACCGATTGCAAAAACCATTCCAACAATTGGACCGTATCTGTAAGTAAGTGCCGAACATGCATCTGAAACTCCAGATAAAACATCTACTTCGCTCAACAAATTCCCAGCATCATCTTCGCAGGAAAAGTCAGCTAGAGCAACTCCACTGGATGGTACGATTGCTGCCACAGTGTAAACTAAAATAGCGGTAGAAAGTAAAGTACACCAAGTTATTCTCTCTTTACCAGGGTCTAAGAGTTTCTTTTTACTTTTCAAAACCAAGAGCATCGGTACTGAAAGAGCCACACAAAAAATTGCGAAAGGCCAACCAATAGCCTCTGAAAATTCCGCAATTTCTAGAGGATTAGCAACTAAAATTGCTGAACCACCCATGGCAATGAATAATCCTGGAGCAACATTTCCAGTTCTTGCTAAGAAATAGCACGATAATGGTGCGATGAAAAGTTGTCCAGTCACAAATACTGCTAAAATCCAATCAAAGGATTCAGAAATACCCCATGAAATTAATGCCGTGGAGTAAGAATTCTCTCCGGACATTGTATAAGCCATTCCAGGTACTATTATTGCTAGTGACAAAAGCCACTTTACAGGATTATTTTGAATGTCTGAAAGAAGGGTATCTTCATCAGAAAAAGTTTCTATTACGTCATCTAAAATATATTCATCAGTCATTTTAATCTCTCCAATTAATTATCATCCTCTATGTAGTCATCCAGATTTTTATCTGCGGAAATAGTCATTTCTTGTTGCCTAATCAAGCCTTTCTTGAAGTAGTGATCTGAACCACCATCTTTCTTTTTTCTTCTCGGCAAATGCTTCAATAACTCTAATCCATCATCGATTCCAATATAACCCAATACGCCTCGTAGTCTACTTACAACAAATGCAATAAGTCCTCCACCTAAGAAACCTGCACCGCCAATTGCTGCTGCTGTAGGAATGTCTTTTGGATCGATAATTGTATTATTTTCTTCTTTATCTTCCTCAATTTCTTTTTCACCGGTGTTGTTGTCACAAACATCACATTGTTCAGGAATTGGTTCATCATCACAACCATCTAGGTCAAAGTCATTACTGGTCGAGGAATAAACATAAGGACATTTATCAAAATTACTTGTAGCATTAATCTCAACAGGAATACTATTATTCACACCATCTCCATCAATATCATAATCACATGCATCACCTAATGACTCGCCTCCCGAATCTTTCTGGTCTGGATTGAATGTGGAAATACAATTATCCAGTGAGTCAATGATGCCATCATTATCAAAATCATCAGGATAATCATCACAGCCATATGGTATTCCGTCACCATCAGAATCATCATAGTCGGCATAGCCTTGACAAACATCAACAGTATCATTTGCCCCATCATTATCCCAATCGAAAGGATAAGTATCACAGTTATTTGGAACTCCATCATCATCATCATCTATCGAATCGTCAAAACCTGGACAAATATCAAAAGCATCTAGAACCCCATCTTCATCAGAATCTGGAATATCTAGACACCCATCACCATCCGCATCATTACCATTTGAATTTTGATAAGGACAATTATCTGCACCTTGATGATTAACTGGTAGATTATTAGAGATAGTATCTCCATCTAAATCGCTGTCACAAGCATCTCCGATTAGATCATTATCAAAGTCAAGTTGGTCATAATTCCATGTAGAAGGACAATTATCTAAATTATTTAGTATTGAATCGCCATCCGCATCTTGATCGTTTGGTATTGCAGCGTTTGAGTCAAAATTATCAGGAATTCCATCCATATCTGCATCATGAACATATTCATCAATCATCCATCCATTGTAATTTGGATTAATTCCAATAATCGAAGTATAAGTTCCACTATTTGCTATATTTAGCGATAGATTAACTGCATATGGTAGATTAATTGACAACATATTTCCATGATTATTTATATCTAATATATTGAATCCATTAACAATATTCGAACTTCCTAATAATTGACTGCTTTCATCAAAAATATTTGAAGAAAATTGAGACCCCCTCCATTTTATGGCGACATAGGTGCCAATTCCATCGCCATGAATAAAACCATTTGGAATCATATTGTTTGAACTGCCTATGGTATCAGACTTGTATATTTGATTAGTAATTTTATCTAAGTTATGAATTATAAATCCAGTATCGCTGTTACCCCATTGATTGATTAAAAACCTTAACTGTTCATCTACAACTATACTTTCTACAATACTATGTTCAAGCATCTTATCTAGATTAAAATCAAGTGGTTGTGAAATCTCTGCGTAATTAGAAAGCGTACTTTCATCTAGAACCCATCCAGTGGCAGTATTTGTCATTGAATTTGAAATAATAGTTTGTGGTGAACCGAATAAAGTAATATTATTTGAAGGAGTCAAAGTACTAATTCCAAGGACAATTTTGCCTTGATATACATCAATAGTAGAAATAGACTCCATCCCATTATTATTACAACTGCTCTGAGAACTTGGACCATCATTTTTAGTACAACTATCGACGTGATAAATTACGCTTCCAGAACTAGAATCGATAGCCATAAAGTAAGCATCACCTGAATTATCTCCAGTGACAGGAGTTAATCCTGAGGCGGCTGAACCAACTGTTAAACCACTCAATTTGCCACCTACAAATAATCGTTCAGGATTACTTTCATCATCAGAATAAGTTACTTCACTAAGTATTATTTCTCCGTTTGGATCTGAATCTTCAAAATTTATTTCACTGACCCATGATATTGAACCTGTTTCTGCATTAAGTTGTACAACCATACCTTTTTGTGCATTTTTAAATGTATTATATACATTCAATGTTGAACTAAAAACATAACATCCGGTAAAGTGTCCAGCTATACCTATATTTCTTTCATCTTTTGAAAGTGCAATTGAATTGAAAGTACCTTGAGTGTCATCGGAAGTAACTTCAGAAGAACTTCCTCCACATGATGATCCATCACTAGGAACTGGATAGAATACCCAGTCCCAAACACCATTTGAATTTACTTTTGCCACTAATGGAGATTTATCAATGGTCGTTCGTCCAATTCCATCATTTAGGTTTACTTCTGGCAAGGTTCCTAAAGATAATTTATCCATCTTTAAGTTTCCAACAATGTATGTGGAACCCTCAGAGTCAGCGACGGTGGACTTAATCTCAAAAGAATCATAATTACCCATATTTCCATTCTGTTGAATTACATCAATAAATGCTTGAGAATCAAGAATCATATTTTCTCCAGTTGAAGAATAATTTATTTTTTCTTCATCATCCAAAGAACTCGAATCGATAGTTAATGCGGATGAGAATAGTATTAACATAATCATAAATGTAATTTTTGTTTTATTCATTTTTTCACTTCCTTAATCTTCAATAATATCTAATTTAATCCATCCTTCATAGGCTTTCATTTTGTCATTTGGTAAGCCTGCTAAAGAGTCTGAGCGTTTGATTTCTGATTCAACCCAATCAGACGGAGTTTCTCTATGCACCCATCTCCATGATAGATTAGGTTTAGCATCATCAATCGGCATGCGAATTGAAGATGGATCAACAAGCACAGGGCCAATCTTGAATGTAGGGGCAATTCTTGAGACTGCATCTTCCCAATGTTCTCGAATTAATGTTATTTCTTTTTGTGGTAAAATTCCAGATGTGATGTGGAATGAAGCTTGAGGATTAACAAGTAAGGTGAGATAAATATCCTGTTCAGGCTTAACATCCAGGGTTGGATCAAACACCAAGTAATCATGATCGAGTGAACCAGTTGATGGTGGTATTGGATTTTTATATTCATCTAGTGGATATACCGCATTGAATTTTGAATAATCATCATTAACGAAATATCCGAGTAAGCCATCGATTTCCTTTGTTATACTCCCTAATTTAACTTGGAAATTGTAATTTTTTAACTCCTCACTCATATTATTTTCTCCACCTTCTAATTGGAGTCTAATAACTGCCCTGACCATAGCAACAGGCCTTCCCATGTAGAAAGTAGGGTGGTTAATTCCACCTTTTGCAAAAGGATCCATGTGCCAGTAAGTAGAATCAATGGCTCTAAGAAGTGCAGAAAGGGCACCTTCTCCACCTTCAATATTAGAATCTTTTTCAATTTCATCAGTCAAACCAATTTCCATCAATTGATTTAGCATTTTATCCATATGCATATTTCCAGTATTAGGTGATTCACCCACTGGTGCATTTTCTCCTGGACTAGAATCCCAGGCGAGTTTACCTTTCTGTATACCTCCTAGTGACCAATCTCTTTCAGCAACTTTCAATTGCCCCTCTGCGGAACCTTCAGGGTCAAAAACTTCCAATGCCCATTCAATATGATCAGGAAGTAGATACCCACAAACAGGTGAAAAAGCCCCTTTATTCATTGAAACCGAACTAGGAGATGAAATTGCAGGTAAATTATCATCATCATGTGAAAGAAGTCTGAAATCTAATCTTGATGGCTTTGGTATTCTAGGTCTTAATACCAGTTTACCATGTTCATCATTTTCATTCTGTAAACTGAGTCCCACAGTAATTCTAGGGCTCCCTCCGTCGTTAGAATAGAAAAGTCCATCTCCATCCACAGTGGTTATTTGACCAAATGCATCAATAATATTCATTTCAGATATTTTCAATAATCCTGCACGAATCGCACCATCTAATTCGATAGAATTGATATGATCATCAATCCCGCTTAGTGATGCACTTAACAACTCACGTTCTCTAAATTCATTCATTAATTCAATGAACATGAGATATTCACCATTTTCACCGTCGGTTAGAACACCTTTCCCATCCTCGTCAAGTTGGTCTTCTTCATCCAAGAACCTTCTAATTTGAGTCGAGACTATCTTGTTAGAATTTCTAGATAGGGGAATTCTATAATTGATGGTAATAGGTTGATTTGCAGTATTACTTATCGTCTCGTTACCAGAAGTTCTTTGATAATCAATATCTTGTAACTCCCAGTTTTCTTCTTCGCTATAATACTCAAATTCTACATCAAGCATTATTGGGAGCCATGCTTGACGCCAACGATTTAATGCGATTGGTGAAGGCCAGTCATTGTCATCGCTATCATGATTATAATATTCTCCTTTGATATAGGCAGTAAATATGCTTTGAGAATAAGGATGAGTAGTAGGACCGGTATATTCAGGTTCAGGGATATTTACCCAATCAGAGAAATAAAGGGTTTCCTTAAGAAGTAAGTCGACCTCATTAGGAATCCATCGACGATGTTTAGAAATTGGATTAGTAAGAGGATTTTTAGTTCCAACATTACGTACTACTGCTTCTGCAGTTCGAACTTTTGTTAAACCTTCATCATCATAGAATCCTTCTTCGATAGGTGCAGTAGTTCGCTTAGTTGTAGATATTAGTAATACAGGATCTTTCGTTTCATAGTATCGAGGAGCCGCATATGCAGTGACTTTGACATCGGGCAAATCTACTATTGGTAGTTCTTTTTCTGTAACATATTTAGGTGTGCCTTCGCTGTGAATATCAGGTACAGAAACGGTATTTGGACCAAAGTAATTATCAGATATTGAATGCTTTGTTTGACCAAATTTATCAACAATAGTATCACTTTGAGACTTTTTCATTACCGATTGATATTTACTAGAAGTTGATTTTTTCACCGATGAACTTTTCTCTTCTTCGGGCTTGATGTAATCGAATATAACACCACTATCTACTGTATGAAACATTTGTCTGTGCACTTCTTGGTCTAACTTATACTTACCATCTGGTGTTTCCATTTCTCCAAGTAAATCATGGATAAATCCAACAAAGTATTCCTCTAATTCAGTTTGTTCCTCTTGTGAAAGATCATTGTTTTCACCAACTTCAGATGAAATCAAAGCCCCTAATGCTTCTTCTTGATTTATTCCAACTGCAAGGTCTAATTCAGAATCATGATTGATATTATCATTATTATTATTCCATTCAACTCCATAAGCAGTGCCATGAAATAGACTTTGTCTCGGCCATTTATCACCAATTAAATCTACAGCAGGACGATCAAATAATTCATAATTTAATTTGTTAGAATCAACTATATTATGCAATTTAGATTCTGATGCTTTAGAATCTAAATTTTTCAAACCACTAGTATCTGGTTTTTGCCTTTTCTCAGCTTTCTTGTCCTTACCAAAGCCAAAGATTTTCATTTTGACAGACCTCCAAAAGTATGACCAATGTTGAAAAATATATTCGGATCATCATCTACGTCTTGTCGTTTGACACCCCATTTTAGTTCATTTTTAATGTAATCGAACCAAGTTTCTTCAGCTGTATTTTCATCCATGTAAGCAGGATCATTGTCTTTATTGGTATACCAGCCACATACCATGTAATCAAATGGTCCATTTTCCCCCGGACCAGGGACGTCATGGAATCCAAAACGCTGTTTTGAATTATCATAAGTAGCAGTCCAATAGAAATCTCCTTGATTAGGGCCAATAGCGGTTAACTCATCTATATTTGAATTTCTTGTAGTATGATTATAAGAAGCAAGAGTGGAAACTTCTAATGTTACTGAATCAACTACCCATGCCTTAAAATTGGATTTATTTTCAATTCTAACAATAAGCCATAAATCTGGAAGTTGTTTGAATTTCAATGTGTCATTTAGGTTTCCTTCAGGTTGATCTTCAACAGTAAATTCAACTCTATTTTCTACTGCTTCTTTGTAAGTAATTGGATGACTGAAACCCTCATCACATGGGATGAATTCTTCAGGAACTAAATCATCGGGATTTTGATATTCGAAATTATCTAGAATGGATTGATTAGTTTGTTTTAGTTCACCATCTAATAGCGCATTAGGAAGTGTCCAAAATAGATGAATTCCAGTTTTCAATCCAGTGGTTTGAGGATTGGATGAAGTATAGTCAAATGCCTCAGGTATCCCCCAATATTCTTCGTTATCAGAATTCACTTTACTTTCTCTAAAATCTGTCTTTAATTCTGCTCTTTGTGAATGAAGTTTGATGGTTTTTTCCTTGAGGTCTGGTTTATCAATATTTTTGAGTGCAGGATTTCGATCAGCTTTACTTTTGTCACCCTTAATGCCCATTTCCATACTTGGGACAACTAGTGCTTGTACATTGATGGGTACCAGTAAATGTCTATCTCTAGGAATTAAAGCACTAATATTATCCAAATTTTCAGGTTTAATAGATTCAATATTCTCTTTTATTCCTAGGTCAGTTTGGTCAATAATTGATTTCGCTAGTGCATCTCTAAATTCAATGGTTTCTTGTTCAACAGGTGATTTTTCATTTAAATCTAATTTGACTTCATCAACTTTCCACATTGATTTATTGGAATCATCTAATTGGGTCTTCATTTGTGTCTTTTGTAAATTTTGTTCATCCATTTGAATTTTATTAGCATTAGAACTACTTTTTGCGACTTTAGATGATCTTCGTTTTTTCATTACTGACCACCTCCGCTATTTTTTCTTTCCACTTTATTCCCGATGTGTTCAACAAATGATTCATCAATAGTTATTGAGTTAGTATTGACTCTAGAAGGACGTTTTGCATCTGAGTCAGAATCTGTACGAACAAACTGGGTTACAGAATCATACTGGAAGTCTTGCTGATATGGGAATTGCATTAATTGTGTAGCAACTAAACCACCTTTACTCAATCCTCCTGTCCAACCATCAACTTCTAGTAAATCAGAAATTTTCAAAACTGATGTATCATTAGTACCACTTCTAATACTCACTGGAATAGTTTTATTTTGGTCTTGAATGCCATTTATATCCTTAAAATCGGCTTCGAATTTCCATATACCTTCGCTATCAATTTCCTTTCCAGGAGAATTGTCGACTCCTAAGCGAATTCCTTCACTTGGTTCTTTAATTCGAAGATGGCTAGGAATTCCATTAAAAAGACAAAGCATAATACTTTCAGACAATCTTACTTGCCTCAAAGTATCAAGGAGATATTCATCATCATAACCCTTATGATCTTCATTATTAACAAATTGTGGTGCATGATAAGCAGTTATTTCTATCCCTGGATAATCTCTAACTATTGATGAGCGTAATAAGAATCCAGTGACACTTCCTCCCATTTCATACTTGATTCCAGAGAAAATCTGACCCATTACAGTAAATTTATCTGCCATTTTTGAGCCTCGAGTTTGTTCAAAGTCAACCCCTTTCACTTTACTATAAGCAGCGATAGAGCGCCTATATGGGTTAGCAGTAATCTCTCTTTCATTCAATTGGCTCATCAATTTTTGATATAATTCTTCACGCTTTTCAACTTCGGTTGCAGCGAGTGCTCCCCTTGAGTCGATTATTCCTACACTCAATGCACCATCAACTAAAGCATCTAACCAATTTCGATCAACATGGAAGAATCTTATCGAGTCATTAGGCAACATTCCTTCACTTGGAACGATATAAGGAAATGGAACTCCTTCTAATAATCTTAAACGAGACAACCATGATACAACTGAACCCCACGCCATTTCTTCGCTATCTTCAAAATGTAAATATTTCATATTCAAGAAATCACTCATAATGGTGATATCTGAATATCCCACATTTTTATAAATCATCTTTCCGACCTCCCGTAATCTATTTGATTAAGCAAATCGGTTGAAACAAGCGTATCATCGACGAGAGGTAACTCTTGATTTAGCCTAACATCGTCAAGTTCCGTACCATTACCCGGGTTAACAATGTCATCTTCAAATTGAATTGAATCTTCCATTATTACTCTTTCAGCGACTAGTTCTCTAAACTTTTCAGATGCTTGAGAGATTACACTAGCCTGTAATAAATTCTTGATTGACTCATTGGCTAATTGTTCATTTGAAAATTCTTTGGTTAGTGCGGAAGATGCTATTGTTGCTTCACGATAATTCTTCATTGCTTCTTTCTTATTCCAAAGCCTTCTCCATCTAGACATAGATGAAATAAACTGAGGGTCACTCATTGCTAAAAGACGGCCCAACTCAAATGCGGCGGAGTGATGAATCACATCGAAACCGGTTGAAGGCTCAATCCCTCTAGCGTCATCAGAATTCTCATATGGTTTTGTTTTTGGTTGGTGAGTTGTCGGTACTGCAATACAAGGACCTCTATACAAACATGGTCTAGTAATACCATCATCTTCTACTATGTCTGTCAATAAGTAAGAATTAGCAGAAATATCAGGATCCATATCATTACCTAATAATGCCGGTTCATAGTAAGAATCTTCTTGCTTTTTCTCTTTAGCAAAATCATATACAGAACCTAATTCTCCAGCCTCAGACAAGTTTTCTTCCTTTTTTCTAAAGCGAATATTCTTAATTTTTGATTCAAAATCTCCACCGTCACCGGTCTTGAATTTCCAGTAGTCAAGAACTAGAAGTTTGACCTTACGGCTAATTTGCCCTTTTACTGGACGAGCATCTTTTCCTGAGTGACTATTGGATTGTACTCTTAATTTTGAAGATGATTTGGTGGTACCTTTCTTAGAAGCTTTCTTTACTCCAGATAACCTATCAACTACTTCCATTTTACTTTTAGTTACAGGTGGCTTTGTCAAATATTGAATTTGATTTTCATTAGGTAACTCATTTAATGAACCTTCAAGTGAAACCAATAAAGCATGATATTTTTCATTAGGTTCTGATGGAATACGATTTGACAAAATTACTGAGAAAAGCCCATCTTCATCGTTTCCACATAATTCTTTATCCCTAGGATTGACTTGAAGGCTATGAGCCAAAAGTTCGACTTCATCTGTAGTAGGCGCTATTAATTTTAGCAAACTAGATGGAATTTCTAAAAGTTTAACCGGTACCGATTCTGAAGCAGCATCAATTTCAGTCGATTCAGCAACAGGATAGTAATCACAAGAATTGAACTCATCTTCTCGAAGTAAGAGTAAAGACATCCAAGGTAAGTCTTTATTTTGTTCATCTACGATTCTCTCCCAAGGAAGAGTTTTACTTTGAAAAACAATTTTCGGTAATGTTAGATCTAATTTCACATTTTGCTCATTTTTAGGTGGAAATCTAGAATGAACTGTTAATGGATCAATCGACCATCTTGAACCATTTACAGTAAAGAACTTATCAAGTTGTTCAGAAGAATTCATGCCCGTTTCATTATTATCTACAATTTGTGGGAAAGTTTGCATCATTCTCATTTTGTAGTCTCCTTGACTCAATGGTGGTCTTATAGAATCAAAAAATCGAATCTCTCCGACTGGTGGCGGTTGTGGAATAGGGTCTTGCGCCATCAACGTTTCCTCCTTCTAGTCTTTCTTACCGGCTTAGTATTATTATTTTCTAAATTTTTTGAATCTACTTGGCGAAGAGATTCTACTTGATTCATTTTTATGTCACTCTGTTCAGGGTTCTTAACAATATTAGGTTTCCAGTAAGGTGCTCTGTTGAGGACTTTAGCCTTGACTTCAATTTTTATAACAGCATCAGAAGATAATCCCGCTTTATCAGAAACCCTAACTTGACAATGATTAATTCCAGAATCATCATTACTTGGAGTGCCGATTAATTGACCATCAGCATTCAGTTTAATCCACTTGGGTCCTGAAATCAATTTGAATGACATAACATCATCTTGGTCATCATCACCAGCGAATTTAGATATGTCAAATTGATATTCAACAGTAGCATTAGCCATAGGAGCATCGATTTGGGGTAAATCAGTTTGATAAGTTATTGGTTTTTCTTTAGGTTTGGATTTTTGTTGAACTTTGAGTTGTTTAAGATTTGAAGCACCGGATGTCAGTTTCCAATCCTCGGGAACAATTTGAATTTCTTCAGTAGTATCTTCTACTTCATGACTCCAAATTATATTCGAGGCGCCATAATTAGAGATAGGACCATCATCAACCAATTTTGCCCATGAACTTGACTGTAATAATTCAGATATAACATTGGAATTTTCTTGATATGCAATTGCTGAATTAATGTCTGTGGTCTCATCAGTGATGATATCGATTATAGCAGGACCTTCAATATCAGGGACAGAATTTACCGACCAGATGTATGCTATACCATCGCTACGCTTGATAACTTGAGGCTCATTATTTGATGTGATTCCCTCGATTCCGATTTTTACTTGTGGTGCTTTTTCAGGAAGTGTTTTGACAACTAGAACAAAGGTTCTAATTTTTGAGGTACAGTAGAATCTTAGATTATCAATTTTTGATAGAACTTCTCCTGCATGGAAAACAGACACAGCATCCATCACTTTAGAAGAAGCGGATTCATTTGCTTGCAAATATACTCCTCTACCAAGATAGCGGAAATATCCAATTTGCTGAATTTTTGAAAGTCTTTGGAAACCGATTGCTGAAAGGTTACCGTTTGGGTAGTTTGTGGTTATTGAACCAGAGCCAATATCAGAATTACTACTTACTATATCCTCTCCACCAAGTCCTTCAATGGTAAACATACTGGTTTCTGTCGGTATCTCGATTTCATAATTCTCATCCGTAGGGGGGATTTCAATATCTTGGACGATACTACCAGCGCCTCTGTTAAATGTGATTCTAACTGCTTGAGTTCCATTGATAATAAGTTTAGGAGCATTTTCAAATTTATTTGGATTATAGTTTTCTGACAGTCTCCAAACTTGTCTAGTTCCTGCCTCAATGATTGTACCTTTGTTCAATATCTGTTTAGAACGCTTATTTCGAATTGATTTATTACCAAAACCAGTGCCTAGAGCGGGTTTCTTAGGTCTAAGTTTTGTTTCTAATTTATCCTTTATTGGAGACTCTATTTCTTTCCATTGTAGACCTTCAGTAGCTCTCAATCCAACATTTATCCGAGGAATATTTTCTTGGTTTGGCTGCATTTTTACAGATGTCAATTTCGTTGAGGGCATAATATTTTGACTTGCAGTTCCAGTAGAGGAAATATTAAGCAGATGGGGACTAATTGGCTTAGAAATGTCTCTTGAAATTGCTTTATCATCAATTTCAACAGATGAAATAATAGATTGAGGATTTGCAATACCTCTGCCACCTTCGATTGTAACTATACGTGGCGGAGACCTTCTTCGAAGAATTCGCTTGTGTCGGTTATTGATCAAATTCTACCCCCCATGTTAACTTGTTCAAATTGTTGATTTTCCATAGTTGTAGCATGATTATTCATTTGTGCATGATTATTCATTCGTGCAGGATTTTGAGTCATTTTTGCTCTACTGGTTAGAACATCCTTGTTGTGTTGTAAAACTTCAGGGTTAGCAAGTATCGATAATATGTCATCTGTGTTAACAGGATTGGTGTATCTGTCTTTCATTATATCTAGCTTTTCAACTGTAATAAAATCATGATCTGGTTCAAATTCTTTCATCTCGATGTTGGGCATTCCACCATCTATGAATCTGATAAATGGTAAATTATGTATAAATCTAGATTCAGTAACTTGATCAAACAGCATTGTATTTTGCCAACCATCAGGTTTGGATATAGCCCTAAATAATGTGGAAGAACCACTTAGTAAATTTGGTTGTCTTTGTCCAGGAGAAGTAATTGGTTCAGGTCTTTGGTCACCATCTAATTTACATCTCCAAATTGTTTCAGGGAAATTACTTGTTTGTCTAATTTTAGAAATACCATCTGTGTAAACCTCACCAGCATCTCCATCTACTTTTGTAATAACCACACTGAAACTAGAAATAATTCCACTATCAATTCCACATGGTGCCATCTGTATTTCATCTAAAATACCTGTATTTTCAGTTCTCCATCCTGAATATATCTCATCCGCTGGCGTATTTCCTCCTACTTTTACAGAATTAGAACTTGCAGGGAAAATATGGTTTTGAACCAATTCAAATTCTGGTAATACAAGCCATGGATTTGATTGAGTTCCTTTACGTTCTTCTCCATCTTCGCTTCGAATTAGTCCATTTGGAACCTGTGCGTTGAAACAACGTTGACCGAAATCTGAAGATAGTGATGTACCCGATTCACCTTCAGGTAGTTGCAATACATGCTTATTTACAAATTCGCTAAATGGGATTTTCCTGAAAGCTTGGCCACCACTTGGTCCAAATTTAACAGTAAAGGAGATGAAGCACAACTTTATTCTCGCTTTACCTCTCATTTTTGGTCCTTCAATTTCCAAATCTGCACCTAGTGAACCCTTTAGAGTTCCTAGCCAGGTTTTCAAGCGAACTGAAACTCCAATGTAGACATCGAAACTATAGTAAAATGGATCAAAGACCACTAGGATATTTGTTCCAGCCTTAAATGAAGCACTAAGGCTACCTGCTTTGAATGAAGCCTCGAAATTACCGCCAAGCATTACTGCAGAAGTACAGATTGTAAAGTAAGCACCTCCTTTGATGGTTAACTTAGAAATTGGCTTCCAATTAAATCCTAAACGAGGGACTTCAGGGTAATATGATGGTGCTTTGAATTTTGGATGATAACCGCCCATAGAAAGTAAGAATTCACCTTTACTCATCCAACTAACTAGTGCGAATCCACCAGTTAATCGACAATTTTTATCAAAAAGATATGAAGCATCAGTCAATTGGGCTTCGACCCAGAGAAGTTTTTGCTGTGAGTCATAATATGCTAAGAATGCTAGTTCGATATATCCAATTCCAAATTCTTTAGTTGGTAGTGACATTGAAGACATACCTAGAATTCCAACAGTAAAACCATCAGAAATTTTGATGAATAATACCGCTTTAGTTTCAAGCACTTGGTAGGTGGTAAATTTAACTCCAACAGCGAACCATAAACTTCCTCGTTTAGCAGGTAGTGCTCCTCTAATTGATTCAAGAGCACCCATTGGATCATCTCCAAATCCAGACAATGCTCTCATAAATGGGCTATCAGGAACATGCGTGACATTAGGTAGGACCAAATCACGATTTAATCCTAAACCACCGGCTAGTCCGGTGACAAAGAATTCCGGTATACCTCCAATTGGATAATCAATAGCTGCAATGACAAAGCATGTTACATAAGAATCGCCTTCTGTAACTGGTACTCTTCCAAAGGCGCCAATAGCGGAAATTGCCATTGCATCAGTGCTGATTGTACAGAGTCCTTGATACTCAACATATTCATTGGTTCCATCACTCAAATGAGTCTTTCTCAAAGCACCTGCAATTTCAAACGCAGGTCCAGAGTAAGAGATAGCACACCCAGCCATATCATATTTCCAACTAGATACATTAGTAATATCCAGAAGTGGAATAGATACAGATAAATCATCAACTTGCGCAAGGAAACCAGCAATTTCTGCTTCTCCATCAATTAGTATCGACAGTCTGTGCTCATCCTCATCTTCATCTTCAGACTCATATTTGACTCCAATTTGTGCAATTTTTACAGGACCGAATTGCTTGTTTATTGGGAACCAATACTCGACTTCACCCTTCAAACTCGCTCCAAAATCAACATCAGTAGATGAATGTAATTTATTTGCCCAAATAGCAATATCAAACATTGGTTTAACTGCATCTCCACCTTCACCACCATCTAAAACTCCAGCGGCTAAGCCATTGCCTCCATCATTTTCTCCATTACCTCCAAGAGATAGTCCGAAATCATCTAGATCTAATCTAAAACTCAAATCTGCCGTTGTGCCCCCATTGAAAGTTAAATCAACACACGTAGTTAGTGAAACTGTATTGAGTAAAATAAATCCATCTAACATCGGTTTCTTATCTTGTTTTTCAAGAAGTATGGTAAAGTGCCCAAATTCTAAACTAAAGTACTGTTCAAATGGTTGAGTGGTGGATGAATCAAATTTGAGTAATTGTAAGGTAATCCCTGAGGAATAATCTCCTTCAGTCTTAGTGCACCAGAATTCATTGTATGATTCATCATCTAAATCTTGAGTAAAGATTCTCATTTTCATTGAACCCAAATTAATTTCTATATCTTCTGAAAAGTCTATATTAACTCCGAAAATATATTCACTTCCATCATGTTGGACATTGAGAGATATTGTGAATTCTGAATCTTTAATTTTACCTTTGAAGATAGGTAATTTGTTTTCCGAAATTTCGGTAGCCATATCTATCGCAAAGGCAACTAAGCGGTCAACAATCCCTCTTAGAAGAACATCAAATACATTGGTTGCACCACTAGGATAAAGGAATGCTCCATTAGGTTTGTAATGGCCGACTATATGTTCTAAATTCCTGATATTATAGGTTGGAGTGCCTACTGGGGGGCCACCTCTCCAAACCGTTGGATCATTGACTGTTGCTACTGAAGTGACATGGTAAGTACAAACTCCTAGATAGGCTAGCCAATCACCAAGAACAGTTAACTTTGATAACGCGGTTTTCCATAATTCTGTACCTGAAGGTTTGTAAATGCCGGTTGATAAGAAATCTTGGACTTCAGTAATATTTTCAATCATATCCAAGGCGGTATTCGCTGCTCCTAGAAGTAAAGCGCTTAGGTCAGGGATTCCATAATCGAATTCAGATTGTGGAAGTAACTTAATCCAAAATGCAGACCCACCAATCATAGTAGGGTGTTCACTTCCAGATGGTTCAACACCCGAACTTATCCAAACCCTAAATTCATCAGTATAGGAAATTTTGATTGATGGTTGAATAACAAATGGGGCTGAAATTAAGGCCTCAGTTAGATATGCTGAAATGGATGCAGAAATATTCCAATCAGCATTGCTATCACGAGAAAGTCCTATTTCTCCACTGATTGATAGTTGATTGGATGCAGAGTCAGGCAAGTTTATACTATTCGAATATGTTAGCCAAATACCAAGTTCATTGTCAGTCACTTTGTCTCCGATATCCAATGTGAAGTCCTTTAGCCATGAGTCGTCTCCTGTGTATTGGATTGAATACCAATCAAGGTTTCCATCATTTTGTGATGTTACTGAAAATGGTAGAGAACCTCCTCCACTAGGGGACATATTAGACATTAAAATAGTAAATCTAGCAAAGAGATTAAACAAACGAGGGTTGACTTTCAAATATTCAATAGGGTTATTTGCTAGGTCTGTAAATCCGCTTAGATTCAAAGAACTACCATCATATAGATTTAGATCTTGCAAGATTCCTGAAATGAAATCTCCTAGTTTGACAGTTCCGTATAGAGTAATATTATCCAGTTTTCCGATGGCATATTCAAGTAGTTCGGGTAAAATCGCAGTAATCGCAGCACTTGCGATTTCTGCTAAGAAAGAGTCAACGCCCTGAACATTTGGATATAGATGAATTACAGAAATAACCGATGCTGAATTTGTAACATCAAAATTAACGGTTGCAGATAATGTTGGTGACCCCGATTGAATCGCTAGATTAAAATCAATATTTGAGTTTCTAAATGAACTTAATAATCCATCAAAGAAATCATCTCCAACGTCTTGTATACCTGACAAAGCAGTACCCATATCATATGATAAGTCAACGTATGATCCATCTAGGCTTACTTGAAGGTCTGAAGATATATTGACATTAATCTGGCCATCAACCGACAAAAGACCAGTTCCTAATGTCCCAAGGTCTGGATGTGGCTCTAATGAAATTGTCAGTAGGCCATTAGTAGCAGGATTTTCTCTTAGAGTGACTAAGATATACTTTTGTGCAATTGAACCTAAATTCACTCTTAATTCGGAAATAATTTGATTTGGCGTACCAACAAAATCAACGGGCACAGTCTCATTTATCATTATCTGTTCTAGGTCAATTCCAGTGCATTCTAATATTGCATCTGCTAGTTCTAAAATTGAGGGAATATTCAATCCGTTAGAGGTTAAGAATGCATTGCTGAATTGACTTACAGGATCCAAAAGCCATGGGAGAATGGAATTAGCACTAATTGCTCCATTATCTTCAATCGATGTTAGATTCAGTACCGCAAATACTCTAGAAATCAAAGATCCGTTTTCAATGTGTTGAAGTAGTAGTTTCTCGAAACTCATTTGTAATGTAGAATCTAATAAAAATCCAGGAATTAATGATAAGAATTCATTTCTTTCAGCCTCAGCTAACAGATTATAAGTCTGTGATAAATCATCAGAAAATGAGATGCCGCCACTTGTGAATACAGGAACATGCGGCACATTTGCTAGCTCAAGTTCTAAAGTCCAAGGTGAGTTTCTACACAATTTTATTGTTGAACCTTCAAAGAATCCCGAAACACTTTGGTTCATAGAAAAGCATAATTCGATGGCTGGGCCATCAATCCAACTTGATGGGTCAAAAGCGTCAATTTCAATTAATGCATGGAAATCCATCGGGCCAAAATCAAATGGTTCGATTCCAAGACATAAATCTCCATATCTATCAAGAATTATATTCAGTCCTGCTGAGATATCAAATATAGGTAGATTAATTTCTAGCTGACCTAATGAATCAACAGATGTATTCCAAGACGCACCAGGCAGGAATTCTGCAATATGTTCGCCAATTGGAAGTCCAGTTGAAGGAATTGCTTGACCTAAATCCCAGTTTCCATGTGGGTCTTGAAGGAGTTGTTCGATATAGTCTCTAGGGGTTTGAATAAATGTTTGAAGTGCAGTTGTATCTAAGTGCCAACGGATATCTTGTCCCCCGGATATCGGGTTTGGAATATCTGTGGGATAAGCAAGGCCCATGATATCCAATCCAGACAAAAAGGTATCAATGGCCGATAAATGATCATTTAATGAATAAAATTCCAAAAAGGCATCGATTACTTCAGAAGCACCAGCATCCCATAATGAGTTTGTAATTTTCAATTTTCCAGGAATATCCGCGCTCCAATCAACATAATTCATGAATGCTGCATCATTAAGCGATAGTTCGGAATTCCAACCACTACTACCATTGAATTCTTGATGCCATGAAACATCAAGATCAATCGACCTTAGTCTAGTCGGTTCTCCTGGTCCACCAAGAAGATATTTCTCTTCTCCTTCTTGATCGCAGCTTGTCAACTTAGACTCAATATGTATTGCAGGCATTGGCCTTGGATCTGGTAATCCAGAACTACCTAGTTCAAAAGACAGTAAATCAAGTCTACAATCTACTTCTAACTGCGCATTATTTTCTACTCCGATATCAGCAGTATGATTTAGGCCAAATCTAAATCCAACACCTAGATGAGTTGGCATTTCGGGAGGATTGATCGATGCGTTTTCTATCACCTCAGTAACATCTTTTAGCGCCTCAATAATACTTGGTCCAGCATTAGAATCAACCATAGCGCATCCTATTGCCATTGTTGGAATCGCCATTACTCATACCTCCAAAGTGAAACTTCAGTTATGCTAACATAGACACACGAACTCGATAAAGAGTTTGTAACAAGAAAAGTCCTGATTGAATCCAGATTAATCATGGCGATTCCTCCGGATTTCCAGTTTTCATTGCAGTTTCGAGAAGAATTGTGGCCAGTTGTTTTAGTAATTCAGGCGAAATATTCTTTTCATTTTGAGCATTAGCGATAATTTCATCAAAATCATCTGGATTAAATTCGGGAGGATTAGATGGATCAAAAGTTCCAATCAATCTTAATAATTGCATAACTTGTAAAACAGATTCTCCAGTTTCAGTATTTCTTAGACTATCGATATCATGTGGAGTCGAGTAGGTTGTAACTCCACAGACTTTTGTTTCTCTATCGACTTGAGTACCGTCTGTTTGGGCGTCAGGTCCTCCTTCTGAATAATATCGAGCCGCTAAACCACCAACAGAATGTCCTGCTAAGAACACCTTACAATTACCATCTGAAGTGAGATGGTCAACCATCATTGCGATTTGATTTTCTAAATGTTGCTTGTAGGTTACAGTTGTTGGGATTGCTAGATTTGGAATTAGAAGATGGAATGTTTTTGATTTGTCATGACTTGATAAATCCATAAGTTGGATTTGGGAGGTTGATAAAATTCCTTGTCCAGATAAATCGGTTACCTGAGTAGGGTTATGTGTTATAGAAAAATTAGATTCTAAACTACTTTGCATGTTATTCCAAGGAGAATTGCCTAACCATGAAGGTGAAATAAATAGGAATTTAATCGGAGTTGAACTTGATATCGATGAAATAAAATTACTTGTTTCTTGAATTACTGATGTTGTTTTTAGGACATTCAAGTGATGTGCTTCATGAGTAGATGTTTGTTGATTTGTAGACCAAGAACCATTTTCATCCTTTTGAGAAATTAGGCTGATAAGTCCGTCGGAGTCTTTGATGAATGCTTCTAATCCCATAAAGCAATTACCAAGTTTAGTTTCAGACATTTCGCCAATAGCATGTGCGACTCGAGGATCTAGTTGCCCCAACTCTCCAAGCATCTTTCCTAAAGACATGGCCCAATCAAGAGACAATGATGGTGAATCAATAGCTAAAACAATGTCTAATACATCCATTATTTCATCTGATAAGTGGTTGAATACTTCGGGAATTCCTTCTAGACGTGGTAATCCATCTGGGTCTAGCCAGAATAGCAACTGGAATTTATTGAAACCAGGTTTATTTAGACTTACAGCCCAAGGATTTTCATAGGTTCCATTGCCAACAATTGTCAGAGGAATTGGTGGTAAATTTATCTTAAAACCAGAGAATCCTCCAATTAATTCACTCCAATTAAATCCAGACCAGTCAACACCATTCCATTCCAAGGCGCTCCAATCAAGACCCGAAAAGTCAAAATTATCCCAGTCGAAGCCATTCCAATTTGAATCACCTGAATTCAAATCTCTCCAATTCAATAAATTCCAATTAATATCTCCCCAGTTTAGAGAAGGCCATTCTAAATCTCCCCATTGTAAACTTTGCCAATTTAGACTTGGCCAATTCAGTGCATCCCAATTAAGGTTCGCCCAATCCAAAGCACTCCAATCAAAATCTCCCCACGAAGCATCTCTAACATTGGAATTACCCCAATTCAAACCCTTCCAGTTTAATCCGCCCCAATTGAAATCTCCCCAGTTTAGTGTTGGCCAATTGATACTTCCCCAATTTATTCCACTCCAATCAAAACCACTCCATCCTCCGCCAGTTCGGTTAGATGAACCTCCCCATCCAAATAGATCACTCCAATTAAATCCAGACCAGTCAATATTATTCCATTGTAATGCTCCCCAATCAAGACCAGAAAAGTCAAAATTATCCCAGTCAAACCCATTCCAATTTGAATCGCCAGAATTCAAACCTCTCCAATTCAGTAAATTCCAATTAATATCTCCCCAGTTTAGAGAAGGCCAATCTAAATCACCCCACTGCAAACTTTGCCAATTTAGACTTGGCCAATTCAGTGCGTCCCAGTTTAGGTTACTCCAATCCAAAGCGCCCCAATTAAAATCGCCCCAGGGGGCATCTCTAACATTAGAATCGCCCCAATTCAAATCATTCCAGTTTAATCCGCCCCAATTGAAATTTCCCCAGTTTAAACTAGGCCAATTGATACTTCCCCAATTGATGCCACCCCAATCAAAACCATCCCATCCTCCACCTGTTTGGGAATCTCCCCATCCAAAATCAGGTAGTCGAAGGTCGGGTAATTTTCCTGTGAATAATCCCCATAACCATCTCAAAGTTGGTAAGGCAAAGGGCTCACCACTCTTTGAACGACCATTGAAGAGATTCATAAAGAATGATTTCAATTCTCCAAATGGATTGTCGAGCAAGTTTGGCCAATTTATTTCTGGCCAATCAATCGGTAAGGTAAATGGTCCCAAGCCAAGTGATTTTGAATTCAAGCCAAGAGAAATCTTCCATGCTTCAGGCATGTCAGGGAGGTTAAATTTGGGAATTTCAAATCCATTGAATCTTAACATTGAACCTAAATTCAGGTGTGGGAACATAGGGTCAATCTTGAAGAATCCCGAAAAGAAGAACCCAATTTTACCACATCTCAATGCGATGAATTTACCTATTAACATGCGTATAGATGGTAATTCTAAGAACCAAGATAAATCCCAAGGGTCTCCAGAACTAGAGTCAGGTAGACCAGGGAAGATATTTCTAAGAATTAAATTCAGATCAAATGGTAGGTTTAGTGAGTTTAAGGAGAAAGACCCAATGTTCCAACCCGTGAAAGAGATTTTACCAATTTTAGGTAATGATATTGATCCAGGAATGTCAATCCCAATATCCCAATCAATATCCGGCCATGAAAGCCTTAGTGAACCGTCTGAATTCCACCACCCTTTGTTGCTGCCTCTAAAGCAAATAAACGATAAATCAGGGAAGTGAAGATTTAATCCATCCCATGATAATCCATCAATTTGAGAAAAGTCAAAACCTTGAGGTAAGAGGGCAAAAAATGCTTGTAAGTTTGGTATTTCTCCATCGAATTTGAAATCATTAATTGTTATATTATATCCAAATTTAGAATCTGATGAGCCGTCAGGAGCTTCCCATTCTAGGCCAGCAACTATTGATTGAACAGTCATCTCGAGTGAACTGAAATCGATAATCTGCATTGCAGGCCTACTTCCAGAAATCATCTGAGATTGTAAAGTAGCATTCAACCTTGCACCAGAAAGCCAAGACTGTTCGGATGCAGATGAACCTTCAATTAAATAATCTGGCAATTTGATGGAAAATAAATCTGCAATTAGCTCAATAGATAATTGTAATTTAGTACCAATTGTAACTTCACTAAAGTATGCTACAGGATGTAAACTTAGGCACTTGGTAGTAGAGTCATAATCAAACTCCAGTTCAACTCTTGGGAATGCATCGGTTGCAGTAATTGGAATTATGTAAGAATCTATCGAACTAAAATCTGTAATAATCGAGCATTCTCCATCAGTTCTTATTGGTACAGGGAGGCTTCCTTGAATTTCATTTACTATCGATTGAATCAAATCTGCTAGTGCTTCAGCAATCAATGTCCAAGGTCTTATTCCAGACAACATGCCTGAAGCCGAAGATATTGAATTTGATTCTAGCAACATATTATGATATCTTCCAATTGTTGAAAGAGGGTCATTAATGAAATCAATGAAATCAATGGTAGGGGTAGAGCCACCAATTCGTAAATCATTTCCACTTCCTTCCCAAATATCGCGAATTGAGCATGTAGAACCATTATTTCTAGGGCAAACCAATCCCAGTAATGCTCCAATTCTTTGCAGATATGGATCTGAAACTAATATATCCGATAGTGCATTACGGAATGGATCTCCTAGCATATTGGCTAATTCATCAGTTAGGCCGCCAGAAAGTAAGTCTATGTCTCTTGATGATGCTCCAAACTGAACATTTATTAGCGCCAGTTCTGGTGAGAAACTTAGATTTGGACCAATTTTAAGACCTGCTTTGAATTTCTCAACGCTTCCATCTAGATTTCCTAAAGCATTCTTTAGATTTGCTGACATACCTGAGCTGGAACTATCCCAATCAAACAGAGTATTATCTGATGCAGTGACTTCTAATCCAATAAATCCATCGTTAAGATATGTAATAGCACCTTGTCCAAATAATGGTATAGAAAATAAATCTAAATTCAGTTTGAAGTGTATTTGATTATTGTTGGTATTGAATTGTAATTCATAATCACCATACGCTCTTGTTTTTACTAAGGTCGTTCCATCAACACCGGTTTCCATCCATATATGTACTCCAAAAAGGCCAGAATTGGAAGCGAAACTAAACGATAAATCCCAAGGGTCGTCATAGGTTCCTGCACCAGGGAAGAAATCGGAAACAGGACTTGGTTCTATTCCGGTAAATAGTGCATAAGCATGATAAAACCAATTTTCTATTGGATGTGTAGATAATCCCTGCGAATTGGTTAGAATCTCTAGTGCCCAAGATTTTATTCCATTGATTAGATCTTGAGAATTATTCATATTCATTAGTAGTGATATAATTCCAATTTCAGGAACTGAAGGAGACTTTGAACTGTCCAGTCCAAGAATTGGCAAAAGGTGATCCGAGATAGTTGGCGATGGGATTGCGTTTAGAAGAATATTTAGTAACTGGTCAAAATCTGGATTGAAACCTTGTCCAGCGTCTGCTATATTTATTGATAGGTCTTGTGGAACTGAGGCAGAAGGGCCAGAGAAATTTTCTAGATTTAGTTCTACATCTAAACCATCTCTGCCAATAGCCAATCTTAGTGTGATTGCATCACAACTCATGTCACCAACTTCAAATTGATTAACTCCTGAAGGTTCAATTCTTAGTTGAATTGAGGTTTTAGCCATGGGCTCGGAATCGTCCTGGAAAAGAAGGAAACTATGGTCTATGGTATCAGTGGGAGTTGACTCAGAACGTAAGATAGGTAGAGAAAGGTCTGCACTAAATTTAATATTGTTATTGATTATGATGTCTGATAATTTTGCGAATAATCCTAAATAAATAACTTGACAATGATCTCCTGAATTACTTCCAACAGTTATCGGTCCTTTCATTTCTCTATGGTGAGTGACACCTATGTCTACTTGGTAATTATTCTCATTGAAATTGAAAAGTGGTTGCCAAATTTCTTCTTTGGCCGAAGGAGATGTTTGAGAGGTTACATGTCCATCTACATCTCTATACATTGTTAAAGATGAGGGGATTACTTCAGGGTCGAGTAAATCAAAGATAGTTAGTAAACTAGAAGTTCTCTCATAACTTTTGATGAAATCAATTGCTTTTTGAAAATTCCATCCAGCAAGATCTAAATCATCTCCAGTGCCACCAATTAATCCAAGGGCATCTAGGATTGGAAGTATTGGTCCTTTGATGTCTTCAGCAAAGTCGTCAACACTGATACTTACACTAGCGCTCAAGTTTCTCAACCTCCTGGTCAGAATATTCCTCTACATCTGTGATGAGTTTTCCAGCTTCTCCGATTGCAAAACCACCAGCAAATGTTCCATCGGGAGTTGAAGAATCAATCCATGCTAAAACATGATTCCAAATAGTTTCTATGAAAACTTTAGACCATTGACTCTGAATTAATTCATCGGATTGAATAATTGGATTTGCTACTGAAATTCTATTTAGATTTTCATTATCTCCAAGGTCGAAGGTTAAGTCAACTTTTACTGAACCAGTTTGGTCACAGGCTACTGGGATTGAAATATTCAATTCTCTATCATTCAATTTAACCTCTAAATCTTGGTTATTCACAACAAGTTCAGAGCCCATATAATTCCAAACAACCGGTCCTTCATTTTCTTGCCCGACTTTGTCCTTCAAATATGGCTCTAAAGAAGCAAAAGTACCATCATGTTCAATTTCGACAGGCATTAATGAAATCAATTGGCGATAATCATCTGGGCTCAAAAAGCCATGAAATTTTCCTTCTTTATCTATTACTAGAACGCCTTCAGGTTCTCTTTCCCTAATTACTTCTACTGCTTTAATTATTGGAGTATCTAATCGTAGTCTTAGAAGATCACTTTTCATGTGTGTCTTGATTTTTTCTTTTTCTGGATTTTTCTTGTTGGAGAAGATTTTAAGAATTTGTTGCACTGAAATTATACCGACAACGCCCTTCTTTTTATCTTGGGCAAGTACAAATTGAACAGAAGGCCTTCTAAGAAGTAATGAGACTTTATCGAGAGTCGAATTAACAGGTACCAGACGAAACTCATCTCTTAGTTTAACAGCATCTTCGATAGTTTCAGGAGGGTCTGTTTTCAATCCATCCGAGACTAAAAATCGTGATTTCATCTCTCTAAAATCCTCTGCACTTAGGTATCCAGCAAAAACACCATCAGTATCGATTACTAAGACCGCATCTGGTCTTAGATTGGTAATTTTCTCTATGGCTACCTCTATGGGAGTATCAGATCTTATTCTAAGCAGGTTGGTCGACATTATTTTAGAAGCTCTAAAAGTAAAGGGGTCTTCTCCATTCTTTAATGCTGAAAGTAATACTTGTGCCTTTATGATACCAGCAATTCCTTTCCCCTTAGGCGAACGGATTAACGCTGCAGAATTTTTGACTGGAGTCAGTGCTTTGGACACATCTGAAAGAACAGAATTATGCGATAAGAGCGCGAATTCATCTCTTAGTTCAAGTTCTCCAACTGTAGCATACATGACATCCGCATTATGTAAGTTTAAATCCGTATTAAAAATACTTTTTCATATGAAATTATAGGAAGTATAATTTAATTTAGATAATAACGGTGAATTATGGCGAAGGGTGAACCTCTGCTCAAAGACTTAAGGCACGAGGATACTTATCAAATTGTAGAACCTCATATTACTATGCCAGAAATAGCTGCAAAATTTGCTGACAGGCCCGACGATGCAATTCTAGTTTATGAAAGTAAGAAAGACAAGTTTCTAGGCGTAATGTATCTTTATGATTTTTTGAAGCACTATGGTTCTCCACCCAAAGGCATCAGTTCAATTCAAAAAGCAACAGTAGGTGATTGCGTAAATACCAATATTATCTCTGTAAGTTGGGAGGATAATGTTTCCCAAACTTGGGCTAAAATTAACAAATATAAGCCAAAAGGAATCTTGCTACATGACAAAGACAAAGAGTTTGTTGGTTATCTTTCCAACAAAGATTTGTGGGATGGATTAGAACAAATCTCATCAATTGATGATGAAGATTAATGTTATACGATTTCTTGGTAGTGTTTAATGGGGAAATTAAATCAAGTAATGGAGAATCCATTATTCCGCTCATTTCTTTTATTTTCAGCCTTTAGAGCAGTTTATGGAACTGGGATATTAGTTGTAACTTTATTTTTAGCAACTAGTGAAGATACACCATTTTGGTTTTCAATATTATTCTTACTTTTTTCTATGGTATTTTCTAGGATTTTATTTAAATTTATTAAATCAAGAAGGAAAAGTGATGATGATTCAATGACAACTACTTAGAGTTGGTATTGAATTGGTCTACTGAATCTTTGATACATGATTCAAGACTTTCCCATTGAATTCCTAGGATTTCAGTTGCTTTATCTGAAGATAGATTTGAATCTCCTTTGAATAAACTCTTCGCCCTTTTTCTGGTCATCATCCGTTTACCGCTTTTCATTCCGCTTATCCAATCGAAGAAAATAACTAGTGGCATCATGATTCTCGGTATTGCTATCTTTGTTGCCTTACTGTCTGGATATAATTTTCTTGTAGTTTTACAAACATCAGCAAATGTAATATTTTTGTGAGGTGCAACTATGAATCTACCTTCAGCTTCATCCACTTCATAAGCACGTCTGTGTGCAACTGCGACATCTTTGACATGAACAATTGGAATAGGGATTTTTGGAGCCATTGGGATTTTACCACTGATTATTTCCGGGAAAAATTCTACACTTGGGGTAGGTTGTACAAAGTTACCCCCCATTACCGCGCCAGGATTGATTACGCGTAAATCTAAGTTAAGTGATTCAGCTAATTTCCAAGCTCTTTTTTCGGAATCAGTCTTGGCAATTGTGTATGGAGAGAATCTATCTGTTTGCCAGTCTGCTTCAGTTTTTTCTCTACCTTTGGGTGTATTTCCTACAGCAGCAATGCTTGAAGTATAGATTACTCGCTCAATTCCAGCATCTTTGGCAGCGGTTAGTAAGTGCACAGTTCCTCTAATTGCAGTCTCGATAATCAGTTGTCCATCATCAGTATTTGAGTAAATAGTCGCAGTGTGGAAAAGAGAATCACAACCTCTGATCAGTTCACTCCACGGGTCTGCATCAAGGATATCTCCTTCGACTAATTCAAGTCTGTCTTCACAATTAAGATCTATAGCATGCTGTCTAACATGGTCGACTTTTTTTGGGTCTGATAATGAACGGACTGAGCCCTTGACAAAGTACCCATGTTCTAGTAAATCGCGGACAATATTATTGCCTATGTGGCCATTTACTCCTGTAACAAAGATTCTCTGAGGTTGATTCTTTTCAGCCGCCATAATGTTGCGAGTTACTCATCACTATTAATTACCAATATTATCCCACGTTCAAGAATTAATAATTTTTTGGTAATCTTTACCACTTTGTTTCAATGTTCTTTTTTGAGTTTTATAATCTACATGATATAGCCCAAATCTTAGTTTGTAGCCTTCAGCCCATTCAAAGTTATCCATTAATGACCAGTGATAGTATGACCTTACATCATATCCTTGCTTTATTATTTCTGAAATACACCACACATGTCGCTTTAGATGGATTGGTCTTAGGCTATCATTTGAATCAGCCACTCCATTTTCTGTAATCTCAATTGGGACTTTCAATTTAGATAGTAACTTTACTGAACGCTCAAGTCCCTCAGCATACATTACATAACCGAATTCAGTCATAACTTCATGCTCTCTTTTTGGTAATTGTACACCTACTTTTTGTGGAATGAAAGGACTTGTCAAAGCATGTGTATAATAGTTCAAACCGATAAAATCAAACGAGTTTTTGGCTTCATCAATTCTACTTCCAAACATCCTTCCCTTGCTCAGTGCCGATATTATTGCACCATTCCAAATATAATTAAGAGCACCAGCAGTAATCCAATGGATAAGATTCCATCTCCTTAAAGGATCAAAAAGGGTCACATTTTTTGCCAATCCTATTCTAGATTCTGGATTGATTTCTTTTAGCTTATGGTATGTTTGTGAATGAGCATGAAGCATATTTTTCATTACTTTGATAGTCTTGGATATCGAACCTTTTCCTGGTGGAAACATCTTCATGTAGTATCCCATTATGGAAAATACCTCTGGTTCATTTACAGTACACCAATCATTCACTTTTCCATTTAATTTTGTGAAAACCTTTTGACAATATTCTGTCCAATGAGTGATGTTTTCACGTTGGAAAAATCCACCTATTTCTTCAAACCAAATTGGGTGAGAAAAATGGTGCAAAGTTACCATTGGTTTGATTCCTTTAGAAATTAGGTCATCTATCATTTCACAGTACTGGTTTAGTGCATCTTCATTCCATGAATCCTTTTCAGGCTGAATTCTACTCCATTCGATAGAAAATCTATATGATTTAACTCCTAACTTTTCAATCAGTTCAAAATCTTCTTTCCATTTTGTCCAATGTTCACAAGCACCGTCACTTTGTTCAATACCTGTACGCTTTTCGAAATCAGTCCAATTATTGTCATTGTTTCCTTCAATCTGATGTGATGCGGTCGCAACACCCCAGGTAAAATTTTGTGGAAATTGGTAATCTTGACAGTCTATATTTTCCCAATCATAATGAGTTTCAGGATATTTTTTTGATAAAAATGCTATGATAATGACATAGACGAATAAACCTGTAAAGAGGTACATCCACCAATCCATGTTACGCGATATGAATGTTGATGTTATCAGTTGCGGTTAGAGGATGATGTCGGGGTATAATTGAAAATCTATCGCTGTTAGCGTAGTTTATGGACCCAAGCACAATAATCGAAGAAGGTCTAGTGAATGTTGCAGAATCAATCGGTGAAAAAATTGAAAAAAAGTGGTGGTCTAAGTTTGTTTATCCTATTTTGATTATCTCAGTTCTCTTAGTACCGGTAATATACTATTTTTGGTAATTATTTTCTTCTAGAAAATGCTACAGCAGATATAATTGCAGTAGTGGCTAAAAATACCTCGAACCCAGGGATGCTATCCTCTTCTGAATTACATCCATCTTCACTAGAATCAATACCACCATAAACACCATCTTGGTTCCAACAAGAGGACCATGTCTTATACCAATCACCAAATGGATAATTTGTTGAATTTCCATCTTCATAAGTCGCTTTTACTCTCCAGTTAACATAGGTATGATCACTAGGTGGAGTTAGTGAAATAGAATGCTCTTGACCTTCAATAGTTGCGTCCATTTTGACCGGAGGATCGCAAACTCCATCATTAAGACAAATTTGAGTGGTAATCTCAAAAGTAGTATTATTTTGATAAGCATCGTCATTCATTCTAATTTTCAATGACCAACTTTTTGAATCGAAAGAAGGCGAATCACGGGATAGAATGGTAAAAGGTACGTCTGAGTCATCGGGATTAACGTCTTCCCCAGGAGTTGCATCACCTGCTGAAACATAGTTTAAACTAAAAATCAAAGTTATTAGTAAAGCAATTACAACCTTCCTATCCATGATGTGGCTAGATTAATTCAATATATAGAATTAGGCTATTGAGTTATTAAAAAAAACTATCAAATCTAAATATTTTCTATACTGGCGGCTAAAGATTCATCAGTATTGCCGTTTACAATACCCAACACGAGTTACTACAATTCGTTTTATTTTGGGTGATTTGATGAAGACTACATACCGAATGATGGGGGTTGCAGATTTCATCACATTGGCTAATGGCCTACTTGGAGTAGCAGCCATATTATTCATAATTCTAGCCGTTGAAGAGTTACAAAATCCATATTTTGAAGATGGAGTCAATACAAAT
>CAXFAS010000023.1:0-29362 GCA_964001175.1 uncultured euryarchaeote
CATCGAAGATACTTGGATTCGTGATTCGGAGGGTTTAGAATGTATCACTAATTCCGGTGAGATAGATTGGGTCACTGAAAAGTAGGTATTGTTATGAGATTAAATAATAGAATAATTACAATATTTTCAATTATTATTTTCCTATCAATGAATCTTCCCTTGGAAACTATTCAATCAACAAGCGCAGAATCCTCGCAAGACAACCCCTTTATCGCAATCGAAAATATCTATCCTGCCGACGGACGGAATCATCATCCATCGAATCCATCACTTAATGGAATCCACACAGATTTAATTCGAACCTCTTTTCATGGAGGTGAATATTCCGATAATTGGGCTGCTAGAGCAAATGCAACAAGCACCAGAGAAATCAGTAATATTCTATGTGCTACCAATGAAACTATTTTAGATGAACATAATCTCTCAGATTATAATTGGATTTGGGGACAATTTATCACTCATGATATTGATTTTACGTTGACACAAAACGGGAGAGTTTCTTATCCTGAAACAATTGATATCCCAATTCCTCCAGGGGATGAATGGTTAGATCCTTTTTCTGTAGGAAGTCTAGAAATTCCAATGCATCGTTCAATATTCAATACATCAACAAGTAATGAAACAATTCCTAGGGAATTTCCAAATTCTATAACTGGATGGATGGACGGCTCAATGGTTTATGGTTCTTCGTTTAAAGATAGTAATTGGTTAAGGACATTTTCAAAAGGTAAACTAAAGGTTACAGACACCGAACAAGGCGAGTTTTTACCACTTGCTGAAGATGATGATAACGAAGCACCAGCAGTAAGTTTTGTTGGTTTTTCTGCCTCTGAAAGATTTGTTGCAGGTGATCCAAGAGCAAATGAACACGCTGGGTTAATTGCAATGCATGTAATATTTCTTAGAGAACACAATAGGCTAGCAGAGATGATATATTCAGCCAATGAAAGCCTAAATGATGAACAAATTTATCAGTTGGCGCGTAAGATTAACACAGCTCAAATTCAACAAATAACATATAATGAATATCTACCCTCTCTAGGTATTAATTTACCACAATATGAAGGCTTCAACGATACAATAGATCCTAGAATTTCCAATGAATTTGCTACGCTTGCATTTAGAATGGGACATTCTCAAATCACCGAACAAACTCTAAGATTAAATGAATTCTACCAAGAACACTGGTCAGGGCACAGAGATCTATCTGAAGGGTTTTGGAATCCTACCGAGATGATTAATTCCGGTGGAATAGGCCCCACTTTACGAGGTGCAGCTTGGGCTACACAAGCAGCCAACGATATCTATACAGTGCATGATTTGAGGAATTCAATGTTTGGAGAGCCTGGCTTTGGAGGCATGGATATGTGTGCAATAGATATGCAAAGAGGCAGAGATCACGGACTTCCTGATTATAACTCAATTAGAGAATCACTTGGACTTGAAAGAATTTCTAATTGGTCAGAGATTTCGAACGATTCTGAGGTGATTGAAAGAATGAATATGGCTTATCCAGACCTCAATAATGTAGATCCAATTATGGGAATGTATGCAGAACAACATCTGGAGGGGTCATCTCTTGGTGAATCCATGCATGCGCTAATTTCAGATCAATACCAGAGACTTAGAGATGGCGACCCACTATATTTTGAGAACGACCCAGAGATAAATCCTCATTCTCAATATGTGTATCAGTCAAGTTTAGCAGAAATAGTTTTGAGGAATAGTGAAATTAATTTGCTCCAGTGTGAAGTTATGTTTGCAGTTAAGGATACTAATGATATGGAATGTTTCAGTAATGATTACTCGAAGTATTCGGACGTAACAAATCCTCATAACTTATCAACACAAGATCAAAATCTAGAAATTCTCACGGTGAATCTAAATGAAAAAACCGAAGAAAGTGGGTTAGATTTTATTGAGGTCGTAGATCAACTCCACTGGTCAGCATATGGACCATCGATAGCTACTGCTGATTGTAATAATGACGGCTATGAAGACATTTGGGTTGGCAACTCATATGACCAAGAAGGTTCAGAATCCCCAGAAAATGTCCCCATTGATTTTTATTTAATGTTAAATGACGGGGATGGAACATTTACTGATTTTACTTCATCTTCAGGTCTTGATACTTCGGTGAAAACTTATCTTGGTGCATCTTGGGTAGATTATGATAATGACGGCGACTTAGATATTTACCTATCAAACGCAGGTATGCACAATAATCTGCAGACGATATATCCCAATGCAATGTATCAAAATAATGGTAATTGCCAGTTTGTTGATGTTACTCAAAGTACCGGACTTGGAAATCTTGGACACTCATCAACTAGTTCTTGGGCTGATTATGACCATGATGGAGATTTAGACTTAATGTCACACAACAGTGGTCCAATCGATAACGATAATTCGACATTAAGGGCCGAAACAGACATACTTTACAAAAATCAGTTATCTGAGACTGGAACGGCTACCTTTGAAGATTACACCCTCGAATCTGGAGGCGTATATGGAACTATATATATCCCAGAAAATGATGAAATTGGAATTGGTGAAGTACTCTCATACACTTCAGCCTCCGCAGCCAATCCCTCAGCTCAAATGACAGTTAAATTTCCGACATTATCAGAACAAAAGAACCTAGAGAAAAATGGTACAGGTGTTTCTTGGGCAGGCCTATTTATCGATTTAGGGAACGATGGTTGGGAAGATATTTTTATTGGTACTGATTTTGGAATATCGCCAATTTACAAGAATATGGGAGATGGCACATTTATCTCGCATACCGAACAATCAAATCTTATGTTGCCAGGTACAGCAATGGGACTTGATGCAGGTGATGTTGATGGTGACGGTGATGTCGATATTTGCCAGAGTAACTTTGGTCCAAATTATTTATTTAAACAGACAAGTGAAATGAGATTTGAAGAAAGTAGCTACACATCGGGATTAAATTTTGGAACATCTTCTAAATCGGTGACTTGGGATTGTAATTTTATAGATATTGACCTAGACGGTGATTTAGATTTATGGTTTGGCTCTGGAAGTATAACTCCATATACAACTTTTAGTTATAACTCGATTTATTTAAATGATGGAAATGGAGATTTCAGTGAGGCAATTTTCACAAGTGAAATACTTCATCCTATAGCTAAAACCATGGGATCATCATGGGCTGATTTTGATTTAGATGGAGATTTGGATTTGATTTTAGCAGAATCAAATTTCGGATTAAAATATTTTGAAAATGATGCCGCACAAAAACAAGAAAGTAAATGGCTTGCAATAGATGTTGAAGCCGATATTGACCAGAGCGGAGTATACGTTACTGCTGTTAATGCTAAAGTTGATATTGAGTTCAGTAATTCTAAAGTTGTGAGACAAATAGTAAAAATCGGAAGTGGTTTTTCAGGCTCAAAAGACTCAACAATTCACCTTGGAGTTCCAATTGGAGAAACAGTAGAATCTATCACAATTACCTGGAATGATGGTTCTACTAAAGTAATTGAAAACCCCACATTGAATCAATACCTTGTAGTACAGAATGTAATGGACTATACTCAATTAGAAAATAAAGAAGAAGTAACTAATGAAGATACTTCTCAATCATCAAAGATACTACCGGGGACTATTTTAGCATCTATTGTTATTTTTGTAATCTTTACAATATTTTTCTCTAGAAAAAGCAATTGATTCAATAATCGTATGCTACACGGTCATGTTATGGCCGTAAAACCATATTCACCCGGACACATAGGTGCAGTTGCTTCAAACTTTACAGACATGCGTCTTTCTGGTGCTGTTAAGCAAAAATTAGTAGAACTGATGTGCGAAGAAATTGAACGCATAGTTCCCCAAATGGAATCTGAGACTTTAGCTCAAGATCCGGAGAGAAAAACTCTAGACGACCCTGAACGTACCAGACTTAATTATAATAGAACTAGAGAATTAATGATTGAACAACTATCTAATATCGAATCTGTCGGTTCTGCTGCAGTTCAAGCAGGAATTGAGCATATTGAAAGACATCTTGCTAAAGTTATCAGACATTCTGAGGCGGCAGCAGAAAAAGATAGAGTTGCAACAATTAAACCTAGGCACTTAGAAATTGCTGTTTCTGGAATGGGCCTTAGCAATGATTCTGATGATGAAGATGAGGCTCAAGAGGTTGAGGAAAGCGAAACCCTTGTTGTTGGACAAGGAGGTGGAATCTTGACTCGTTCTTCTTTGATGTCACTTGCTAGAACCCATGCAAAAATGTCGGTTACAGATGATGCAATTGAAGAATTACTTGATACCTATTACATGGTTGTTGAAACAATTGAAAGAGATATTAGAAAGCATGCACAACTCGGAGGAAATCCAGTTCAATTCATTGAATCGATAAATCGTATGAGGACTTTAATGTCTCTTGGTTGGATGCGTTCAATGTTGATTAAAGCAGCAACAAATGCTAGAGAAAGAGGGTATAAGCGAATCGATATCGAACAAATTGTCAATATCGACCCATTTGATGAATAGGTTTAGGTCAACTATTGATTAATAATTGCTCATAGAGATGATGCAAATGAAACTATGGCATCATAGTCTGGCTCTACTCCAGGATTTTCTGCAACCCAGCGATGTTGTACGATGCCATTTCCATCGACAACGATAACGACTCGGTTAGCGCTCATGTAACCATCAATACCGCCGAGTCCGACAAATGTAGCATCATATGCTTTGACTACATCTCTGTCGAGATCAGAAAGTAATTTGAATTCAAGATTATATTTTCTAGAAAATTCTGCATTAGCCCATGGAGAATCTACACTGATTCCTAAAACAGCCGTGTTGGATTGGTTGAGTTTGGACATGTTGTCTTGAAATGCGCACATCTCCTTATCACATACTCCAGTGAAAGCACCAGGATAGAAGGCAAGGATTACGGTTTGTCCAGAAAAATCAGCAAGACTTACGTCAGTTTTATCAGTAGTTTTCAAAGTAAAGGCTGGGGCAGTGTCTCCAATATTGACCATGTAGAGGCCAATTATTAGCGGCGTATATCAGTTTCGATATCAAGCGAGATCAAAATCGACCAGCATTCATCACTTTGTTCCATGCAGATATGAAATCAGAGACGAACTTATCTTGATTATCATCTTGAGCATAAACTTCTGCGATGGCCCTCAATTGGGAGTTACTGCCTATAACAAGATCGTATCTGGTTGCACTACGGATTTTTTCTCCAGTTGAACGGTCATGAGCATCATATGAATTGCTTCCAGTAGGTGTCCACTTTACTCCCATGTCTAGCAATGTGTCAAACCACTCATTAGACAGGCTAGAGCCATCTGAAAATAATCCTCTTTGGTCAGATGAGACTCCGAGAGATCTCATTCCACCGACTAGAACAGTCATTTCAGGTGCGGTAAGTCCTAGAAGTTGGGCTTTGTCTAGCATCATTTCTTCTGGACTGACTGCAAAGTTGGTCTTCAAGTAATTTCTAAATCCGCAGGAAACAGGTTCCATTACTGAGAAAGAGTCAGCATCTGTTTGTTCTTCAGTAGCATCGCCACGTCCTGGAGTGAATGGAACTTCCTTACCACATGCCATCTCGATTCCAACATTTCCAGCAAGTACAATTGTATCTGCTATACTAGCACCATTAGCAGTAGCGATTCCACTTAGAACTCCAAGAACCCTGGACAACTGCTCTGGCTTGTTCGCTCCCCAGTCTTTTTGTGGTGCCAATCTGATTCTTGCACCGTTTGAACCTCCGCGGAAGTCAGAGCCTCGGAATGTAGAAGCGCTAGCCCAAGCGGTTTCAACCATTTCACTGATGGAAAGTCCACTTGATTCAATCGCCTTCTTAACGGAATCTACATCGTAGGATGTGCTACCTTTTGGAACAGGGTCTTGCCAAATGAAATCTTCTTCAGGAACATCAGGACCTAGATACCTTGATTTTGGACCCATATCTCTGTGAAGTAATTTGAACCAAGCCTTGGAGAACGCATCTGCAAAGGCATCTGGGTTTTCATGGAAGTATTTTGAAATCTTACGGTATTCAGGATCTCTAATCATTGCCATATCAGCGGTCGTCATCATTGTAGGGACCTTGATTGATGGATCCTCTGGGTCTGGCGCCATGTCTTCTTCATCTTGATTTGATGGCGTCCATTGGTGCGCACCTGCAGGACTCTTTTCCAAAACCCATGTTTCATCATACTTGAATAGCATATCAAAGTAGCCATTGTCCCATGCAATTGGATTTGCAGTCCAAGCACCTTCGATTCCACTTGTGATAGTATCTCTACCAACTCCGGACTTGAAGTCGCTTGTCCAGCCAAAGCCTTGCTCTTCGATACTTCCACCTTCTGGTTCAGGTCCTTTGTGATCTTCTGGACCAGCGCCGTGTGCTTTTCCGAAGGTGTGTCCACCGGCAGTTAGAGCAACGGTTTCTTGGTCGTTCATTGCCATTCGACTGAATGTTTCTCGTATGTCTTGAGCGCTTAGTAGTGGATCTGGGTTTGCGTTAGGTCCTTGCGGGTTAACGTAAATTAGTCCCATCTGCACTGCAGCTAGAGGATTCTCTAGATCTTGACGAGTTTCACCATATCTGTTGTCACCCAACCACTCATCTTCACTACCCCAGTAAATATCATCTTCAGGGTGCCAAATATCTGGTCTTCCTCCACCAAATCCAAGTACAGGTCCGCCCATTGATTCAATAGCGATTTGACCAGTCAGAATTAGTAAATCTGCCCAACTAATACCATTACCATACTTTTTCTTAATTGGCCAAAGAAGTCTTCGAGCTTTATCCAAGTTTCCGTTATCAGGCCAACTGTTTAGCGGAGCGAATCTTTGTGCTCCAGTTCCACCGCCTCCACGGCCATCACCGGTTCTGTAAGTACCGGCAGCGTGCCAAGTCATTCTGATGAAGAAAGGACCATAGTGACCGTAGTCTGCCGGCCACCAATCTTGGCTATCTGTCATCAAAGCGTGCAGGTCTGCTTTGAGTTGTTTGTAGTCTATTGAATTGAATGCGTCTTTGTAGATAAAGTTTGAACCCATTGGATTTGATTTTCTATCATGTTGGTGTAGAATTGCTAAATTTAGTTGTTTAGGCCACCAATCAGTATTCTTCATTCCAGTTTCGCTTGTACTATGTGTGCCGTGCATTACAGGGCATTTGCCTTCAATATCCATTCCTCTCATGTGAATTCACCAATCTTGCCAAAACATCCTCCCATATCAACTTAAGCATAATTTTTAACCGACCTGAATTTCGTACTATTAGCATACAGGTTATTGATAATTGAAATAAATTAATTCGATATAATCTCAAACATGGTAAAGACAAAACGGGGTATTTTCTAGCAATGCCATGCTTGCCATAATTCTACCAGCACTTCTTGCTGGGCTAGTGGCTATTTTGGTCACTTTGGCAATAGAACGATTTGGTGGATTAGTTGGAGGAGTGCTTGGTACAATTCCATCTACGATTATACCTGCAGCTGCAGGCGTTTACTATTTGGATGGAAAGCAAGCATTACTTTCCAGTATGTCGATTGTGCCTTTAGGAATGATGGTTAATGGACTATTTTTAGGAGTATGGATTCTTTTACCAAAGTATGTTGCTAATAGAAAAAACCCGTTATTCATAACAACAATTTGCTCGATTTTGGTTTGGGCTATTTTTGCCTATCTGGCATTTATTATTGCCGATTATACTACCTCGATAGATTTGAGTCCATTTATCTTAGGGGTACTAGGTTTATTTTTCTTGATTTTAGTTTCAGTTTTTTTTAACATCAAAACTCGCCCGTCTCCAAAGGGATCTAATAAGGTACCATTGCCTATTCTTTTGGCTAGAGGAATTGCTGCAGCAGCCGCTATAGGCTGTGCACTGATTTTGGCCAAATTGGGAGAACCATTAGTAGCTGGACTAGCAAGTGCCTTTCCCGCTATATTTCTAACAAGCATGGTCGCGTTATGGCTTTCTCAAGGAGTAACAGTTCCACAAGGAGCGGCAGCCCCGATGATGCTTGGAGGTGCAAGTGTTGCAGTTTATGCTTTGATTGTAATGTGGTCAATACCTACTTTTGGAATTATTATCGGTTCTTTGATAGCGTGGATATTATCAATTCTATTGTGGTCGATTCCAGCATTCACTGTGTTGAGAAAATACCGACTTTCAACCATTGATTGAGCGAGTCCATTTTTCTGCACCAGGTATTCCAATAACTGTACACACAGCCCCATTTACTCCTTTTATCTTCTCAATTTTTTGTTTTAGTTCTACACTGTCTAATAGACAACAAGGGCAATGAGGGTGCTTTGGCGCAATAGTATAATTGACAATACCTTCACTAGAAATATCAATTTCTTGAATAATATCTGATTCATTGTACGTTCTATCTTCGTGAGGTTCTTTCCAACTTGCAAATAAGCGAATTACTCTCAATTTAAGAGACTTTAACTTCCGCTCATTCATGTTTATTCCGACCTGATGAACATGGTTATAACTAATCTTTTGATAGTTCTTTCTCAATATCTTCTAGGCGCAATTCATTCAATTTCCCTTCTGCAGATTTGAGGTCTTCTTGACATTGTTTTAGTAATACTGCGCCTTCTTCATAGAGAAGAAGCGTTTCGTCAAGACCCCTCCCTCCTCTTTCTAATAAGGCTACAATTTCTTCTAATCTAATTACTGCTTCATCATATGTTTTCTTCTCACTCATAGTATCACTCTTTTTTCTTTTCAATTTCAAAAATATCTGCACCCGCTACTCCATCGGCAAAATTCATTGTAATTTTCTGTCCGACTTCTAATTGTTTTATTCCGGTTAGAACCTCTCCTGATTCATTTTGAACCATACTGTAGCCCCTTTCTAAAACTCGTTGAGGATGTACAGCACTAAGAGATGTTTCAAAATTAGAAATTTTTGAAAATTCATTTGCTAAAGTTGCTTTACTATTATTATTCAATCTAGTGGCTAATCTCTGAATTTTTATTTTTACGTTTGTAATGCCTGCCATCGGTGCGGATTTTAACATCGAGGATAGCAATCTTAACTTATTCTTTACATCATTAAACTGCCTAATTGAGGCTCCGTCTATTCTCTGATTTAACTCGCTAAGATACATTTGTATTGCATTGTAATCAGGCACACATCTCTCAATTGCATTTGATGGGGTAGATGCCCTAACATCAGCAACCATGTCACTAACTAGTAGATCCGATTCATGACCTACAGCCGATATAACAGGTATCTCTGTTGCGATTATCGCTCTAGCCACTGGCTCTAAATTAAAAGCCCAAAGATCTTCAGGAGATCCACCACCTCTCCCAACAATAATGACATCAACGGGAGGGTGTCCTCTTTGTTTGGCGACATCAAGCCGTGAAAGTTTTCTAGCAACAGAGAGTCCTCTTACTATTTCTTCCGCTGCATTATCTCCTTGAACTAGAACACCAATCACAGTTCTTCTTAGTCCCGGCCATCTATTTTCAATTAGACGATTCATATCAGAGAGGGCAGCAGAACCAGTTCCAGTGATTATTGCTATGTGTTTGGGGATGATTGGCAGTGGTTTTTTGGGTAGTTCAAAAACCCCCTCTTTGTTGAGTTTAATTTTTAATTTCCTTAGAGTTTCTTCCATTTCCCCAATCGCATTAATGGGCTCAATTTTATCAACAATTAGTTGAACTCTTCCTTGTTTTGTATACAAGTCTACACTTGCAATAACAATTACTTCAGAACCTTCCTTTATTTTAGCATCAATGTCACATCTTCCACGCCAGATTACAGCACTCATTTGACCGTCATTATCTCTGAGGGTGAAGTACGTATGGCCACTAGGGTATTGCTTCCATTGCGAGACCTCCCCCTTGATTGCCTGATTTTGGAACAACCTGTCTTGCTTGATTGTTTGTCTAATGAGATTGACGAAGTGTCCAATGCCCAACGGGCCGGTAGTCAATTCGCTACCTTCTCTCATAGTTTTGACAATAAGTCAACAGTTCTTGAATGTGCGCGTCATTTATTTTTTCGACGTCTTGTTTCGAAGGCATGACGTGCTTCTACTTCTGCAAATTTACTTTTGACCTTCTTTCGCAAAAACCATACAGCGACAGTAACTGCTAATATGTCAAAAATTAAGATTCCCCATTCAATTATGGTCCAATCTTCAAACATCATAATTCCTCACAGTGGTGGACGAATATCGATATCGACATCATCTAAAGGAATTCCAATACAACTCAATCTTGCACAATTTTCGACTAAATAATCGTCTAACCCAGGGGGCAGAATTTCAGGTAACTCGACAGTCCCTTGAACTAGGGTGACCATACAGGTCCCACATGTTCCTGAGGTACAATTAGTTGGAATTCTAACTCCAGCTAATTCACCATGTTCTGCTAAGGTTTCTCCTTCATGTAATCTAATTTGGCCGAGTAATTTTGCACCTTGTAAAAAGCGAACAACAGAAAAATCTTCTGTATTGTCTACTTTTTTCCCAGAACCGGACTTTGCCGACATTATTAGGCCTCAGCGCATATCTTTGTGACGGGTCCAACGTCCTGTTTGCTTATTGAAGAACAATCCTGCCTTCTTCATCCACTTGTTAAACTTAGTAGCACCAGCGCCGGTTCTGAGGATGAAGTCTTCTCTGTCTTCTTGTGCTTGAATGTAATCTTTAGCAGCCAGAGTCTGGTCAATCCAATCATTGATGTCCATAAGGCCACCTCCAAGAGTACTTTCTTCTACAACCTTGCTCATTTCATCAGCGGTAGCACCAGTTTGTTCTAGATCCTTACGAATCATATCATTAACAGATGTTAGGTCCATAGATGCTGGCTTAGGAGGTACAGGGTTTCTAGGAGGTTTATTTTCATCGATATGGATTCGACTACCATTCAATAATTTTTCTTCAACCATAACGGCTAATTCAGGGATGAAGTTTTCTTCACACTCCCAACAAATGAATACCCATTCATTTGATTTATCTTGATCCCTAGCTTGCCTAGGGTCCATTTCATCGCCACAAATAGGACATGCATGGAATACTAATTTAGGGACATATTTTCTTCTAAAATCAACAATGTCTTGAGGAGTGCCCTCTAAATCTAGCATCTCATGATCTCTAGCGGCTTCAAGTCCTCTTGTTTCGAGTTGGTCTCGAATTTTTACTTTCTGATCATCTTTGCCTTCATCATATAGGTTGTTTTCTAATTTGACAATTAATTCAACTGTTTTACCGAGACGATTCATAACTAATTTCTTTGCCCTAAAGGCTTCAACTTTTACTATCTTCAGCCTTTCTTTCTCTTCTGCAAGTTCTGTAAGCACATCTTTTTGCTTACGCTGAAACTTCATCTCTTCGATTTTCGACTCGACTTTTCTTTCAGGAGCAAGAACCTTTGCTAAGAAACGTTCTTTCCCGTGACTAGTATGGCCAGCAGAGATAATTGAGATTACACCATCAGCAATATCCGGTTTTAGTGCGTAGTTTTCGACCAACATATCTTTGTCGATCTTTTTCAAATCACCGATTTTTAATCCTGCATCGGCTAATTGCTGTGCAGTGGTATCGTCAATACCACGCCTAAGTAAAGCTAGATAGGTGTCTTTCTTGGCCATAGCATCCCCTCCGACAAGTCACGGCGAGTAGTCACTCCTAAGAAAAGGCTCTCTCGCGAATATCTAACTAATTCTACCCTATTTGAATAAATCAAACGACCTATAGCGGCCAACTTTTACAGATTTAGACGCTATTTTTGTCTAAATCGCAACACAACTCAATCCACTCGTCAAAATCTAATTCTTCAGGCCTACATTCTAGTCTTTCATCATCTATTAATGAAGAATATGCTTTTTTCCATCTGCTGGAATGCCATTGTGGAATCCTGTTTATTCTTTTTGGAACCGATTTCAAAGTAGTACGTATCTTTTTTCTTCTTTGAGAGAACGTGGAATGAATGACTTGCTTGACCAATCTTTTGTCGCATGGAAATTCTTCATTGCTTGGTATCATTTCGATAAAACAGGAGTTAACTTTAGGATTAGGACTAAAATTATGTGGTGGCACTTTTTTGATAATTTTACTTTCCCAGTCTAATAATGCAGTCATACCGAGTGAGCCAACATCGGATTCATACTCCATTACGAGGCGCTCACCAAATTCTTCTTGGACTAATAATAAGACTAGATCTAGGGATTTTTCCTTTTGTTCACGGATGTACTTTGTTAATTTATCAATTAGCGGAGATGAAATCTGATAAGGGATATTTGCAATAACCTTAGTAATACTCTGAGGCCATTTAATTTCTAGAGCGTCTCCATCAATTATTTCTAGTCTGCCTTGCTCAATTTCAGGGCCAAACATTTCTGTTAGATGCTTTACTGCTACTCTATCAATTTCGATTGCTGTTACTTTAGAATTTGAATTTAGTAGTGCTTCAGTAAGCACGCCAGGACCAGCTCCAATTTCTAAGACATGATCTTTATTTGTTAATACTGCATGCTTAACAGAGAACTCAATCAAGTCATCATTGACTAGAAAATGTTGCCCCAATTCTTTGTTAAATGGCTGCTTTGCGCGCAAGGAATCGACAAGCCATCGGGCTCCTCTCATGTTTTCACCGGAAGTAACAAGTCGCTAAGTCTTGGTTGTAGATTACGATCATTTAATTCTGATTGGAAACGAATAGCAAGTAATTCTGCAGCATCGATACTACAAGACTCGTTAATTTGCTCAAATGAAGTAAATCCAGAAGAACCCCTTTGCTCAACCATTTGAGTTGCCTTTTTATTCCCAATTCCATGAAGTAATTCGTATGAATGCTGTTTTAGGGATAGAAATCCTGCTGGGTTGTAAAAGGACTTGATGAAATATAACTCATTTTCTTCGATGAATCTTTGTATGACAATGGGTAAATCTTTGGTAGCTCCACTAGACATCTTATCTAGCCTAGCCATGCCCATAATATCGCCCACTTCAACTCGTTTTGAACGGTCAACGCCAACATATACTCGTTGGCCTAATTGTAGAACTTTATCGGTATGTTTTGGCCTATATCGGCCAAGTAAGAATTTACTTTCACCAAGTAGAGTCAGAACGTTATTTTCAAAGTCATGTTCTACGACTCTAGCCCATATTTCATCATCTAGAGGCGTTGGTTTATTGACTCGAGGTTTAGCTTTCCTCTGATCATTTTGTCTACGATTTCGATTATTATTTGGGCGGAAATTCTGCCTATTCGATTTTTGCTGTTGAGGCTTCTTTTCAGCCTTTTTTGCGATATCTTTCCTACCTTCTGCAGGCCTAGAAGGTAAGTAATTACTAGGTCTCGATTGAGACTTTTCATTTCTCTTTGGAATCTTAATATTACGGTCACGACGAATGCCGCTCATGGTGAACACCTCGTTTTTTGAATCACTCTACGCCAACATGTTGGCGCACAATATCTAGAATCTCATTGACTTCACTATCGTCAATCGCAATTCTCTTTGAGACTAGTACTGCTTTAACAGCATCAGGATACATAGGCATTAATTCTGCGATCTTAGCGGCCAAATCAGGATATTGGGATAACTTTTCATGGCCTGTTAGAGCCTCTTTAAGACTAACAAAAACATCTGGAATAGTTTTGTATCCATTTCGAGTATCACTGGCAGCCCATTCAGCGTGTTGAAGAGCAGCAACTTGTTCGTAAGTCAAATCTCCACGGCGTTCTTGAGCCTCAGAAAGCATTTTTCTAACAGTCGCAAAATCGATGAATCTTTCTTCTTCAGCCATAAATATCACTCCAACGGTCTTAGGTGCTCTGGTCGAGCGATAACTGTTTTTTGCATGTTTCCATCTTTTACAGATACAATCCAAGCAGAGCCTTGGCGGTGTTGAATAAATCCAGTTCTTCCGTTAAATCTTCGGTGAGGCATACCCATTTGTTCTCCACCATCTAGAACGATAGCAACTCTATCGCCTTCTTCATACTTGTGAATAGAGCGACTAATATTTAGGCGGCTACGCTCTTTTCTACGACGTCTTAGAATGCTTCGAGTCCTTACACGTTGTCCCTTTGAACGCTTCATATTATTTGCCTCCCATGTCCCGAATCAGCATTACAACATCTTCGGAGCATTTCGGCGACCTACCATTGACATATAAGAACCGCGACGGAACACAGAAGTAAAATTAGTCCACTTGAAGCCTAATCTGCATGAATATCTCCAACATCTAACCATTCAACCTCACATTTTGATTTTAGTAAAGAAGCAATGCTCGGTTGAGTTCTACCACTGTCGCCATGGACAGTTTCTTTTACATATGTACCTGACTCGCATCGCATGGTAACTTCGATGACCTTAGATCCATCTTCCAATGTTTCAATCATTGGGGGATGGACCTCAAAAACAGTTCTTCTACGAATTAAATCAGCTCTTCTGTGTGCGACTCGTTCTGGAGTTCGTTGAGCTAGTTTAACCCCTTCAAGTGACATTATTGCATCAATGATTACCGAGTCTTCAGGAATTTCAAATAAATTTGCAGGTGGTTCTTCAAAGTTCGAAATGCGTTCAATCAATTCATCTTTAGTACCCGATTTCTTTAGTTTCATCTGTATACATAATTCAACTAGTTCTGCTTTTTTCATTTTCATAAGTTCTTCTTTCGAAGGATTTGAGTCTTCAATATCGATTTCATTTGGCAGTGGCTTTGTATTGTCTCGCTTGTTATCGCCTCTTCTTTTCTTTCTATTTTTAGAACGAGATTTATTTTCCTTGGTTAAATCTAAAGGCGCAGTTAATACAGTATACTCCGTTTCATTCATTGGCAATAATTTGAATCTAATCGTATAAGATTTCTCTGCAGGAGTATCTTTTAGCCTAACTACTTCGCTTCTATTTGAGTCTCTTAGGCTAGTGATTTCTATACTTCCATTAGCATTATCATTAATCAGTTTCATCAATTCTACTGAATCAATATTTCGTAATTTTGGTTCTTTCATTTCAATTACAAATGGCCTTCCGCGACCCAAGCATCTCACATCAATATCTTCTCTACCCATTCCATGGAAGGCATGCTCTTTACTACCAAAAACCTCGAGCAACGGGTTTCCAATTAAATCTTGAACACTTTTTTCATATTGTAGCCCAGTCATATTACAACGCTCACACCCACGCCCTTTACACGCTCTGCACGGCCATCGAGTCTGAGGAATTCCACGTTCTAATTTTCTATATCTGCCATACATGTAATGGGCTCTAACATCTAGGTCGACGCTCAAAGTTAAAACATCGATTAAAGCGAGAATTTGTGGTTTATCATTGACTAATTTTACATTTTCTAAACGTTGATTGAGCAACTTTGCAATTTCTGAAACCAAACCGGTTTTCAAACCATCGCAACCACCTGCGCCAAACCTTTTTCTTTGTACGTCTTCTTCTTCGATTTGGTCCTTAGGAAAACGAGCGCCCAATTGCAATCTTTGAAACTGATAAGGTTCAATTGAATCATAAATTATATCAGCTAATAATTCTACTTCTTCGAATAAATTCTCACAGTATGGGCAGAGTGGTATTTGATCTCTGATATTAATCAAATGAGAATTTGATTTTTCTACTAGGGCACGGATTTCTATACCCGAATCTTCGATACTTTGTTCATATCGCTTTTTTCCACCAAGGCGTCCAAGGCAATGATTGCAGCAACCAATTCGGACCAAATGTTTCAAACCTGCAGGATCAGGTGCTCTTGGAATCTCTTCCATATGAGAGTCTAATTGAATTGTGATTTCGTAGTCCTCTTCTTCTTCTTCCTTCGCTTCTTCCTCTTCTTCAACTTCGTCCCAGAGTGAGTAGTTTGTTTGACCAAAACCAGAATTTGCATACTTCATCCAGTCTTCATCATCATTTTCTTCAGTCAAAATATCACCACTGCCTCGGGGTCAACCCCTATGGAAGCAAACTGCCGTCAAACATCTACTTCAATAATACATCGGCGAGTATTTTTCTATTTTTCTCGCTTGTCTAGCATATCAAGTACGCCAGCACCTACAGCCAAAAGACCAGCAAAGAAAGTCAGATAGAATGAACTTCCATTGGACAAATTATCATCTATGTTATCTTTCATAACCATCCAAAGAATCGCAGCGAAGAGAATCAATCCTCCACTAACCCATGACGATATTTTGCCATAATTCTCTACTCCACCAGGTAAGGTTTGTCCAAGCATTGACATTACTAACATGACAGTAGCAGCTAGAGAGCCGATAATCCCAATCCAAAGAATCATACCAGAAATTCCGCCAGCAGTATCATTTTTTAGACATGCTTCACGATCTTCACCTGCCTCTGTTCTAATCGAATCATTATTGAGTTGTGTTGCGAGACTTAGCATCATACTATACGTGTTCTCACAATAATCTTCAATATCTCCTTTAAGCACTGGGTCTGAAGGCGCAGTTTCATTTGCGGCCTTCTCCATATCCTTTGATAATAAAACATAAGCCAAGTTAATACACATATCTTTATCATCAGCACTACTATCTGTACAATCGACAACCATATTTCTTAGTCCTAAATTTGTTTCAACCTCGCCGTCTTCGTCAGGGGTTTGCCAAGAATTGCCAAATTGACCCATTATGGTTAGAAGCAATGCTACTACAATACAACCAACTGCTGCCCAAGTCATAATTGGTTTTGGCTCTCCCATCGGAGCAACTGCCATAGGTGCTGTATTCATCATTGGCTGAGCCATTTGTTGCATTGGTTGTTGCATCATCGGTTGAACAGGTTGCGGAGTAGGCATTGGCATTGGTGCTGCAGCCATTGGCGTAAAACCTGGATAATATTGCTGAGTGTAAGTCAATGCTTGGTCAGCAGGATAACCTTGTTGAATTAATCCATCATAGTATGATTTTCCATCAGTCATAATATGCTCTACATCAATAGTGTAGATTAACATTGGCGATGATTTATTCATCAGTAGTAGGAATCCCTTCATTCCTAATCGAAGACAGTAATCCTAAGGCAGCAGTTGTTAGAATTAGGCTGGCAATTAGTGATAACGAGATCATAGCAGCGGAATAGATACCGAAATTACTGAATAATCCCATCGGAGATAAGGCGATAACAAGGAAACCAGCAGAGTCTGATGCGGCACTTCCAATCAATGCCATACTACATGCTCCGCCTACAGCAACCAAAGCTTCGTGATGGGTTTCACCCTTTTCCCTACTTTCTCTATACCTCTCAGTGACGTGAATACAATAATCAATTCCAACACCCAAAGATATCGTTGCGATAGTTACAGTTACGATGTTTAGCGACGAACCTGCAGCGTTCATCAAACCATATAGCCAGACTACGACCAATAAGATTGGGATGAGAGTAACAGCGGCTTGCTTTGGAGAACGGAACCCGATTGACAGCGTAATAAATACGAATAATGAGCCTAAAACCAAAGAAGATTGCATTTCATCCTGCATAGCAGTCGATGCTACATAACGCGTTATTGGTCTACCTGTTGGCATAACCCATGTTAATGGTTTATCATCACTTTCAGGACCCTCTTCTAAGACAGTTCCAGTCGAGAGATTGGTAAAGACGTCAAGGTCCCTCCAAAGTTCCTCTAAACCTTCTCCCATGCCTGGGAAATCTTCGGGTGAAGTCATTCCAAATCGAATCAACATTCTATCATATTGAGCGGGTTGGCCGTTGACATCGAGCCATGGCTTGCTAGGGTCTAATTCGATCTCAGGCTTGATGTATAATTCTACGATATTAGCAGGTATATCCGGAATTGGACCAGCGCCAGGAACTCCATAAAGGGACAAGAAGCCGTAAAAGAATGCTAAGCAATCTCTATCGCCAGTATTCATTAATAATCCACTATCTGCATCAGAACAGTTCATTCCATGTCCTTCCTCAGTAGTATTCCATCCGGCTTGTTCAAATGGTGTTGAATTTAGTACCAAAGAGCCTTGAGCAGCAAATACCATCTCATCTAGAGCCATAATATCGATGTCCCCATTTGGCAAATGAGTAATCTTATCGGCAACTCCGTCGGGCAAAATTCCCATTTGAATCCGGAATTCATCAATCGCTGCATAGACTTCAGGATCAAGAACATCTCCTTCGATTAGAAGATATGCAGGCTCTCCCTCATCACTAAAGCTCTCGGTTACAATTTCCACTCCAATTGCGAAATCAGACCGTTCATCTAGGAAATCTTCTACAGCAAAATCTCCTTCGAGTTGAGACATTCCAATAGCTGCAGGCACGGTGATAGCGGTTGCGATAATCGCTATTATGAGCGCAGGTTTTGCTTTTCCACAAGTCGAAGTTAGATTTTTCAACCATTGTTCTGGAATTAAATGAGGAGAAAATTTTTCGATATTCGTCTTTTTTCTTTTAGCCATCCATTCATCTATACTTAACCGAATTAAAGGCACCCATAATCCGGTAAGAAGGAATGCGGAAAGAATACCAAGAGCAGCCTCGACACCAAAGGAACGTAAAGCGGCAATATCGCTGAATAAATTAGCCGCAAAAGCGGCCATTGTTGTTAGAGATGTTAGCATAATTGCTCTTCCAACACGGCTTAGGGTTGTTTCAGTTGCCTCTTTGGTAGAAGCACCATTTTTCCTTTCTTCTTTGTATCTATGCAGAGCATGCAGTGAGTCATCAATTCCTAAGGCTAAGACTAGAATAGGCAGTAGGTTTGAGAATTGAGACCGAGCGATAATAGAGAATCCAAGCCATGAAGTTAGATTCGCAAAATGCCCAATTAATCCCTGCATCCAAAGTAAAGCAGCACCCAGTGCAAATAGTACAATAATTACATCAGACCATCTTCTTAGACTAACATATAGTAATCCAACAATAACAATCCCCATCAGTAATATCAATCCTGCGCTAGCCTGTAATTCACGGTTCACCTCGACATTTACTCCTTGCCCTACGAGCAATGTAGTAGATGCACGATCATTTGAGCGTAATACTCCTTCCAAATCCATGTATGACCATTCACTCGAACAGCCGCCATTTTCCTTTTGAAGTTCTTGGCATAACTCTACGTCATATCTAGGGGGGTGAACTACTAAACTTCCTTCAGCAAGCCGATAACCACCGACGATTAAACCATCATCAGACAATGAAACACTCTTTTCTTGATGAGCATCTTTCCAAATTACTTCCCAGCCCATTTCTTCTAGAATCCCTCGGTCGTATTGAACGATTAACCATGTAGAAGAAGCAGACCATCTTCCAAGCCCTGTAACTCCATTTTCCCAAGTACCATTAAGTTGTAATTCACCGCCAATTTGGCCAGTAATTTTTGAATTGATATCGGGGAAGAATCCTCTGTCTAAAGATAGCCATCGCAAGAAATTATTTTCAGGGGCATTAGCCATTCTAGATGCGGCCAAATCGATATGATCTTGGGTAAGGTTTTGGTCATCAAATTCTAAACACTCCAATTCTCCACAATCGGTCCAATTGGTTGGAGCAGGAGTAACAACTCCAAATGAGTTAATTCCTGGTTGACTAAGAATTGAAGTATCGTTCATGAAACCTCTAAAGATATCGGAAAGTGACATAGCGCCGCCGTATTGATGACCTGTGACATCATTTACGAGCGGTTTCATTGCAGGAGAAAGATGATGTTCATGTACAATGTTTACTTTATTGTCAATTTCTCTAAGAATTGACAAATTTACGATTCCTCCCTTAGGAGCAGAAATACCTGCCCAGGCTTCACCAGAATCAACCTTTTCAGTAGCATGAACTAAATTCGCATAATCAGGAGTGCCGTCTTCTAACAGGGGTACAGGTTGCCACTCTTCCAAAGGTGGTACTAAATCTGGCTGTCTTGCCGACATGACAAATCCAAGAATAATCTCTGAATTTGCAAATTCTTGGTTGATGATTTCTTGAGCAGTAAGTTCGGGAGATTCCATTTCATAAGATTCCATATCGATGGGTTGCAATGCCGTCATGGCACCAGGAATCATTAGTATTGAGAGGATAAACACGGCAATGTGAATACGATTTCGGTATGGGACATACCACTTAGTGAATCTATCAAAAGTATACCCCATTAAATCCTCGCTATTGTTTTCACTTTTGAACCCATGTTTCAAGCACCTTCGATTTAACCCCATGATATGCCTACCCTAATTATACTCAATCACCAGCCCTATGATGGCACAGATGTAACATGGAATGCGTTAAGATTAGCCCGACAATTGAATAATGATGGCGTCGAAGTTAGATTATTTTTGATGAATGATAGTGTTGATTTGGCAAGAGATGGAATCACACCGCCAGAAGGTGTTGAAGACATGGTTACTATGACTAAGGATTTGATTGCAAAAGGAGTTCCAGTCAAGGTCTGTGGAACTTGCCAGCAAAGATGTGGAGTTCTCAAAGGCCAAGGCTACTATGACGGAGCCCAGTACTCGACTATGGCTGAATGTTCACAATGGGTACAATCCAGCGAGAAGGTATTAACCTTCTAAATTATGAAATAATCTTGAACTATTGAGAAAACAATAAATCAGCGATTACAATCCCCCAACAATGTCTAAATTAAATTGGAACAAGATATGGAGATGGATTCATTTGGCTGCAGGCCTAATTTTGGTCATCTACCATTCTCGAATCGCATACGTAGAATATGGCTGGATGGAAACTGCTTGGTCGGCTGATGTGGATAAATTTGTTTCAACCACATTTATCTTCCTTGTAATGTGGACTGGATTAGCCAAATGGCCAGTCTATCCTTGGTATAAGAAGCGTCAAAACCGTAAGAAGCGAGAGGCAAAGGCCCAAGCTGCAGAATCAACTTCTTGAAAATAAACATGGTGCGGGGAGCAGGATTCGAACCTGCGAACCGATAAGGAATGGGACCTAAACCCACCGCCGTTGACCAAGCTGGGCGATCCCCGCGCAACTCGATGGCGTAGTCACTTAGATTTGAATTAAACGCTTAATTCACAACATTAAATCCAGCAGAATTTATTACTTGTATAATCATTTCAGTATTAATATTATGATCAGTAATAACAACTCCACTGTTTTCCTGGTGCGATATTTCAGCACTCAAAACTCCTTCAGTAGAAGTCAGTACTGACTTTAGTCTAGATGAACATCCGCCACAAGTCATGCCGGTAATTTTCATGCGGTGCGTTATGCTTGACATGTGTTTGCTAATAATCGGAGTTATTTGATTATTCTTGAATTGGTTTCCACCAACGAAGGACCAATGAGTTTCCAACTACGCTAACCGAGGAAAGTGCCATTGCAGCAGCAGCAAAGGCTGGAGGTAGTAACATTCCATTAAACGGTAATAATACTCCCATAGCAAGTGGTATTCCTATTAGATTGTAGATAAATGCCCAGCCTAAATTTGTTTTAATTCTCTTCATAGTTGCTTTACCCAAATCAATTGAAGAAACAGCATCAATAAGGTCATTTCTAACCAACACGAAATCAGCCGCATCTAGTGCAATATCTGAGCCAGCCCCCATTGCTAGGCCAATATTGGCTTGAGATAATGCAGCAGCATCATTGATTCCATCGCCTAGCATTGCAACTATTTTCCCATCTTCTTGAAGAGTTTTTATTTCACTTGCTTTTTGATCAGGTTTGATATTAGCCACTACCTTTTCAATCCCGACTTCATTTGCAATGGAATCAGCTGAATATCTATTATCCCCAGTTAGCATAATTACATCTAATCCCATTTGTTTTGCCTTTTTGACTGCTAATTTGGAACTCTCTCTAATCCTATCGCTCATTTCAATCCAGCCAAGTAAACGGCTTCCTTGGCTTACAAGTGCTATAGAAACTCCTTTCATACTTGCTTTAACGAGGCTGGAATCTACTTCTGAAGAAATTTCTACACCCACATCTTCTATCAATTCCCTATTACCGATTGCAACAACTTTGTCATTTAATTTACCAACTAAACCCATCCCTGCAATTGTCCTAATATCTACGACATTGACTTTTTCTGATGTAACATTTGACCAAGACTTGTGAATGGCGGAAGCCAATGGGTGGTTTGATTCAGATTCAAGTGCCGAGGCTATTGAAAGAATCTCTTTAACTTCACAATCAATGATTTCTATATGGCTTACTCTCGGTTTTCCAGAAGTAATAGTCCCGGTTTTATCCATAACTAAAGTATCACATTTATGCGCCATTTCTAAAGCATCTATACCTTTGATTAAGAGTCCATTTTTTGCACCTACTCCAGTACCAACAACTAGGGCTGTTGGAGTTGCCAAACCTAATGCGCAAGGACATGCAATAACTAGAGAAGAAACCAAAACCATAATTGCTAATTCGAGATTTGAGTTCATCGGATTATCAATCATATCACCACCGATTAGGGCCCAAAAAATACTTGCTGAAACAGCAAAAATAACAACTAATGGGACAAATATAGATGCGATTTTATCGACCAACCTCTGTATAGGCGCTTTACCCATTTGGGCTTGTTCAACCAATTGAATTACGTTATTTATCAGACAATCAGTAGAAGGTTTACTGGTTCTAATTACTACTGTTCCATCGAGAACTATTGTACCTGCAAGAACCTCATCTCCATCAGACTTTCTTACCGGGTATGCTTCACCAGTCATTGTTGATTCATCGATACTTGCTTTACAGTCGACTAATACCCCGTCAAGAGGAATCGTTTCACCTGCTAAAACTTTGACCAATGAGCCGGTAGAAATCAATTCAACATCTTTCATTTCAGTATCCATACTTTCAGAATCTAAAATTAGTCTAGCATTATTTGGTTGTAATTGCATTAAGGAATGAATGGCATCAGTCGCTCTAAGTTTGGCAGCCGCCTCCAAATAATTTCCAATCAATACGAATGCAATGATAAACGCTACACCATCAAAAAATACATGTTTTGCATTACTAATTACTGCTGGAAAACCGTCAATACCGGTTGATAATGTTACAAGTGTAGACCAAACAAATGCAACAGTCGTTCCAAGGTGAATAAGTACATCCATATTCGTCGAGCCTCGCTTTAGAGAATTCCAAGCATTTGAGTGAAAATCCCAACCGGACCAGAAGTATACTGGTATTGTAGCAAGCATTGCCAAAGACAGTCTAAGATCAAAAGAAGCGAAATCACCTAAGTCTGAAGAAAACATAGTCAACCAAAGAGTTGGTACGGCTAGAATTATTGCAAGTAGCGCTTTTCTACTTTGGATATTGACTGCCTGTTTAGCAGAATCAGTAATTGAAAATGTTTTTTCAGGTATTTTTGCATCAAATCCGCCCTGCTTGATTGCTTCAATTAGTGATTGAACCTTATCTTCACTGAGTGATTCGACATGAATCAGTGCTTTATTTAGTGGTAAATTTACTGAAACAGAAACAACATCAGTTTGATTGGAAATAATTTTTTCGACAGAGGCGACGCATGCACCACAAGTCATGCCAGCAATATTTAGCCGTAGTTCCTCGCTCATGTTCTCACCTCGGTTACTTTGGTGCTAGGTCTAGAGAGCCGCTCCAGATATCGATGCCACGCAGACGACAGGGATAATGTTGACCTAGTCGAATAACAGGTTTTTCATCTTCCCAATTTTCGGAATCTGACTGGATTACATTTAATCCATGGGCATCTACCGATAATTGTCTTTTCTTGCCTAATTGTCTAAGGTGCATTCTACCTTGAATGGCCCCGTCATCATACAAGTCAAGGAATACCCAAGGTGTCCTTAATCCAACGATTCTTGCAGGCCATGATTTCTCACCAATCATAGGTGAATCTAGGTCTGTTTGGGTTCCGATTTCTCCACCTCTCAAAAGATGGATGTGGTAAGCATTTGCTACTAATTCCCATTCGATATATTTGGCAATTAAGGATTGTTCAGTACAATGTTGTGAAAGTTTAGACACCTCATCTTCATCATGTTGCCATTCTTCTCCTCGCAAAAAAGATTTTAATTGTCTATGAGCAATTAAATCGGGGTATCTTCTTATTGGGCTTGTAAAATGTACATATGCGTCAAGGTTTAATCCAAAGTGACCAGAATTTTCGCTCGAATAGGTCGCTCTTTGCATTAACTGAAATAATCCTTGATCAACAATCCTTCTAACAGTAGGGTCTAGTTCAGATGCTTGTGTTTGCGCCTTCATTAGAGCATCGAGAATATTTTGTCTAGCGTCTGGGTCCAAAACATTTTGAAGATAACTAGGGCTATCGTCGTCATCATCACTAGAATCATCTTCCAATTCAACATCGATCCCGCCTCCAGAAGATTGTGCCCAAGCTCCCAATAAATTAGATAATTCTTCAGAGTCACTCTGTCCATGAGTCTTGAGACTTGGCATTGGTAATTCAATATCTACGCCTAGCGCAGATAGTTTTGCATTTAGCGAAGAAACTTCTTCAGCATCAGGAGGGGAGTGGCAACGCCAAGGCAGGGGAGCCCCCTTACTTCCTAGTAAATGTCCGATAGCAGAATTGGTTGCAACCATAAAAGATTCAATCATTCTTGTCGCAGCATTTGGCCATTTTACTTGCACATTAATGCTATTTTCACCATGTATTCTTGGACGCATTTCAGCATTGTGTATGTTTAACCGAATTTCCTTTTCTTGCCATGCAGCGGCCAAGTCAAACATTTCTTGGAATTCAGGATTGTCCAATGCATCCTCATAAGCCAAATTTTGTTTAACTCTAATTACTGCTTCATATGCTTTAGTTTCGGTAATTTTCTTATCGATAATCGACATTGAAATTACCATTGCTAATCTATCTACTCCAGACCTTAGAGAGCACAAATCATCTGCAAGGCGCGGGGGTAACATTGGAAGAACAGTGTGAGGTAAATAGACAGAAGTTGCTCTAGATCTGGCGGTTGAATCAAGCCGTGAAGAGGGGTGAACATAATTTGCCACATCAGCTATTGCAACCCAAAGAGTCAATTCTTCCCCCTCTCTAATTAGGCAAACAGCATCATCGAAATCTTTTGCATCATGCGGGTCGATAGTCACTAGTGGTAAATCTCTGAGGTCAGTCCTACCATTGGCAACTTCCTTGTCACCGTCCACTTCAGATAATTTTTCTGCCAATTCACATAATTTATCATCATATGAGTCAGGGAATGGATTTCTATTGTCCTTTCTACGCTTTGCAAGTCTTAGTTTTAATAGTTCAGCAGAAGTTACGACATTGTTTTGAAGCAGTAATAATGCAATACTAGGTTCATCATCATGAAATCTAAATCCTGTTCGTTTAGATGCGAATTTTTTAATTTCTTTTTGTAAATCGAAATTACCCCAAACCTGTAAATCATCATCTGTCAACAAAGTCAAATCCGTTGGTAACTTATCCCCTTTTAGAATTGCCAACCAAGTTTCTTCAATCAAGCCATATCTTTCTTCATCTAATCCAGCATCGAGAATAGGTGGTCCGGCTGTAATTCCACTAACATGACCAGTATATTTGGTAAAGAAAGATTGCCATTTTTGGATATTAGTTTTAATTTCTTCAATTACCGTATTATCTCTCACAATAATTTTCCTATTATCTTGTACAGTGAAGTACTGCCTATCTTTTCTAGCCGCTGCGAGGGTTTGACTTAATTCACCTCTAAAGACTCGTTCTAACTTCGGATCTCTAGCAAATCTAATTGTCATTTTTTCTTTCTCGATTATGAAATCAGCCAGCGACTGTAAATCCCATTCTTTTTGCCATAGCTGGGAATTATTTCCAAATAGTGAATTTAGCCGCTTCCACAACCTTTCACCTTCGGATAATTGGGGGCCTTTACGCTTGTTATGGCTTTTAGAACGCTTTTTGTTGCCCACTCAAATCCCACCTAAAGTCCCAAATCTCTTAGGTTAGCCAGCGCTTCTTGCTGCTCTTTTGATAACTCATCAATCTCTTTTAGTATGAACTCTAAGTCTAAGTCTCCATCCATATAGCCGGATTTAACCATCCTTCTACGGCCACCAATTTCTGAATTAGGTGCAATATTCAATAATCCTTCTTTGCCTGTAGGTAAAGTTACTTTCACTTTTCCTCCCAGGAGCAATGTAGAATAGGGGACCTGAACTTCTTGAACTAGAATCTCTCCATCCCAGCTCCTACCTTCTCCAGCATCGATTCTTACAGTCAGTAGAACGTCCCCAGCATCACCTTCGGGATGGTCATGACCTTGGCCTTTGAGACGTTTAACAGAACCATGCTTAACTCCAGGATTCAATTTTGTTTTCAAGGTAACAGATTTTGCTTCCATTGTACCTAATTGATTCGGTTTTAATCTTTTGAAAGTAAATGAGAAATCGCCACCATTTTCAGCCTCAGCCATAGTAATATCTAATCCGACATTTATGTCGCTCCCTTTGGGTCTAGTTTGCCTTCTAGGTCTTTGACCGCCTTGGAAAGAAGGGTTGCCCCTCATTCCGCCGAATTGAGGGCCTCCTCCCATTCCCCCGCCAAACATTTGTCCTAGCATATCTTCGAAACCTTGTCCACCACCCATTCCTCCGAATGGAGAGCCTCCCCTCATGCCCCCTCCGAACATATTTGCCATCTGCTGTTGTTGATCAAATTCTCTTCTCGACTCAGCAGTTCCAATTTTTTCATATGCTGATTGAACTTCCTTAAATTTAGCCTCAGCACCGGCATCTCCGGGGTTTCTGTCAGGGTGAAATTGTCGGGCCTTTTTACGGAATGAACGCTTGATTTCACCGTCACTGGCATCTTTGCTTACGCCCAAAACTCTGTAGGGGTCTTTTTCCGCCATCATGCTGGCTTCTAATGCACTCCCTCATCAACCCTCGCAGAGGTTGGAAAGACAAAATTTGAGACATTTCACAAACTGATTTTAGCCGACGCGGTTATATTGGGTGGATATTTGGGGTGACAAGCCAGAGGTTATACCATGTCGAGTGAAACGTCCGAAAAGCGTTCTTTTGAAGAGAGAGTTCAGGACCGTCAAGATTGGATTGAGTCCCAATTTAGACGTATTTCCAGAGGTTCATGGGCTAGAATTATTCGTATGGCGCGAAAGCCATCCGCTCAAGAATTCAAACAAACCAGTATAATTTGTGGAATTGGTTTGTTCGTTCTAGGAGCAATCGGGTTTGGATTATTGGTACTTATGGATAATTTCTTCCCATGGTTGATACATGATGTCATCGGTATCGGCAATTGAGATTTGGAGAGATAGTAATGGTAGAAGCATTTGTTGCATTTGTTCGTTTTGAAGAAAAGTTATTGTTGATGCGTAGGAATAAATCCGATGGAGATTTTCCTTCGTTATGGGATGGAATTTGGGGTGTTGCAGATACTCAAGAAGAAGTTCTTGAAAGAGTAGCAGAATCTACCGGATTGCCCGTTGAATCTCTACATTATCACAGTACTGGACCCGAAAGAGGAATTGATATGGGCCGTTCTTTAGTCGATGTAATGCCAATTCTAGTCGTATCTTCTTCAGATGAAGTTGAGGCATCTGGAAGATATAGTGAACACCAATGGATTGATCCAGGTGAACTTCAAAAATATAATTGTATATTTTCTAATATTGATATGGAAAATGCAAACTCATTATTCCGTGAAATGTATGGCTCAGTCGGATCTTTCCTATACATCGTAAAAACTGCAATAGGTTCTGAACAAAGAGTTGCTGATGAAATGTATGCAAGGTTACACGGTAGTGGTTCATTGACTGCTCTTCAAGGCGACGTAATGTCTATCCTACATCCTACTGGGATGCGAGGATATCTATTCGTAGAATCCAGTGCTCTTCATCATGTTGAGAAATTGATTGGTCGCTCAGGTGGCCGTGACCCAGCAGCCCGAAGAGGACTTAATCAAACCCCTTTGAAGAATGCTAAGACTGTTTTACCAGGTGAAGCTCCTTTGGCAGATATCTTGCCATACTTAGAGCCAAAGGCTGTTACAGCAGGTATAGAAGTCGGTTGTATCGTAGAAATAGTTACAGGAGCATTCAAAGGCGAGAAAGCCAGAATCACAAGCGTTTCAGATACTAAGGAAGAAGTTAGCATGGAGTTGTACGAACAATTGATTCCAATGACGGTTAACATGCGTGGAGATCACGTTAGAGTTATTGAAAGAGTCGAATAATACATTTGACAGAGAAAAACTCATCTTTTTGATGGTATATATATGCAAACATTATATGGAAAGTTGCATTTATATTGTTCATGAGTGATAGAAACTTAACACCATACATGCTTGCCGGGGGACCAATATTACTGATGGTAGCTTTTTTTAGCTGGCCACAGACTTCAGAAATCGGAACAGATGCGACTGATATTCTGTTTAATGAAGATAGAATGCCATTAATGGTGATGCTTGCTATAGCAACAATTGGTATCGTCGTTATGTTTGGCGGACTTTACTTATTAGTACAACAAATGAAGAAGGGTGCTGGAGAAATGCACAAGCAAATGCTTACTATAGCAGGCATGTGTATAATCGCTGCATTAGCCTTGTTTATGTCTGGGTTTGGCGGCAATGTAAATGCCATCAACGCAATAGACTTTGAAATTGATCCTGATGATGATCAGGCTTGGGAAAATGAGGCAGATCAAGCGACTTCTGTTCGCGGCTCTTGGGATGCTTCTAACTCCGGATGGGCAATGATGCCTGTTATGTGGGGAATGGCTATGATTCTTGTCGGCATGACTGCCTTCATGATGCAAAAACCATCAGGAATGGACTACATGTGGTCATTACTAATGCCAGTTGGACTTGGATTTAGCCTTGCACCAATTCTCAATAACCCAGCTTATTTCGATATGATATTCCCGGTAACTATGCTAACTCATATCGTTATCGGAGGCCTAATGATAGCAGGTAAAGTTACAGCACCTGGTTCAGCCGGTAATCCGGAAGTGACTGAATGATTGATACAATTCTAAACCCTCAAATTTGGTTGGTTTTAGTCGTACTTGGTCATACCATACCTGGAGTTATAATACCAACGAATTGGGCAAATGACACAGCAAAAATGGTAGCGGGTTGGATGCTTTTAACCTCGGTTACCTTGATTTATGCTGCAGTTTGTTTAGACGGCGAGGAACAGGCTCGACTAGCGCTTGTAATAGCTGGACCAGTTTGGATTTGGTTTGTAGTGTGTGTATCTCAAGGGTTCGAGTATACCTTGGGTAAGGAACCTATGACAATGAATTGGAAGGATAATGCTCCGCCAATAGTACTTTGGGGCATGCTTGCATTAACAGGATTATTGAAGTCTGGTTGGATTTAAGGATTAGAGGGTGATTTAGATGGAACAACTAAAGAAAATACTGAACCCTAAAATTTGGCTCCTTATTGTTGCTTTTGGACATAC
>CAXFAS010000024.1:0-25553 GCA_964001175.1 uncultured euryarchaeote
TTACAGCTTCACCGGCATTGGAAGTGAAATTGTAAGGATAAAATTGCTGTTCCCAGAGAGTAGTAAACAATGAGTTTGAATTGTATGCTGGTGCATAAGGCGTATTGGAGTCAATCATGCCTCCATTGGTGAAGTATTCGGTTTCCTCCATTATGGTTGTTGTAGTGTTGTTATAGTAGTAATTATTTACTATCGTATCACTATCATTCTGTTCTGCATCGGCGTTATCAACTGCGCCAAAGCATCCGGTCATTGGTATCATAATTACAAGCATCAAAACAAAGATTCTATCTGTTGTCATATTAATCCGTAGATTCAAAACTATTTCAAACTATAACCGTAAATAGCCAGTTGGCCAACGTTTGACCAATGGTTGTTCATCATTTGGTAAATAATTGGATGACTGTTGTCCGCAGTGTTTCAGTCGTATGAAGTTTACAGTTCCTAAGTTTACATCTTGCATCATGAAACATTGATACGACTAAGAATGTTGATAGGTTTATGGCAAGAAAAACCTACGACGAAGACGAACTAGCCCCCAAATGGAAAGAAGCACGACAAAAAGCCCTACTAAGAAGTAAAGCAAAGAATAACTCTGATGGAAGTTATAACAATATCAAGCGTAATTCAGTATACCTTGCGGTTGATTTCCAATCATTAGGAGTAATGGGTCCAGATGAAATCACTACTGAGACATTTTCATTGTGGATTGATGGAATGAGAAATGGTAATTTTAGAACTAAGGCTTTAGCTTCTGGAACAATCAAAAAGCGAGTAGAAACATTACGAGCAATTTTGCAAGCATCTCATCTAAATGAAGTTCTAGAATTTGTTGGCTTATGGAAACCAGATAGAGAATACAAGAAGATCACTTACTGGTCAATAGAAGAATTAGAAGCAATGAATGAATGTGCAATAAAAATGTTTGAAGATGAAATGTTAAGGAATCGAGCAATGGCTCATATCATCCATGGTATGATGGCTCCAAGAATATCTGATAGTTCATCTTTCAAATGGGAATATATCGACTTAGAGAACAAGGTTATGAGATTCTTAGCTCAAAAGAATACCAAACTTTGCTGGCAGTTTATTGAAGAACGATTTCTACCCTTTCTGACTAGATACAAAGAATGGGTCTCACAATTCGATGGTGGCGAGGAGTATCTATTTCCTGCAAGTATTCTTCACAAATCTGGAACTACTCGCAAAAAGATACCTCATGCCACAACTAAAACTATCACAAAATGGCTCCAACAAGTCAGAGATTCTACATATGTCGATGGAAATCCTGTTCAATCATTATCATCGCACTCATACAGACATTCTCTTGCAATGCGATATTTGTCGAAAGGAGCAAAATACGAAAATGTTGCGATGGTATTAGGTGATGAAATAACGACCATTGAGAAGCATTACTCAGAACTAATACCATCTAAATCACAGAAGATTGCTTTTGACAAAGCGTTCGAATTATCCAATACAATTTCTTCGGAAGAAACTATTCAGCCTAAGTGGTTAAAACGCCAAAGGGGTTTGAACTCTAATCAACAAAATAGATGCAGTACTGCATATGATGGGTTTGAACTCGAGAGGGGTGGTGGACGTTGGGGGATTTGAACCCCCGGCCTTCTGGTTGCAAACCAGATGCTCTTCCAACTGAGCTAAACGCCCCTATTTGTCACGGGAGTGTCTACTCCTTTTGATACTTATCAATGAAATAATCACTCGACTCGGTCGATAGTAGCATCTCGGTCAGGACCGACACCGACGCTTGTACAAGGCACTCCGACAAGTGTTTCAAGTTGCTTTATGTAATGTTGAGCAGCTGAAGGAAGCGCTGAAAATCCTTTAGATTCATGATTTGCCTTCTTGGCAATTCCTAGCCATTCGGTAAGTGTTTGTGAAGGGAATCCAGGCATTGTAATGTAAATCGGTTTACATCTTTCAAGAGCAGAAGCACTAGATGGCATCTCTCGGATTTCTTGACCATCCAGTTCATATGCTACACAAATATTGATTTCATCAAGTCCACCAAGAACATCTAATTTAGTCAATGCAAGTCCAGTGAATCCATTGATTCTTTGAGCATGACGCATTACTACTGCATCAAACCAGCCACAGCGTCTCTTTCTTCCAGTTGTTGTTCCGAATTCATGGCCAACTGTACCGAGATGATCTCCAACTTCATCATGTAATTCAGTCGGCATAGCACCATTTCCAACTCTAGTAATATACGCTTTTGTTATACCGATTACTTCTTCGACATGACCTGGGTGAATTCCTGCTCCATGAGTAGAATTACCTCTTGAGGTAACTGAAGATGTGACATATGGGAATGTCCCCTGGTCGATATCTAGTAAACAACCTTGTGCACCTTCTAAAATCACATTTTCTCCCAATTTTAATGCGTTATCAAGCATTAATCCGGTATTAGAAATTGCTGAAGAGAAGTTTTCACAAATCCATGATACATCATCCAAAAGAGATTTCTTAGATACTCTCTCAGAAGAACCTGCAGCCTCAAGTGATGCATTCATTCTCTCACTAGTTGATTCGGCCCAATTTGAGTCACCATTAACTTCTGATAAATCTCCAAATCTCAAACCGATTCGGTTTATTTTATCAGCGTAAGTAGGTCCAATGCCCCTTCCTGTAGTCCCTATTTTACTATCCAAACTATCCATATATCTGTGATATGGTAAAATGATATGTGCTCGTTCGCTAATGAATAGTCTCTCACCACGAGGATCTTCGTCTGATGATTCTTTCCAGTTAACAAGTTCATCATTCAATACCCAAGGGTCGATAACCATTCCATCTCCAAGAATTAGATTACATTCCTTTCGAGTTATACCGGATGGTAAAAGATGGAACTTGAGAACTTGATCGCCTAAAACAACGGTATGTCCTGCATTATTTCCACCTTGGAATCTAGCCACCCATGTGGCTTGTTCAGCAAGTCTGTCGACTAGTTTTCCTTTTCCCTCATCGCCCCATTGGGCACCTAGAATTACTGTTGCTGGCATGTCTCTCATCCAAGTCCTTTCGCGTACCGTCTTTGAACTATACCATTGAAATGAAGGAAAAACGGTATCCAGTTCATGAACAATTTGGTTATTAGATAAACAATCTTTTTTATATCAATTCAATCTAATACGTAATGTCGCAGAGACTATTAACACCACACATATGGCTTACAAGGTAACTATTGTAATAAAAACTATAAAGCAAGTGTTTAAATATTGTGGGCGGCAACTATACAACAAGGAGTTGAGTAGATGACAAGTCAAAGTGAAAAAAGAAATGAAGCAAATGCATCAGCATCCAAATCGAGGAATTATGGGCTGATTGATCCTAACCGAAGAGTACTAGACGGGCACACAAGACCATGTGAAGAATGTGGTTCTGTAGACTGGCATATGGACCACGCAAGAGGAGAAATCGTCTGTAACTCGTGCGGTCTGGTTGTCGAAGAAAATGTGATTGACCCTGGTGCTGAATGGACCAATAGAGATAACACTCAAGATCGTTCACGTGTTGGCCAACCTACAACATATACTCTTGCTGACAAAGGACTCAATACAACAATAGATGTCAAAGATCTCAATTCTGGTTCTGCTTCTAGGCATGGTTTAAACTCCCAAGCTAGAAGAGACTGGAGAAGAAGAAGAGTAATTGATGAAAGATCTAAAACTAGAAAAAGTAGAGAGAGAAATTTGGTCAAGGCTAATCAAATGATAAGAGACCGATCTAGTTTACCAAAATCACTACAAGAAGAAACTGCAAGACTTTACCGAAGACTAAGTGGTGAAGGCTTCGTAACAGGACGTTCGATAGCAGGTGTTACTGCTGCTTGTACTTATCTTGTTGCTAGAGAAGAAGATCTGCCTCGGCAAATTCCAGAAATTGCTGAAGCATATGAAATAGCAGAAAAGGAACTTTCCAGATTGATTAGACAAGTCTCTAGAAAACTAAATCTTCATAAAATTACATCACCTGATAAGTACTTTGACAGATTTATTTCCGACCTACAATTGCCACCTAATATTCACACCCAAGTAAATCATCTATGGTCGAAGATTCAACCTCATGAAGATATTTGGCAAGGTAAGAAGCCTATGGGAGTAGCAGCAGCATTGATTTACAAGACTGCATCTGATTCAGGTACTTCAAGAACTCAATCTGAAGTTTGCTCGGTAGCCAATATTTCCGAGGTAACTCTTAGAGGATTATTGAAAATATTCGAAGGATTGCTAGAAAAACTAGGTGAAGTTTCAAAGCAATAACACCCTAAACTTGATGAATCGCTTTTCAGTCGGATTAACATGGGATTCAAGGCAAAGGCCAGAAAACACATGTCTAATGACAACAATCAAGATGATCTCAAAAAGAAAAAATCTGATCAAGGCGAACTGCCATGTGCCATCAAAGGCTGTGAAAAATTTGCAGATAAGAAGTTAAAGGGTCGTTCATTATCATTAGATAATGCTCTAGAAATGTGGGGAGAAGGTCACTTTACGAGTACTAAAGGTAGAGTCCGTGTCTGCAAAAGCTGCTATAGAACTTGGAAGAAAGAAAACAAGTCTGAAGATAACTACTGATTCACTTTCAGTTTTTTTCTAGGGGTCTACAAAAAGTAATACCACCTAAGGCAAAACTTGCTATTTTATGAACAATAGAGTCGTAATTCGAAGTTTAGTCTTACCAGATGGTTATATCGCTGCGATGGATGATGGATTAATCAGTTGGAGACCGAGTGTTGGAGTAAGACGAAATATTAGACTAGATTATCCTACATCGACACTTCTTGCAGTAGGTGGACCTGACGGTAAATGCGATTCTATATGGTGCGGAGATACTCGAGGGAATTTGACCCAATTGAGCCTCCCAATGCTTGAAATTCTGAACAAATTCTGTTTGAACTCTAGTAGCATCAGAGCGATTTGTGCTGTCAGTTCAAGTTCTGATAAAATTTTAGTCGGAACATCAGATGGAGAAATTTGGACATTAGGTAAAGAAGTACCAAGTGGAAAGGTTCTCCTTTTCAGTATAGATAACGCAATAACAAGTATGAGATGTAATGATGAAAATATTACAATTCAGAGCGGATGGTCTCGATATACTTTTGATTGGACTGGGGCTGAAATAGAACATCACGATCACAAAAAAATCTTTACAAGTAAGAAAGAGAAAAGAGAAAATAGAAGGTCGAGATTACTAAAATTTCAACTTGAAAATGGCAATATGCCCGAATCCGTTTTACTTGACTTACCTGTAATAGCCTAACTTTCTTCCCTCTCCTCAAGAGGCCAAGGAGGATGAGGTGAATTCCAAATTGCAGTTTGTGCTGGTTTAGGCCAAGACTTTGGAATCCTACCATCATTATCAACACATGTCTGGAAAAAATCAATATGCTTTGACAGTACTTCTTCCACGTGTTTTTTACCCTTAATTGCTGGTCCTTGCATTGGTATTAATGATTCTAAATCCATCGAACGGATTAATTTCAAACTAGAAAGTAAATCTGTTAAACATCCTGTAGGTAAATCCCATCTCGAAGGTCGATCAGCCCTTGGCAATGTAGCACCACAAACCATCATCTTCTTATCATCGATATAGTATCCAACTGAATCATTACTGTGACCTGGAAGATAAATTGTGGAAACTTGACCATTACCTAAAATAAATATCTCGTCACTTTCAATACCAACTGTTTTTGTAGACGGCATATCTGAGTCAAAACGGTTCGCCCAGGTTGTGAAAAAATCACCAGATTCTAATGATGCTTGACCATCTATATGGATATGAATGGGACAGTCAGAAAAACTTTCAGAAATATGTTTTGCTGCACCGGAGCATGGAAATCTCCTACCGGAAAGTAGAATTCGTTCTAGAGGTTCATTTTCTAAAATCCCTGAGATTCTCTCAACCTGAAGACTTTGGTACCAAGAAGTTCCTGAATCAATCAACAAATTCCCAGCATTACCAATGACTACAACTGCGTTGGAATCATGGTGAATCCCCGGCAATCGCACTACCCGCATATTACATGGTCTAGGTCAAAGTGTTTCAATAATACGATTTCTAACTCAGTTTGATTATTCATTTATGGTTTGGTTGTGGTTAAATAGGGGGAGTTGGTCGCAAGCATCATGGGCCGTTTTCCTGAAGCAGAAGCGCGTCTTCTCCGCGTTAAAATTTGCATGAAGTGTAATGCGCGAAATGCTTGGAGAGCAACAGTTTGCCGCAAATGTGGATACAAGGGCCTAAGACCAAAGAATGTTGAGAGAAAGGGTATTTGATCTCTCAAATTATAATCCAATCATTGGCATGATAAATGAGATTGGATCTCCAAATAATGCCATCGGTATTATGACTGGGAATAGAAAAACCAGTAATGGAAGTTTGTAACTAATCCAAACCTCATCAACATCATGCTCTTCCAATTTCTTGATGGCTAATTGTAACTGTTCATCGGATGGAGTTCTCCGTGGTGCTCGTGACTTATGGTAAACCTTTGAGCTACCATCTGGCAAGTCCATTACTGAAGTTAACAACCACACGTGGCTATCAAATACTTTTTCTAACTTCATTTTACTAGCATGCCAAGATAATCTAAGATCAGAAATTGATGAAATATTCGAATGATAGAGGTTTTTGATAAATAATACAACTGGAATCAATAAAAATGTTAGTCCTCCCCACATAAGTAAAGCAAGTGCAGGAGGTAATGCGACTACTGAGTCAAGGGTATTATCAGAAATCAAAGGCATCGTATTCCAATTAGGGATTAATATTGCTACTAGCATTAATGCCTTAGCATCTGCACCACCATGAATCAGTCTAAATCTCCATGCCAAATCGATGATTAAAATCGTTAGTAATACAGACAAAGTGCTCCACCATAGAGAAGTATTGCCAGTGCTATTTCCAATTAGAACATCAATAGGACTGACATCCCCGTATTTCATAGCACCACCAATTATTCCTCCTAAAGAAATCAAATACCAAAGACTGACAATAATATCGATTTTACTCCCTGCTAAAACGTCACTAAAAGTTGGTCTGCCAATTATTGCTGTAGAAGCATAAGCAACAACTGCAGATGCAGTAAGATAGATACTCCAATCTGCATTTTGTGCCATTAAATCAAGAGCCCAAATGAATAGAGCAGGTTTGACCCATACCATCCAGTGTTCATTTGGTACTCTACGTTCCTTGTTATCCATCCATGCAGCCCAACCCATTACAAGTAGTAAAACACCAACTCTAGTCCACCCAAGAACATCCTCAGAGGTTAGGCCCATAGAGCGCCCTAGTCGGCAATGAACTTAAAGACGGCCACCGTACAGGTTAGTTTAGTGAGGATTGAGGTGTTTACATGGATGTCGAAACTCGATTACAACAAGTTGCTACAGTAATCAATCAAATTGATGACCCTAAGGTTCCTAGAAATATTAGAAGACAGGCAAAAGAAGCCTGTGAACAATGGCTTTTGAATAAAGCAAAAAAACTCGATGTTCGTATTGCTATGTCTCAATCTAAACTTGAAGAACTGTATGAGGACCCAAATATTCCACCAGAATTCGGTACTTTGATTTTAATGATTAATACAGAATTAGAAAAAATTCTCACTGAAGTTCTTTGATCACTCTTCTGATTGAATCTGTTCTTTCTGATGTGGTATTTTCAGCGATAGTAAGGCTGCCATAGCCATTAAAACTCCGCATAATAAAAACGCAGTGTGATAATCAAGTGGCCATTTCCTTGATACGGTTAATGTCCAAACAATTCCACCGGTTAATGGCCCGATTATTCGAGCAAATGAACTAACAGATTCTTGAGCCCCCATCACAACACCAAGATTTATTCCGTTTTGCTTAGCAGTTGTAGTTAGCAATGATGATGATGAGGGTTGGAAAATACCATTTCCAACTGAAATAAGAATTACTACTGCAAATAAGTAGGCAAAAGCCCAGTCAGCTTGAGTATACGGAATGAGAACAAGTCCTAAACCACATAAAATACAAGATATTGGTAACAATCTAGCTGGACCAAAGCGCTTGGATAATGGACCAATTAAGACTCCTTGAGTAATGATTCCAGTTATACCTATGATGGCGAATAAACGACCATTCTGTGCTTCATTATAACCAAGTCCACCTGCATCAATATCCATCCCTGTATACAAAATGAATACAGCATGCATAATAGTGAATCCGAAAATAAACAGCATTTTTACCCAAATAATAACTGAAATTAAGCCATTATTTAGCATCGAAAAAGATTGTTTCACTGAATTACCTATTCGTGAGGACCAACCTACGCTATCAAAATTAGATCGCTTTGATTTAGGCAATGATTCTGGTAATTTGAAATAGGCAAAAATAAGTGATACTAGAGACAAAGCACCTGCTGCAATACACGGAAGTAGATATGGATAAGTATCAAAGATTGTATCTACGAAAATTTCCCACCTTGCTGCTGGATTAGATAATTCCCCGCCGATAAAGGGCCCAATTGTGAATCCAAGGCCAAAAGCTGCACCAATGATGCCCATTCTTGATGTTAGTTGACTTGGAGTACTTACATCGCCGATGTAGGCTTTTGCAACTGCCAGGTTTCCGTTAAATACACCTGCAAGAAATCGCGCTAATAAGGCAATTAACAGTGTATTCGCTAATCCAAACATGGTGAAAAAAACTGTATTCCCAATTAGACCTATCATGAGAACTGGTCTACGACCAATTCGGTCAGAAATAGTACCCCAAAATGGCGAGAATAAAAACTGAGCCGCAGAGTATGAAGTCATTAATAATCCAACCCATAGGCCAACTTCTGTAATACCATCAGCAGCTGCTAAATCTTCAACAAGATAGGTCAAAAAAGGAATTACTATTCCAAAACCAATCATATCGATCATGGTAACCATGAATAGAACAAACAATGCGCCTTTAGTAGCGTCATTCTTGTCCTCAGTCATGCGTATATCTCCATTTTTGGTTACCAGTTTGATTCAATTGAATCATGCTGATGGAGACTTGTTACTGACTTCAGGAGTTAAAATATCGATTACTGAACTTAGTCTTTCGACAAGACTTTCCTTGTGCTCGTGCTTGATCAATGCATGCTTCATTACTTCATCAAGAGAATCTACAGCAACAACCTCAACCATGTCCTTGTACTTGTCATCCAAAAGAACATCTTGCATATTAGATCGTGGAACAATCACTTTCTTGATACCTGATCCTGCTGCTGCCTCAATCTTTGCTGTAACTCCACCAATCGGTAAGACTTCACCACGAACAGACAATGAACCTGTCATAGCCAAGTCTTGACGAATCGGGATGTCCTCTAGAGCAGAAATTACTGCTGTAGCAATAGTTATTGATGCTGAATCTCCATCAACACCATGAGTGTCAACAAACTGAATATGAATATCATAATCAGAAATATCTTTTCCAGTTAATTTCTTGATTACAGCGCTAACATTGGTTACGCTTTCCTTGGCTAAATCTGACAAACCTCCAGTAGCGTGAATCTTTCCACCACCACCCTGTGAAGGTGTTACAAGTGCCTCAACTGGGAGCATAATTCCACTAAAATCAGAGAGACCAGAATTAGCACCAAGGACCGCTAGACCATTTACTCTACCGATTCTTTCGCCTGAATTAACAATTAATGAATAATCTCTTCTTCTCTCAATCATTCTATCAGCAACTTGTTGCTCTAGAGGCTTAGCAATATTCCTAGCACCTAGTACGTGGGCTGCAGTAGTATAAGCGGAACCTTCTTCTCCTGCTAAATCGCCAGCGATTCTAACTAAACCTCCAAGTTCACGAAGGCGTAGAGATAGTTTTCCTCTGCGTCCTGCTCTTCTTTGTGCTTCCCTGAGAATCATAGATACTGCACTCTTCTCAAAGTGAGGTATCTCTCTAGAAGTCCCCATATCACGAGTTACTTCTTGAGCAATAAATCGAATTAATCTACGACGGTTTTTAGATGTATCAGGCATCTCGGAGTTGACATAAACTTCATATCCATATCCTCTAATTCTACTTCGCAAAGCAGGATGCATCCCCTGAATTGCATCTAAGTTACCTGCCGCGATTAAAATGAAATCACACGGAACAGGTTCTGTCTTAGTAAGTGCTCCAGACGATCTTTCAGAACGACCAGAAATTGGGAATGCTCTTTCTTGCATAGCGGTTAGTAAAGCCTGTTGCTCTTCTAATCTAAGCAAGTTTACTTCATCAATGTATAGCACTCCTTTGTGAGCACGGTGTATTGCACCTGGTTCTACTCTATCGTGAGCTGGAGTTTCCATTCCACCAGATTGGAATGGGTCGTGACGTACATCGCCGAGTAAAGAACCCGACAGTGTAGCGGTAGCATCGACAAAGGGTGGTAATTCATTAGGGTCATGCTTAACCAAAACCTTAGGGATTCTACTTTCATCAGAAGCACCTAATCGGCCACGAATAAACATATATCCAAACATCAATAGGAATCCTCCGAAAAGTAATGTTATGATATCTCCACTTTGAAGTGTAGCAATGATTAGAAGAAAACCAATAGCGGCAAAGGCGATTAAAAGCATCTTTTGAGATCGTTCTCTTTGCTGCTTAATTGCTTCTTTTTGCATCTTTACAATTCTATCTCCACGTGAAGCAGGAACACATCTAACTCTAGGTTCGTTTTCATCATCCTCATTAGGATAAACTAGAACATCTTCCAAAACATCTCTTGGAAGTAAATTGGTCATAGACCTTGCTAGCATTGACTTTCCAGTTCCTGGGTCTCCAATCATCAGCATGTGCCTTCTTTGTTCAGCTGCTTTCCTGATTACTACTGACCCAGCTTCTTGACCAATTACTTGGTCAACCAAATTTTCGGGGATTGGAACATCTTCAGTAGTTTCGAAATTAACTGAACTAATCCATTCCTCAACGCTTTGTTGCAGAACTTCATCAGTACCGGTTGGTTCAGGAGCCCAAACTGTGACTTCCTCTTCGCCAGCACCCTCAGCCTCGTTCACAGAATCATCCGACACAATTACCCCTCCACACTACTCCCCTTTAGGGGTTTACAATACAAAAATAATCGAAAATCTCGAACCTCATTGGTTATTCATACGGTCTAGATACTGTTGACCATAGTAATTCCACTGTTCCATAGTCCATCCAGATGGAAGTCCACCTGGTGGTAGCGGCGGTCCTGCTGCCGGAATTATTGGAGCAACAGGTTGAACTGGCACAGGAGCAGGTTGGTGGTAAGCAGCAGCATATGCAGGGTTATGAGTTGGTTGTGGGGTTTGCAGTGGTTGTTGGAACATTTGCTGTGTCCCACCATACATTGAGTTAGCAACTATATCTCTTGCTGGTAAGGTAGTATCGGCCCACTTGAACCCTTCCAAAGTGTCTTCAGTTCTGCCTCCACGCATGAAGAATAATCCACCCAATAGTGCAAAAATAATTACAGCACCAATAATTGCAGCAATCATCAGTGTGTTATCTTTACTTGAAGTCTCATCTGTTGCACTGCTACCGGTGGAATCAGATGTGCATTGAACTCTTGGGTCGTTACATGCTTCATCATATTCGGTTTGGAAATTAGATAACTGGACTTCAAGATCACTAGTATCTCCGGTCTCAGATTCAATTTGAGATTTAATCGCATCGATTCTTTGTTCAAGAACAGATATTCGATTTGTCAAGGTTTGTTCGTCCATGTCAGCAGGCTTAGGTAACGGTTCAATTACATCCCACCTTACAGGAGTTTGCGTTTTGTAGTTATTCGAATCGCTATCGACAGCATTTATGCTCAGCGAAACGTAATCCAATTCATTAAATCCGTTAGGTCTAGCCAATTCACCTTCTTCACCACCTATTAGCAGTATGTTAAGAGGAGTCTGCCAGCCTGATGCAGATTTTGAAACCTCTAAATCGTAAGACCAAGCACCATCGCAAACCCCACCGCCGCAAATTGTCCAAACAACAGTAATCGAGGTAAATGTTGGCGCGCTGTTGCTTAATTGCATGTCAACATTCGGGGTTTGTGAAATGTATAAATCAGTGAATGTAACAATCATATGAGCAGACTGAGAGTCGGTCTTAGAAATACTAAATGGAACCGAATCAAATACTTCAACCATCAAATCAAATTGGTTTGAATCATAAGTATCCCTAACTTCTATTGTAACAATATGGTTTCCAACTTCACTAAACTGAAGATTCAGCATTCCCGAAGAACGAATGTATTGAGCGCTTCCAGGAACACTAGATGAAACTAAAATTGTAATCTTATCACTTGAATCATCCACATCAGTAATTCTCGAGGAAAGGTCTATTGACATCTGAGTATTTACTTTCAAAGAAATCGATTCTAATCCTGAATTATCCATTCTAGGTGCATCATTAATAGCATTGATTTGGATAATGACTGACTGGTCAGAACATTCTTGCTCTGTATCACAGGCTCTTACTGTAACTGTTGATTGACCATTAGCATCATCATTTGCAGACTCAAAACCAAGAACAGAGCCAATCAAAGTAGTAGTGATTATTTCTGGATTTGTGTTTCCAACCACCGAGAATGTTAGTAAAGACGAATCCGAAGATTGTCCATTAGAATCTGTATCAAATACAAATGGAAGTAACATCAAGGTTCCATCATTATCAGGTCCTTGTTCATCTACTACTTGCGTTGGAAGACCGTTCCACCTTGGTTGGCCATTCTCAATTACATTAAACTTCAAAGTACCTGAAGGTAAAACTCCTTGAGATGAGTAATCTCCACCATCATCCATAGTAATCAATATACTCTTTGTTCCGATAGGGCAACCTTGAACTTCATTGTAAGCAAATTGGACATCTATCGATGTAGTGCTAGGATTCCAAGAAATGAATGACGGATGGTCAGAATCAATAATTAAATCCGAAAGTGGTGTTTCTGGATCATTAACATGGTTTGTCAAATCAATCGAGGTTAATTCATCACAAAATACAGAACCTATTTCCTCAGCGAAAACTTGAGGGATTCCATTTGCAAGTTCGAAAGCGTTGGAAGTAACTCTCCAATCACTGGTTTGACCTCTTCCATCTAAAGTTCTAGAACGCAAGTCATACCAGCCAGAAACCATTTCCATAACTGGAGTCATAACATATTCTCTACCCTCGTTGGTTGTTCCAGCATTGACAATGACATTTCCACCACTATCAATTGAACCATCCCATTGGTTAAGGCCTGCAGGAGAAACTTCGAGTTCAAATGTCATTGTATCAATAGTGTCGACATTATCATCTGCGGAACCTTTGGCGATTACATTGAAAATCGAACCTCTCTCGATGACATTGTTTCCACTAACAGTTGCTTGTTTAGCCAAAGGTGGTCTGTCATGATTTAAGTCTTCAACCTTTAGATTATTACTTACCAAGCCATCTCCAGTCAAGCCAGTAAGTCTAGCACCGAAACTTGTTTTCCATGCATTAGAAGGTAATGAAGATGTGTCAACTGTTGCAGTGTGGGACATTGTTGCCTGAGTAACTAAATTGGTTAGGGATTTCGAACCCACCACAATTGGATTCCCCGTATCTAAGTAAACTATTTCCAAAGTTCCTCCATCGGTATAATCCAACCCTCCTACATTCTTGGCAGTAGCAGTAACTGTAACTTGATCTCCGTTAATGTATCCATCACTAGAAGCAGGGTTGGACAAACTTACGTCAAATACAGCCAAATCCATTTTTGGACCCATGGTACTGTCTGAAACTGCAAAGACATCAGCATTGTGAGAAGATGTACTCCAAGAATCATATATCGCCCCTATTGTAAGCATGTTGTTGATACCAGATTGTCCGTCACGTGCTCTGGCTAAACTAGCAGGTACTGTCCATGTCTCAGAGTGTGGGCCTTTTGTAAGGTCCATGTTTACAAAGCCAGTACCTCCGCCGGTAATACCAGACTGAGTTGCATATGAGTTCCCGTTAAGTAGCCACGCTCTCCAGCAGTTGTGAGCATATGAACCATCACCGTATGTGTAGGCACACTTTTCTTCAGTTACGGCAGCGTACAGAACTGTTGATGATGGAGCAGTTCCAGAGCCAATGTAACTTGCCTCCATTGTAATATCGACATTATTACTATTGGAAGGGTTAACTGCCTGCATTACATTGATTTGATAATCATTAACCGTTGAAGCCATATATCCTCCAGCTGAGAATGCTGAATCATACCTGGTACCTTGTCCGTCACTTCCACTAAGTTCAGGGTCAGAATCGCCCATGTATCCAGTAGGTGCTCCGCCGGATTCACCTAGGTGGTCCATAGCAAATATTGGAGCAACATTTCCAGAACGTGCATCGTTAGTACCAGGCGCACCTGCTCCTGGTGAATAATACGAAGCTGAGCTGTAGGTAATGTAGACGAATTCATCAGGATTTGACATTTTTAGGTTATGAGCAGATTCTGAACCTCCACCGGATGTGTAACAATAATAGCAATTATCTGAAGAGATATATTGTAAAAACACATTATGCCCAGGAGAAGTTGCCTCAAACACTACTTCTGAGTCTTGCAGTTCTATCTGTTCTTTTTTGTTTAAATCACCAGTTAAAGAAGTCAAAATACTTCCAATAAAAATGGCGACGATTAGTATTGACAATGCGCGGGCGGACATCTTCATGTTTTTACCTATCACCAGTCAGTATATGAAACCCTCTATTTCCGGTTTATTTATCGTATTGATGAAAAATTTATCTAGACAAAAAAGATTGTATCAAAAGTACACTTAGGAACAACATGGGCGACAGTTCTTGGGTGGCTTTAGAAGAAGAAGATGGCAAAACATATCTTGTCGAATTAATCGATAAAATGCACAAAGTGAAAGGCATAGGGGTATTAAATCCACATGAGATGCTAAATGAATTACAGGTTGGAGATTCAATTCAACTGGGACATAAGTCATTCAAACGCTTACCAAGTAGACTTCCAGAACTCAGTAAATCCATGGTTAGACGAGCACAAACTATCAGTGCTAAAGATGCAGGAATGATGATTGCAAAAATGGGCATTGGTTCAGGCCACTCAGTATTAGAGGCTGGTCTAGGAAGTGGTGGCCTATCTCTACATATTGCCAATGTTATTGGAAATAGTGGAATTCACGTAACTGTCGAGCCGAGAGAAGAACATGCTAAGGTTGGACTTGAAAATCTAAGAAGGGCTGAATCTTGTCTTAATGAATTTCCATCACATCATCATGTAACTGGAAATATCGAAGAAGTAGTAGACCAAATTAAACAGATTAAATCAAATTTTGATTCAATAATCTTAGATCTACCTCAACACAAACCAGCCATTGATGCAGTTGCTGGACTTTTGAACATTGGTGGAAGATTATGTTGCTACTGCCCTGTTACCAGCCAGGTTGAGTCGTCATGGCAGGCATGTGAGGATAATGGGTTAGTGGTCGAATGGGCAGGAGAATTAATCGAAAGACCATGGGGTCGAGCATCTAGGGGTGGAATGCGCCCTGTAAACGGCCCATTTGGACATACTGCATTTCTATTGATAGCAACGAGAAAGCAAGATTAGAATTTTTGGCTTTCAACAACTCTAATCTTAGTATCACACTTAGGGCATGTGAACTTGAAAGGTGGTACACTACCTCTTGGAACTCCAAGTCTTGCTTCGCAAGAAGGACAAGTTACTTTGTTATCTGAACTCATTCTACATTCATTTTTACCTAATGTATGAGCTTTGACTTCCTTTTCTTTCTTCGGTTTCTGTTTTTTAACATCTTGCTCATCGATATCATCTGAAGATTCTAAAGAGGTGGTAGACTTGGCTTTACGACGTTTACGTAATGTATTCATCAAGAATAGAAGGAGTACTGCAAATACCCATCCCCCGAACATTGTATAAATTGTTTGAGATTTATCCAGGGATATACCAAACAGTAGATCAACACCTTGAGGAGGTAATTCAGGACCTTCGATTTCAACTGATAGATTATTTGACTCTGCAGGATAGGAAGAACCATCAATTTCAACACTAGCTGAAATTACTATACTTGCAGAGGCTGATTCTGTGATTCTAGAATTGAGAACTAATTCATACACAATAGATTCTCCACTGCCCAAATCGAAAGTATTCATTGAAACATTGCTATTTATTTGAGTCAAACTAGAATCAAAAATTGAGTCATCATTTCCAAGAATAAATAGTGTGCCAGTAACAGGCGCATTTGCTAAATTCTTAATTGTAAATGAAGTGGATGAACCGCCCGATGAGGACATTGAAAGATAGTTTGTTCCAAAACTCAAGTCAACTATTCCAGAATCACCCCATGTTGGCTCTACTAAGTACGTAGCAACCTCTTCTAGAACATAGGTAGTTCTTGCACCGCTGGTTACTCTAAAGGTTATTGATTCATACCCAAAAGTGGACTCATTATCAACTTGGCAAGACCAAGAAAAAGATTGTGATGAAGACCCTGCATCCAGAGTAAATATTTCTGATAAACCACAATTACTACCAGGTGTTGAAAGTAAAAATTGATCAATACCTGAACCAGTATTGGTGACAATTACAGTACCAGAAACACTTTCTCCTGGTTTAGCACCATCATAATCTTCTAGAATTGTCAATTGGGCACTTGCTTGAATTGGGATAATGTTGAATGTGTTATAATCAGAAACTGTCTCATCGTTAGTTGAGGTTACTATTATGTTAACAGGAACTCCGTTAGTTGGTGCTCCTGTTGATCTTTCCCTTATTGAAACTGATATTGCCTCAGTACTTGATGGATCTAGATTCACGGATGTAGTTGATAGAATTATTTCATACCAAGTCGAAGCATTGTTAGAATTATCATAACCAAGTTCGATGAAATAAGTATCTTGTGAAGAGCCTAAATTTGTGACTTCAAAGGTATAATCAACGCTACTAAGTGGGCCAGCAGAAATACTACTGGTAACTGAATTGACTGTTAATCCAACACTATCAGCAATCTGTAATTCTAAGTTTAGCGAAGCCGAAGCATTTACTGAACCGTAGTTAACTGTAATTGAGTGGACCCCGGAACTAGAGGTTGATATCAGTGCAATAGTCATGTTGATAGTAATAGATTGCCCAGGTACCAATTCAGCAACTGTAGGATCGAAAGTTACCTGAGCGCCAGTAGGCAGGCCCGAAACTGTAGCGGACAGATTCAAATCTTGAGTACCAATATTTGATAATTCTAAATCGATTGATGAAGACTCACCTGGAATTATTGAAATCCTTCCATCAAGAGGTCCACTTAGAGATACTAAGGGCACTTCATCGACTTCGATTACAAGAGTTAGTTCTTCGGTAAAGTCACCATATGTGACACTAAAGATTTGATTATATTCTCCAACCATTCCAGCATCAGAATCTGTTGTCAAATTCCAGACTCCAACAGAACCTGCATCAACAACAACTCCACTAGAGGATGAAAGAGCAGTAGTTAATCCAGTAGTTGAACCGATATCTAGGAAGTACTCGACTTGTTCACTACCAGTGTTATTCAATCTTAGCTGATAAGAGGCAGGGGTGCCAGGCGTTACTGTGACAGAACCTACAGGGCCTGTCAATTCAAATTCTACTTTTTCATCTATTCCAATTGTGAAATCAAAATTAGGAGAAATATACTGCTGTTCCCCAAGAGATGCTACTCCAATTAGCCTAGAAATACATTCATCATCACTGGTGGATTGCGAGTCAACAATTACTTGAATATCTAAATCAACAACATCATCAGGTGCGAAATTATTACTAGATGTTGAGATCAATGAGATATTACATGGCCCACTAAGAACCTCAATATTCCAATCAACGTCTAATTCAGCATTTCCTAAGTTGGTAACTTGAATAGATGACTGCGTTGTCATACCTGGTATAAAATCAGAGTCTTGGTCAAGGAAAACTGCTGAAATATTATTCTCCGCAACAACTTCAATTACCATTGTAGAATAACTTGAAACGTTACCTTTGGTTGATGCTGAATAAAGATTGAATCCATAAAATCCTGGTGTTGCGTCACTAGGAATAGAAACTTGGATGGTTGTTTGTACATGTGAAGAGGCAGGTACATCAGTAAGTTGGGCATTGTTGAATAAAACACTCCAACCTGGAGGTATTGCTCTATTTGACTGGCTTGTTGGACCAATACTTGAACCAGAGTTCTGCCAAGGATAATTTAGATGCGAGGTTTCGTTGAATACCGTGGCAGCAGCAGCCTGCTGAAGTTCTAATTTAAGGCTAGAAGATAGTGATATTGTATCATTGGAGCCAACTGGTGAATCACCTGTCATTGTGGCAAACAAAACACATGCAGCAAGATAACTTCCCGAAAGAGACGGATGACTTCCATCACTAGTGTATAGGTCAAAGAAAGTGCTTCCTGAAAGGGTTGGGTCAACTCCAGTCAGGTTGATTTTATCATGGATGTGTTTGAATGCAAGCCCTACAGGAGCGATCCACACGTCACGTGAAGGAGTGGTCATATTATCTCGGAAATCGATGTATCCTTGTTCCAGTCTATCCTGCATCATAGTAAAATTGCCGTATATTAGCGGATTATTCATATCACCATTTCTACGTCCCCAGGTCATCATTAAAATGGCCTCAGAATTCTCATCTTCAATCGCTTCTGACAGATTTACTGCAGCATTTTTACTATCAATCCAATCAGGACTGGTTCGATAAAATCCTGGAATCTGGCTTTGGTCATGTAATATGACATAGTCCCATTCTTCATTATTTTCTCGAAGAGTCGTATTCCATGAATTACCCGATGTATTGACATTATCCCAATGTTGAGATAATCTCATTCCACCACCAGTAAGCGATTCAGTATTGTTATGCTGTCCTGTAACATTAAGCATATCATGAAGCAATTGGTCGATATTATTAGTGTAAATGTAACTATTTCCAAGCATCAAGATATTGGCGGGATAACTACTACCTGAATTATTGTTGGAGTTATTTCCTCCTGTATTATTACCTCCAGAATTATTTCCTGTGCCATTTCCACCACCGGAGTTATTTCCTCCTGAGTTATTACCACCTGAATTGTTACCACTTCCGTTGTCTCCAGAATTATTCCCAGTACTATTTCCGCCGGAGTTATTTCCACCCGTATTGTTACTCCATCCATTCCAAAATGCTGCAAGGTCAGGTTCAACATCGACATCTAGTAAGATTGTATCTTCGATATTTCCATCGTTCCAAACATCCACTGTGTAGTTCATTGAAGTCCCAGCAGTCATCTGTTGAAGTGGCCCATTCATCGAATTAAAAGAAACTGATGTTGCATACGATGGTTCGACTGAAACATACACAGTGATATTTGATGAAACATCCCCATCAGGTTCTGTGATAATAATATCAAATGAACCGCTATCACTAGGAATCGCACCAGCATCTAATCTAACTATGAAAGAAGTGTCTGCGGAAAAAGTAGGCAGAACATTGTCGACTGTTTCGTTAACTGAAGTGACATTCCAAACACTCGGTAAATTTATCAAATCTAAAGTTACGTTATACGATTCAATTGATGTACCATTATTGTGTATGGTAAGAGTGACATTGTCTGAATAACCTTCCTGAATTACGACATGAGATTTGTCTAATGAAAGTTCAATAGAAGGGTGAGCAGATGCTACAAATGCCAACGGCGATAAACTTGCAAACAGCAAAATCGCTACAAATGAAAGAGCATGGTTAGCAGGTTTTGACATAAGACCAAGTCAAGCCAGTAGCACATCCCTCTTGAGTGAATCGGCTTTTAGCGTATATTATTGCTAAAAATAGTTCATCCCTGCTGCAAAGATTGGATTCTTGAAGAATCTATTTGCTCCCAAGGGAATTCACCCGAAGGACCAACATTACGGCCGAAGTGACCTCCAGCAGCAGTAACTGAATAAATCGGTCTCTGCAGGTTAAGATCACGTGAAATTGCACCAGGTCTAAAATCAAAGGTTTCGTTAACTCTTCTTGCGATCTCAGCCTCTGATTCGCTTGAGGTGCCAAATGTTTCTACTCTTACGCTGACAGGTTCTGCAACACCGATGACATAAGCTAATTGTATCTCACACCTATCTGCAAGACCTGCAGCAACAACATGTTTTGCCGCCCATCTTGAAGCGTAAGCTGCAGATCTATCTACCTTCGAAGGATCTTTACCAGAAAATGCTCCCCCTCCATGGCGGCCCATTCCTCCATAGGTATCGACTATTATTTTCCGACCGGTTAACCCAGCATCTGCATATGGACCACCTGGGTCAGCAAACCTCCCTGTTCCGTTAACAACAAGTTTGTAGTTATCATCTAATAATTCACTTGGTATTGATTTTTCAACAACATGCTCTTTGATTTGTTGTCTTACATAATCTAATTCTCTCTCTTCAGAGCCATCAAACTGGTCCTTCAATTTATCATCATGCTGAATAGCAATTACCACTGTGTGAACTCTCGAAATACTTCCATCCGAATTATATTCTACAGTTACTTGTGATTTACCATCAGGCCTAGACCATGGAAGTATTCCTTGTTCTCTTACGGTTGTCAGTCTACGGGTTAGCCTTTGTGACAAAGCAGCAGCAAGAGGGAAATAGCGACCTTTCAAACCTTCATAGTTCTCCGTTTCATTACAGGCATATCCGAACATCATGCCTTGATCTCCAGCACCTTGGTTCAAACCATCCTTATTGACACCTTGAGCAATATTTGCAGATTGTGTAGTAATATGAACTTGGACATCACATAAATGTGAATCTGTGGCATCCATACCAATACTATGTGACACGTAGCCAATTGCTGCACCTGCTTTTCTAGCAATCGATTCATAATCAGGTGTTTCACCGTTAAGAGAAACTTCACCTGCCAATACAATCAGGCCTTTTTCTTCCTTGCCCTTGACGCAAGTTTCAACAGCAACTCTGGCATTTGAATCAATAGCCAAACAGGCATCTACAATCGCATCTGAGATGGCGTCACACAGTTTATCTGGATGCCCGCTGGTTACAGATTCTGATGAAAATAGTATATTCGTCATATTTGGACCGCTTAATCAACCATTTATGAATAAATCGCCTCAATGGTGCAAAAAATATTCTTTAAAGTCATAATTAAGTCAAAGTTTCCTTTTTAATCTTAAATATATTATCATAATACAAACGAATGCTTGATGTTCTAAACCGTCTCCGCCCACACATGACCACTTATGTTGCAACCGCATACAGAACTCACACGCTAGGAGAAATTCAATCTGATGGTGCTGAACTTGTCGGCCAAGAAGTTACCGTTGCAGGTTTCATGGAAGCTAACAGAGGTAAAGGAGCAATATGTTTTGTCGATTTGAGAGACGGAACAGGAACAACACAAATTTTCCTAAAATCGGATAATATAGGAGAAGAAAGTCTTGACATGGTACAGAGAATGACTCGTGAATCTACACTACAATTCACGGGAATTGTATCAGAGAAAAGACCGCCTAAGGTCAAAGATGGCGAACCTACTCCACCACCTGCCTACGAAGTAGTAGCTAATTCTGTCAATGTAATTGCTAAGGCTGAGGCACCTTTGCCTCTTGGAGTTACTGATACTGTACACGTTGCCTTAGATACTAGACTCGATAACAGATTTTTGGATTTAAGAAGAGCACATGTTGCTGCAATGTTTAGGCTTAGAGGAAAGGTACTGCAATTCGGTAGAGAGGCTTTGATCAATGAAGGCTTCTTCGAAACTCATACTCCAAAAATTGTAGCAACTGCTACTGAAGGTGGAACCGACCTATTTCCAATGAAATATTTCGATACTCCTGCATATCTAAATCAATCACCACAACTTTTCAAGCAACTTTGTATGTCTGGTGGACTTGAAAGAGTATTTGAAATTGGACCTGCTTTTAGAGCGGAAAAGCATGACACATATAGACATTTGAATGAATTTATTTCTTTTGATATTGAATGCTCATGGGCCACTGATGACGATGTGATGGGTGTTTTGGAAAGAATGATTCATCATATGTGGAGTTCGATTTCTAAGGATGAAGAATCGCAAAAACACATTGATACAATCAATCAATTCAGAGAAACTCAAGGCGAAGGACCAATTGAAGTGATTGTTCCTGAATTACCATTCCCTAGAGTTTCATATTGTGATGCAATTGATATCATCAAAAAGAAAGGAGGAAAAATCGAATGGGGCGATGACATAGATGCTGAAAATTCAGATTTATTAGCAGAAGATTTACCTCAGTTTTACTTCTTACCCAAGTGGCCAATGGATCTAAAACCATTCTACATCCACCAAGTTGAAGGTGAAATAGGTTCGACTGGAAAACAACTCAGCCGAGGATTCGACCTTAACTTTGGTAGAGATGAATTGACATCTGGAGGGCAAAGAGAACATCGAATGGATGTACTAATTGAAAATCTAAAGGACATGGACCTCGACCCAGAAGAGTTCGAATTCTATGTTGCAGGATTTAGACATGGAGTCCCGCCTCACGCTGGATGGGGACTTGGAGTAGAAAGAATATTGATGAAACTAACCGGTTCTAGAAATGTTCGAGAAACTGTTCTGTTCCCAAGAGACCGCAAGCGTGTAAGTCCTTAGATTAACTAAATTATATCCAGCGGAGATTCTCCCGATGAATATCGGCTTATATCTCCGTCTTTGGAAATTACAAACTTCTCAAAATTCCAACGTATATCTCCTGTTTTTCCATCTTCACCGGTCGATTTAGTCAATAACTCAAATAGGGGATGTTGATTTTCTCCCTTGACTTCTAATTTAGCCATCAATGGGAAATCTACACCGTATTTGCTAGAGGTAAAATCACATATTTCTTCATGACTACCTGGTTCTTGACCACCAAACTGGTTACATGGAAACCCGACAACTTGAATTTCATCTTGTTGAGAAATTTCTTGCAATTGAGCGTATTGACGTGTAAAACCACAAGCACTTGCAACATTTACAACTATCCATTTACTAGTGTTAGAATTCCCTATTTCTCTGAGAGTTGTCTCAGTTCCTTCCATAGTCTCAAATCTTACATCTAATGGATTGGCCATAAATCTCGGAGAAAGTTCTACTCTTCAAAGGTTAGTTACACTAGAGTAAGTGTGATAGATAACGAGTACCAGGATTTGTTATGGCGGTTGACCGTATGCAGTGGGGGGCTGAAAGTTGGCAATATGCTGACTTGTACATGCCTGATGACCCTTCGCCATACCAGAAAGACGTAGGAATTCCATGTATTATGTTGATACATGGAGGTTTTTGGAAAGAAAAATATGATTCAGAATTGATGAAACCTATTGCTCAAGATTTGGCTGAGGCTGGTGTTGCTGCATGGAATATTGAATTTAAGAGGTGGAGTGAGGACGATGAAGGAGTCTGGATGGATACTATATCTGATGTGATGCGTGCATGGGGGCAATTGGCTTTACTGCCTGGAATTGATATTACCCGCTCAATGGTTCTTGGACATTCAGCCGGAGGGCAGTTAGCACTCATTCTAGCATCTAAGGCTGAAAGAAAACCATGGCTTGCAATTGCTCAAGCACCAATTACTGATTTAATCTCATCACACAATGCAAAATTATCCGATGATGGAGATGCTGTTAGACGTTGGCTAGGTTGCCTACCAGAAGAAAACCCCAAGCTTTGGTCACAACTTAACCCAGTAGATAATCCTCCAATTTCACCCGTACTAATAATTCATGGTGAGCAAGATGATGAAGTACCACATGATCAATCTGAAACCTATACTAGAGTGATGAAAGCAAAGGGAGCAGATGTTCAGAAGTTGTGGTTGCCTGGAGATCATTTTTCAATAATCGATGTAGCAAGTGATGATTGGCTTGTTCAATTAAATGCAATTCTTGATTGGCTTTGATGCGAATACCTATCATGGAAGACCTCTTGGCGTATTTCATGGAACTACTGGGTGCTGATTTCCCTTATGCTGAAAATTCGTTACATGGAAAGCATGCTTTAATTTGCGGAGCCAGTAAAGGAATCGGTTCTGCTACTGCCAAAATGATGGCAAAGGCGGGTGCCAATGTCAGTATTTGTGCGCGCAACGAAGAGGCTTTAGAGGAACTATTGTCTCAACTAAATCAACTCGGTAATGGCAATCACCAGATGTATGTAATAGACTTAGAAGATTCTGAATCATTAGATGGTAAAGTTGACGTAATTTTATCTCAACAAGGACCAGTTCATATCTTAGTAAATAATTCAGGAGGTCCGCCAGGTGGTCCATTGTTATCGAATAATATTAGTGATTTTGAGGCTCCATTCAAGAGACACTTACACGCATCACACATTTTGGTTCAGAAACTCGCACCTCACATGGTCAGTCAAAACTATGGTAGAATAATACAAATTATTTCCACCTCTGTCAAAGAACCGATTCCAAATATTGGCCTATCCAATACACTACGAGGAGCTATGGCTTCTTGGGCTAAATCTCTATCGCGAGAATTAGACCCTTGCATTACTATTAACAATGTATTACCCGGATTTACCGATACTGAAAGATTAGGGAGTTTAGCAAATTCAATTCATGAAAGAACCGGAAAAAGCCAGCAAGATATTCATGATTCATGGATTGACCAAGTCCCTATTGGTCGATTGATAAATCCTCTAGAAACCGCTTCTGCTATTGTATTTTTATCAATGCCTGCTTCTGGTGGAATCAGAGGTATATCTTTGGCAGTCGATGGCGGAAGATTACGAAGTATCTAATCACCGATAAAGGTCAAACCATACTGGATAATGATCCGATACATTTGAGGAACTAAAAGACGAAGAATCAACCCCCCAACTCCCCACTAAACGCCCGCTTAAATCACCGGTTGTAACAATCCGGTCATAGGCGCAATCTGCTGATGCTACGGTTGTATCTGCGGAATCTGGAACTAACCAAGTATAGTTTGAATCTCTCATTGGGGATTGCCATAATTCTTCTGGAGAAACATAACTACAGCCGGCATTAAAATCACCTAGAACAACAATATCAGTCTCTAGTGGATGTTGAATTTGATAATCTTGAACCACGGTATGTAGTGCATTTATTTCATCTAGGGCAGTTGCAGGTTTGGTGTGAATTGTAATCAAGGTAAAATCAAATCCGGATGAATTACCACTTGCATTCAATAATTGAAAACTTCCTAAATAAGGTTCTTTTTGAAAGAGATCATTTTCTGAATCATTGTACAATGAACCGTTAATTGGAGAAAATACTGTCTTATTGTAATAGTATGCATATTGCTCCTGATATGTATCATCTTCTTGTTGACCACTTCTTTCACTAAGTAACATATCCCAAGTATTATTCGAGCGATTATTTATTTGCTCAAGGAAATCATATGGAACTGTTTGATCAATATCTCTAATTTCTTGTACAGAAACCATATCATATTGTAAAACTGTATCTACCAATACACTAACTACCTCGGGTTTACTCATTTTTGTTTCACCAAAAACTTTGATGTTGAATGTTGCTATTCGTG
>CAXFAS010000025.1:0-24319 GCA_964001175.1 uncultured euryarchaeote
TATGAAAAATGAAATTAAAGATTTACGTAAGGAAATATTGAAAATAGATTTGATTAATAATAAAATCAGTTTTGAAGATTCTAGATTCTCTAGAATAAAACCCAAGCAAATAAAAATGATATTAAAGCAAGAAGAGGTTCAAGAAATACTAGGTCTAGGGATACAGAGGAAGTCATCAAAAAGAAAAGAAAAAAATGTTAAACAAAATGTAAATTCTGTCATCTCAATAGAGAATTTAAAAAATAATAATCATCATGAACTCGATGATAAAGTTCAACATGAGCAAAAAATAGAAACTGAGATTGAGGAGTCAAGCGAAATAATTTCAAATGAAAATGTTGTAGAAGAGCAAGAAATTGCTGATGTTTTTGATACTGCAGCATTTTTAGTGAATATAGAAGAAGAAAAAACTGAACTTTATCCTGAAAACTTTTGGAATGAAATAAACCAAGAAAATTCTAAGGAGCACATTGTAAAAATTAATAAGTTAATTCAGGGTCAATTTTTAGATGATGATTTTGAACAACAAAGAAAATTAATTCTTTCATATGTTGATAGCGTTTTACCTGGTGGAGAGTTTGATTCTAAAACAATAGAACCACATATAAAATTCGCAGTTATTATTTCTGTTGAAAAGATTTCAATTATGCTTAGAGATAAATATGTAAAAGCAAATGTTATTCCACCTTCAACCCAACAAGAAATTCGTTTATTCAAACAACAAAATACTAGACTTATTTTACAATCCAAAGCAATATATTCTCAACAAGTTTTGAATTTTTAATCAAGTCTTTTTCCTATTATAACGAAATTTTTCCAGCGTTTCATATATTCAATGAAAACAGGACTTAGGTCAACACTTTCTAGATGCTCTACACTGAAAGGTGGCCTTTGAGGCTCATAATTTTCATCTATCAAATGTTTAGGCCAATCAGGGTGTGCAATTCCAACCCGAGCAACTCCAACAATATCTGCACCTTCGTCCATTAGCCATTTAGCGTCCTTGGAAGTCCAAACAGCACCAGTAGATATCAATGGTACATTTTGAGGGACTATTTCTCTGAATCTTTTGGTTAAACTCGGACCTGATTCGTCACCCTCTACAGGCTGGAAAACATCCCAACAAGAAATATGAAGCATATTGATTTCCATATCACAAATAATTTTAGCCAATTCTAAACTTTCTTCAAGATAGACTCCAGCCTTTTCGATAATTGGAGAAATTCTAACAGCGATTAAGAAATTAGGACCTGTCGCTTTTCTAACAGATTGAATAATCTCGCGAAGAAATTTACTTCGTGATTGAATGTCACCTCCCCAATCATCCTCTCTGCGGTTTGTAATACTACCTAGAAATTGGCAAATTAAGTAAGAATGTGCGCCATGTAATTCTACACCATCAAACCCTGCTTTTTGACACCTTATGGCTGCTTCAGTAAATGATTCAATCATTGAATTTATTTCTTGTTCGGACATCTCTCTCGTGTAAAGACCATCCATTCCTGGTTCGGTATTTTTACTAGCAGAAATCGGTTGAACTTCATTAATACTAATTGGGGCACGCATACCTCCATGGAATAACTGAACTAGACTTATGGTCCCAGTCTCCCTTAATTGATTAGCCATATTTGTTAAACCGGGCAATTGATGATCTCCCCATACGCCCATTTCTCCTTCCCAACCACGTCCTGTTTCAGTAACATTAGCAGCCGCGGTGGTGGTAATTCCAAAATCACCTTTAGCACGACGAACTAGCCAGTTAATCTCTTCATCAGATAATGTTCCATCTTCATTACTCTGTTTATTGGTCATTGCTGCTAATAGTGTTCTGTTTTTAGCAACTAAACCTCGACCAAAATCAATTTCTCTGGTCAACTTCATTATACATCCCAACAATTTCTACCTAATGATTTAATCTAATTTGCACCGCAAAATTGTTTGCCGCTACTCAATGCTTGTAGAATATTTTCGTAAGCATTAAGATCAGTCAATTTCTTTTCTTCACTCCTTCTTGCTAGGTTTCTTAGTGGCATAGCCATTCTAATATTCCCTTCAAATGAGTCTTTATGTCGCTCTAGAAAAGCCCAATAGAGATTGGAAACTGGGCAATCTTTTTTCGGATTAAATTTACATGACTTACAATAATCGGACATCTTATTGATGTATGGAGTACCTGAAACATATGGCTTAGTCATCATTGCAGAACCTAGAGAATACGTTCCCATACCTAGAACGTTTGGTTCTACAACCCAGTCATAGGCATCGATGAAAGCTTCATGAAACCAAGTGGTTAATTGTCTTGGATTTATGTCTAGTAAACTTGCAAAATTACTCAAGACCATAAGCCTAGGAATGTGATGAGTCCAACCATCTTCCATTACTGATTTGACTACCTCATCTAGGCAATTAAATCCGGTTTCTACACCCCAGTATGCTTCAGGTAATGGGTTGTTTTGATTAAGGAAATTTGGTTCATTCAATTCTTGATTGTAAATTTCTAACGTCCTAAAACCGTCGGTAATGTCATGAACATGTTTAACATATTCTCGCCAAATCATTTGCCGATAGAATCCTTCTAAACTATTGATTGGGGCATTTGTCGACATTACAGCATCAACAACTTCTCTAGGAGACAAGCGATGTAAATTTATTGATGTGGCTAATTTTGAATGGAAAAGGTGTCGACTTTGAGTACTCATAGCATCTTCATATGGCCCAAAATATTCCATATTAGCAATTGCCCATTTTAATGATTCTTGGTGTTGTTTTAAAGTTGTAGGGACTTTACTCAAGTCACAATTTCCCGGGTGAAGACTAAATTTGGTGTTTACTAAATTCATGACTGAATTATCTATTTCATCTATGTCAAATTTCAACTCCTTTTGTGGTTGATGTTCTCCTTTCCACGGAAGTCTATTCTCTGAATCAAAACTGAATTTACCATTTACTGGTTTACCATCTGCCATCAATATACCAGTTTCTCTGCGCACTTTGTGATAGAATTTATCCATTCTAAAGGGTGGAGTTGTACCTACAGTTTGGGTAAACCATTCCCTCTTTGTTAACCAGCCATCATGCCTTTGCAAAATTAAGTCGCCAGAATCGAATAATTCTTGAAGTTCGACCCTCATACTTCTTTCAGCCGGCTCTACAACATTTATCGGTCCTATATTTTTGACTATTTCACCTAACTTTATTTTGTAATTATCTTTAGTATGATAGTATTTTACTTGGTGACCCAATTCTTCTGCTTCTATAGCGAAGTGCCTCATGTTAGAAAGTAACAAGGCAAGTTTCTGTTTATGATAATTTTTTGACATACCTTTAGATTCTGATTCAATCAAAATTAGTCCAGTATCTTTACGATTTTTTGACCAAGGGAAAATATTATGATTCAATTGATCATAACAAACGAAGTACCAATTAGACGGTTTTTCCATTGGGTTCATACAGTGTGTTAATTGACAGAGAAGATAAAACCATGTTTTTTTTATGATAACTTAATTCTTGAATCATCTACCCATTCATCCCAACTAGAATCAAATCCGACATAGTGGATGAAATATTTATCACCCTGAATTTCTCTAATCAATGCGTCCCACCAACTACCTTTCCACTCTACTTTGACTTGTTGACCGGTGGCGAAAGATGGTTCATTGAAAGGATGATTGTCAGGTCTTACTTTCCATCCAGTTGGACCTACGACATATATTGTATTGTTTGTTTCAATTCTTGCTGTAGCTCTATTATCATAAGATATACCCTGGATTGTTGATGAACGAACATCGGTATCACCTAATTTTGGATGCCCGTATACGAATCCTCTCAAAATATCTCCTTCAAGAAAAGCGTCTTGGATAATAACTTCTTTTTTGGCTTCAAAAGGCTCCACCATTATCTTTGCAAGATCTTTGTAATTTATCTCAGAGTTTGGAGGAATTCCCATTTCTTCGAACATCTCTACAACTTCATCAACTTGGAGAGGATCGCCGATTTCAGTTAATATTTGAAATAATTCTTGGGAATTGATTGTTCCAGTATTATCTTTATCAAAAACCATGAATGCATCGATTAATTCTTGTTCTTCTTTGGAGATTTGTTCAACATATGCTTGGGTAGCTTCTGAATCAGGTTGTTTCGCAATCCTTGATGGAGGGACGCCTTCCTCAACATCTCCGTCATCAAAATGAATCATATATGTGTGATGCGGTTGAACTTCAGCAATTTTTCCCGGGAAAAATGTACCATAGTTTTTCCAATTTACTAATACTCTGTCACCTTTACTAAGTGCATCATCAGCTCTACGTATATTTCTTGGATGATCACCAATGACTACAGAATGCTTCGATTGCACGATTGAATCTTGGTACGGTACGTCAACATCGTAACTTCCGTCATCATTTACCTTTGTAATAGTGCATCTATCTAGCCAGCGTTCATTTGTCGGACTGAAGTATTCGACATGCATTCCAACTTCTAATTCAGCCTGAATTGGCGATGATATAATTTCCTCAATTTGCGAAACCGTTTCATTTTTATTAACCATTCCAAGGCGCTCTAAAGCAGTAATTACAGCAGTTGTAACCGCGTCAACGTCGTTGTTAATTACTGTGTTATGAACGACATCTCCACCGACTACAGAATCTTGCATATTCAAAGTCTGACTAGCCTTTGGAGGTGCAGGAATCCATTCCGAACCGCTCCACATAAATTTCCCATCTGGACTGTAAACCGGTTCTGACATGGCAACTCTAAAACGACTAGTTAAAAAGAGATTTTGAAAAAACATGCCGGTGTAAATTTTTTACCATTGAGAGATTAGGGCCATGCATGAGAAGTAACAATATTTTGCCTATTGGTTTAGTTTTTTTATTTCTATTCTCGTTCCTTTCTCCAACAGTTGAAGCATTTGATTGGGATAATGATGGAGTAGATGATTCAGTTGATACGGATGATGATAATGATTCAATTTTAGATATTGATGATCAATGTACACCCGGCCAAGTAAACAGTTACTCACTAGGGATGAGAGACCATGATTCTGATGGTTGTGATGATCATGAAATGTTTATTTCAAACGCCTTTTTAGAAGGTGATGGAACTGATGTCATAACAGAAATTCTCATAGACAGTAACGATAATCAAATTGTCACTGGCTACTCAACAGGAAATTATTCAAAATTTGGAAATTATAATATAACAATCGATCCAAATGTTGAAGCATATACATTTATCTCAAAAATAAATAGTTCTGGAATTATTGACTGGTTTATTTATACAATTTATTATGATAATTTTTTTATGATTTTGGGAGAAGATGATTCTATTTTTATAGCCGGAGATGTAGAGACAAATATCACATGGAATACTCCCTCAAGTAACTTGGTAATTAATAATACAAATGATAAATCAGACCCATGTATCATGAAGATATCTACTCTAGGAGTAATTGAATGGATTGAACACAACGAAAATCCAGGAGACCAATTTGTTCAAGGGATTTCAATGGGTTCATCCAATAACATGGTGGTATCCATTGCTAATGTTAACAACAGTACTATGACATATGGCAATCAGGTTTTCAACCTAAAAGCGATAGAAGGGTTCGTGATAAATATATCATCATCAGGAATTTGGGGGCCTGATATAATTTCTATTGAAAATCCTAATTTTATATCGATTGATAATGTTTCTTTTTTTAGAATGATCTCGACTACTGAAAATGGCTATATGTCTATAAATTCATATCAAGATATACCCAGTGTTGAAATAAAAAAGAATGGCGTATATCAATGTTCTATTGATAAAAATAATTCTCAAACTGATTTCAATATCTTATCATTTACTTTGTTTTACAACTGGGACTGTGTTGATTCTATTTCAGTTGAAGCCCATACCGGATATGCCGAGGCTTGGGTTAACAATATGGTTCTAAATTTTGATGAAACTGATGGTAATGTTAGCATTGGAATTGCTGGAGGAATGCAGGCTGATACGTTCAACTATTCGACATTAGAATTTGGTAATTGGGGAATTATAACACCTCTTGGCGAACATACATATGATGGTTATAAGGCATATTATGGTGAAATTATTTTTGAAAGTAGTAATTCAACAAGTAGTTTAGATTGGGAGGTTCTAATATGGGATAATTCAAATCTTAATTATTTATCAGCATTTACCGAATTGAAGTATACTAACCACGCTATAGTTCTCTGCGGCAATTTCTATTCAACTTTGGTCTTAGTTTCTGATAATAATTATACCAATTTCATGAGTTTAGGTTCAATTACAGGCAACGATTATGATTCCTTTTGCATATTTGTCTATAATAATGGAGATTCAGGTGTTAACAGTAGTTTAGGATATTTTTACATACAATTTGGTTTCTCAGGTAATGATATCATGACGGCTATTGACTTAAATAATACAGGTATTGCTTCGATTGCTATTGCTTCAACATCGACATATGTGCCATTTAACAATACCAATATTACTACCAATGGTTCGAGTTATGATACTCACTTATTCAAACTATTATTCGAAGAAGACTACGACGATGATAACGATGGAATACAAGATTACATTGATCAGTGCCCATTAGGGCACATTAACTGGAATGCAAGTAATAGTTCTCAAGACTGGGACTGGGATGGTTGTAAAGACTCTACTGAAGATTTGGATGATGATAATGACGGATTAGAAGATATATTAGATGCATGTCCTAGAGGCCTAACTAATTGGTCAAGTTCGAATTACTATGAAGATTATGATAGTGATGGATGTAATGATTATTCTGAAGATCTTGATGACGACAATGATGGAGTTTTGGACTCAGATGATTTATGCTCTGCAACTAATTCAGTTCTAGGATGGACTAGTGATTCTACCACTGATTATGACGGTGATGGATGTCAAGATATTACTGAAGACTGGGATGATGATAACGATGGACTTGATGACACATATGATAACTGTCCAACTGGATTACTAAATTGGCAATCCGGAGACCCTAATACTGATTGGGATGGCGATGGATGCGAAGATTCTGTGGAAGATGATGATGACGATAATGATCAAAGAAATGATGTTGATGATAGCTGTCCTAAGGGAGAATTAAATTGGAATTCTCAAAGTACTCAATTTGACTTTGATATGGATGGATGTAAAGATGGTGTTGAGGATTGGGATGATGATAACGATGGTGTTTACAATGATGACGACGAATGTACACCTGGTGAAATGTCTTGGGTCTCTAGTAATTCTACTGACTATGACAATGATGGATGTAGAGATTTAACCGAAGATTTTGATGATGATAATGACGGTAAAGAAGATGTAATCGATGATTGTTTACTAGGCGATTTAGGATGGACATCTACTCCGTTTACAGATTATGATTCAGATGGATGTAAAGATTCTAGTGAGGATTTAGATGACGACAATGACGGTGTTGAAGATTTAGATGATTTATGCCCACTAGGTGAAGTTGGCTGGATATCTACAGAATTGACTGATTATGACGGAGATGGATGTAAAGATGCCCAAGAAGATGATGATCATGATAATGATGGAGTTCTAAATCCAAATGATTCTTGTAAGAAAGGAGATAATGCTTGGACGTCAAATTCAACAACCGATTATGATTATGATGGATGTCGAGATTCTACAGAAGATTTAGATGACGATAATGATGGTGTAGAAGACATTCTAGACTTGTGCAGTAAAGGACTGTCATATTGGTATTCTAATTCAGAAACTGACTATGATTCTGATGGATGTTATGACCAAGAAGAATCCCTTTCAACAATACCATGGGACTTATCTGAAGACTTGGACGACGATAATGATGGTGCTTTGGATATCTATGATGATTGTATGAAAGGAACTCTAGGGTGGAGTCAATTCGAATCCTTAGATCATGATATGGATGGATGTTTTGATGGAAACGAGGATAATGATGATGATAATGATGGAATCTTAGATATGGCAGATTCTTGTAGCACTGGAGTCATAAATTGGACATCTAATTCGTTAAATGATTATGACAATGATGGATGTTTTGATGCTAGTGAGGATGAGGATGATGATAATGACTTAATCTTAGACATTGTTGATCTTTGTCCAATTGGGGACAAGGGTTGGATATCTTTCCAGAGTAGCGATTATGATAATGATGGATGCAAAGATTCAAGCGAAGACTTTGATGATGATAATGATAATATTACCGACATTCAAGACTTATGCCCAACCGGTAAAAAATCATGGATTTCAGATAACATTCTAGATTATGATGACGATGGATGTTATGATGCAAGTGAAGATGAGGATGACGATAATGATATGATAAATGATAATTCTGATAGTTGTCCTAAGAATTTGTTAAACTGGACTTCTAATTCTGATACTGACCATGACAGTGATGGATGTAATGATCAACTAGAAGATGATGATGATGACAATGACGGAATGGTTGATTCAATTGACCAATGTCCTAAAGGAGACTTAGGTTGGATTTCAAGCCCAGAGACAGACTTTGATAATGATGGTTGTCAAGACTCTGATGAAGATTATGATGATGACGGAGATGGTGTGATAGATTCTCAAGATATGTTCCCTCTAAATCCGGATGAATCCTTTGATTCCGACGGAGATGGTATTGGAAATAATGAGGATGCATTCCCTAATGATTCTAGTGAAACTGTCGATACTGATGGAGATGGAGTAGGCGATAATACCGACATATTCCCATCGACATCCTGGCTAGGTTCTGGAACTTCTTTCACACTAATTGCAATTTTAGTGATTTCAATAATTGGATCTATTGCTGTTATTCGAATAAGGAAAAATAATGCACCTATTCCTGAAGAACAAACAAAATCATTTAGAGAGCAAGAAGATTTCTTTGAAGAGATTTCTTCTGATGCATTAAGTTTAGCAGGAATGGCACCACTCATTACTGAAGATCAAATAATGAGTCAAAGTATGCCGCCAAGTAATGATTTAATTGGTGAAATAGATGATGATGGATATGAATGGATAGAGCATCCTGAGGGCAGTGAAATATGGTATTGGAAAGGTTCTGACTCAAATAATTGGGAACTGTATGAAGAATAATTATTCATCTTCTGAATCCTTATTTACGACATTTTTATTCATCGGAAATAACTTGTCCATCCACTTTGGTGACCACCAGTTAGCCTTACCCATCAATCTCATAGTTGCAGGAACTACCAGTGCTCTAACAATAGTTGCATCAAGTAAAATTGCAAGTGCTAAACCAAATCCTATTTGCTTGAGTATTACAACCGAAGACAAACCAAATGCACTGAAGACTACTACCATAATTGCAGCTGCTCCAGTAATCAAGCGACCTGTTTTTTGAAGTCCATTTGCAACTGCAAGAGTATTATCTCCGGTACGTTCCCATTCCTCGTGTATTCTTGAAAGCATTAGAACTTCATAATCCATCGACAAACCAAATACAATACAAAATAGAATAATTGGATTTGTTGTTTCTATTGGTTGAGGTGTAAAGTTTAGTAATTCTGCCCCATTACCCCATTGGAATACAAATACCAACATACCAAATGATGCCGAAACAGATAATATATTCATTATAATTGCCTTGATTGGTATTATTACACTTCTAACTTGAATGAAAATTAGTATAATTGTGGCTATTAAAATAAATGCAAGAGCAATAGGTAGATTCTCAACAATTGCGTCCAATACATCTAGGCTGTAAGCAGCGAATCCTGCAACCATCAGTACACCATCATCTCCAGTGTTTAAGTCTGAGAGTAATTCGTCCCTGTCAGACCTTACATCTGATACAAATTCTCTACTACTCTCTCCAGTTATAGTACCGGTCAAAGAAAAAAGAACAAAAGTAATATTATCAGAAATAAATTGATCTCTAAGATACTCTCTATTGGCAATAGTATCGTTATCTAAAAATTCATCAGGGGTTTGCCAAAACTGGAGTACCTCTGATTCACTCATATCTACACTGGGTAAAGCAAATCCTGAAGCATTTATGACCCGTTCGTCGTCAAGATAATTCTTCATCCAATGGTACATTGTGATTAGATTATTTTCTTCAAGAGGATCTTCTCCATCAAAGTCAATAACTATCATAGCACGGTTAACTGCTCCTTCAGGCCACTTTTCATCTATCAACTCAAAACCAATTCTAGTTTCGTCATCAGGAGGTAGTGCATCTCTTGAAGCAATAGAAAAATCAGCCTGTAGGAACGGTAATCCTGCACCTAAAAGAATGACGAGTGTTGGGATAAGAACAGCCCATGGACGCTCCATTACGAAATTAGCAATCTTTGCCCAAGCACCATCTTCTTTCTCGTTTTCTGTACTGAAAGAAAATGGGATTTTACCCTTGAATACTTTATTGCCCATCAAAGCTAAGATTGCTGGCAAAACAATTACTGAAAATACCATTGCAATACTTACTGCCAATGTACCGCCAATTCCTAAACTTGGGAGCCCGGTGTTTTCAAAAAATAGCATCCCCATTAGACCTATAGCAACTGTAATTCCTGAGAAAAACACTGCTTTACCTGCGGTTGCGACTGTAATTGCTGTAGAAGTTCTTATGTCACGACCATTATTCAATTCTTCTCTAAATCTATTTACCATAAATAGAGAATAATCTACTGATACTCCTATACCAATAAGCGTGATGATATTCAATGCATACTGAGTCACATCTGTAACATTGGATAACCAAATCGTGACTCCCATTGCTGAAATTACAGTTAAGACTGCAACACCTATAGGTAATAGTGCAGCAATAATTGTTCCAAAAACTATGCCTAAAATAATCAATGATAGAGGACCTGAAATAAGTTCGGCTTTAATTAGGTCGTCTTGAATCCTAGAATCAAAAATAACATCAATGGCTAAGTCCCCTGTTCTCCAATAATTAAATTCAGAATCTACCTCGATATCTTCCCAGTTTTCATCATAAATCTGTTTCGCTTCTTTCCTATCTGTAGAAATCTTAACCTTATTTTTCGCCCAAAAACCATCTTCATCTTGATAGACAAATTTGCTTCGCTTTTCTCCTGATGTTTCCCAAGAATACTGAATTGTAACATCATCCATGTCATGGAATTCTGCTAATGCTGAAATAACCGCTTGCTGCCATTCTGGAGACGAGTCATCTAATGTAGGATGGTTGATTAGAAGAATAAAGTCTTCTGACTGGTTACCTTCATCTTCAGAAGCAAAAGCACTCTTTCTTAAGTCACCTGCTTCCACTGACTCTAAATCTCCTTCACCCCATGATTCTGCCCAGTTAGGCCCCATTGAGACTAGAGATCCTAATAGCATACAAGACAAAATACCGATTACCAAAACCTTCTTTTTGTGATCAAATATTGATTCACCTAATTTGTAAAATGACCTGTGTTCAAGCATTTTAGGGTCTGTAGACCAGTCCATGTGCGGCGGGATACAAGTCGGTATTTGAAACAATGTTTTACTAGGTTACATAAATTACACTATTCTAAACGATATTTGATAAAATAGAACTGTGTGTGACAACTATGCAAAGAGCACTATTAGGCGGTGGCTGCTTCTGGTGCACAGAAGGGGCATTCAAACAAATGCGAGGGATTGATTCTGCACTTCCTGCTTATGCCGGAGGGCCTGATAAAAAACCGAATTATAATTCTGTTTGCTCCGGAAAAACTGGGCATGCAGAAATTGTCGAACTAATCTATGACCCTGAGATTATTTCCTTTGAAACAATATTGGAAGTATTTTTCACGGTACATGACCCTACACAATTAAATCGCCAGGGTAATGATGTTGGAACTCAATATCGTAGTTGTATAATGCCAGTTGAGGAAGGTCAAACCGAAGTTGCAAAAATGATGATTGCTAAAATGGAACAATACTTTGATGGTGAAATCGTTACTACCATAGAAGAACCAACAAATTTTACAATCGCTGAAAAATACCACCATGATTACTATGCTAGAAACCCAACACAGGGATACTGCATGGTAGTTGTTGGTCCTAAATTATCAAAACTACGTCAAAAGTTGTCTCATCTATACTAGCGAGATATTGAAGAAGTTCCTTCTACAGCCCCGTACATGGTCAATAGTATACCGCGCCCTCCGACACCAGTTAATGAACCAATACTTGGTTACCTTCCAGGCAGTCCTGAAAGAATTTCGTTGAAAGAAGAATTGACTCGTCAATCAAATGAAATTATAGAAATTCCTTGTATAATAAACGGTGTCGAAGTATATACTGATAACATAGTTGAACAAGTAATGCCCCACAATCATAGCCATGTTATCGCAAGAGTGCATATGGCTGGTGAAAATGAAGTTAAAGATGCTATTAAGGCTTCATTAGATGCTCATGATTCTTGGTCTAGTATGCCATGGGAGGCAAGGGCTGCCGTTTTTCTCAAAGCGAGTGAACTTCTTAGTGGTGAGTATAGATCTAAAATCAATGCTAGTACAATGCTTAATCAATCAAAAACCTGTCATCAAGCAGAGATTGATTCTGCATGTGAACTGATTGACTTTTGGAGATTCAATGCAGACTATGCACGTCAAATCTATGAAGACTTGCAACCACCTGTATCTCCTTCAAGTATGTGGAATTCTAGTGAAGTAAGGCCTTTAGAGGGATTCATATTCTCTGTAACGCCATTCAATTTCAGTAGTATCGCCGCTAACTTACCTTCTTCTGCTGCTATAATGGGAAATACAGGAGTCTGGAAACCAAGTAGAAATTCATACCTTTCAAATTACTATCTAATGCGCTTGATGATGGATGCTGGACTACCAGATGGTGTGATAAATTTCATTCCTGGTAAAGCTAGTATGGTAGGTGATATTTGCTTGTCGCACCCTATGTTAGCAGGTATTCACTTTACAGGTTCCACTGCGGTATTTAGAAAAATGTGGAAAGATGTTGCAGATAATCTTCCAAATATGCGCTCATATCCTAGAATAGTTGGAGAGACTGGAGGTAAAGACTTCATTGTAGCACATCCAAACTGTGATCAAAAAGCACTGGTTGTAGCATTGATTAGAGGTGCATTCGAGTTCCAAGGACAAAAGTGTAGTGCTGCAAGTAGAGCATATATCCCTAAATCTGTGTGGGATAATATCGAAGAAGAATACTGTTCTGAAGTCGCAAAAATAACAATTGGAGACCCTAAGAACTTCTCAAACTTTATGTCAGCGGTAATAGATAAGAAATCATTTGATAATATCACTGGATATATTGACAGAGCGGCTAAAGATTCTGGTTGTGAAATAATTACTGGTGGAAGCTATGATGATTCCAAAGGCTATTTCATTAATCCTACAACAATAGTTTGCTCTGATCCAAATTATGAATCAATGAGCGAAGAAATATTCGGACCTGTTCTATCAATTCATATTTATCCTGACCAAGAATTTGAACAAATATTGGAAACTTGTGATAAGACCTCAGAATATGCTCTTACTGGTTCAATCTTTGCTACGAACAGAGAAGATATTGAAACAGCAAAGAAAGCTCTGAAGTATTCATGTGGTAACTTCTACATCAATGATAAGCCTACTGGAGCTGTTGTTGGACAACAACCATTTGGAGGTGCTAGAGGTAGCGGAACAAATGACAAGGCAGGTTCCCCGCTTAATCTACTAAGATGGGTGAGTCCCCGTTCTATCAAGGAAACCTTTGCTCCGCCTCATGATTGGAGTTATGGCTTTCTAAATGAGTGAATTGGTAACTTCTTACTTTTATCAACTCTACTAACTGAGTCTACTAATAATCTAGGTTTAATTCCATTACTAACTAGTGAAATCAGCCACCATCCAATCGATAGTAATGGTGTTGAGATTAGCATTGTTAAGCAAAGGAAGATAATTACATTAGAATTGGAAAGGTTCCAAGAATAGATAATTGTGAGTAACATTACAATAACAAAATAAAGTCTAGATGCTTCACTTGGAGTCTGCCAACCACGATGGTCAAGTCTTGGAGCAAATAGAAACTCAAAAGCGCCCATGGTTATACAATCTTACTTTCAAATAAAAAGTTCTGTTAATTATCATACGATGATTTCATCAAATAAGACCGTCAGGATTAACCCCGCTGTGATGACTGCTTTAGCCGAATGCTGAAAATTCAGTGACGAGTGATGGGCGAACTGAGCGGGACCTTATTTTACAAAAATAATATTTCAATAACTTGATTATATTGTTATGATTCGCAAGACTATGAGCAAGAATATTTTCTTTAAATTTGTATCCGAACCTAAGAATGATGTAATGAAATCTATTGTAGGTTTAGCATGTACCGCCCAAGCAATAAACGATGGACATAATGTGAGTGTTTTTTTCGCCGCTGCTGGTACAAGATTACTGGATCCTAACTATCTTGATGAATTGGAAAAAGAACTAGGTGCAGAAGTTCCAATGGTTGCTAAATTCATGGAAGTGATTTCATCTAATGCTACACTTTACTGCTCTTTCGCATCTGTAAAAGCGGTACTTGGCCATAGTGAAGGCGATGGCGCACTTATTGTATCCGATGATAAGATTCAGTGGAGTGGCCCTCCAGGCGTGATTAGTCTAGCAACCGCTTCTGAAATTCAAATTACATACTGATTTGAACATCATAATTCCGGTTGATTTGAAAACTTGGACTACTTAGGTAGTCCATGCAGGGATTAATCAAAACTCCACTATCCCCTGCGCCAAATAATCTTTATTTGTCTCAAACATCTTCTCGCTGGAAGTCTATTGGATCAATGCTCGGTTTAGTTACTGTCATTTTCTTCTTCGTAAACACTGCATTATTCATTGTCAGCGGATTTTTAGATTCAAACTTAAATGGAGTTATAGGCCCTAGCGACCCATTTCAAGTACTTATAGGAACTTTATGTTCCACACCATTTCTACTTGCTTTCATATTACTAAGGAAGCCAAAATTAGCTCATATAGTAAGAGTTGAACCCTCAAACCAAGGGACAAATTCTCATTTAATTGCTCCATCTACACTTATTCAAACAACAATGCAAACATCTGTCAAACATCACCTAGTTCACAGTACAGCCCCTCTGCAGATCCCACCATTCAAACAATTATGGCTGATTTTTATCATTGGAACATTAATCTCGGCAATTTGTATGATTCCAATTCTAATTAGTTCATCAATTTGGGCACTTTTACTTTTCTTATTGATTTCAATACCTGCATGGATAATTGGTTTTTCAACACCTGTTTTTGCATGGTGGGCTACATCAAATGAGTACTTCGACCTACAGACTACCAAGAGGCAAGGCGAATGGATGTTGATTGCAGGAATGTTATCTACTTTCCCAGCATTGGTAATTAACTCATTAATTTCACCGATAATAATTACTTTCTTAGGAATAAGTTTGGATGGAGTTGAAAGTCTTGGTTATGGAATGATTCTATTCTTATCTGCACCAATTGGAGAAGAATTGAGTAAAGCATTGGCTATTCTTTTCTTATCTAGATTTATTGATTCGGGCAAAAGAGGTTTTCAAATCGGTTTTTCTGTAGGTCTTGGATTTGCACTTTTGGAAAATATGTCATATATTCTTGGAGCATTATTTTCTGGAGAAGGTGCTGCAATAAGTTTCATTTTCACCACGGTTTTAAGAGCAATAGGTTCAATTCCTGGGCATGCAACTTGGACAGCAATTTCTGGTTTCGCAATTGGCCATCATATTTCAAAAAATAATCATTCAAAGTCATTGATAGATGGTATTTATGAAAAGAAAAAGGTTATCAAGCAAGAAAGTAAATGGGTTTTATTTGATAAAAAAACTGGTCAGTTAATCTCTAGTTCAAGTGTAAAAGTTCAACCAGTTTTGCCTAAATGGCTTAGTGCTGGTAAAGAAAAAGAAATACAATTAACCAAGTCGCCAACAAAAGCTATACTCATTGCAATTTTTTGTCATGCTGTGTGGAATGGTACACTATGGCTTTCCGGAAGAATACTCATTGATAGCCCTGTGATTATTCAAATTGCAGTAAATCTTATTCTGATCACTGTACTTATAGTGATTCTTTGGATGATTCTAAGACGTTTAATCCCTTATGCAACAGATGACCGGAATTCTTTATTGAGTTAAAAAAACAGTGCAATTAATCCAATTACAGGGTATTACATTTTAAGAGGAATTATTCCGACAGTATTTTGGGAATTACATGGATGTCTTGACTGGAGGTTTCAATCAAGGTAATTTGATTGTAACTGGAATTATAATTCTAGGTCTTATAATCGGCTCATCCAAGGCTAAGATGCTTGATTCCGCAGGAGTTGCTGCTGCCACATTCATTGGATTAGTAGTAGGTGGAATGGGACATTGGACATGGTTACTAATTTTACTAGCCTTCTTATTAGCATCACATAAAGCAACAAAATGGCGATTTGAGGAAAAAAAGGCTCGAAATATGAGTGAATCTGACGATGGACACAGAGGTTGGATTAATGTTTTGGCAAATGGAGGATTACCTGCTGTTGTAGCTGCCATGGCCTTTTTCCAAGAAGATTGGGAATTTGGCATATGGATGTTTAGCGCAGCAGTTGCAGTTGCAGCTGCCGATACTTTTGCTAGTGAGATAGGATGCCTAGACGACAATGTAAGAATGATTACCACTCTAAAACCATGTGAAGCTGGATTAAATGGTGGATTTTCATCAACTGGGCAAAAAGCAGCATTATTTGGATCTGGATTGATTAGCATACTAGCATTTTTAGCTTGGTATATTACCAATTTGGATTCAGAAATTGTTGATGGACTTTACCTTTCATTGTTGACTTGTATAATCGGATGGATTGGTTGTCAAGTGGACAGTCTTTTGGGGGCTTTATTCGAAAATAGAGGTTACTTAACTAAAGGTGGCGTAAATACTCTAGCAATAACATCTGGAATGATGTTGATGTGGGCTTGGCTTAGATTCAGTTGAATAACCCACAAATCGTCGGCGAGTTCTTCAACCAAAACCTATTGGTTAGTCCATGCGCAAGCATAGTATGCCCATTCTATTACTGGTACTAATACTAGGAATGGGGCTTGCTAGTTCAGTTTCTGGCTTTGAAGAACCTGTTTATGAAGCAGGTTATGTAGATTGGGAAATTAATCCAATTGAGAGATTGTATGTTGAAGGTTTAGATGAAACTGAAGCTGTTTTACAGAGGCAAAAATCTGACAATGCCCCTGGTGGAATAAGTATCAATTCTGGATTTAGTGGCCAGATTTTAAATCTCAACAGTGAACCAATTCAAAATGGATTTAGTGCAACTGTAAATATGAGTGTATTCTTTTCTGTATATCTTGATCAAGGTGCTGGCCCTCAAACTTGTGTTCGAGAGGAGCAGTTCAATCTAGATGGGACTACAACTCTAATTTATTCAGTAGATGCAGGCGGTGTTCCAGTATATGATTCTGTTATTACTCAAGTGGTTGATAAGGTAAATTCTAATGAGGCTATGAATTTCTCAGGTGAAATGAATGAAGTAAATCTAACTATGATTGAAGGTGATGTTTTCACCTTAACAGTTTCAATAGAACATCAATGTACTGCTAGAGCAAGAGTACAATGGGGTGCTTTAGAACAAAATGGCGGCGGAATTGTAATTAAAGGTGAGATTTATGAGCCGAAAGGAAAAATTATTGTCGATGAATCAAGAAGAGCACACATAGAATTTGAACCACTATTCCCTTGGGGTGCAGACGATGTTAAGGAGATTAAATGGGAAATTTGGGGGCCACTTGAAGATTATGAAAGAACTCCATATAGCCTAGAAGGTATGATGGAGAACTCTATTGGAAGAACAATGACTATCAGAGAAATTGATGATAATCAGTCTATCTGGACTTGGTCGGGTCAAAATGAATTGACTCCAGGATTGACAAACTTACAATTTTGTGTTACTACTATATCTGGAGATTCAAATAGCCAATGTCATGCTTTTGGTATCATAAAATTTGATGTTGAAAAAGAGAATCAAGGGTTTGCAAATGCTAAACTATTCCTTACATTATCTTGTTTTGTTGCTCTAGGAATTTTCCTCTGGAATATTTTCAACCAAGGATTGATGCTGCCATTACCGATTTTAGGCGCTCTAGTTGTAATGATGTTACTATTTATCCCGACAGTATTTGATCAGGCCAACCTAGGTGCTGATGCTGCTATCGATGAAAATACAAGAGTGAGTAATGCTGAATTATTAGATGAGAATGGTGATTCATACACTATCTCTGAATTGATTGATGGAAAGAGTGCACTTATTGTTGGAATAGGCCTTCCTGCATCTGAAAATCTAATTGATCAATCTAATCAATTTAATCTAACAATTGAACATTTTGGAGAAGATATCGCGGTAGTTCACATTCTTTCTGGAATGGAACCTATGGCTAGTGATGTTACTCAACTTAAGCAACAAATAAATTCATCATGGCCTGTTTTAATTGATACTGATGAGTCTTTTGCCAGTGGTTTACCAGATGGGGTTTCTGATTCAGTCGTAGTTATTGATCCTGCAATGCACGTAACTTATAGTAAAGCACCAGTTGCCTTTTCTAAAGAAATTATTGAATCGGTTGAGGATATTTCATCTGGAGGAAGTCAAAATTCTGGGGCTTACTTCAGCCTACTCTTAGGTCCAGGATTATTTTTGATTTTCTTAGCACTGCCTAGAGAAGATTGGACTCCTCCTGAGCAACCACTCCCGCCTGGAACATTATGGGCATCCATAATTGGCGCTTCTGCTCTAGGAATTTTGGTTGTTAATTTACCATTATTAATTGCAACATTATTGCCAATAAGTAGTAATATTTTGTTTTGGATTGATATTTTACTCATGTTATGGTTTGTTCAAATGAGTATAGTTACAGCTCGAAAAGGAAAACCGTTTGAAGCCACCATATTAGCCAAATCATTACACAGGTTATTTCCAGAATCTTTCCAAAACTGGAGACCTCTGGAAGACATGGAAAGAGATGTATTGCTAGGAATTTGGTTCGCTTGGTTTGGAATTCTTGCATTTCCTTCACTATTTACTCAAGGTGTTGCCGCATCTATGCTTAGTGGCTTTGGAGGAATAATTAGTGGAAGTTTTAATCTAATTTTATACCTATTTTTAGGAGGTCTTTCAATTCTATTCCTTAGATTAATTGCAGCTGTTGGTGGTCCTATATCTCGAATATTCGGCAGATATGGAGCTGAATCATTCACTCAATTTGTTGGTTGGTGTTTGGTGCCTATATCATTATGGGTGACTGCGAATGTTATTATCACAAGTTCTCTATTTGGAATTATTTGATAACCTTAACTAACGTTAAAGTAAATCTTTGAACCATGAATGAGTTACAGACTATGTGGAGTATAAGTAGGAGAAAATCGTTAATAAATTGTCCAAGACAATATGTACTAAGATATTCAAATAATCAAAATAAATACATCAGTAAGAGAAAAAAACTCAGTAAAAAATCGCTAGAAGATATTTTTGTAAGTAGCCTTAGAGAGGTCATGATTGAAAGATTAGAAGATCAACGAAATGGAATAATCTGGTCTGACAAAATGATTTTTTTAAAAATTAAGATGAATTTGGAATTAGACATCGGAACTAAATTATTATCAAGAATTAGAAATTCAAATTCGAAGTTTTTAGAAGAACTAATTTCAAGTGCTAAGAACCAATTAGATTCACTATGGAACACTAATATTTTTCGTAGAATAAACACTAATAAAATAAAAAGATGGTCCTGCCTAGATAGGAAAAAGTCAGTATCTAACGCACATATAGATATTTTCTGTTCACCAGATTTGATTTTTCAAATTCAAAACAAATGGCACCTTCTAAGAGTAGATTTACTTGGAGAAAAAGCAAATTCTTTCGAAGACTTAGAGGCTTTAGCAATGGTAAATTGGTCGTTAAAGAATAGAAATTTACCTACTTTAACTAAGAAATATATCGTACATGTATTAAAATTTAGAAATGGAAAATGGTTACATGAAAGATTTTTACCGACCGATGAACTATTAGAACAATCTAAACAATTACTAGAAAAGGATGTAAATCAAATGAATAATTTACTAGACAAAGTAGGCCCTATGAGGAATTTATCCATAATTCCTCTAGCAAATAACCATTATCACTGCACAAAATGTATTTTTAAAAATAAGTGTCCTGCAAAAAATGGTTTAGCAAAAGCCAAAATTGAACAAAAATTGGCCGAATATAATTTTGCCAAGGAAAGATTTCTTACAAACTAAGAAGATAAATCATCTAATACTGAATCTATATCTTTGGCCTTAGTTACACCGCTAGCAAGTAGAACGCCTTCTGCTCCAAGTTCTATTGCCTTACGAACATCTAAACCATTTTTTACACCTGCGCCACAAAGAACTCTAACTTTTGGATTTACAGATTTTACAGCCTTTACTGTATCTAAAACAATCGAAGGGTCAGCGGTTGTCACAGATATATCTCCACCAATTAATTCAGGTGGTTCAACAGCTATGAAAGTAGGATTAAGTTTTGCCAGTTCAATCGCTTCGTTAACATCTGCAGCGCAAGCACATACTGGAAAATCATCTGGAAGCATTTCCATTAAATCTCTTACATGTTGCATACTAACTTTATGTTCAGCATGGTTGATTATTGTTCCAACAGCGCCACGATAAATAGCGGAATCCGGCTCAAGCCATCCAGTATGACTTCCTTTTCCAACAGGATCAAGATGTTGAGACCAAACCTCTAGACTCTCCGATTTTGAAGAAATGGAAAATAAATCAAAAGCAGAAACAACTGCGATCATTCTAAAATTTCTACTAGAATAATTTTCCATCGAGGCTGCTAAAATCTCTGCTGATTGTCCGCTTGCCGATTCATACGTTTTGAAATTTACAACTATCAATGGCTTGTCCATAAATTTGGCATTCTGCATTTACATTTTAGTTCTTCCATCAAATAATCAAAAATCAATCGGTTAATGGCCATTCACTATCTGTAAGAACAGTACCTTCTGGGATTAAAGAATCATGATTTATGATTGAATTAGAAATTACAGAATTCTTACCTATAACCACGTTTCTACCTATTAAACTAGATTCTAATTGAACATTAGAATATATTTTTGTTCCTGATAAGACTGTTGAATTCTCAATCTTAGATTTCATAATTTCTGTATTCGTTCCAATCATAGAATCTAAAATTAACGAGCCATCTTCGACTTTACTGTTAGGTATTTCAAACCATGATCTACCACAAACTTCCCCACTTGAAAACCTGTTATTTTCAATGCAAGTTCGAACTGCATCACACCAAGATGTTCTAGTTCCTGAATCAATAAAAAATCCACTAAAATGTAGACCATTTAGTAATCTATCATTAGCTAGTTGGGGAAATACTTCTCTTTCTATAGAATTTTTCCCAGAAGGAATATAATCGAATATATCATCTTCAAAAATATATGAACCTGCATTGATTAGATTGGAAAAGACTTCTTCTGGTTTGGGTTTTTCCATAAATTTAGTAATCTTAGAATCTTCATTTAACCCAACAATTCCAAATCTTGAAGGATCATTTACTTGCCAAAGTCCCAAAGAACCTATTCCTCCATTTGCTTTGTGTAAATTTAGTAATTCCTCTACTTTTAAAGATGAAATTATATCACCATTGAAACATGCAAATGTTCCACTTACAACATCACTGCAATTACTTAGAGCGCCCCCTGTACCCAATGGCTTATCTTCTGGAACTATTGTAATATCAAAATCAAAATTAGTATTAGAAAAATATTCTTTTATTTTGTTAACTTTGTAACCACCAGCAACAATGACTTCATCGATTAAATCATTTGGAACCGAAGATATAACTTGCTCAAGAAGGGTTTTATCCAACATTGGAAGAAGCGGTTTAGGAATTTCTTGTGTCCATGGACGTAGGCGTGAACCTATTCCTCCCGCAAGAACAACTACCTGCATAAATCAAGCCAAGATTGGTCGCCTTTCAAATAATGCGGTCATATATCATTTTGGAGGTTGTTCAACGGACTCTTTCTGTTTGTCGTTTGGGTCAGAATAATCAATCCCACAACTACGACAAACCATATTTTTGTCCCAGTCACATTGCCTTCTACAACCCGACATTAGAACACCTACACTTTCCATTTAACAGAACATCCAATTGATTCTGTGAATTCAATTTTTGGTTTTTCACCGTCCAATAAACAATCTATTGCGTCTTTCAATTCATTAGTAGTGACTTGGTTTGGATCTCTAGGAGAATCATCCATTCTACCACTGTAAATTAGTTCTTGATTCGAATTGAATAAGAAAAACTCAGGGGTTCTTTTCGCTCCGAATTTATGTGCTATTTCTTGCGATTCATCAAAGAGATAAGGATATGGCATTCCTTTATCAGCTCTTTTTACCATATTTTCAAATGAATCAGAAGCGTATACCTCGGCATCATTAGAATTTATACCCAAGAATCCTATTGAATTAGAATTGGCATATTTTGACAATTGATTAATTCTTTCAATACTTGCAATAACATAGGGGCAGTGATTACATTCGAAGACAACTATTAATCCATTTTCTTTGATATAATCATTAGAATTTACATAGTCTCCGCCGAGAGCTTTATTTGCATTTAGCAAGTTGAATTCTGGAATTACATCCCCAATACTGATTGACATGACTGATGCTACATCTTAATGGTTAAAATTTCTTGTATATCTTTCAAAAAATTGGTCCTAAAATAAATCCAGCAATAATCACAATACTTGAAGCTATTACGATGAGAACATTATCATCAATTACCCCAAATTCATATCTTTCCACAAAGGAAGCAACAGATGCGGAAATTAGACCCCATACGGGTATTGATGGATCAACAGAATTACCTATAAAAAATCCGAGTGGAAGGCAAAGAATCGCCATACCTAAATTACCCCAAGCACTTTTCGTTCTTTTTCTAAACATTTTATTTCTAATAATTCCAGTTACTCCATCTCCAAATGCCATATATAGTGAAGGAAGAATTGCTAGCCATGGTTCATTTGTATATTCCCAAATTAAATATACTGATGTACCTAACATCAAAGCGAACGTTGCATCATTTACATTTTGTTCAGTCTGCATCCACCATAATCTTCGATCAAGAAGATGAGTACTAAGAAGAGCAAAAAATCCAAGAATACCGCCAATTAAAGGCCAAATAGGATTTTCAAAAACAATTGGTGAAAGAATAATTGGAACTCCTCCGGCAAGCATGTGTGCAATCTTACGATTATAGTAAACAGCAACCATATTTTCACTACCATTCTTGACCATGTAAGAATGAACTGGTTTAATGGCAAAAACAACCAAAATAGACCATAATCCAAGTACAAAAAACCAAATTATGTCCCTTTCCATGAGATATGCTTGGGAATAAGGCGTTTAGTGATTGAGGTTATTTCTCAACATTTTTTATCAATGCAGGATATTGTAAATTGAATCAAAGTATTCAAAGACGGTCTTTTTCTGGAGGTATTTGGAGAGAGACATGAACATCCACGAATATCAAGGAAAATCACTACTAAAGGCAAACGGAGTACCTGTTTTAGAAGGAGTACATTGTACTTCAGTAGAACAGGCTCTAAATGCATATGATTCATTAGGCTCAAAAGTAGTAGCAGTCAAATCTCAAATCCATGCTGGGGGCAGAGGTAAGGGGACACTTTACAATCCAGACACTAAAGAACATGTGATGGATGGTGGAGTTAAAATTGCATTTTCAAAGGAAGATGTTGAAACTTATTCATCTAATATTCTTGGAAATCTATTGGTGACTATACAAACTGGCGATGAAGGAAAGATTGTTAATAATTTGTACATCGAATCCGGATGTGATATTGCTCATGAATATTACCTCGCTTTACTAGTTGATAGAGAAAACAAGTCTGTCATGATTATGGCTTCAACTGAAGGAGGAATGGATATTGAAGATGTCGCTCACAATACTCCTGAACTAATTCACAAGATTTCTGTTGACCCAAATTCAGGATTACTTGGATTTCAAAAGAGAGATTTAGGAATGGCATTGGGTCTTTCCGGTGCCGCATTAAAATCATTCTTCAAAATGCTAGGAAGTATGTATGATATGTTTGTAAGTAATGATTGTGCTATGGTTGAAATTAATCCACTGGTGAAAACATCTGACGACCAAATTATCGCACTAGATTCAAAAATTTCATTCGATGAAAATGCAGAGTTTAGACATAAAAATTGGGATGACCTTCGTGACTTATCTG
>CAXFAS010000026.1:0-19863 GCA_964001175.1 uncultured euryarchaeote
AGCCAATTTCTTCCCTAAAACCCTCTGCCCATCCAGTTGCTAGCGGATACACAGTCGAAGACCCAGCGATCCTTATATTGCCACCAGATTGTTCGATTTGAGTGCTTCCATCAGTTATTGTATAATCTCCATTAGATTCTTGCTTGCCTTCATCATTGGAAATGCACCCTGACATCATGGTAAAAACTAGTAGAGCCATCATAGTGAAGCAACGGAAATTATACTTCTCCATAGTTGCGGTAGAATGGTCAAATAGATTCATACCCCGCCAATAGAATATTTAGTAATATTGAGATATAATTATCAAAATATAGTTTCTATGCATGTTGGTAGTATAATCGAGCCTGTTAGTCGTAGATACCTAAAAAAATAGGAGTGACTAAAATGAAAATAAACGAGAGAGAAAAATTTGAAAAAGCGGTAAGTCCGGTAATTGCAACGATTTTGATGGTTGCGATAACTGTAGTGTTATCTGGCGTACTCTATGTATGGGCTGCAAACCTAGCAGAAACCAACACAGACGGTGATTTGAGCCTGTATAACTTCAGTGTCCGAGATGCGCCTGGTAGCCCTACTAGCGGTGCAACCGATGACTTAGTAATTGTAACAATGGATATTGGTGAGGAAACTGGTTGGGCTTCAGTAATTGTCAAACTGTCTATTGACGGTGCGGCATCAAGTACCTGTGCAAACCCTGGCTCAACAACCGGAGTTTGTGTAGTAACCGAGACCAGTGCAAATGATGGTGGTTGGCAAGTTGGAGAATCTGTCACCATATCAGAGAATTCAGTAGATCTTTGTAGCAGCGAAGTCTGTGAGATTACTGTTACTATCCTTAATAGTAGAGAAGGAACAACTCTAGACACCTCAACCACAACCTCTGAAGGTGACTCAGCTGCTAGCAGCGGTGGCTCTACAAACGGTGGCACAGGTGATAACACTGGTGGCGACACTGGTGGATCTACTGGAGCACCTGCCTGTACTGCGAATGAGGTTTCAGTAACTGAAGCACATGCCGATGGCGATAGTGCAGTTGATCCATCCACTGGTGTCTCGTTTGCTGATGATTACATCGAACTATACAACAACGGGGCAACCTGCTCCATGAATGGAGTTTTGATGTACGATTCTTCTGGAATGGAGAATGATGGTACTACTTTTGCTATGGATCTTGCTAGCGGATACACTTTGTTCCAGAAGAATGACAACGCAGTAAAAGATGGTACTGACGGATTATTTGGTTTCGGGCTAGGTAAGGGCGGAGATTCTGTCAGCCTTGATTTCGATGCTGATGGCACTCCTGAGCAGACATTTGTTCTACCATCTTACTCCGATAACGGTGCTGCTGAACTCTGTAATGGAGTAATTCAACCGACCGGCCCAGGTGCAGAAACCCCGGGTTCAGCCAACAACTGTCATGCAACTGTCGCAATTACCGAGGTTGCTAACAAAGGCAGTTCTGGAGTTTGTTTATTCAATGATGATGGTTCAATGGACGGTACCGCAGACTGGGTAGAAATCTGGAATTATGGTGCAACAGATGTTGATCTAAGTGGATTTATTCTTCATGATGACAAAGGTGCTGGCGATTCTAAAGCATTTGGTCTATCAGGAACTATTGCTGCAGGCGACTATATGTTGTTATGTAATGACGACTCTACACAAGGTGTGTTACAATTTGCCTTTGGTATAGGCGGCGATGATACTGTAACCTTGACTGATGGAACCAATGAAATCTGGACTTCTGGAGCTCTCCCTGAGGCTGATTGTGAAGCAGACGCTGCATGTAATCCTGATGATGTCTATGCCATGGATGGTAAAGGCGCTTGGTCTTATGTACCTGGTGCAGAAACCCCTGGTGCAGAAAACTAATGCAAAATAAATCATATTTTGTCCCCAAAACTTGAGATTATGCTCGGGGGTTTCGGCCCCCGAGTATACTCATTTTATTCTGTTTAAACTAACTAATGTTAGGAAGCGATGTTAGTAATCCTCGTGTCGAGGAAATTCTGAATAGCGTTGTATGCCCCTTCAACCCCGTTATCGAAGATTATTGTTGGTGGATAATTACTAGCCAGTAATAGTGCAGCATCTAAATCATCTACAGTAATTTTTCGTTTATTGAGCATAGCAACATTCTCATAAGCCTTGCTTGCTAACACTGCATTGATCTCTTGCTCAACTTGGCCAGGTTCTGGAATGCACAGAGATGGAAGCCCTAAGACACCAACTTCACCGAGTAGTTGACTACCTGCGGTTTGATAAATTAAATCACAACTAAGTAAATCATCAATAAAGCCCTGATTAGAAATTGGGCAAGAAATAACATCATCTGGTATTTCCTCAGGTTTGTGGCCGTATAATTTTACTTTCAGCCCGTTCTTTCTAGCATGAGACACTATTGCGTCAAAATGGCAAAGTACACTTTTCCTCATGTAAGCAACAGCATGGGTTGCTTGTGGCTGCCATGCACCGGGGAAAAACTGTGGCCTAAGCATAGGACCAACTAAATGTACATGATCATTTTTTGGCTCTAAATTAAAGCCCTTTGAAATAACGCTTAGAGCGGGCTTTGGGGTAAAGATTTTACACAATAATCTAACTGGAAAAAGTCGTACTCGCTGGCTTATTGATAATCTATCGGTAAGTTTTGTATCGATTGAGAAACGTTGGCTGTTAAAGGAAATTATTGGGATATCGAGCTTTTTTGCTGCTCTGGCAAAAGTCGGTTCAAAATCTGAAATTAAAGCATCGGGCTGAAAGTATTGTAATTGCTTTATACAATCCTTGACCCTGTTACGATGGCCTTTGATGAATTTAGCCGTAACATAAGCAGTGCCGAGGTAGGAAATTCCTCGCTTTCCTAGCACAAACCTTGGGGTTTCTAGGTAAGTTACCGATTCGGCACCATACCGCTTCTCCAGCAAATCAACAGCATCGCCACAAGTAAAGAATTGTACGTTGTGGCCGGCTTCAATCAGTCGGTCCGTTAAACCGATTGCACGAGTAGTATGCCCCCTACCTTCACCTGCTAAGGCATAAGCGATGTTCATACACTCACCTCGGCAACAAACTCATTACTCGCCTCTAAATCATTGATATCAAGGCTAAATTCTGTTTCGAAGGATGGCTGATTGACTGCGTTTAGTTTCGCTCTTTCTCTCAGTAGTGAAATTGTTGAGATTTTTGGCGAATACTCTAAGATTTCCATTGTTCCATCCATTGCTTCTGCAATTGCGGTACAAGATTCCAACCAATCTCCGTCATTCCAATATTCCACGCCGTTTTTTACTCGGAATTCTGCTTTGTGAATATGTCCACAAACTACTCCATCATATCCGAGCCTCGCTGCTTCTCGTGTTACAGTATTAACATAGTTTTTGAATGTCCTGGAATTTCTTTGCATTGCCCTTCTAGCAGCGGTTGCTAATGACCACTGGGGCAGTTTTAGCAATCTCCTAGTCCAAGCAATAGGACGATTTATTTTCATCAATAATTGAACGCTAAAGTGGCCTAAGTGGCACAGCCAGCGATGGTTTTTGATAAATAAGTCAAACTCATCTCCATGTATTATCCATAGATTTCGACCGTCTGCAGTAGTGTGTTCTGCTTGATTTATTATTTCTATGCCATGAATTTTTGTTGAACACCAATCGCGGAATGCCTCATCATGATTGCCGGGTATGTAGTAAATCTGAGTGCCTTTATTGGCTTTTGAAATCAAATTTTGTATTATTAGATCTTCAGTTTCTGTCCAATGCCACTTCTTCCCTTTGCACCAGTGGTCAATAATATCACCAACAAGGTAGATTTTCTCTGCGTCATGAGATTGTAAGAAGGCTAGCAGTTTACTGCTTTGAACGCCTTTAAGTCCAAGATGGCAATCTGAAATAAATAACGTTCGATAATGTGTGGCCTCTGGTAACAGAAATAGCGCCCCGTTTGGGCTAATCAAGGAGGATACTATATTTCACCCCAAAGAAAGTAAGTCGTAGTATATAGGATATATATCAACCAAATCTTCCTGAAATATACCTAGCAGTCAATTCTTTTGACGGATCGCCAAAGATTTTCGAGGTCTTGTCGAATTCAACTAGTCTGCCGAGGTACATGAAACCGGTATAGTCACTTACACGTTGAGCTTGACTCATAGAGTGAGTAACAATAACCACTGTGAAATGTTTTTTCAGTTCCAAAATTAATTCTTCAATTTTTGCCGTAGCAATAGGATCTAATGCTGAACAAGGTTCGTCCATAAGAATTACTTCAGGTTCAACTGCAATTGTTCTAGCAATACAAAGACGTTGTTGTTGTCCACCGGATAGACTGGTGCCCAACTCATGAAGTCTGTCGTTAACTTCGTCCCAAATTGCAGCACGTCGCAATGACTCTTCAACTATTTTATCCAACTCCCTTCTACTTGGAGTGTAATGAAGCCTAACACCGTATGCGACATTATCGTAAATTGATTTAGGGAATGGATTTGGTTTTTGAAATACCATGCCAACTCTTCGACGAATGGTAACCAAGTCAGCACTGCGTCCCATTATTTCCTCGCCGTCAAGTTCGACTGAACCGTCCACTTTACAAATTGAGATTAAATCATTCATTCGATTTAAACATCGCAATAAAGTCGACTTGCCGCAGCCTGATGGGCCGATTAGCGCGGTCACTGAATTGCGTTTGAATGGGATGGATACGTTGTAAATTGCTTGGGCATTGCCATAGTGTAAATCTAAGTCTCGAATCCACATGTGAGCATCGCCATCGATTTCTAAATCTCTTGTTGAATCTGGTATTTCTTCATGAATATCAGAATCATCGCTCATTTCATCCGGTAATGATTCTAAATATTCTTTGATGATTGTAGATTCCTCAAAATCCGCTTTGCCATCAATCTTAGACATTGAGGTTAAGATACCTCGGATTTGAGATTTTTTGGGTTGTTCCGAATCGTTAGAAAGCAGTTGTTTTAGTTGAGCGAAAAGTTGTTCCTCCTCGTCAGAAATTTCCCCGTCGGCCGCCATCAGCTCTTGCAATGCTTTGAATAACGACTCATGATTACTACTAATCTCTGTCTCTTCAACGACTTCTTCATCTTCTGTGTTTTCTTGTTTTTTCGTCATGTGCTTGAATACCTCCTAAAGTGTGCACGGAGTAAAATTGCTGCTGAGTTGACAATAACTAAAGTACCTAACAACACGATTGAAGCGCCAGCAGCTGCGACTTTAAATCCTATTTTTGGCATATCTGTCCAGCGATATACTTGAACTGGTAATACGGTGTAAAATCCTCTATCATTAGAGTCTGGTCCAACATATTCTGCCGGATCTGCCGACATCGGGCCTCGGTCAGCCCATAATGGAATGTTTTGCAAGTGAGGTTCAATACCAGGGAACCAACTAGCAAATCCGTCTAACGATGGAGTATACTGGTATGATACGTAAAAGAAGGCGTCTGGTTCAGTAAATACTGAGGCAACTGCGCCTACTAGAATAAGAGGTGCTGCCTCCCCCATAATTCTTGACATGGCTAAAATGGTTCCAGTCATCATTCCAGGCATTGCATGTGGCAATACATGGTCTTTAGTCACCTGCCATTTAGTACAGCCTAAACCAAATGCTGCATTTCGTAATGATGGTGGAACTGCCCTGAGCGCCTCTTGTGAAGAGATTACAATCGTAGGCATAGCCATCGTTGCCATGGTCATACCAGCGGTCATCACTGTACCCCCCAATCCTAGGCCAATTCCTCTATCAGTCAAAAAGAGGGCTAATCCAAATAATCCGAATACAATCGCTGGAACTCCGGCAAGGTTAGTAATTAGAGCCTGAATTCCTCTTCGGAACGAATTATTTGGCGCATACTCTTCTAGCCAAATTGCTGCGCCAATTGAAAGAGGAATGGCAAACAACATCGTGTATCCCACAACGTAGACGCTACCCCAAAATGCAGCCCTTAAACCCGCTTTATACGGTTCTGATGAAGTATAATCTGACCATACAAATGGAATGTGAATATTCATTGGAATAGCAAACAATGCTATCACCATGACCACCAGTGCCGCGGTCATCCATCCCTCTCGTCCTTTGATTACTAATCCTAATCGGTCTTCCTGAATCTTGTTGGTTCGAGTCAATTGTAGTGCTGCAATTACCAACTTTTTAGCCCCTATAAACGACATCAATAATAGAACCGCCCCTACAATCCATCCTTCGATTAAAATCCATGAAAGGGCAATATACCAGACGATTACGTTTAACGCCAACAACCCGAAATCTACCAACCCGTCTGCTAGAGGAACATTTTCATCAGGACGCATCTTGATAATATCTGAAATTGCAGTAACTAAGGCGATAAAACTCATCAGTGATACTGCTCCACCAATCGTGAATGAGAATGGGACCAATAACACCGGTTGGTTTTCATTAAATGTACTAATAAAGATAAACAGTGCTCCGATGAAAATAAGTAGCCTAATTAGAACACCAAATAATCTGCTTAATAGTTCTGAAGAAAATGATAACCATGACCATGTTGTTTTCGTTCCAGTATCAAGTTCCTTTGAGCCTAATTTGATGAGTCCTGAACGTAGTGATAACAGAGCCCGGTTTGGATATCTAACAACAAAAAACATCCCGATCAAACCTAAGTAAGCAAACATCGGCAGATAGGGGTCACGTTCTTCATACATATCCAAGCCACTCTCAAGCCGATTTGAGGCTCCGCAATATTGCAGCCATGATAACTGGTCAAGATATCTAATTGTATCACACCATTCTTCTGAATCCATTATTTGATCTGATACTAAAGAAGTGGCTTTATCGCAATCGAAATCTGCGTATTGTGGATCATTTTGTTTGTATGATTCAGAGCATTTTATCGAATACAGGTCAGAAGTAATTTGCCAAACAACAGGTATTGTGGAGATATTGGTTTCAGAATAATTAAACAACTTTGCGGCAGAGATTCCTTGCCCTTGAACCAAATTGGCAATACCGTCACCGTCGATATCTCTATCTTTTACTTCATCATGAACTCCATCGCCATCTGCATCGTTTAATGAAATCCATTCACTTATTGACATTGGTTGGCCGCCGAATTCATATCGGCCAATATCTGGACAATATTTTGGATGCCCGATGATAGGATTATCGTCATTATCACCATCAATATCAAGGTCACAAACATCAATTGTTCCATCATTATCCAAGTCATCGTCATCGATAAAACGGAATTGGAACCAGTCTGCGGGAGAGCCGAGTGCAAAATCACCAACTTCTCTGTATGAAGTTTCTAGAGCGTCGTTCGCCGGACCCGATATTTGCGAATATGTAACAGTGTAATTCATCGTATGGTTGACATATAGCCAATTTGTTGTTACCCCTCCTGACGGTTTTAACGTGATGTGGGAGTCTCTCTCAAAGTAATCCCATTCACCTAAAAAGCCGTTTGATAATGAAGGGGCAGCAATTCGACTAGATGTGCTAAAATACGGGCCTTCTGGGTCATCCACTAGGTTTACATACACTACATCGTGACCTGTATTAGAAATAGTTACTCGGAATTCAGTTGACCGGGTTTTGGTAAAAATTGATGGTTTGATTTCATAGCCATCATCATTCTTGAATTCTCCTACAACTGCCTCACCAGTCAAACCTGCTGATAGGATGTATGCTGATGTTTCAGCCTTAGTACAGAATTCTGGGGTAAACGTTCCAATATACTCTTGAGGCCGTAATATCTGTTCTGGAATTTGCTCAATGTCAAGTGGCCGCCATTCCCTATCTGTTTGGTTGTAAATCGAAGCAACTGTTATTTCTGAAAATTCGCCTATTCCAGTTGCGCTTCTGTTAAGCCAAATATCTCCATCGCCGCGGAAAATTGGCGTTACTGGTGTATAATGTAGCCATAATTTACCATCTTTGAATGCGTGTGGATAATCATTGCTGAACTCTAGTACACTGTTTAAGAATTCGTCGCCCTCTGCTGAATCCCAACGGAGACCTTTCCATACCCATTGGCTTCCATCATCTGAATCAACCCAATAATCTCCCATTCCGGGGGTTGGGGCATCTGGTCGCTTGAAGATGTTGATTCGCTCTTCTTCTCCGGTGCTGTAGCCCTTAGCTTCTTGACTAATGCCGGGTAATATGTCTAGAACCTCCCATGGCTCAACAGGTTTGTAAGTATATTCTGCTAAGCCCTCATCACAAAGCGCACGCTCTAAGTCAGTATCTAAATCCCATACAGATTGGCCGTCTATGCTGGTGAATATCTCTGAGTCATTTTCTATGCCCATAAAAGCACCGTTAGAGAGTATTGGTCTTGGATCGTAATTGTCTTGAGTTGCAACATAGTGAGTTTCTTCCCATTTTGCCTCTATAGTGACATTAGACCGATCTATGCGTAAGTCTGCATCGAAGAGTTCAACTGTTGCATCGCTAGGTACTGACAAACCAGACGGTATTTGGTCGGTTCTGTACTCTACAGTATTGCCGGAACTATCTAACCAGCTTGTTATGCTGTACGCTTCCCAAGAAGGATTCCAACTTTCTGCTTTCCAAGAAAGTTGTGTTTGTGCAACTGGTTTACTGCCTTCTCTTATCCCATCAACTTCAATTTCTTGTTCAGGAACAAATGCCTCCTCTGTGATTTGTGTCAATAGAGTAACAAGAGCGAAACCGCAAACTAAAGCAATTGAAATAAACACGGATTTGCCAATTTTGGCGGTTGCATAACGGCGCTTTAACGAGCGTTGTGGAAGCAGGGATGTACCGAAAAGGCCATTGTAATCGCTCGGTCGTTCTCTCAATCGTATTCCTCCCTAAAACGAGTCATTATCCTGTGTCCGACCAAGTTTAATGATAATGTAATGACGAATAGGTATAATCCAACTGCGAACAATGAATAGTATGGTGTTGTGCCAATAGGTAATTCTCCTCCGATTCGTTGAGCAATATATGCAGTCATTGTTTGGGCAGATCTAAACATATTGTCTGAATATACTGCTAATGTTCCCACAGACAATGTCACGGCCATCGTCTCACCTATTGCCCTTGATAGAGCGAGAATAATTGATGCCAATATGCCTGAGAGGGCCGATGGAATTGTTACTCTTGCTGTTGTTTCAGTAGGTGTTGCGCCAAGAGCATAAGAAGCCTGTCTCAAATTATCTGGCACTGCTCTCAAGGCATCTTCAGATAATGAAGCGATTAGAGGTGTAATCATTATACCCACTACAATTGCTCCGTTTAGAGGATTGAATAGTTGGGGTTCTTGTGAGATCCACCCACGTTCGAGAAATGATGTTCCTATATCGACCACTATTGGAGCGATAACAACGAAAGCAAAGAATCCGTAAACTACGGATGGAATACCTGCTAATAGTTCAAGAATCGGTTTGACAATATTTGCTACTCTAGGGCTAGCATATTCAGATAAGAATATTGCCGTACCAAGTCCTACTGGAATGGCGATGACCAATGCACCTAAAGCAACTTGCAAGGTTGTTTGCAATAGGGAATTTACTCCCATATGAAGATTAGAATCAACGGTGACTAAACCAACTGTTGTTATGTCTGTCTTCCACCATGTCTGTGTGAAAAATTCTCCCAATGAGCCGTTAACTCGAGCGACTACATCCAAATACATCAAAAGAATGGTTACTACAACTGCAATATTCATTGCTAATCTACTATCTGAATCAACAACTGCATATTTGTTACTACCTGATTGATTCCTTGAGTCGTTGATTACCTTAGCAAACATTAACACTGCTACGCAAAGTGCAATGGTATGACCTATTTGAATAAAGTAAAAACTTGTAAATGAGATGAATAGCGAGAATATCCCTAGAGTTAAAGTGGAATAAGGTAACTTTCCATCTAATTTCCAGCCAAAAAATGTCAATATGAAGCTTAATGCAGAGACTAAAAGAATGATTGACAAACTAGGTGGAACTAACATAGACATGGTACTTATGGTTGCCAAAAATGCAAAATTGGTTCTTAACACTGGCACTATCAAGTCTATTCGTTCAACTGGAATGTTTACTAACCAGCGAGGTGAAAATATTGTCAATACAACAACAAGGATGGTAATTACTCCCAACAACAGACCGAAGTTATCTCTATCTGGAGTGTATGGGTTTGGATCGTAAGCATTAGGTAAACCATCACTATCGATATCTTCGTCAATGTTATTTGTGATGCCGTCGCCATCAATGTCATTATCAAGAAGTTTGCCTGCTCCATCAACTTGCTCATTTGCTACTCCATCGCTATCATAGTCAAACGGTAAATCTTTAATTTCCAACTTTCTCAAATTATCGAGTAAGTCCTGATGTGAATTATTGCCCCCTGTTGTAAAGTCACTAGTGAAAACGTATGATGATACCTCGTTTGAAAAATTATATGATGATGAACTAAAACGTGAAATTGATTCGCCTTGATAATCAAAGAATGAGTATTGATCAATTGTGAAGCATCCATCGCTGGTTTTCTCGATGCCACGAATAACAAATTCATCTTCAAGTGATTGGAGCATTGGTTGCCCCTCATTATGACAAAGTGTTACCTGGTTGATGTTTATCTCGTCGTTCTTTTTGTAATCGGTGTTATTTTCATAATATGGTAATAGCGCTTGGTATTCTTCCATACTGAGTCTAGCGCTATCATCACCAACCCATATCGTCACCCACCATTCACGAGCAAGTTCGGGGTCTTGTTTGTGTAATATCAAAGCATTTTCATTATCTGCAATGTATTGTAAGGGTATCTTTGGATGCTCGTCATCCCAATGCTCTGGGTTTTGATCAAAGTATTCAGATAAATATGAACGTTCTGAATCTAATCTTGGTCCAACTATTATTGTCCCATCAGCAAGCTGAAAAGCACTACCTTCTCTATCGCTATCGTCTGTATAGGTTCCGCTACTAGAGTCCCAACCGTAAGTATCTATCATTGGGTCAGACAGAACGACCATGTGTTCCATATCCCAATCAACTATACAAAAAGTGTCTAGCCACAATGGGTCAGATAGTTTTCCATCGTCATATATTGCAGCGTCTTTGATACTTGCCTTCAAATCTTCATCCCAATCTTGAGGGGGGGTAAATGAGTCGGCACCGCATGCAAATCCTCGATAGAATTTCGAACCGGATTCAAATAATACAAACACGATGCCGGCAGTGATCATTACCACGGTAGCTGCAAGGGCAAATAAGACGATGCCTGGGGCACTTTCTTCTACTCTTCCTCGCCAACGCATAACTTGCCCTCCAATATTCTGCGTTGTGCTGTGTGAGGGTAAAGGCATTGGACTCTTTTATGTTCCTAAATAAACTATATAGTCATACATAGTTGAGCCAAGTGGAAGGGGTTGCCCCCTTCGCACTTGGTTCGAAGGACTTATGTTGAGCCTAAAGTAATCAGCTGAAGTCGCCTTCAGCGGAAATTCTACGCCACATCTCTTGCCATGTTGCGTCATCTAGTGGAACGTATCCTACTTCAGAAATCTCGGCGGTTCCATCTCCTGAGTAAGCCCAGGTTAGGAAAGCCGATACTTCGTCCCAAACATCGTTGTTGACATTCATGTACAGTGGCCTAGAGAGAGGTGCGTAAGATCCATCTCTTACTGTACCTGCGTCTGGGATTACTGCAGTTTCGGTGGTGTCGCCCATACCGTATACATGGTCGTTTGCAACGCCTGCTGCTGATAGAGTTGCTTGGTTTTCCGCATAGTATGCGAAGCCAAAGTAACCGATGGCAGTGTCATCACCGTTTAGAGTGTTTACCAGTACATTGTCGTCCGATGATTGAGTTCCTGCTCTAAATCCTTGAGATGCTTCATCAAGTATCGACTCGAAGAAGTACTCGTAGGTGCCAGAGGCAGCGTCTGGGTACGCAAGAACAATTTCTGCGTCTGGACAGTTTGCGTTTAGCTCTGACCACTTGTGAGTGCTGTCATCGTTGTCACCGTTTGGTGTTACTGACGACATGTCAAGGCCTGCAGTAGTCAATTCTGCTGCGGTTTCAGCAGAGAAGATCCAGCGTAGTTGCGCAACTGTTAGTCCGCCCATTTGCTGAATACACATATCGGCTGCGCCACCTTTCTTGGTAACCACGGACAATCCGTCTACAGCGACTACAAGTTGGGTTACAGTGATTGAAGTGTCACCAACTGCGCACTCAACTTGGCCGTTTTCGTCAACGCCATCTTGTGTTTCTGTTGCCTTCCAATCTCTGGACATGTCTCCAATATCTACTTGGGAGCCTTTTGCTGAGTTAGCACAAACTCTACCTGCACCTGAAGATGAACCACCAGATTCTACTGTGATTGTGGTATCGCCACAAATTTCAGTATATGCTTCAGCCCAAGCTTCCGCAAGTGGTAGAACCGTTGAGGATCCTGCGATTGAGATGCTTTGTGCACCGCTACAGAATGCGTCGTCAAAGATATCTGAATTGCCATCTGCGGTCATTCCCTTCAAGTATGCATATCTGCTAAGGAACATCTGAGCTTCTTGGTTGTCGTTTAGGCTAACATATCCTACTTCTCCAACCTTGTCTTGGCCCATTTCAGTGAACAATCCATACGCCATGAATGGTAGTGTGTTTTCAAGTGAAGCGGCATCAATTAGTAGATTCATGAACAATGGCCTGGACAATGGATTGTAAGATCCGTCTCTAACTGATGTAGCGTCAGGAGCAACCATGTTACCTGCATCGTTTAGGACTGGTGCTGCAGTTAGAGTTGCTAGGTTCTCTTGGTAGTAAGCGTAGCCAAAGTAACCGATTGCAGTCTCGTCACCAATTAGGGCGTTAACTAGAACGTTGTCGTCACTGGATTGTTGTCCGGATCTGAATCCTTGTTCAGCTTCGTGTAGAATTGCTTCAAAGAAGTACTCGTAAGTACCGGAAGCTGCATCTGGGTATGCTAGATTAATTTCAGCATCTGGACAGTTTGCAGATAGTTCAGACCACTTGTGGGTGCTGTCGTCGTTGTCGCCGTTAGGGGTGACAGTTGACATGTCTAAACCTGCTGTTGAAAGTTCGGCTGCAGTCTCTGCGGAGAACATCCAGCGTAGTTGGTCAGGGGTTAGTCCGCCCATTCCATTTACACAGGTTTCAGCAGCGCCGCCCTTCTTCATAACTACGGAAAGGCCGTCAAATGCAACTACAATTTGTCTTGCACTTCTTGATGTGTCTCCAACCAGACAATCCATAGTGTAACCATCTTCGTCGATGGATCTCTCGGTGTCTTTCCAGTCACGAGACATGTCACCAATGTCTACTGGTGTACCCTTTGCAGAGTTTGCACAAACTCTACCTGCACCGGAGGAAGATCCACCAGATTCGACTGTGACGGTTACACCTTCACAAGCCTCTGTGTAGTATTCTGCCCATGCTTCTGCAAGTGGTAGAACGGTAGATGAACCGGCGATGCTAATTGAGCCGTCTGGGCCACACACGACTGTTCCGACATCAATTGTGTCGTCGCCACCATGTGTTGCAGCATCTAGTCTTGCTTCCATAGTTGCCTGGATGTCGGCTGGGATTGGGACATATCCTACTGAGTTAACTAGTAGGTCGCCACCATCACCGAGACCAAACTTGAGGAATGGTACTGTGTTAGTAAGTGATGCGTCTTCAGCAAGTAGGTTCATGAACAGAGGTCTTGATAGTGGGTTGTAGGTTCCATCAGCAACTGTTGGTCCGCTTGGAGTAACCATGTTACCTGCATCGTTTAGGACTGGTGATGCAGTTAGAGTTGCTAGGTTTTCTTGGTAGTAAGCATATCCGAAGTAACCGATTGCGGTCTCGTCACCGATTAGAGCGTTAACTAGAACATTGTCGTCACTGGATTGTTGTCCAGATCTGAATCCTTGTTCAGCTTCGTGTAGAATTGCTTCAAAGAAGTACTCGTAAGTACCGGAAGCTGCATCTGGGTATGCTAGATTAATTTCAGCATCTGGACAGTTTGCAGATAGTTCAGACCACTTGTGGGTGCTGTCGTCGTTGTCGCCGTTAGGGGTGACAGTTGACATGTCTAAACCTGCTGTTGAAAGTTCGGCTGCAGTCTCTGCGGAGAACATCCAGCGTAGTTGGTCAGGGGTTAGTCCGCCCATTCCATTTACACAGGTTTCAGCAGCGCCGCCCTTCTTCATAACTACGGAAAGGCCGTCAAATGCAACTACAATTTGTCTTGCACTTCTTGATGTGTCTCCAACCAGACAATCCATAGTGTAACCATCTTCGTCGATGGATCTCTCGGTGTCTTTCCAGTCACGAGACATGTCACCAATGTCTACTGGTGTACCCTTTGCAGAGTTTGCACAAACTCTACCTGCACCGGAGGAAGATCCACCAGATTCGACTGTGACGGTTACACCTTCACAAGCCTCTGTGTAGTATTCTGCCCATGCTTCTGCAAGTGGTAGAACGGTAGATGAACCGGCGATGCTAATTGAACCATCTGGCCCACATACAATGTTGCCGACATCAATGGTGCCGTCATCTACTGTTGAGTTGGTGCCGTCATCTACTGTTGAGTTGGTGTCGTCCCCAGTAGTGGTATCAGGGTCAGTGTTGTCGTCTTTGTCATCGTCATCACTACCTAGACATCCAGCCATAGCTGAGACCATCATAAGTAAGATTAGTGTTATTGCTTTCATTTTTGTGCTTTGAGTTATCATAGTATGCTCTCTCTCGAATCGGGGGTAGTTCACATAGTATTGGGTACTGTCTCCGCAAACTAATTATTTCACTATATTAATATATAGACATATATATAATTAGGGTGACATGGGTATCTATCCGGAGTTATACGGAGAGGCGTTAACATGGAGATTGTGGGCAATATCGAATATAGAAAACTGCAGGTTACTGGCGGTTCGACATTCATTGTTAGCCTGCCCAAAAAATGGATCAAGAATAATGGTCTGTCGTCTGGAGACGTAGTAGGGGTAGAATGTTTAGCAAGTGGGGAAGTACAAATTACTCCTCACGAAGTAAAACAAAATAAACGCAGAGTATCTATTGACTTAACCAAGTTCCCTAAAAGTGCTCTTTACGATTACCTTGTTGGCGCATATGTTTGCGGGGCTGATGTGATTACTATCACGATGAAAGATGGAATCCCAATTCAACAAAAAAGAATCATTAGAAGGTTTCTTAGAGATACAAGAGGAATGGAGGTATCAGAAGATGAAGTTAAGAAAATATCGATTATTTCACTACTAAATCCAAATGAATTGCCACTACAAACAAGTTTGAATCGAATGTATTTACTAGTGACTAGTTTGGTAGAAGATACACTGGGAGTACTTGCTGGGGACGATAAGGATATTATTTCTGATTATGAAGACAGGGAACGGCAAATTGATGCTAGACGTTTACTTATCCATCGGCAAGTTGCTATGGCCCTACATTCGCCACAAATTGAAAGGGGTTTGGGTATTGATAGATATCAAGCTATGGAGCATGCAATCATGGCCAATTACTTAGAAAGGATGGGCGATCACGCGCAAACCTTTGCTAGTTTAGTTGATGGTGACGAAAATAAGATTGATTTTTCGGAAAATCAAATGCCAATGGCAGCAATACCAATATGGTTATCTTCACTTAGGGCGATTATAAGAAACACATACTCAAAAGATATTTCTGTCCTAATAAAAGCAAAACAAGACTTGACTAAAGCAACTGCCGATTTAGAGAATCATGAGAACGAATTGATGTCTTCACGGGCACGCGCAACCAGTGTTCTTTCTGAATTTAGAATATCTGAAATCGTTAGAAGATTATGTGGATATAGTATAGACCTTACAGAGACTCTAATCAATATGCTTATTGCAGGTAAGACCGAGGCCTATGATAAGTAGGTGAGAATATGGTGCCACCAATAAGAACAAATTTAGATAGTCGAATGAATACACTAAGGTCTGCGATTTCTGACTTCTTTGGTTCAATCATTTCATCATACAATTTAGCAGTCAATGGAATAAAAAATTTCAATGAAGGGGACTTAAAAGAAATTTACAAATTAAGAAAAAGTGCTCAAAGACAAGCCGAGCATCTCTCACAAGATTTACTATTAGTGCTAACTCTTAACCAGCCCCTATTACAAGATTTGAGGATCATTGCTTCATATCTAAGGGGCGTAGACGTAATTGAAAGACTCGCGCGTCATGCAAGAGATATCGCTGATGCACAGACTCTATGGCATGATATTGAAGATACTGATACGCCTCTGTTATCCGAATTATCCTCACTTGGGCATGAGACAGTAGCATTGATTGAAATAATGCGTGATTGCCTGGTAGACGAAAAAGGGGTGCCTGAAGAGTTGTTGAAAGAAAAGTGGATGTCTATTTCCGAATTATTTTCTAATATTTCAACCGAAATACTTGAAGTTCAAGGTCAATCTATCGGCGGCCGCGAAGGAAGAATTTTACTAAATACCATGGCTAAAAGATTTGAACGCTCATCATATAATTTGATGAGGCTTGCAGACTTATGGCATTATGCGCTTGAAAACGAATGGATACATCTAGAATCTGTAGCATAACGCCACTGCGAGGGATCAATCTGAGTTACGGAGTAGAAATTGAACGCAGATTCCTTGTCGATGGTAGAGATTCAAAGCCGTGGCGAAATGTGCCAAATCTGTCTAAGATAACGCAGTTTTATTTGGATATTGATTTATTCGAGATAGGGAATTTACAACTTTTTTACGGTTCAATTCCAATTGTAGAAATAAATGAAACAGAGGCGAATTTAATCAGCAAAGAGAATCTCTCAAGTGCAAGATTAAGATTTATTGACGACAAGATTATTTTGAGTATAAAAGGGGAAAAAAATTACGATAGTGCGATGGAGTTTGAATGGGAATTATCAGAAAAACCTAGAGGCATTAACGTCGATGATTACCCCTTCGTTGAGAAAACTCGATACTTTTGGCCCAATAAAGATGGTTTAACGTGGGAGATTGATGAGTTTGAAGGAGGGTTAGCCGGCTTGGTTTTAGCCGAGGTCGAATTACATGATTCTACACAGATTGTTGAAATTCCAGAATGGATCGGTTCTGAAATTACCGGATTGCCAGGATGGTCTAATTCCGCTTTAGCGAAGACTATTGAATCATTTAAACAGGATTAAATGAATTTACGGCCGAAATTATTCTTTCAATTTCTGAATCTTTTAATTCATGCATTACCGGAATAGCAACTAAAGATTTGGCTAGGTGATTTGTGTTAGTTAGTTCCACTTGATGTTGCGGATGCTCTGCAAACAGTTGTTGTTTGTGGCAAGGGATTTGGTAATACCTGCGGGCATCAATTGCATATTGATCAAGGTGCTCAACTAACTGGTTAGGGTACTTTGTTGAAAGACAATACTGGTGCCAAGCATGTCTAGTGTTCGGCCTTACTTTTGGAGTTACTAAAAACGGGTGATTGGTAAATTGTTCAGTATACCTATTAGCGATATTCCTGCGCCGTTCTACCCATTTATCGAGTTGTTTTAATTGCTCAATTCCAATTGCAGCAGATACTTCTGACATTCTCAGATTACTCCCCAATTGCATAGATTCTAAACTTGGCGACCTGCCATGGTTTATTACTCCGTGAACCAGTTGACTCAGCTCTTTTCTCGTAGTAGTTAACATGCCACCTTCGCCACCCACTGCCATATTTTTCGATGGGAAGAATGAGAAACACCCTATATCGCCTAATGATCCAGATTTACTTTCTTCGCCATTTGAGTCAATAAATGATGCTCCATGAGCCTGTGCTGCATCCTCAATTAAGTAAATTGAATTATTTTTACAAAGATGAATTATCTCTGGATTGTAAATCTGTCCGTAGATATGTACGGCAATTACCGCTTTCGTTTTGCTAGTCAACGCATTTTTAATTGAATGAAAATCAATACACCAAAAATCTTCTTCAACATCTACAAAAACTGGAGTTGCACCGACTAAGGAAATTGCCGTAACTGTCGATATGAATGTGTATGATGGCACTATCACTTCGTCTCCTGGACCAATGTTCAAAATCTTTAGAGCTGCCCATAGTGAGGAGGAGCCATTTTGACAGGGTACTGCAGATTCTGCACCGCAATAAGTAGCAAATAATTCGCCGAATTCTCTGCATTTAGCACCTTTAACCCACTGCCTAGAGTCCAGGGTTTCAATAGCCGCATTCCTCATCTCTTCTGTCCATGAGGGTCTTGCTGTTGGAATCCTGTCCATGGTTCGGCTAGAGCATTATCACCTAAGAGTATGTGTATTAATCACCTAAAGTTCCGCATAATTCAATACCATTGACATAATTAGGCTCGTTAATGGTGTCCAATGATGGGACGCTTAATCCCAATGAATTGGGGGCGAGCGAAATGGGCTCTGAGCCAAATTTGGCAGAGCTTGTAGGCGATATCTTATCGGTAGACGGTACACCTATTCAAGAACAAACCAAGCCAGTAAAACCTTCAAAAAATTCCTACAAACCAAAGGGGTTATTTCTTGGTGAAAGACGAGATAATGGCAAACCTGTAGATATTGCCCCACAAGTTCTTGCTAGACACGCAGCAATGCTGGGTTCCACTGGTTCAGGAAAAACTGTGATGGCTAAGGCATTAATCGAAGAGGCTGCGATTGCAAAAATTCCGTCTCTGATTATCGACCCGCAAGGTGATTTAGCAAGACTTGCCTTAGGAATTGATCCTGCTGATTTAGCAGAACATGGCGGAGATTACGCTCGAGCAAAAAAACTCCTTGATATGTGCGAGGTCCGGATTTGGACGCCGCTACGAAGTAAGGGTCTGCCACTTTGTATCGACCCATTTAGAGCCCCGCCTGCCGACCTTGATGCTGAAGAAGCGATTACTGCTTGGGACATGGTCGCTGCTGGATTTACTAGTCTTGCAGGTTATGATGTCGAGAAAGCGCAAGGGAAAGTCGTCAAGCCGTTTCTGTATGAAGTTCTAGTTGAAGGAACAAAGCACGGCCTAGATGTGGGTGATTTTCAAGCACTTGCTAAAGTTGTAAGAGAGCCACATCACGAATTCATTCGCCATCTATATCCTCACTGTTTCCTAGATGTTGAAGAAGGTGAAGACAAGGTCGATGTTCCTACTTGGGAAGAAGTGATGGTTGAACACGGGCTTACAGATTTTGAAGAAAGATTGCCTAAAACAACTAGAAATGATCTAGCAAGAAGACTAGCAGCATTCTCCTCAGGAGTAAATCAATTACTATTCTCAAATGGCGTCCCTATCGACATTGATTCGTTTGTTGAGCCGGCAATTCCTGGTAAAATCCCGCTCAATATTGTCTATCTAAATACCATACAGGACGAGGCGCAAAAGCAATATTTCGTACAGGAATTATCACGAGAACTCTATGATTGGATGTTGACTCAACAACCTGCTGATGGGGAATTGAAATTATTATTCTTCATGGACGAAGTCGCTCCATATTTACCACCTTATCCGCGCAATCCTCCTGCTAAAGATCTGATTAAACTGATTTTCAAACAGGCTAGAAAGTATGGCGTTGCATGTGTTTTAGCAACACAAAATGTCAGTGATGTTGACTATAAGATTCTAGCACAAGCCAATACTACATTCATTGGGCGTTTTACTCAGCCGCAAGACATAGACAAAGTCAGACACTTGTTGAAGGAAAGTGGTGGAGACCAAGATTTAGTTGGACAATTACCCACTTTAGACGCTGGACAATTTCAAATGGTCGCACCAGATGTCGACCCCGCTCCCGTTCCAATTCAATGTCGTTGGTTGTATACCGATCACGGAGCGCCGCTAAATGAAGACCAAGTTGAGGATGTTATTTCCGATGAAATCA
>CAXFAS010000027.1:0-19805 GCA_964001175.1 uncultured euryarchaeote
CTCTTGTTTGCCATGAATAACTAGAATTATTGCGAATAGAACGATAGTTGTAAATCTCACCATTAGCGATCAAAACCTGTCCATCATGACCATGCATCGGTTGTTGACTACCATTAAGGTCAACTATTGCTAATCTAGTATGTCCGAGTGAAATATTCTCATCAGACCATACGTCTTGTCCATCTGGACCTCTATGTTGAATCAGTTTAATCATTCGATGTACGACTGAGGAATCAGGATGACCTAACATTCCTGCTATTCCGCACATAGACAATGCTATGAGGAGTTGCTATTCAATAGTAGTATTGAATTTAAGACAAAATTCACCATAATGGATACTGGAACATTGCAACTCCGAGTAAAATCATGGTCAATGCGAAAACAAAGTAGTAAGCACTTTGAGGCGGGTCTGAGTAATTATTCTCTTCTTCCATATCTCCCACAATCCTTTGGACAAGTAATACCCACTTTAACATATTGAATAATATCACATCAAACCAATGAAAGGTTCGAGTATTAGAATACCTGCAAGAGGGATTAGTAACATGGTTGCATTATCGTCGATATAACGTAGCCGAGGCATCTCTGCAAAAGCACATATTGGTGCAAAAATAAATGCCAGCCACCAAGGAGTACAGAATAGATACCAGCATACTAACCAAATAACGGAAATGAAAACAATGGAGGATATTATCACCTGTTTGTTTTCTGCGCCTCTACGTCTAATTTCACCCATAAAGGGGTCGCCAAATGCGAGTGATAAAATCAGAGGGTAAGCATACTCCTTAACCGGTACCAACAGTAATACCATTCCAATAGCTAATCCTCCCCAAGCAAGGGCTGAAACCTGATTCGCCTCGTATTCCCTCTGCCCAAATATTGTGAAACTAAACTTCAATCTCAATGCTTCACCAAAAATAGCTATCAAAATAACAGTTGATACAACTTCTGGCAGGGTAATTCCCAAACTTTCAGAAAATGATTCGCCTACTTCGAAATATGCTATTGGAATTAAAAACATCGAAATATGGAATATTCTACGGAAAATGTGACCATACATTCCTCCAACTGATAGATCTACTGGGTTTGTCATTTCTACTTGTTCGGACACTTAATCACCTGCTAATATATTCAAGGCTTGTTCGATAGAAATTGAACCTATCGATAAATTTTCAAGAATTTCTTCCAATTTACTAGATTCTAGAATCCTTCGTTCATGTTGAGCGAGAAGTCTCTCTCTCCACTTTGCCCGCTTCGACCTTCCTGAATCTTCTAGCCCCAATAAAAGTGTAGAAGCATCTGTAATCCCATCTCCAGTATGAGCTGAGGTGAGAATCACAGGAGGTGTTTGTCCAATGCCTAATTCAAAGGACTCCTCTATCTCACTAGCGTGTTGAGTGGCTCCAGATATATCCGATTTATTGACGATTACCGCATCTGCTAATTCGAGTAATCCCGCTTTTTCGGCTTGAACACCATCTCCTCTAGCCGGACCTTCAACAACTACAATTCTATCACTTATTGCAGCACATCTTACTTCAGATTGACCAGAACCTACAGTTTCAATTATCACCCTTTCCCAACCAATGGCAATCAAGAATTCTACCATATCTGAAACAATCAATGGAGCGCTACCTGAGGATTTACGGGTTGCTATTGAACGAATATAAATTAAATCTTTTAAATCCTCATTATCTATCGCAGTGATTCTTACTCTATCTCCAAGTAATGCTCCACCAGTCCTAGGAGAGGAAGGATCTATTGCCAGTAATGCGGTTTTGATACCTTTTTGGGACCACTCAATTAGGATCTTATCTATCAAACAAGATTTACCAACTCCAGGCGCCCCTGTAATTGCAATTGATGACCATGATTCTGATTTTGGTTTAGAGAATAATTTAGGGAATTTTGATTTAATATCGTGAATTGTGAAAACTCTGTTTTCTAATAAACTTAGAACTCTAGCAATCGCTCTTCGATTACCGTTTATTGCAGAATCAACCAATTCTAAATCCAAGACTTCACCTCAAGCAGATGACTCCCAAAACCAAGAACCATTCTGTCCGACACCTGCATCGCTGATATCACATGCCTGTTCTATAAATTGCAAAATTTCAGCAGTTGGAGTACCTGGCCCAAAGATTGCTTTCATACCGCAAGCAAATAGTTTCTCTCGGTCTTCAAAGGGAATAATGCCTCCGCCGAAAACAATAACATCATCCAATCCTTCTTTGACCAATAATTCACATACCTTTGGAAATAAATGATTATGAGCTCCTGAAAGCGATGATAATCCCAAAAATCTAGCATCTTCATCCCTTACTGTGTCAATTATTTGTTGAGCAGTTCTTCTCAGTCCTGTGTAAATTACTTCATGACCTGCATCTCTGAGAGTCCTGGCAACGACCTTTGCACCACGGTCATGACCATCGAGGCCTGGTTTGGCAACAACAATCCGCAGAGGTTCGCTCATCAATTCTTCGAAGAACCCTCTACCTAAGAACACACCCCTTAAAATTAGTATTTTATTACAATTAGAGTGATAATGAAGGTAATGAAAACATAATTCATGTAATATTTTCAAAGGCAACCAATAAGGGCGTCTTTTGTATAGCATCAATCGGCGAAGACTATGCCTAGTACTGAAGAGAGACTCAAAGACCTGCGAGTTCGTAAAGCCCAAAGTGAAGCAGGGGGGGGGCAAGCAAGGGTTGATGCTCAACATAATCGAGGTAAAATGACTGCTAGAGAACGTCTTGAAATGTTACTTGATGACGGTACATTCCAAGAAATCGATGCTTTAGTTGAACATCGGTGTAAGGACTTTGATATGGATAAAAATGTTATTCCTGGAGATGGAGTAGTTACGGGTCATGGAATGATTAATGGTCGTGAAGTTTTTGCTTTTGCACAAGATTTTACTGTTTATGGAGGATCCCTTGGAGAAATGCATGGTCTCAAAATATGTAAAATTCTAGACATGGCATTGAAAACTGGAAGGCCTGTAATAGGGCTAAATGACTCTGGAGGGGCTAGAATTCAGGAAGGTGTTGCATCACTTGGAAGCTATGCTGAGATATTTTTTAGAAATGTCAGAGCATCAGGCGTCGTTCCACAAATCTCAGTTATAATGGGACCATGTGCTGGTGGGGCAGTTTATTCTCCAGCAATCACCGACTTCGTAATAATGGTTGATCAAACTGCTCATATGTTTATCACAGGACCTGAAGTGATTAAAACAGTCACCAATGAAGTGGTTTCTTTTGAAGAATTAGGCGGGGCAATGACCCATGGAAGTAGGTCTGGTGTATCTCACTTCACCGCTGATGATGATGAAAGCGCCATTAACTTAGCAAGAGATTTATGTGATTTATTACCTGCAAATAATCTAGAAAAGGCACCTATCAAGAAAACAAATGACCCATCTAATCGTAGTTGTGAAAAGTTAGATTCTATAATTCCAGAGGAATCAAACAAACCATATGACGTTGTTGATGTCATTAGTGAAGTGGTTGATGATGGCGGATTCCTTGAAGTTCAAGCAGACTGGGCGCAAAATATCGTGATTGGTTTTGCACATATGGCTGGTCATACTGTTGGCATAGTAGCCAATCAACCAAAAGTATTAGCAGGGTGTTTAGATATCGATGCTAGTGACAAGGCTGCTAGATTTGTTAGGTTTTGTGACGCCTTCAATATACCAATATTAACTTTCGAAGATGTACCTGGATTCTTACCAGGAACAAACCAAGAATGGGGCGGAATAATTAGACATGGAGCAAAATTACTCTACGCATTTGCTGAAGCAACCGTCCCCAAGTTAACTGTGATACTTAGAAAAGCCTATGGAGGAGCATATGATGTAATGTCATCTAAACATATTCGTGGAGATTATAATATTGCTTGGCCTTCTGCAGAATTAGCTGTTATGGGTGCGGATGGTGCTGTTGAAATAATTCACCGAAGAAGACTGAAAAATGCTAGAAATCCCGAACAGGAACGTCAAAGATTAACTGAAGATTTCAATGACGCTTTTGCTAACCCGTACAAGGCAGCTGCTCTTGGATATATTGACGATGTCATAGAACCAAGTGAAACCAGAAATAAATTAATTCGTGCGCTTGAAATGCTTATTGATAAAGAAGAATTAAGGCCTGCTAGAAAGCATGGAAATATCCCTCTGTGAGTGATTATATGACAGAAGTAGAAGTATTGAGAATTGCTGCAATTACGGCTATAATTTCTATTTTGAATGAACATTCAGATGATCCTTCGCAAGCCGGTCGATCTCCCGGTTTGGCTTGGTCACAAGACCATCGAAGAATGAATATGGGGAAAACCTCATTGATGAATTTACGAGCAAGTCGCTCTCCGTGGAAGTGAATAAATTGTCAGAAAAAAGAAAGGTCATCGTAGATGGAACAGAATTTGAAGTCGATATTGAAATGGACGGTAATGTATGGAACGCTACCGTAGAAGGACGTACTTTCAAAATCGAAGTACCTGACTCAGGACCTGTTGTAAAGAAGAAGAGAAGTCCTGGAAGTAAGAAGAAAAAATCCGGAACTGTATCGGCAAATATACCTGGTAAAATTGTTACAATTGAAGTAAATATAGGAGATATTGTCGAAGAAGGACAGGTAATTTTAATCTTAGAAGCGATGAAAATGCAAAATGAAATCCAAGCCCCTATTTCGGGAACTGTAGTTTCTGTAAGTTGCGAGGAAGGTCAATCTATAGAAGCAAATGTCCCACTGGTCGTTATTGAACCAGATTCAAGTGAAGATTAAAACTGTTATTTTCCTAGTAAAAAAAAGCGATAATTAAAGTGCACCTAGGTATAGGGTCATATATGTCCGCAGATGCAGTATGCGATTACCTCGGGTGTGGAAGTACTGGAGAAATAGTGTCTAGACTATCTCCAGAGGGTTTCCTCGTCGCTACAGGTAAAAAGGCATACTCATTTAGAGAAGCATACAGAAGATTTCACTACTGTCAAAAATGCCATGATGAACTTATGAGTGGTGTATGGTCTAGAGTTAGAAAACCCGATGACAAAAAGGATGGTCATGTTGCACCTACTGCAATTTGATTTTTACACTCCAACCAAGTCAATCATAAACCAGTACTTACTGCGTAGAACATGGCTGAGACTGTCTTTTTTGACGATTCTAAGAAAATATCATCTGCTTGTATAGTTTTGATGTTTCTAATTATGAGTTTATCTTCTGTCATTGGAAACGTTTCTGCAGTAGGGACAAACCAAAATGATATAGGAACTTCAGGTGGAGATTTACCTGATAATTTATCATCTCCAACATCTATACCAAATTTAGTTTTTAGTAATTCTATAACCGGCTCAGGAGAACTGGTAAGTGGTACTGATGAATATGATTACCTAAGAGTAAGTTTAGCCTCCGGTGAAGGTTTAGCAGTTGAATTATCTTTTGACAGTGCTGATGACTTTGATCTAGCAATCTATGACTCCTCTCAATTTACTATTGATAGTTCATACTCTTATAATCCTGAAACTGTTACTACAAATGGAACCTCAACTAGCGGCACCGTATATATCGAAATCTACAGCTATTCATTTGGTTTAATGTCAAATGGGTCTTATGATATCACAATTTGGAAATTCAATACCGGATCAACTGGTGGAGGTAATGGAAGTGGAGGCAGTTCTGGAATTGCAGTTCCAAGCCCATGTACCGGTAATGGAACTACTGCACCAGACATACTAGAACCAAATGACACACCTGCTACTGCAACATTATCCTCACTACTACCTGTTTTTTGTACTGGACTGAGTGTTGAAATTAATTCTGCTGGTGTTGCTAATGACGATTACTTCGAAGTACAAATGATTAGTGGAGTAACTTATTATTTCAATTTGACATTTACCCACACTAATGGAGATATTGATGCAACATTAGAAGGTGCATCAGGAATTTCTATCTCGTTCAATAACTTTGGATCTATGTCTTCATCAAGTGATAATGAAGCCGGTGAATATACAGCAACCTCGAATTTCACTGCTTATTTCAAGGTATACCACTATTCTTCTTTTGGCTCGACTGGAACTGTTGCAAATGTATATGATATTGAAATTTCAACTGACAACCCTGGTGGCGGACAATCATTTTCTACAATGGATGTTACTATGAATAATCTGACAAATGTCACTTTGGAAATGACTGGATTGACAGTTGGAGATACTTATCAGTATGAGTTTTACCAATCTTTTGAAAATGGGATTAATTCATCCACTACTTATCAATTAACTCAAGGACCATATTCATTTGTTGCAACGTCAACCTCTGAAAGTGTCAATTATACAATTTCTGATGGTGACATTGAAGGTTATTATTCAGTTTCTGCTAACCTTTCTGACAACTTAGGAGCAAGACTCAGTTCTGACGTGGATTCAATCTACAAAGAATTGTTAATTACTGACACAACCTCCTCGACAACTGGTGAAATTTATGCTAGCAATTTGACCTCTGGTGATCTATACACATTACAATGGCTTGTTATTGACATAGTCATTTATGTTGATGAAATTAATGCTGGACAAAGTATAGAATTTGCTATGAATCAATCTTTGGTAGATGAAGATTATGATAATTTCACTGCAAGTTCTAATTCTGATTTTTGGCAAGTGGGCTGGCAAAATCCAACAACTGCTAATCAACATGCTTTTGTGGCAATACTATCAATTCAAGGAACAATTACTAATTTTTCAGCCGTTGAAGGTTACATTGCAGTACATAGTGAAGATTTTATCCCTCAACTACCATCTGCTGTGATAACAAACTATTCATTGAGTACTACATCTACAAATAATGATTTCACATCTGAAGGACTAGACCTAGTTACTGGCGATAATTACTATCAACAATTTAGAGTTGAAGACCCAGGAGGTGCAGATATTGCATATTCTACTCTAACATCTTACACTGCCACTTCTCAAAATATGTCATTTGGAAAATTCTTCTATTCCACGCCGACTGTTTCAGGACAATACTGCTTACATTCAGAATTATATGATTCCAACAATATACAATTGATTGGTGATTATGTTTGCATCCTATTTGTTTTCGATGATGACAATGACGGTATTGCTAATGAGGATGATATCTGTCCAAATACTACACTAGGTTCAATGGTTGATTCTAATGGTTGTGCTCTATCTCAAAAAGATACAGATGGTGACGGATATAATGACGATGTCGATGATTATCCTAACGATGCAACCCAGTGGGTTGATGGAGATGGTGATGGATACGGCGATAATCCAAATGGAAACGTTCCTGATGCTTTCCCGTATGATAATACTCAATGGGCTGACCAAGATGGAGATGGATATGGTGATAATCCAAATGGAAATTATTCTGATGCTTTCCCTACAGACCCAACACAATGGTCAGATTCTGATGGTGATGGATACGGCGATAATGCGAATGGAAATAACGCAGACTTGTGGCCTACAGATTCCACTCAATGGACAGATAATGATGGAGATGGATATGGAGATAATCCTACTGGAACTTATGGAGATCAATTCCCATTCGATGCAACACAGTGGGCTGACCAAGATGGAGATGGATATGGCGATAATCCAAATGGAAATCAAGCTGATGAATTCCCTACTGATGGAACTCAATGGGAAGATCAAGATGGAGATGGTTACGGGGATAATATAGGTGGCAATAATGCCGATAAATTCCCAACTGATTCAACACAATGGTTTGACTCCGACGATGATGGGTATGGAGACAACCAAAATGGAAACTCACCAGATGCGTTCCCTACTGATGGAACACAATGGTCTGATCAGGATGGAGATGGTTATGGAGATAATGCAAATGGAAATAATCCGGATAAATTCCCTACAGATGTAACACAATGGGCTGACGGGGATAGTGATGGATTTGGAGATAATGCAAATGGAAATAATCCTGATTTATGCCCAAATACTCCTTTTGGTGATAGCGTTGATCAATCTGGATGTTCCGCTTCACAACTGGATGACGACATAGATGGTATTTACAATAATCTTGATGCTTGTCCTAACACACCTGCTGGAGAACCTGTTGATTCAAGCGGTTGTTCTGGCTCTCAATTAGATACTGATAACGATGGCGTCATGGATTTGTATGACCTTTGCCCATCCACTCCATTGAATTCAATAATTGATAATGCTGGATGTTCTGAAAGTCAACTCGATACCGATAACGACGGAATTACTGATGATATTGACTTATGTCCATCTACTTCGCCACAAGCTCTAGTAAATGGTCAAGGTTGTTCTGCATCAGAAAGAGATTCTGATCTTGACGGTGTTAAGGATAATCTTGATCAATGTGAAGCAACTCCTATAGAGGAAGTTCCAGATAACCAAGGTTGCTCTAATTCACAGAAAGATGATGATTTTGATACTATATTCAATGACATGGATAACTGTCCAGACACAGCAATTAATGCTGAACATGACTCATTTGGTTGTTCCCCTGACCAGTATGATGACGATAATGACCAAATTGACAATACAATAGATAATTGTCCTGCAACTCCGAATGGTGAACAGGTAGATGCTAACGGTTGTGCTGATTCACAAAAAGATGAAGATAATGATGATATTTGGAATTCAGATGATTTATGTTTTGATACAATCGATTCTAGGCCTGTCGATCAAAACGGATGTTCTGATTATCAAAAAGACGATGACGGTGATGGATATTCAAATGCTGTTGATGATTGTGTCAACACTCCTCAAGGTGAATTGGTAAATTCTAAAGGTTGTTCTCTAAGCCAAATTGATACTGACAATGATGGAGTGAATGATGCCGAGGATGCTTTCCCAACGGATCAAAATGAATCTATAGATACAGACAATGATGGTGTAGCAGATAGATGGGATGATTATCCAGAGGACCCTACAAGATCTGAGTCAACTCCTGATGAAAGTGGAAATGGAATGATATATGCACTATTTATCATTATCATTTTGGGTATTGTAGGAGCGTTATTGGTTGTTAAAAACCGCCAAGGAAACATTCAGCAAAATTCATTATTTGTTCAGCAAATGAATTATGATAGTAATTCAACTGAGTCAAATTTAGAACAAAAAGATATTCCAAATATACAAAATAGTCAAGCCGAATCTAACACATGGGAAGAAAATGGTGTGCATTGGACAAGAGATAGTGAAGGCAATCTATCGTATTATGACCAAGAAAAACAGGCATGGACACCATATAATGTAATTTAACTAAAGATGATTGAGATGAATAAATCGACCATTCTTTTGACAATAATTATTTTGCTTTCTAGCAGCCTTGCTGGATGTATTTCTGATGGATTAGAGGATAATTCAATTGATTTAAAGGTTGAATTTTCAAAAACCAGTGGTACAATTATCCAATCTTACACTGATGGCGAACTATTATCTAATGAAAATGTAATATTAAACTTCGATTTTTCAAAAACTAAATCCTCTAATTCAATCACTTCTTTTGGAATTGAAATGTATGATCGTGAATATTTAATCGAAAGCGATGAGGGTTCTGAAATATCAATCGAGTTCTCAAACCATGGTTTTTTCCATTTGAATGTATATGCTATAGATGAAAATCAAAATATTGAGAATATGTCTATCTTTATCAGGATAGAACAAACAATACATTGGACTGAATCTAATACAAATAATCCAATACCACTTCGTATTGAATCAATACCTAGTAATGATGGCAAATATCCGGAAATGATTGAAGTATTTTCTAAAGTTGAAAATCCTAGTATTATCAGTGATTTTGGTGGTGGCGGTCAAAGTGTTGAATTTACATGGCAAATTATTGACAGGGTTGATGATGTATGTCAAAAAAAGAGCAGTCAGGTTGAAGATGGAGAGTCAGATGAATGGGAAACTATACATTTCAATACATATGAAGATCATGATTTGAAAATTATATACGATGATGGGCAAGACAATGTCAATATCGAACATCATGTTTCGTTAATCTACTCTGATGACGAAACATTACCGAATGTCTAAATCTCAAACAATTCCTTGAGCAATCATTGCTTCTGCTATTTTTAAGAAACCTGCAACATTTGCACCGAAGACATAATCACCTTCTCTACCATATTTCTTTGCGGTTTCCGAAGCATTCTTGTGAATGTTTACCATGATACCTTCTAATCTTGAATCAACTTCTTCTCGAGTCCAAGATAATCTTAGAGAATTCTGTGACATCTCAAGACCCGATGTTGCGACTCCGCCAGCGTTGGAAGCCTTACCTGGAGCAAATAGAATTCCATTCTTTTGGAATACTTCAACTGCCTCTGGTGTACAAGGCATATTTGCACCTTCGCCGACTGCGATTACACTATTTTCCACTAACATTTGAGCCTCGGCCCCATTTAGCTCATTCTGTGTAGCACATGGAAGAGCAACATCTACGTTTACCCCCCAAAGCCCATTTGGCGTTGGTTCAGGGGCTGAAGCTGTGAATGTAACGCCATCATGAGCATCTGCGTATTCAGAAATTCTCCCTCTCCTATTATTTTTCAAATCCATAATCCATGCTAGCTTTTCTCTGTTAATACCTGCAGGGTCATGAATCCAACCACTGGAATCAGACATAGTAACTGGTACACCACCGAGATCCAAAACTTTCTCACAAGCGAATTGTGCTACATTTCCAGAACCACTAATTGATACTGTTGCACCTTCGAAAGACTTACCTTTTGTTGCTAACATTTCTCTTGCAAAATATACTAGACCATATCCAGTTGCTTCAGGACGAATAAGTGAGCCTCCGTAAGATAATCCTTTACCAGTCAAGACTCCTGCTTGGAAATCATTTCGTAATTTCTTATACATACCAAACATGAAACCAATTTCTCTTCCTCCAACACCAATATCTCCGGCAGGAACGTCACAATCTTGTCCAATGTGCCGCCATAACTCCATCATGAATGATTGACAAAATCTCATTACTTCATCGTCGGACTTACCCTTTGGGTTGAAGTCAGAACCACCTTTTCCACCACCCATTGGCAATCCAGTCAATGAATTCTTGAAAATTTGTTCAAAGGCAAGGAATTTTAAAATTGATGCGTTTACACTAGGATGAAATCTAAGTCCACCTTTGTAAGGGCCGATTGCTCCGTTAAATTGGATTCTAAATCCTCTGTTAACTTGTACTTCACCTGAATCATCGACCCATGGAACTCTAAAGTGAATAAGACGATCTGGTTCAACAACTCTCTCAACGACTGAAGCATATTCTGGATGTGTTTCAAGAACTGGTTCTAGTGATTCGAGAACTTCCTTCACTGCTTGATGAAACTCTGGCTGATTTGGGTCTCTAGCAACTACTTTATCATATATTGAATCTAATACGCTCATTTCTACACCTTACACTATGTGTTATTCACGGGCAATTATAACACCTTTCTAATAGTTGCCCCTTTAAACTGTTAAAACTGTTCAAAAATAGATAGTGACTAGATATTGTAAGGGCATACAATGTTGAATCTCTGTAACTTCTCAAGCCTTCTTTGACCCTGAGAATCTACGTTGGACATAGTTTGAATCGCTTCCTCGATCATTGCATGTTGATCAGGTTGTAATTGTATAATCGTTCTAAATGAGTCAAGCATTGACCACTCATCTTCAGAAATAACATCATCATCCAATGCAGCAATCAGTGCAGCTTGATAAGTTGATACATCACCTAACTGTTGGCCAGAATAATCCTCTTCCAAATCATCAAATGGATTTTTCTCTTCGCCTCTAACTACCGCCAAACACTCAGCAGTATCACTAGGAGAAACTCCCAATGCGCCCGCTAGAACATGTAGAATGACTGCTTCATCATCAGTTATTATTTCATCATCCATTGCCCTAGACAAAGTCCTAAGATATAGATATAGTCCTCGGCTCGGTTTAAGGCTCATAACCCAACTGAGCAGTAGCCATCGTATATGTATTACCATTGTAATAGGCGTAATACAGAAATTTACACAATACAATCAGTGAAAAATAATCAAACAGACCACTGAGAGCCTGAACTCACAAATATTATTGTAATACAGCGTAAGTCAAATCGTAATCATATGTAATAAATACTATAAGGTAAGGGCATCTAGGAAGGTTTGCGAGGAACCAAAATGACTGCTCCAAGTACACTAATATCCCTTCGAATTACCGAAGAGGATTTACAATTACTTGATTCCAGAATTGGAACTGATGGTTCAAGAAGTCGTTCTGATGTTGTCCGATTAGCAATTCAAGAATTTCTTAGTGGTCAGCCACTATTACCAGACATGGACTCAGTGAGAATACCTCTTGGCCGTGGAGATAAATTACGCCTAGGCCACCTATATGAATTACAAGGAACTACAACTCAAGAAGCAGCCCAACAAGGATTGAAGCTGTTCATTAGTCAAGCACTAGAAAAGGAGCTTGAAGAAACAAAACAACTCGAGGAAGCTGTTGCTAAAGCAAGAACTTCCACGATAAAACGTGAAGAATACCAACAATAATGGTGAGAGTGCAAGAGGGGATGGGATGATTAGACATAACGATAAGCGAGACTTACGTGATGTCACCTTCGGCGCCAGACAAGATAGATCCAATCTATTTGGCTTAGCCGCTTTGCGTTTACGTGCCCGCTTTGCACGTGATGGATCAGGTCCAATGTCTAATAACAACGGACCAAACTTCCCCCCGGAAAGTGGACGGGGGGACTCTGATTCCACCCCAGCTTGCTGAGTTGGTGGTTCCCACGTGCCTAGCCCCACATACTGGGCACAATTATTCGCATCAGTGCTGCCGCGCCCCCAATCCTTTAGAATGGTCGACTGTGGTTTAACAATATGAAGCCTCCAAGTGGTGATTTTGCGGTCGATGAGTTCCGCTTTTTAGCCCATGAAATTCCGAGGCCTGGACAAATTGAAATGATTTACGAATCTAGAGAGGCTCTAAAAAATGGTGGATACCACTTGGCTGCTGCACCTACTGGAATTGGTAAAACCGCTGCTTCACTTGCTGCAGCAGTAGAAATCGCTCGTAATTCACAAACCAAAACTCATGTATTATTCCTAACAGGAAGACAGTCACAACACCGAATCGTAATTGAAACGGTAAGAAGCATTAATTCAAGACTAAACGGTAGAGAATCTAATATCAAAGTAGTCGATTTAATCGGTAGAGAATCGATGTGTGACTTTATTGATATGCAAACTGGGAGATGTGATTGTGAGAAAGGGTCTTCTGAAGGTTCAAAATTTGCTCGAAGAGATGAAATGAGTGACTTTATTCTTGAGCATCCAAGGCACGTCGAAGAAACAATTGAAAAATGTAAGGTTTGGGGGCTATGCGCTTGGTCAACATGCCGTTTTTCAGCTAAAGATTGCGATATTCTAGTTTGTGATTATAACCATGTATTCTCAGATAATGTACGTGAAAATTCCCTGCCAAGCATGGGAATAAAACTTGAGAACACAATAATAATAGTTGATGAGGCACATAATTTGCCAGATAGAATTAGAATGAATATGGAGAGAATTATAACGCCCACTATTGTAAGAAATACATCTATGGAGTTAGAAGAATATCTAGGATATCTAAATGTTGATTATGAGAGAAATATGTCTTCAAGTGTAGCAAAAGAAATCGAAATCGTTGAGTGGACATTCGAAGTGATGAAATTAGCAAGGAGTAAAATTGCTGATTTATTCTCTAAACTACATAGCAATTTGGGCTATGATGAGGAAGAAGCAATTGTTCAAACCTCTCAATTGGCCAATGTCTTTAATTCAGCATGTGATGAATATGAGGGAATTTCAGGTCAGAAAAAACTTGGTCAGGAAAATGGTTCAGTACAATTTACTGTGAATAGAAATGAAAGAATCAAAAAAATCTATCAAGTACTAAATCGGGTTAATATCGAAACTGACTCTGATGACGAGGAAGCGATGGAACCTGACTCCTATAGATTAGGGCATATTCTTGAATGCATTGAATTATTTTCTAAAACAACTGCATTAAGTTTGGTTTTTAGTAACAAAGGAAGAGAAGGAAAGATAACATCACATCTGCTCGATCCAGGGATTGTTTCAGGAAAATTATTCTCATCTGCGAAGGGTGCAATTTTGATGTCTGGGACTTTATATCCGCCGCAGATGTATGCTGATATACTAGACCTACCCAAGGAAAAAACTACAAAATCAGAATATAAATCACCTTTTGCCAAGGAGAGAAGACCTGTTATTGTAGCATCTGATGTTTCTACAAAATATACTGACCGTTCTGAGACAATGTGGAATAAAATAAGAAGCCACATACAAGCCCTTATCGATGGAAGTGACGGCCACATCGCCGTATTTTGTCCATCATACCGATTACTGGAAGAAATACTTGAAGATGTATATTTCAAGGGAATAAAGAAAGTTGTGGAAAGTCGAGATTGGTCGAAGAATGATATTGATAATATTGTTGAAATGCTGAAAAATGAGCGTTCAAAAAATAATCGTATCCTTCTTTGTGGTGTTTTTGGTGCGAGGCTTTCAGAAGGAATTGACTACAGTGATGGAGTTTTAGATTCTGTAGTCTGCGTCGGAATACCCAATCCACCTCCTTCCGTTTTATCTAACGCATTGAAGGATTATGCATCAGATAAATTTGGTAAACACAATGCTTGGAGATATACAGTTACCCAGCCGGCTATAAATTCAATTCTCCAAGCAATGGGACGTCCTATCCGGTCGATTCAAGATCGGGCACTAATTCTTCTATTGGACAAAAGAAATAGAGATCAAAACTATGCAAGGTGCTATCCGGTAAATATGAAGATGAATGTTACAAGTAACCCTGAAACTACTACTAGCTTTTCTAGAAGATTCTTCAAAAGAGTAAAGCCACTTTAGAATAAGATTCAAAACAGTACGAAGGTTCATTGAGGTTAAACAGGAGGATATGATATGGCGTCATGGGAACATATTGAGGTAAATACTGAATCTGAAGGTATTCAAGACATTGAAAAAGATTTCATTCAAACCGAGGGATTAACAGTTACTCCAGAACAACTACATAGTGAATTTCATGTAAATGCTGAACACCTAAGCGAAGTTGAACAACGCCATAAACAGGTATTGGTTACTTCAGGAATGATACCCGAAGAAAATTTATCTTGGACTGAACCCAGTCTTTCCCTCAAATGGATGGTTGAAGAATTGAATGGAAGAATTAATCCAGATGGCCTATCAATACCACTTATGGGTGTAGATTTAGAAGATTTCCAACTGTCATCAAAAATTGATGAACAAAATCACAATATCAAAATTTCAATAAATCATGGAGAAGATGAAACTCTTGAAAGAATCTTTAGTATCCCAAAGAATTCTATCAATGATGAATTAAAAGCCCATTTTATCAACAACAGACTTTACCTTAGATGGTAATCATCTATTTGGAATACTAGAGATTGCTAAAATCTCTTGACTCATTCTTTCAAGTGCTTGCTGTGCTGTTGATTGGTGTTGAGGGCCTAATTCTTCCCTGCTATATCTTGCCATCTCAAACATGTTATCCAATGCCAATAATGCATCATCCGAAATCTCCGGCATAGCTTGACGAATTGCAACTTCAAACTCTCTAACAGTCTCGAAATCTCTTCTAAGGAAGCCATTTTGTTGAAGAACTGTACACAGATTTTGGTAGCAAGTGAAAATCGTTTCTCTAATCGAATCACCGGCTGCGAGTAACTCTGCAGTATACGCAAATACTTCTGCTGCATCTTGTAATAATTCATTAGCCATTCTTCTTCGATAAATTACAACCCCTGTCGCGATTAGAGCAGCTAAAATTAAGATGATTATGTAAATCCAAACCGGTTGTTCAGATGCTTCTTCTACAGACTTGTAGCTTGGGTCAAAGGCGCCCTCAGAAAGAAGGTCATCAAAATCTTGCTTACTTGAAGAGGAAATTATTGGATCATCTATTCTTATCTCCAAATTCAATTCACCCCAAGTATCTCTATCTCCAAATGGTGGTTCTTTAGGAAATGTAAATTCAGCAACGCCATTAGATTCCGTTGAGTAAGTGAGAGGGCTTGCCACTTCACCTCCTGAAGAATTGGTCAAGATAAATGTCACATCAATACCTGAAACTCCTGATTTCGTATCATTAGCAATAATAGTGATACTACCAAAAATTTCCTCTTGTTCACCTGGAATAATTTGCTCGATATCCCATTCAAAGTCTACATTTAGTTGAACGAAAATTGGATGACCATAACTGGCCTCATTTAGATACAGTGAATTATTCGTCAATACATCTATGTAGACATATTGTGCACCGTACTGGTACCAAGATGGTATTGTTGATGATAAGGTAAAATTACCATTAGACCACTGAGAATTGATTAATCCACTAGATATACATCGAGCACCTTCTCTCTGACTAACACAATTCGAACCATTTCCAAGATAAATTGTTAGATTTTCAAATACTTCTCCTGAACCACCAATCTCGGATATAGAGCCTTTTAGTTCAAGTGGCCCGAAGGTTCCATCAGATCTTATCACAATAGGAGATGAAGACTGATCAACAGTAATCTTTAGGTCTGACCAAACATAAACCATTGCAGAAATATCGGAGCCTAAGTGAGAGTTAGTACCATCAAAAATCGCTTCCAAAGTATGCTCTCCACGTAACAAATCCAAAGTCACTGGTACAATAAATTCCCATTCACCGTTTAGAGAGGTAGTAGTGGTGCCTATCTCGTTCCCATCTAGCATAATCCTTACAGTTTCTCCTTCAAGACCCTCTTTTGTCAATGAGTCAAAGTCGAATAATCTTCCAGATAGCGCCCATATTTCACCTCTAGTGGCCTGTTGTCCATCCTCGAATAACATGGTAATATCCGAACGATGTGCAAGGAAGAAACTAACATTACTGGTATTAGCTCGATAATATCCTTGGGATTCAGAATATGCAAATAAGGTGTGATTGCCAAATTCGAAAATATCAGGCATAGTCCAATTAAACATGAATTCACCATTCGAATCGGTAGTCACTGAGGTGATTACAATTCCTTCAATTATCAAGTCTACATTGTGGTTAGGGATTGCAATCAATTGGTTATCTACTACAGAACCTGAAATAGTAATATTTTGTCCAACTGCGATGGTTTGTGGCATTTCAACACTTACCAAAATATGACTGAAAATGTTCCATACCGCACTATCATTACTAGGCAGATAGAATGTGCTTCCAGTAAATCTAACTTCAAGAGAAACTGGTCCTAAATCAGCACCTCCTGGTACAGGATAAACAGCTGAGAAGAAACCTTCTGAGTCGGTAACAACATTAGTCATAAATTGACCTCCAAGCCATACTTCAACTGTTAAGTTAGCCAATGGATTTTCAACAACATCTAACAAGATCCCCTCAATCACCATCACTTCTTCTCTGTTTACATCCCCTCCTTGAGTAATTAGAGAGATTACTGTAGGAACACTAACATTGAATTCAACAGAATCTGAACTTGGCATATAATATTCAGGATTAGATGGCTCGCCGGTTCCAACAGGATCTACCCAATCTCTACCGCCGTAGAACTCTACTTCGATAATGTGTGAACCTGCCGAAATGTCTTCTGGCACAGCCCATCCAAGACTAAACGTACCGTTAAGCGCATCTGTCTCTATACTAGCCACTGATTCACCATCTACCACAAGATGAACGACTGCAGAAGAAGGAACTCCAGAATCGAGCAGAGGTGATGCTAAATCATCTAGCAGAGTACCATTTACTGTAATATAATCAGCAGCCACAATTGATTCAGGATAATCGGTAATGGTTAGATTTGTTCGGGCGAGGACAACAAATGAAGTGTTAGTCTGCGTACCAATTAGACCCGTTGAACCTGGAATACCTGCGAATGTAGCATCGATATCCATAGGTCCAACTTCTTGGTCAATCGGAATTGCCAAATCTCCAAAGGCACTACCATTCAGTGAAGTAGTAATAGTTGTAGTGATACTGGTTCCAGCAAATGTTACTACCACTTGCTGACCCTCTATTGGAGAGCCTGTATTATCTTGCAACAGTATTTCAATTGAGATATTCGAGCCCCTTTCCGTTCTATCATTCAGGGTTGGTTGACCTAATGAATCGACAGCAGGTACCATGAAAATCAACTGACTGAAACCTTTACTATCAAACTGCTCTGTATCATTTGAACCTAAATAGAAATTGACAGTTGGAATAAATGAGGCATCAACAGTATGTGTTCCTGCCTCAAACGAATCAGAAAGAGTGATTGTCGCATTCCAATCCCCTCCAGTTCTTACGGTTCCACCGCTAACTGTAAATCCTACAGATTGGCCATCAATCGAAAATAGGATATTAGCAGGTAACACTGTTCCATCTCTTTGTTCTAGGCCGCTTCCATTATCTGAAACAACTGTTCCAGAAATGTTGAAAGATTCACCAGCAACAGGATTGGCAAGGATGGAATCGATTACTAGGAAGGTTTGAGATCTAACTATTATTGTGGAAATATTGGATTTAGTTGATGTTAAATCAGAACTACCATTGAACCAGAAAGTGGCGGTTACAAGTCCTAGTGGATTAGTTGTTGGAATTGTGTATGTCAAGTTGAAAATACCAGTACCGTTAGTTTGAATTGATCCAATCCAAGTATCTTCAAGTTGAACTGAAACATCATATCCACCAAGAGGTAAGAATCTATTTGATGATTCGACTAACTGACCTGAAAGGTTTACATCATTTCCTCTATCCACTATTATTGGATTTAATGGTTTTAAGTTATCAAATTCAGATACTCCAAATACAAAGATAGGAGATTCAACTGATGATTCAAGATAGAAAGGTGAAGAATCTTCAATAACAGAAATTACTAAGGTTTTGTCGCCTCTAACAGTTCCATTATTAAGAACATCAGTAGGTACAGTCATGTTGAATGAACCGTTAGTAGAAGTAGAATAACTTGTGACTAATGTTTCATTCGGATTATTTAACCAAAATGCTTCTAACTTTACAGAACTAATCAATTGTCTAGAATTATCATCAGCATCTATTACTTGTCCAATTACATTAAAGTCAAGACCGGCAGTAATAGAACTAGGAATGCTGTCAATTCTGAAATCAGTGTTTCCTTGGACTGTGAGATTTGTCATAGTGAAATTACCGATTCTTCTAGAGTTCCCAATATCAAGAGGATCTGTCAAATCATCGGCTACCCGCATCATTACATCATAAAGTCCTGGAGCGATGCCTAGTGCATTCCATTGTAGTAATGCTGTTCCATTTTCATCACTTAGAACACTACCAATTGTTTGATTAGTTCCATTCCAATCAAAAATAAATTGTACTGAAGTATTGGCTACAGGAGAGCCATCTGCAATATCAGTTACTAAAGCACTGAAGTTGAAATTATTATTAGTAAGTACAATATTTTCTCTTTCCCTATCTTCAGCAAAATTCGTAACCACGAATTCTGATTCAACACCAATTAAAATCGAAGGTTGGGGTTGAGATGTTGTATTTCCCGAAATTGGGTCAACAATATTTTCACCCGAAGCAAAGAAAGGTCCATCTTCTGGAGCAAATGTATAGAAATCAAAGTTAAACAAAATATCATATGCACTCGAACGTAAATTTGTCGGTATTGTAATAGTTTGATTAAATGTAGATGTCGAATTATTGACGACACCTTGAGCGATATCAAATACATCTCCCTCTTCAGTCAATAATGACATTGTAT
>CAXFAS010000028.1:0-19106 GCA_964001175.1 uncultured euryarchaeote
ACAGCAAAATGCTCAAGCGACCGGTGAAGGAACAAAAGATGCAATGGCTTCTAAGCTAAACATCATCAGTGCAATAGTGAGTGATCAGGCAGCTAATGAAATAACATTAACTCTGGAACTTTCACCAGGTAGCGATCCTGTCGCTGAAGCTGATGTGATGTGGGTTGCTGCTTGTAACGGTGGTCCGGATACTGGAGTTGTGGCTGCTGCTAACTTAGATGGCGGCGGCGCAGGATTTGCTCGAGGAGAGATCTATACAGCAGTATTTGCACTTGCAAACTGTTTTGGTGAGGAATCGCAATTTGGTTTGCAAGCAGCTGGTGCAGGATTTACCTATGAAGTACTTTCAGGTTGGAATGCTGCCCCTGCAGATGGAGACGTTTTAATTTGAGGTGATATGATGAAAAATAATAATAATAATATGGAATTTAAAGAAGATAACTTTGCAGCAATCGGTATTGGTGCAATGATTGTATTTATTTCGCTAATTTTAGTGGCAGCAGTTGCATCTGCTGTAATTATTCAAACAGCGGAAAAGTTACAACAAAATGCGCAGAAGACTGGCGAAGATACTAGTGATGAAATGAAAGGAAAAGTAATGGTCCTTGGCGGATATCTTGATGACCAAGCAAACGATAACTATGTGCTAGTTGTTAAGTTGGCAGCCGGAAGTGATCCAGTTTCTACTGATGATGTAATTACTCAAATGCAATGTGGTACAACACAAGTTGTTGGATTAGTAGGCGGAGGTACGCTAGCCATAGAAGAATTAGATGACTTAGATGATGGTATTACTGATGGTGGCTCAATGGATATTGACAGAGGTTATGGTATGCAAATTACTGGTAATGCTGATTGCAATGGATTGACTGAAATCCCAGTATATATTCACGTTAAGGGAGCTGGTTCAACTTACGAACTTCTTCAAATCGACGATCGTACTGACGGCGCAGCAATTATCTGATGTTACTTTGCTATTGAGATTTTCTCGATAGCAAGGAGGTATTAAGATGGCTTGGCCATTTGGAAATAACTCAGGAAATATTGGAGATGCAGACGCCGAACTTAGTGAAGAACGCTTGAAAATAATGGCTAATGTGGCCATAGAGCAAGTACCTCTTCCTGAAGAAGGGGAACTAAGTGAAGAAGATGCTTGGACAATATCTCCTGGCCCTACAAGAGCGAAATTAAACAGTATTGGTAGTGTACCAACAGTTGCTTCTAGCATGAATCCTGTTGCTGCACCTGCTACTGTTAATGCTCAAGTAGATACATCAGGACTTGAAAGATTGATCAGTAGTCGCCTCGACATGGTTGAGGATGTTCTAAGGATGGTAGAAGTTCGTATTGAGGAAGGAATCTCAGTAAATCCTAATGCTCCTAAGATTGGAGAGGATGGATTACCTATAGTTTCTGACGAAGACGGAGAAGGCTTAATCGGTGATAAGATAGTAACATCTGACGGAGAAGTAATAGTTGCTGGAGGCGCTGAGCGCCTTAAAGGTGAAGATGAAGCTCCATTGGTTGAACTATACGAAGCACAAGCATTGGCTGCAAATCCATTCTTGGTTGCACCTTCTAGCGGACCAACTACTCAAGCGAATCAGGTTGGAGCACCAACAATTGCTGCATTACTTCTAGACAATATGTCTGGAATGGCTGCAGTGAGTTTTGCTCAAAAAGCAATCAATTCAGGTATGTTGACAAACGAAGAAGGCAGTTCAGTTTTAGCTATTGTTCAACTTGCATCACCAGGTGAAACCGAAGAAGCGTTGAATGACCATCTCTCTCATAGAGAGTTGTTGACATTCTCATCATTGGTTACATCTTGGCGTGAAGTAAGGACTCTAAGAGGAGAGGAATGAAATGGGTGCTTCGGTCGGAATAGGAGGTTTGATAGTGGGTACATCTATGATGGTGGTTTTTGCTTTAGCAATTACTACATTAGATCTTAGAATGGAATCTTCACTAGAAACTCTTGATTCGGCCAATGACCCTTTACCCTCTTTTATGATTGATAATGCTGATTTTTGGGAAGGCGCTATCATTGACGTTAACATCGTTGATGCTGGTGCTGGATATGTCGATGGAACATTGAGTACAACTGGACCGGGTGGTTTTGCCGCCAGCTTCACAGTTGACCCAGTTACAGGAGAAATAGATAGCGTGACAGTCACAAGTCACGGAAACTACTCGTCCACTCCTCCTCTACCAGATATACAGGTAGATGGACCCCAGCCGGGTGTAACAAGCGTCGCTGATTTAGAAGCAGTAATGGGTTCAATTATCCATACTAATGTAACTAATACAGGTTCTGTAACTTTGCCGTATAATGAGGTTTGGTTTTTCCTCGACGGCGGTGAAAGATTACAGAGTATGGAATTTATTCTTGGTGGACCTGGCGTATCAACAAATTGGTATTCTGGAGAAACAACATATCTACAATGGCAGTTCAATACTCCTTTAGATTTTGAGAATATGGCTGTTTCAGCATATGGGCACAATATTGCTAGAGGTTTAGATTGAGGAATTATTATGGCAGACGGCGGTGCATCTTCTTTCATTTTGCTGACTACAGCATTATTGATTACTGGAAGTGTTTCAGCAGTTTTGGTTTCACAATGGGGTGAAATGGCCTCATTAATCGACCAAGAACGCCTTGAGGATGAAGCAGACTACAATACTGATTTTGCATTTGCCGGTGACCTTTCGAATGTCGAATATGACATTTCGAATCCTAATGATGAGACAATAACCTTTTTTCTTCAAAATGTTGGAGAATATGAACTTGATGAACAGACATTATTGATTCAGTTGAATGGTCAAGCAATTCCTGATGTTGATGTTGGTTCTCGTATTGTACCTGGTTTAGGAACTCAGTGGGATACTGGTCTAATTTTAGAAGTCGAACTTTCTGGAGATTGGAATTTTGCTGATAATGAAGACATTGCTCTGACAATTTTTGTCCGCTCTGTTTCTGTAGTTGGATATATTGGAGATACTGTAACAAGTGAAGAGGTGAGATTAAATGAGCAATCCTGAAGATGACCCACTATTTATCCCACATAAACCGGTGGAAGATGGTTTCCCGTTTGACGTTGAAACAGATTCTCTTGCCGACACTATGGGTCTAAGACTTCCTAATCGTTCACTATTAGTTCTTCAAGGAGTTGTAGGTGCTGGAAAATCTCTAATTTCACAAAGGTTTGTTCACGGTATGTTAGAAAATGGAACTAAGATTCTTGTAATAACAACAGAACTTACAACTCGTGGTTGGATTGAGCAAATGGAATCTATTGGTTATGGAGTTACAGAACATGTTAGAGATGGTCACTTGATGGTCTTCAGTCGATTTGGTACAATTGCAGAATCAAAATTAGATGTCGGTCTAAATGAGGTTCTTGATAGCGAGGCTATCAATCATGCCGATGTAGTTATTTTAGATTCAGCTAGTGCTTTGATGCCTGATAATCTTGATGAATCACAAAGATTTGAAATGATGCAAAAGTTACGAAAGATTTCTGCAGAAGGCCGTTCAATAATGTTATGTGTTGACCCAGATGAAATGGATCACAAATTATTGCATAGCATGAGAGCATCCGCTGAAGTTGTACTTGATTTATCCACGACGCTTATTGGTGGTGACCTGAAGAGAAATATTGTTGTCACTAGATTCCTTAGAGCGGCCGGACCTGTTCAAACATCAGTTGGATGGCGTGTTGAACCTAGTATGGGATTCATCGTTGATATTACGGCGGTTAGCTGAGGGGTGAGTACATGGCAGATGAACCACGTTTTGCAAAGGGAGATCTTAACAGCGTAATGGCTGCTTTCCCACATGTAGGCGATTGGGTTAGAGATTTTGAATCGAGATACGGTTCAAGGCCAATATATTACGGACCTCTTGACAGAGATGCCAAAAAAGAGCGACCATATAATTTGATTTACGCAGCAAAAGAACCTATCTTCATTCATATTTACGAACCACCCGAAGATGACGAAGGCAAAGGTGGACAGATCCTATGGTTTGGACTTGAACCTCAACTTAGCGAAGAAGAGGAAAATATTCGCAGAGAATTGGTAGAGACTTTACTACAAGAAGCTCCAACTGCTCCAACATTCACTACCGATAGTGAGTTTGAAAATATCCTCGAACAAATGGTTGATAGATTTACAATTTTAGATAGTGATGTTAGTTCTGCAGTTAGACGTCAAGGACGTTTCTGGGAAATGATTGGAATGGATGATAAGCGCTTAGTTGTTTCAACTGAGCAGCGAGATAGATTACAATACATCGTAATTAGAGACTTGATTAGAAATGGTCCATTGGAACCTCTTCTTTCAGATGAAATGCTGGAAGATATACACTCAATTGGTCTAAAACATATTCACATGGACCACAAGGTATTCGGAATGGTCACCTCCAATATTAGATTTAGAGAACGTGAGATTTTGTCTCGCTATCTAAGAGCAATGTCTGAGCGTATTGGTCGTCCTGTTTCTGACAATAAACCGATTATTGATGGTGCTTTACTCGATGGTTCTCGTATTAACATTATTTTCTCTGATGACGTTTCGATGCTTGGTCCATCATTCACAATTCGTAAATTCGCTGAAGAAACAATCTCTATTATTCAACTAATCAAATGGGGTACTATTTCTGCGCAAGTAGCAGCATATATCTGGATATGTCTTGAATATGGTATGTCTGTTTTGGTATCTGGAGAAACTGCGTCAGGTAAAACAACAACTCTGAATGCTATTCTTCCATTTATTGACCATAACGTAAAGATATATTCTGCAGAAGATACTCCTGAAGTTAAAGTTAGGCACAAGATTTGGCAGAGACTTGTAACACGTGACTCCAAAAATGAAGAGTCAAGAGTTGAAATGTTCGACCTTTTGAAGGCGGCTCTAAGAAGTCGTCCAAGATACATTATCATTGGTGAAATACGTGGTGTTGAGGGTGCGACAGCATTCCAAGCGATGCAGACTGGTCACCCGGTAATCGCAACTTTCCACGCTTCTTCAATCGTCAAGATGATTCAGAGATTTACAGGGGATCCAATCAATGTTCCAATTCGTTTCTTCGATAACCTTAATTTCGCAATTTTCCAAGAAGTGGTCGAGGCACCTGGTGGTGGAATTGCTCGACGTGTAACAGGTATTGACGAAGTAATAGGTTACAATAAACACAGTGATGGTGTTCTTACTCGTGGTATGTTCGAGTGGGACCCTGTCAAAGATAAGCACTACTTCCGTGGTATGTTCCAAAGCCATCTTTTGGAAAACAAGATTGCTGCTATGGCAGGTTTCTCCAATAAGCGAGACATTTATGATGAAATGCTAAGAAGAGCAGCGGCCTTAGATAGGATGGCTGATAGAGATTTGACACACTATGATGATGTCTTTGATTTACTTGGAATATACTACAATAATGGGTTTGAGTCCTTCGATAGAGCAGTTGACTCATGGACTGGAGTCAATCATAGTTAGGAGAGGAAATAATGGATAGGATGCCAATTTGGCAAGTGGCAATTCGTCGCTTGGAAATTCCTATTCTGAGGTTTTTGGTGCTATATGTTGGTGGTGCTGGATTTATCGGTTTAGTTACCGCCATTACCCTTATTGTTCTTACTGGCGGTTTTGCTGAAGGAGCACTTTTCCAAGGTTTTGCTGGATTTTTAATGATCTTAGTATTCCCACTTATTTCAGCAATTGCTGCACTTTCTTATCCGCTTTTGGAAGTACAAAGATCGGCAACTCGAATCGAAAAAGAAATGCATATGTTCATTACTCGTATGGGGATTTTATCTCTTGGAGAGGTCGGTGCAAAATCAATTTTCGATATTCTAAAACAGATGAGTGATTATGGCGAATTAGCATCTGAAGTGAAAAGAATAGAGACACTTGTCGATAAGTGGCATACATCTCTGCCCGAAGCAGCAAGAATTGTTGCTCAGCAAAGTCCTAGTCCTCTATGGACCGATTTCCTTGATAGAATGGCTTTTTCCATTGAAGCAGGACAACCAATAGATGAGTTCATGAGAGCAGAACAAGAGACAGTTGCTGAACAATATACTACACTTTATGATACAAGACTAGAATCAGTTGACACACTTAAGGAAATTTATGTATCCTTGGTTTCTGCTGGTTTATTTGCTCTGGTCATCGCAGGAATCCATTTGGTTTTGTTCGAAATAGGCTCACCAGATGCAACGCCAATAGAATTATTCAGTAGAATTAGATTCTTACTTCTTGCAGGATTAATATTTGTAATTGTCCAAATTGGTGCTGTTTTTGCCTTTAGAGCGACCATTCCTGAAGACCAGACTTTTGCCAGAGATGAGATGGATACTCCATTTAGAATAAATTTTAGAAGAGCGTTTCTTGTCTCTGGTGCATTTTCAATTCTATTAGGAGTTGTAATGTTTTTCGCAGTTATTTCTGCATGGGACGGACTTTCAGACCAATGGGATAAGTATGGATTACTTATTGTGGCAGTACCTCTATCTCCTCTTCTAATTCCAGCATTTATGGTAGGTCGTGAAGAGAAGCAGGTTTTACGACGTGATGAAACATATCCTGATTTCATTAGAGCATTAGGCGGTACAGCTCAAGCAAGGTCATCTGAACCGTCTGCAACAATAAAAGCACTTAGAGGGATAGATTTCGGTATGTTGGATAACTCAATCGATAGGCTTGAAAAGAGACTTTCCACTAGGATCGATTCAGATAGAGCTTGGGATTACTTCAATGCAGATACAAATTCTTCGGTGATTTCCCGTTACATGAGAATTTATATTGAAGGGTCACAGTCCTCCGGTAGACCAGCAGAAACCGCTGAAATGGTCTCTCGTTCAGTAGGAAGTTTGCTATCACTAAGACGTCGACGTTCACTTTCTGCAAATACAATGTGGGGTGTTGCAATTGGTCTACTAATCGCCAGCGTAACCAGCCTGAACGTAACAATTTCAATTGTACTTCAATTAGGAGATGCAATTGCTGGAGTTGCTAGTGGCCTGGCAGATACCGATGTTTCAGCACTTTCTGATTTCGGTGGTGGTGTCGCTTTACCTGTGATGGAAGATTCCAGTTCGGTTGGTGAAAATATACGGATGTTCAAAATCGTGGTATCGGTTTTAATTTTGGTTCAAGTTGCCGCTGTTTCAATGATTGCAACTAGATTACGTGGTGGTGGATTCACCAGTGCACTAGGTCAATCGATAAATCTTCTATGGGTTGCAGGATTAACTTCTTTGGTGACTGCACTGATACTTGACGCAGCATCCTCGATATTTTCGGTGTAGCAATAAACTTGATAGATTGAATTGATAATTTCAAAGTATGCAAGCACCGCCTTCGCCACCAGTTATAGCCCAGCAACCTCAAAATGTTCAGCCGATGGCTGCTTATCAACCACAACCTAAATTCTTAGAAAAGTACGGAACTTATTCCTTCCAAAGATGGCTTATGATTGGAGTCATTCTTGTTGTTGCAGCAGCAGTACTAAATCAGATTCCAAACATTACTGGAGAGCCAATCTCTTCAGATTACAAAGAAACTGACGATTTTGACGATGCATTGGAAAGTTACAATTCTCTTGTCGGAACATTAGGTGCACTTGGTTCAATTATGCAATCAGTTGCTTTAGGTATGATAGGATACGCACTAATTAGAGAAGGATATGACGGTAATGCCCATCACACAGCACTACGAGTCACCGTACTTATTGGTGGGGTTTTAGTAATCACAAATCTAGCAGCAAATGGAATAGATATTTTCTAATCAGCGCCTTGCTTCTTCTTTGATTCTTTTTTTGGTAGCAGCCCATGAACAAATTGGGCATTGCGTAAGGTCATGATTTCTAGCAGGACAATATTCTCTACCAAAGAAAATTATCTGAAGATGTAATTTATTCCACAATTCCTTAGGGAATACTGCCTTCAAATCTTTTTCAGTTTTCTCAACATTCTTTCCATTCGAAAGACCCCATCTAGCGGCTAATCTATGGATATGGGTATCAACTGGAAATGCTGGAACTCCAAATGCTTGCGCCATCACCACTCCTGCTGTTTTATGTCCAACCCCAGGTAAGGATTCTAACGGTTCAAATCCCTCTGGAACTTCACCATCATATTTTTCCACTAATATTTGTGATAACTTGAGGATATTTTTTGCTTTAGTAGGGGCAAGTCCAACTTGACGAATATCTTCTAGTATAGTATCGACCTTTAGTTTAGCCATTTCTTTTGCAGTTGGTGCTTTCTTGAATAAAGCAGGAGTGACTTGATTGACTTTTAGGTCAGTGGTTTGAGCGCTCATCAAAACGGCAATTAAGAGTTGGAATGTATTCTCATGGTCTAAAGGTACAGGGGTTTCAGGATAGAAATTTTCTAGCATTACTGCGATTTTTTCAGCCTTTTCCAACCTCTTCAATACAATCACTACTTCCGTCTGTTAAGAATTTCAGGAGGTATTCTATAAGTATAATTCAGAGATTGTCCAATCAATTGAACGGTATTGTCTGAGAAAACAACTTGCTGAATTTTTCCTCCAATGCCATGCAGCGGCATGGATGCATCGAAATCTCCATTCTTGTTAATGTTGATACTAGTATCAACATCTGAGTTAAACGAAGAAAAGCGAATATATGTATCCGTATGCTCTATTTCTCCTAGATTAGTAAAAATGGTTTTGAAGTGAGTAACTATCGAATTCCAATCACTGATTGAGTATTCAATATTCATCACACTCAATCCTAATTAAGCATATTCGCCGCCGGTTTTCCAACCAAAAAATAACCCTAATCCGATAGAGATCATTGGAATCAAATTACAGATTATCGATTCAAGGGGTTCAGTGACAGATTCTCCACCTGCAATGTACCAAAGAATTAGTGCGAGAAACATTCCTGGAAGAACCATCATTCCGCCCATAATTAAGGTACGTAGTAGTCGCATGATGTAGGCAATCCGCCGACCATGATGAATGATTCTATTCTAGCATAGTTGCTAATTCTTGCCCATTTAGTGAATTTAGAACATCTTTTGATTCTAACCATCCTTTCCTAGCAGCCATTACTCCGTATACGACATCACCTAGACCTCTAACGGAGTGAGCATCAGGATTGATGATAACCGGGACATTTTTTGTTTTGGCATATTTACATAATCGCCAATCTAGGTCAAGACGGTAAGGGCTAGCATTGAGTTCAACTGCTTTTAGAACGCCATCATTATTGTAATCGGCCATATAGTCTAATATGCCATACATGTCGACTTCATACCCGTCTCTACCTTGTAAAATTCTTCCAGTTGGATGGCCTAGGATTTTAGTTGCATCATGGTCTATGCAACGCATTAATTCTTCTGTGTTGGTTTGTTCATCTCTGCCTTTCCATTTATTCATCGCATGAACTGAAGCAACGGTATAATCAATTTGTGATAATACATCATCTGGGTGGTCTAGCTTGCCGCCTTCAAGGATGTCGGATTCAACGCCGTGAAATAATCTAAAATCAACACCTTGCTCTGACCATTCAGAATTATATCGCTTGATTACCTCGCCTTGTGCCAATAAATCTTCAGCACTTGCTCCATTAGCGACTTTCAATGTAGGAGAATGGTCTGCGATTCCAAGCCAATTCCAACCTATTTTTCTTGCAGCATCTGCCATCTGCTCTAAACTCGCTTCTCCGTCCGAAAGAGTTGTGTGATTATGTAACGCGCCTTTGATGTCTGTAGCGATTATCAAATCTGGAAGACTTGCTTTCTCAGCGGCTAAAATCTCGCCTGTATCTTCTCTTAATTCAGGAGTGACCCAATCAAGTTCAAGGTGACGATAAATTTCAGTTTCATCAACAGCGGGTAAGGAAAATTGAGCAGCAGCCATGCCCTTCAAGTCACCAGCCTCTATTTCGGGAATCAATCCAAATTCACTAAGTCTTAGGCCTCTATCAATAGCCCTTTGACGCATAGCAATATTGTGTTCCTTACTTCCGGTAAAATATGCAAGAGTGAACGGGAATACTTCGAGACTGACGAGTCTTACCTGAGCATCAATTGTCCCTCCTGCCTCGAGTTGTTCGTAGTCATCACCACCAATCGCATCAAGAACATTCGGGTCAATATGGCCAATTGAAAAACTCTCATCAAAAATACTCGTATCTAAAATAATGCTTATTTTTGAGTCTCCTGCTCCTTTAATGTCGGCAATACCAGGCAATCCTAGAATCGCTTTGGAAACATTTTCCTTGTCTTTGTCTTGAACAGCCACAACAATATCTAAATCGCCAATAGTATCTTTTCGTCTCCTAGCACTGCCTGCAAGTTGAGCTTTTTGAACACCAGGGATTTGAGAAATTTTCTGCTCAAAAGCCTCCCCGTATCTTAGTCCAATATCCAATCTACGTCTAGATCTAAAGCGGGCAAGTAATTCTATTCCATCCAGCATTCTTTGTTGAGATTTCGCTCCAAATCCTTTCAAACCAGCAATTGAATCCTCTTCAGCCGCCTGTCTAAGAGTTGCAATAGAGTCAACACCTAACTCTTGATTCATTATTTTGATTCTTTTAGGCCCTAGGCCAGGTATTCCTAGCATCTCAATTAGACCTTCAGGAGTATCTTTGTGTAAAGAAATCCAGTCATCAGGCCACCTTCCTTCACTAATCGCTTGAGATAATGCAGAACCCAGACCTTTACCAATGCCTTTCAGTTCAAATAATTCTCCAGATTCAACTAATTCTCCAAGATCTTGAGTTAACCCCCCCAACATTCTACTAGCATTTTGATAAGAACGTACTCGGAACACATTAGCCCCTTGTAATTCTAGTAACACAGCAACTTGGTGAAGGGCTTGAGCAACTTGGTTGCGCGAGAAGTATGGAGGTCCATTGGGGCGAGCCTTGGGGAGAACAAATGCGCCACCAGCCATGAACTAAACGAGGAGAGGTACTTGACAAACCTTGCCCCTCGATTGCTTAAGAACCACGGCCTGTTGGGATTACTATGGCAGGTGTAGATCCGGTATTTATCGAGCACTTAGCCGAGGCACTATGTGGTATATCTGCCATTCTTTTTACTTTCATCGCCACCTTTTCTCGCTCTGAAAAAGCAGAATTGATGGCACAAAATACAATTGCAATTACTTTGATACTGGCTGCTGGAGTTCTTTGGTGGCTTTCTCTATCTGGAGGTTCTTTGTGGGGATCAAATTACCTTCCTAAGCCACTTTCATTAGTTTGTATAATCTTGGCAATCTCTGCACGATTAAACATTAGAGGAACAAATGTTTCATTCGGTGCTAATCCTCATAGTATCGGAAAAAAATCCGAGGAAGAGTAATCAAACGATTTCGCCACGAGGTTGACTTTCATCAGATGATGAATTTTCGTTTGAAGCCGCTTCCTTTGCCATTTTTTGATTAATGAAATCTCTCATGTACTCTGGTAGTTCCCCGTTGACAAAAATAACATCATTAACGTCATCTAGTTTCATCAAGGCATAAAATATCTGCATAGCAGTCATTGGAGTGGATGAACATCCTGTACATCCACCGTCCAAAGAGAGCATAATATTGCCATCAGATGTATCTAGTACGGTGACAACACCATCGTGGGCATCTAGGACTTCTTGAACCGGTCCAATCTCTGCCAAGACCTGTTCAGCACTAATCGCCATGCTAGGCCCTTGGAGTCGTCATTCTTCAAATGTTTCATTATAATCTCTAAAATTAGGCTTTCCGCTAGGAAAACATGGTGTCTCAATGAACCTTTTTGCAATAAAATCCTGCGAACCACTTATGAGGGGTTCTTTGGTCGCCGGCTCAATAGGTGTTCTTTATGATGGAAAATATACCCTTAATCGCAGCCGGAACAGGTCTTGTTGGACTATTGATTGCTTTTATGCTGTACATGCGTGTAAATAAAGTAGAAATTGACAACGAAACAGTTGCCGATATTACAAACGAAATACAAGATGGTGCAATGGCATTCCTTAAGGCCGAGTACCGTGTTCTTGGTATCTTCGTAGTAGTTGTCGGACTTCTTCTGTGGTTCCTCAATGGTGGAGAGGCTGATACCACTATTGCTTTCTTTGCTGGTGCTCTTGCATCGGTTGCTGCTGGATTCTCTGGTATGCGTGCTGCAACTTCCGCTAATGGAAGAACTGCAATGGCTGCTAAGCAAGGTGGCCAACCCGCTGCTCTAGCAGTGTCTTACAATGGTGGCGCAGTAATGGGTCTTTCAGTAGGAGGACTTGGTCTTCTTGGTATTTCATTAATCGCTTGGTGGCTTGGTGCAGGTGACGCAGCATCCTCTGGAACTGGACTTGTTGATATTCAAGCTGCTGCAGGATTCGGAATGGGAGCATCTTCAATTGCTCTTTTCGCTCGTGTTGGTGGTGGAATTTACACCAAGGCTGCTGACGTAGGTGCTGACTTAGTCGGTAAGGTCGAAGCAGGTATTCCTGAAGACGACCCAAGAAACCCTGGTGTGATCGCTGACAACGTCGGTGACAACGTAGGTGACGTTGCTGGAATGGGCGCAGATATCTTCGAATCTTTTGTCGGTTCAATCATTGCTGCAATGATTATTGCTAACGAATTCACCGATAAAACAGGAGCCTCACTCACCAATGCTTCAGATTATGTTCTTCTACCAATCCTTCTTGGATTCATTGGATACACTGCTTCCATTATCGGTGTCTTCTCAATGACTTTCCTAAAGAATGGTAAAGACCCAGCGGCTGCTCTAAGAAATACAACTTTCATCGGTGCAGGTCTTTTCGCAATCGGTGGTTATGCTGCTATTCAACAAGGTTACATCGATGTAGAATACGGAGTAATGCACTCGGTTGTTCTAGGTAGCGTAGTTGGAATTCTAATCGGTCTAGTGACTGAATACTATACTGGTATTGAACCAGTATTTGGAGTCAAGACAAAGGCAATTCCTCACATTGGAGAGATGTCCAAGACAGGACCAGCAACAAATGCAATCGCTGGATTATCTGTTGGTATGATGTCTACATTCATTCCAGTTGTCTTAATCGCTGTTGGTATTCTTGGTGCTAATGAATTTGGAGATCTTGGCGGTGGCGCTGATATCGATGGTCTTGGACTATACTGTATTGCTATGGCTGCTATGGGTATGCTAGCAACAGTTGGTGTTACAATGACAGTCGATGCATACGGTCCAGTTGCAGATAATGCTGGTGGAATTGCTGAGATGAGTGGATTAGGGGACGATGTCCGTGCAATCACAGATGAACTAGATTCAATCGGAAACACAACAGCAGCGGTCGGCAAAGGATTCGCAATCGGTTCAGCAGCTCTTACTTCTCTTGCTCTATTCGCAGCATATACTACAGCAGTTGGCGATGATTTGACATCTCTGGATTTGACAGCACCAATGGTTGTAATTGGCCTATTAATCGGTGGTGGACTTCCATTCGTTGTCGCTGCTATGACAATGACATCAGTTGGTAAGGCTGCAGGCGACATGGTTGTCGAAATCCGCAGACAATTCAAAGAAATCGATGGTCTTCTAGAAGGCAAGGAAGGTGTCAAACCAGACTCCAAAAAGTGTGTCGATATCTCTACACAGGCTGCTCTAAGAGAAATGATTGGTCCAGGTGTTGTAGCAATTTCAGCACCAGTGATTATTGGTTTTGTTCTTGGAACACAAGCCCTTGGTGGAATGCTTGCAGGTTCTCTTGTTACAGGAGTTCTAATGGCACTATTCATGGCTAATGCTGGTGGAGCATGGGACAACGCAAAGAAAGCGATTGAACAAGGTCACATCGATGGCGCAAAGAAGGGCGATGCTGCTCACGATGCAGCTGTTATCGGTGACACAATTGGAGACCCATTCAAGGATACCTCAGGACCATCTCTTAACATTCTGATCAAACTAATGTCCATCGTTGCAGTAGTACTTGCTGGAACTGGAAAGTTGAATGATACAGGTATTCTTTGATTAGAATTTGAAGAACTTAGAAGCGTTAGGCTTTCAAAAGAAGTCATACACGCACTACCATGCGTGCCTACTTGCTGTCTCTATTGATGTTGACAGTCAGCCTTGCTGGATGTGTTACAGATGGGGGTTCTTCTTTATCAGGTATAGGCGATACTACTGAGGATGAATTGGCTTTACCAGATTGGCAAATTGGCGACCAGTGGCTCTATACATTCATCACTCCAGAGTTTGGTGAAGATAGTGCAAGATTAGTTGTAGCAGATGTTCGTGAAGATGATGGACAATTCATGCTGGGCATCTCCTCTGAAGGTGAAGCACAGCGTCATGCTGTAATCAATCACAATCCATTCCTCGGTAGAGTCACTATGGACGGCCTTTCAGTTTTTGAGAATGGTGAACCACAACCAGTGTTCAATTTCCCTTGGGAGGTTGGTTCAACCTGGGATTTCAGATTATTAGGGCAAGATTGGAGTGCCCGAACAGATAATGTCTACAATGGAGAAGTAACAGTCTCTGCAACCTCAAGTGAAGGACATACGCTTGATTATGTCTTTAGTGGTAGACAAGGTTTCATCAAAACTCTAACTTGGACAACAGATGAAGGCGTTGACAATCTCCGCATGACGCTTAATGTGAAAGATACTGGATACTCTGGCGATGTTTTCTTCTACCGTGCCGGAGATCTACACGATAACATGTACGAAGAAAACGACCAAGAAATATATGATACATTCTTTGATGAAGGATATTCATCTAATGAAGCATGGGATACACTAGTTTGGTATTTGGATGTAGAAATTGATGACAAAGGTGGATCTGGAACTTTGACAATAAGTGACCAGCAAGATGGCTCATCTCCATTGTCTAGGGCTTGGGGTAATGGAGCAACTGAAAAAGGCTCATTTGGTACGATTCCATCAAAGACAGGCGAGCATAGAATAACTCTAACATTACAAGGTGAAACTTCATTTGTTCATCTCAAAGTTGCTGGGGCTTTGGTACGTTCTTGGACACTGTGAGGTGTTTTCTTGCCAACCCTAATCATGATGCATGGTATGACTGGCGATGCAAGTATGATGCGCCCTTTTGCTGAAAAAATTCTTCCTGAAGGTTGGACTTTAATAGTCCCTGAAGCAAGATATAATCATCCTATGAGAGGTTTGACATGGTGGCGATATGAAGACTATGATATCGATGCCACACGTAGATTAAATCTGTCGAGAAGAGAACTTATTGATGTCGATTCAAGTCTTTCACAACTTGAAAAAATAATCTCTGAACAAGCTTCACTAGGACCTTTAGTAGTTGGAGGGTTTTCTCAAGGAGGGGCTATGGCTCAAGAATTGATGCACTTACCAATCGCTGACAGGATAGTTGGAATCATATGTATTGGTACTAGATTAGTTCGTCCTATGGAATTAAGGATGAGATTACAAGAATTGGACCCGAAAAGAATGTTTTGGATGCATGGTGAGAAAGATGTCAGAGTTCCAATTGAGGATGGTTGGTCAGTTGCTAACTTGTTTGAAGCAGGCGGGTGGGCAGTGGAATTAATTGAACACAAAAAGGGTCACATGATACCTCTTGAGCATCATGATTCAATCAAAGAATGGTTGGAATCTTTTGATTAATTTAGATACCTATTTGTTTCATCAAAACCACCAATAAACATCACATTTTCTCCTCTTATGTCGAAAATGACAGGAACTGTTCGATGTCCAGTTGCAGCAACTACTTCTTGACGTAAGCCAGAGTGATGCTCAAAATTATATTCAGTATAAGTTAAATTTTTGATGTTAAATAATCGTTTGGCGGCTTCGCAGTAACCGCAAAAATTGCCTGTGTACATTAAAAAATCAGTTCCAGCATCTTTCGCATGTTGTAGTACGATTTCTTCAGACATGATTCCGACTCTAGTCCTGTCCTTGTTAAGATTTGGTAATATGGTAGATTGTGGATGGGAGCAAGGCTTTGAATACATCCAACCGTTTCATTGACATGGTGAGAGTTTGCAACGTTCAGTCAAATCTGTAGTACCGACACACACTGTATTAGAAGGAGGCGGCTTCAAAGTTAGAAGGCCTGTTGCAATGGGTTCTTTGATGAGTCCATTTCTTCTTCTCGACGAAATGGGTCCTGTAAATTACGGACCGAAACAAGCAGTTGGCGCACCTTCTCACCCACACAGAGGTTTTGAAACAGTAACTTACATGCTTCAAGGTTCGATGCAACATGCTGATTCTGCTGGTAATTCAGGTGATCTAAATCCGGGGGATGTTCAGTGGATGACCGCAGGACGCGGAATAATTCATTCGGAACTACCGCATCCCGATTTCTATGATTCAGGCGGAGTAATGCATGGATTCCAAATTTGGGTTAACTTGCCTGCAAAAGATAAGATGATGCAACCTCGATATCAGGATATACCTTCAGATAATTTACCAGTTGTTGAATCGGTTGATGGTAAAATATGGGCTAAAGTAGTTGCAGGTGAGGCCATGGGAGCAAAGGCAGTAATTGATACTGTTATTCCAATACAGTTTATCCACTATAGAATGAAAAAAGATTCTAATTTGACACATAAGATTTCAGCGCAACTCAATGGAATGATATACATGTTTGGAGGTCAAGCAGAAATATCTGGTAAATCGATTGAAGATGGCCAACTAATTTTACTCGACGATGGCGAAGAAGTTGTAATTAACACAACTGAAGGCGCAGAGTTTCTGATATTAGCGGGTCCGGAGATAAACGAACCAATTGCTAGGTATGGTCCATTCGTAATGAATACTAGACAAGAAATCCATCAAGCCGTAATGGATTTCCAAAATGGAACTTTGGCATGAAACTTAGTTTGATTGTTCAGACCAAGACATGATTATGGTGCCTTCTGCACTCTGTAAGTGTTCAGCAACAGTCCCTTGTCTAACCCCTAACTCTTCAGCTAACTCTCTTTGAGTGCACTTTCTAGGGGTTTGGTAATATCCACGCTTAACTGCTAAATCCATTACTTGCTTACGTCGCTCTGGAAGTTTTGGTGCAGCAATCCAGTCAGCCTTCAAATCCTTGGTAATTCTGACTTTTACAGAGTCAGGTAGTAGTTGTTTAATACCATCTCTGAAACTTTTGAGTCCGTTTGTAGTCCCATGTACAGTCAGAAAGAGGCCATTGAGTTCAGTCAGAGCCGATGGTGTTTGAATCCAACATTCATCGATTTGATGAATTAGCATGAGTACAGGTCCACGGAATCTAGCGATTACTATTGCATTATTTCCATCATTTGAAATAATTCTTATTACTTCAAAAATACCTTCTATGGAGAAATTCTCTAGTTCCATCTCTTGAAATAATTCCAAATTCACCATATATTCAGGGTATTCTTCTGACCATGACACAGGAGATACTATCTCGATTTTATGAAAGAAATCAGTCATCACTATTCCTGGAGCATCTTTAGCTTGTTCGATTGAAACTTTGAGTTGTAAAAACCGCAAAATCTGATTAGACATAATTACCTCTCATGAACGGGTCACGTCACCTACATATGAATGTAATGATAGTAATATTTCAGTAAAAATTATTTCACTTTCATCATTAATGATAGGAGCAAACCTCAAAAGATAGACCTAGGTGGAAAACTCGTCCAGTAGGTAATCATATGAGTAAAGTAGACGAAATTATGGATACGATTAATGAGCAATTGGATGCCATCAACGAACTCAATTCATTTTTCAAGTTCGGTATTTGTATCGTTCTAACAGTCATGGCTTTTCAAGTTGTAAAGTATGGTATTGTAAGGCCATGGGGCCGAATTGTGATGTCTACTGAGACAGCATGGGATGATAAATTACATCGCCCTGTAGCAACAAGAGCCTACTTTTTCCTCTATGTTGGTGCAACTCAGTTAACTTCACTTTGGGTATTTGAGGGATATTCATTCAATGATACCTTAGACCCAATATTTTCAGCCATTTACATATTGCTGGCTACTTCAATTGCCAGTGTATCAATCAAGCATATTATTCCAATGGTGATGGACCGCTTCACTGAGAAGTCAAGCGTTACAGTATCTGGTAGTAATCCTCTAATTACTTTCACGCTTCGATTTATTGTTTGGTTCGGAGGTCTTTATCTCGCACTTACTGAGGTAGGAGTCCAATTATTCGGTGTCCTTGCTTCATTAGCGGTATTCTCCTTGATTATTGGTCTTGCAGTACAACAAACTCTTGGTAACATAATCAACTCTTTCTTATTGGCAATCGACCGACCATTCGAAATTGGTGATCGTATTGAAGTCGAAGGTACATGGGGTTCAGTAGTCGGTACTGGTATTCTTTCAACCAAAGTATTAGATCGTGATGAGCGTTTGGTAGTTATTCCAAACAACACTTTAGTCCAATCAACTATTATCAATCACGCTCGTGGCGGTGGAGATGGTGTCGCACGTCGTATATCGATAGTCATCGATGTAGGTGTTGATTACCGTGAGAGCACAGAGCACGTTAAACTAACAATGATTAGAATCGCAAAAAGTTGCGAATATATTATGGAAACCCCTGAGCCAAGAGTTCTATTGACTGAACTTGGCGACTTTGCTAAAGTATTCAGATTATTTGCTTGGGTTCATGACTACTCGGATGAGCAATTAGCTAGAGACTGGTTGCTAAGGAATATCGATAGTGAGTTTAGTGATGAAGGCATCAATATTCCTTATCCAACTTCAGTTGAATTGTCTGAGAGTGTCTATGTGCAGGCTGAAGAAGCCAGACAAAAGGCAGCAACTCGTAGAATGAAGCGTGAAGAAAAGAAACATCTCGAAGAGCGCGAAGAGGCGAAGGAGAAACTTGAGGAGATCCAAGAGAAACTCAAAGATGTTAATTTGGAAGGCAAGAAGAAGACAGAACTTGAAGAAGAGGCAAGGAGACTTGAAACTGTTATCAATATGTTCGATTCTGGTGGTTGATTCTCCCCTTTCATGAACGGGTTAAATTATATCCCCTTGGTTGAAAAACATTAATCATGCAGCGCAGCGTAAGCCATGGAAAAACTGTAAAATCGGTGTTTTTGATTATTATCATGATAATCATGACTCAAGTCGGGTACTTAGACCTGATAAATAGTCCAAGAACCG
>CAXFAS010000029.1:0-19100 GCA_964001175.1 uncultured euryarchaeote
TGCAATTTGGTGGTCAAACAGCAATTAATCTTTCACAACCATTAGAACAAAGATTACCTGATTTGAAGGAATTAGGATTAGAATTAGAGATTGCGGGAACTTCTTGTGACGCAATTGATGAAGCCAGCGATAGAGAGCGATTTGAGAAGTTTGCTAAAGATGCAGGTCTAAGAATGCCTAGAGGTACAACAGGAACTAGTTCAGATGATGTTAGAAGAGCTGTTGAAGAAATCGGATTCCCAGTTCTAATCCGCCCTTCATATGTTTTAGGAGGAAGGGGGATGGAAATATTGTCAAATCAAGAACAGTTAGAAGCCTATCTGAAAGAAGCATATTTGGCACCTGATAAACCATTGCTTGTAGATGAATATCTAGGTCATGCTACCGAATTAGATGTCGATGCTGCATGCGATGGAAAAGAAGTTCTTATTGGCGCAATAATGGAGCATCTAGAAGAGGCAGGGATTCATTCTGGAGATTCAACTTGTTTTATTCCAACACAAAATGTTTCTGAAGAAATTCTTGAAAAAGTGAGAGAACAAACAAAAATCATCGGTCTAGGATTGAAGATAAAGGGATGTTATAATATTCAATTTGCTATTCAAGGAAATGATTTATTTGTTTTAGAGGTTAATCCACGTTCATCCCGAACTGTGCCATTTGTAGCAAAATCATCGGGTCTTCCATTAGCAAGAATTGCTGCAAATATTACTATTGGGATTCCATTGTCTAAGCAAGAAATACCAATAAGAACCTCGGGGCAGATTTGTGTCAAGGCACCTGTGTTTCCTTTCATTAAACTAAGAGGTTTAGATCCTGCTCCCGGGCCTGAGATGAAGTCAACCGGAGAAGTTTTTGGTTCAGACGATTCTGCTGACCTTGCATATCTTAAAGCTAGACTTGCTACTGAAGTACCAGTTGCAAGTAGCGGCGGTGCATACTTGACAGTTAGAGATCAAGATAAGAAGAATCTATTAGAATCGGCTAAGAAACTAACAGAATTGGGCTTTACTCTTTATGCAACATCGGGTACAGCAGACTATCTTAGAGAAAACCAAATACCTGTAGATGTAGTCTATAGAATAAGAGAGTCAAAGCATCCAGATGCTTTAGATTTGATGAGGCAAGGTAAGATTTCATTTATTGTCAATGTACCAACAATATCTGGTGGCGCAGTTAGGGATGGAAATATGATGAGAAGATTAGCAGTAGAACTTAACATTCCTTTTGTAACCACTATCAGAGGTGCGAATATGGAAGTTGCAGCAATTGCTGCACAACAAAAAGGAAAATTAGAGCCTAGAAGACTTAAGGTGAACTATTAATCAGCAAGCATCGAATGCTTCTATTATGTACTTGGTAAGAGGACTTGTCCAAGCTAATTCACTAATTCCTTCTTCACCATCTGCTGAATAAATCCTAACAACATCTCTAACTCTGACATTACCTTCAGATGATCTAGCAAGAATAGTTGCTGGCTTTATTGATTTACCAGTCCCATGAGGGTCATAAACAGTATCTAGTGCATCTTTTAGGAACCAATCGACTTTGCCACCTTTTTTGCCCTCGTATTTTTTGGAAACTTTCTTTGCACCTCCAAACATTGACCCACCAGCCTTTTTCTTTTCTGGCTTTTTTGCAACAGCTTTCTTCTTCGCAGGTTTAGATTTTGTATTCTTCTTAGGTGCTTCTTCCTTCTTAGCAACTTCAGATACGGTATTATTTTCGATATCTTCTAGTAATTCTTCTCGAATTATCTTTTCAAGTTCTTTGCGAATACTTTTCTCGAGTTTAGATTTTATCTTTTTCTCTAATTTTGCAGCATCCACTTTATCTAATTTTGAAAAAGCATCATCTCTCTCATCTTGTAATGCTTGCATTACATTGATGTAATGAGAAGCAACCTGAATCAATGCTGTTTCCATTGAAGCTTCAAGTTGCATAGAAACTACTTCACTGGCAGAATCTCGCCACTTACGCCATTGTAGCATAGTATTAGAATGAATATCTGAGCCACATTTTGGACAAAAACTTCTCTTTGGAGGCTTTAAAACTGGAATTGCACGCATCGCATCAGGGTCAATACCCTCATGTTCACCACTAGCAACATCATGAATGTGAGTAGATGCTTCCATTCCTGTATCCATCGCTTCTCTAAATAGTCCTTCATTCAGGTTTAATTTACCATCTTGAATTAAATCCCAAGCATTGGTTCCTCTGACTACAGCTCGAACTGCAGCGCTGGCAGCTGGTGAATTGCCCCAGTCTCTGTTACTGTAAACTTTGGATGCTGATCCCTCTATTTCTGTATTTGAGAATGCATCGCCTATATCATATTCCTCGCCTTCGGCAGGTGCAGCGATTCCAAGTTGAATCGGGTTTGCTCCTTCCTCAATTTTTGCAATCATGTCAAATTTTTCAGCCATCGAAAGGTCATCTCTTAATCTGATAACATCTCTTAATTGATTCAAATCATGACCTGTTGAGGTAATCGGTCCTTGCTCTTTCATGTCATGTCCACATGACAAACAAAACTTTGCAGCAGGCTCAACATCCGCTTCGCAAGTTGGACAATAAACCCCCCCCATGATTAGTGATGAGACCGTTTCACTTTTCAATAGTGCGGAATATATCGTAAAATAACTGTATTTTGAAACTATGAATCAATTACAGATAAGCAATTTTCTATTATTTTTACAACTCTATGTTGTTCGATTTCAACTAGAATAGGAGCCAACCTAGGTCCCTTTTCTCTACCCATGAGAGCCAGATATGCGACATTGTAAGCGATTTTTGGAGATAAACCATTTGTTCTAGCCGAATTAGGAATCGCATTTCCTATGTCATCAACATTCCATTCACAACTACTCAATTCCTTTTTCATTGCAGATAAAACCTTGACTTCTTCGTTAGAGAATTCAACAAATGTAGCAGGATCTGGAACATCAATGATCGAAATTCTCATTTCATCAGGAAGATGTTTGGATTTTATCCACAATTTCATTTTTTCAAGTCTGTCTATTAGGGAGTCACTAGGTTGATTTTTCCCGTCATATCCCAAACTTTTCCAAATTAATTCATCAGAAGTTTTTGTTTGCGCCAATAGTGACAAGTGCCTAAATGTGACATTTGATGTTTCAAAGGAATCTTCTAAGTTAATCTTAGACATATTCAAGGCACCAATTGAATCTTCAATTTGCACTTTTCTTCGTCTTGATAAATCTTCAACAGATAATTCTTCTTGGAAATCTCTGGAAATTAATCTCTCATATTCATCTGCTAAATTGACAAGGCTCATCCCGGTATCGAATTCTATTGCTTTATTCGGTTTGGATTGAGCAATCAATAAGCGTAAAATCTCCGGCGGTACTAATTCTAGAGCTTCCATAGGGCCAATAGTATTTCCAGAAGAAGAAGACATAGCTCCTTTACCCTTCAGGCTAATCCATTCATATGTCAAGGGTTGAGGCGGTTGATGTCCAAATAATTGACAAATTTCTCTACCTGTAGAGTAAGAACCGCCTGCAGCACCATGGTCCTTACCAAATGCCTCACAGGTAACCCCAATCCATGCCCATTTAGCAGGCCAATCTATTCTCCAAGGAAGTTTACCTTCACCTTTCGTAATATCGGATTCTCCTTCAACTCCATGCGAGTCTTTCCAATAAACCAAAGGATACTGATATCCGACAACTTCTACTCCTTCTAACGAACCTTTGGAGTCTAGAGGGCTCCATGGGAACCATTTCTCTGGTAGATCTCTTCCAGAAACTCTTTCAATAATTTCTCTTATCTCATCAGCTTTATCACAAGCAATTTTTGAAACTTCGTTAAATTTACCGGACTGATAAGAATGTAGATTTTTAATTATCCTTGGCTTGACTCCAATTTTTTCTAACGCTTCTAAAAATGGATTCAAGAAATAATCAGCATAACAAATTCCGCCATTTTGAAATGATTCTATATCGGGTTTACCCTCATTATCCGGCGCTGGGATTTTTCCGATTTGATGCCCGATATACTTAGAATAATCTTCATGTAAGAATGGATATACTTTACGTAATGGATCAGCGTCATCAACAATAAAAATGAAATCGACATCTAATCCTGCTGATTTGGCTGCCCTAGAAATCATATCGCCAGTTAGAATTTCTCTAAGATGGCCAATATGGAATTCACCACTAGGAGTAATTCCAGTTGAAATAATGTGCTTAGAGCCTTTGTGAGCCAAAGCCTGGGCGGTTACGTCTGCCCAATGCATGTGTCCACCTCAAACAGAAACTGCGCGGATCACGCCTCTAAGCGGTACGCCTTCGATCTCATTTCTCATAGTTTTGTTAACCAAAACTATTACCAAACCAACTTCACCACCAGCACTTCTAATTGAATTGATTGTTTTCGACATAGTTTGTCCAGTAGACAATACATCATCTATTATCAGTATTTTCTTACCTGCAACTTGGCCATATTTACTCGATAATGAACCTGCACCTTCTCCTCCATCAGTAGTTCGATAGACAGTAAACTCACAATCTAAATTTCTAGCAACTTCATGAGCAAATGTTATTCCATTGATTGAGATGCCCACAGCAGTATCAATATTTTCAAAACCTAATTCTTCATCAGCAACATCAGCCATTATTGTACCAATTGCAGCTATACGATTCGGTTTCACTCCTATTGTTCTCCAGCCAATCCTGACATCTGTTGGTCTATCATCGGATTGATTCCCGGCTAGTAACCAAGAAATAGTATCTTGCGAAAGGGAAAGTTCATCAGCTATTTGCTGACTATTCAAGCCATCTTTTCTCAGATTTGCCGCGGTAATTCTAAGCTCTTCTATACTCACAACCATGTCTCTCAAAACCTTCGAGATTATTTCAACACATCAAACCTTTCATTGAATTCTATATTAAATTGATATAATTAATCCCAAAGCCTTCAAGAACGAATGATGTAAGCCCCTGTCATGGGAGACTTTGATTACGAGACTTTACTCGACCGTGCTCAAGAGAATATCCCCAAAAATCTATCTTCTAAATCTAGGTGGAGACTGCCTGAGCCACAAATTCTAATTGAAGGTTCAAATACAATTTTTAGGAATTTTAATGAAGTAGTATCTATGATGGATAGAGATGAAAATCATGTTTATCAGTACATATTGAATGATTTGGGTACATCAGGTTCTAGAGATGGGCCTAGGGCGCGGTTTAAAGGTAGAATACCTCCTAAAAGAATTAAGAAAACTATTGCCAACTATGTTAATACTTACATTAAGTGTGTTCAATGCAAATCACCCGATACTATGTTTATCAGAGAAGACAGGACTACACTATTGAAGTGTCAAGCTTGCGGTGCAACACGACCAGTCAAGTTATGATTATTCAAGGAAATTTGTGATTTCTTCAACCTGTAATTTGTTAACTTTTGGTATTGAAGAGGCATAACCTGCTTTGATAAAACCGATAATTTCTTCCTGCTGTGAATCTATAGAAAGAACGTCATAGGTTTCTTCATCTCTAGTTATCGAACCAGTCGACCATTGCGAAGCAACATTATTATCCCATAATGAAAGTACTAAATTATGTAATGCGCAGACAGTAGCGGCATAATCTTCCTTCTCACGAAATCGGTCTAATTTATTTGTTTTTGAAGTTACTGCGATTAAAATAGGTGGCTCAATAATCTTCTTAATTGCTCTTTCGCGGCCTTTTTGAAGTTCAGAAGAACCAATTTTAGCCGACTTCAAATCTGCTAGTCTTTGGATAGTTGGAATTAGTTTATCTCTAGTTTTGTTTCCAATGATGTAGAATTTCCATGGATGAGTATGTTTGTGACAAGGTGCTTGAGATGCGGCATACAATGCTTCTTGTAAAATTGAATCACTTACCGATTTACTTTCAAATCTATATGCAGTTCTCCTATTAGCCAAAATTTCTTGGAAAGTTGACATTTTTTCACCTTAGAATCTGATCAATTTTAGCAGCTAAAATAAAATCTGATTCTGTAAGTCCATCAATTTTATGAGTCCAAATCATTACTTTCACTTTGCCCCAAGACAATTGGAAATCGGCATGATGTGCTTCTTGTTCACAAATTTCACCAGCATCATTTACGAATTGAAGGGCAGATATGAAATCTGGAAATTGAAAATCTCTCTCAATATGGTGTTCATGAAGACATGCCCAATTTTCGTCAATTTCATTCATCAAAGGTTCGATTTCCTCATTACTTAGAGGGGGAATTCCACCTTCACAAGGGATACATTTTTTTTCTGTTAAAGAAATATTCTCATCCCCACAAATGAGTGTCATCTGAGCCTTTACTTTCTTTTTCTACTTTCTCATGTAGATTTGAACGTCTCTTCATATCTTCTCTTTCAAATGCGAGTAACTCTTTATCATCGATATAGGCAGGTCTGGTGTGAGCAATTAAAACAATCTTAACAATCACGTCTCTAGCAACATAGTTGTTCTTTCCGTCTTCACATAGAATCTCAATACTAGATTTCCCAGATGATAGTAATCTACCTCTAATCCAAGCATCTTTTCCTTCAATACCAACAAAGGCACGAGCATCGAGTTGTACTTCTACTAAGTCATCTTTACGAAGACCATGGCGTCTTTCAAGTAAGTCTCCAGTATGCTTTCCTTCTACATCTAATAGATTCGGAGATCCCATATCTTCCCATAGTGGAACAGCCCAATCTGGTAAATCAATGCCACTTTTTTTCTTCGCCATGGTTAAACCACTAGGCGAGGCTACTTGAACCTCGCTCCTAAATAAAAAATCAATATTATCAAAAAAGATACCAAGTATTCTTGAAGTGTTGGCCACTGGATGATTTTGGGGAGTAGTATGAAAGTTTCTTGGCGTACCCTTCCAACAGTATTACTAGAGGATGAAATATTAGACAAAGCATTCTCTAGAGCAAAGAAAGCTGCAGACAGAGTTGATGATTCAGATAGAATTTTCCGCGTTAGGAAACAAATGAACAGAATGGTACAAACTGCTGCAGATATCATTTCCACAACCTTAATGGATACCGTAAATACTTGGCCATCATTAGACCAATCGCCAAGATTTGATGTTTCAATGATCGATGCTTGTGTCGGTTGTGATGATTACAGACATCATTTATCTATTTTGCAATGGGGGTCAAAGCAGGTTCTAAACATAGCAGGTCAAAATTCCAAGAAAATAGTTAGGACGGGTAGGACAGAGTTAATGCATGATGCAAGAAGAGAAGCATATGGACGTATTTCATCAATTATGAGGAGAGTCAAACCCTCACTACTTTGGCTGAATGAATCTAGAGAAGTTCTCAAAAAATTGCCTACAATTGATCAAGTATTGCCTTGTATAGTAATTTGCGGAGCACCTAATGTTGGTAAATCCGCATTTATCTCAGCACTCAGTTCAGGTAACATGGAAGTAAACCATTATCCGTTCACTACTAAGCAAATACACGTAGGTCATTTCATCCACAGAAGACTTCAGTACCAGTTAGTCGATACTCCAGGCTTACTCGACCGGCCAATGGAAAAAAGAAATGACATCGAATTACAAGCGATATCAGCATTGGAACATTTAGGATCTTTAGTATTATTTTTAATTGATGAGAGCCAAGGTTGTGGAACCTCTATAGAAGAGCAACTTAGTCTACTAGAAGATGTAAAAAGTCTTCTTCCTGGAACGGACTTACTCATCGTTTCATCAAAAGCTGATTTATTTGAGCCGAAACCTGAGAGTTGGGATGAAGTTAAGATGCATGAAGAAGAATGGATCGAAGAAGGCTCTGAAGGAGAACCTGAACTTCCATTATTGTATGATATTAATGGAAGAGTTACTATGTCTGCATTAGAGAACGTAGGAATGGAGTCAATGAAATTAGAGATTGTTAGAAGGGTGAAGGATTCGAATATTTATGACCCAATGGAGCTACCTGAAGGGTGGTATCGTTCAGATTTAGAATGATTACATTCTCTCTAGGGGAGTAATTCCCAATCCTTCCATTCCAGATTTAAGTAATTGAGATGCAAGTTGAGATATTTGCAGGTACAGTTCATTTACTTCACCGTTTTCAATAATTTTACAATCACGATAAAAACCGTTGAAGCAAGTTGCTAAATTTAAAATTTGATTAGCGAAAAGATTTGGACGGCATTGCTCAACAGCTCTTTGTAAAACATCATTTTGAATAGCAATACAGCGGAGCAAGTCAATCAATGATTTTGGCAACTCATCTGAAATATCTTCTATAACTATTTCTTTATTACAAATCGAGTCCACATCTAAACCAATATCTTTACATTTATTCGCTATAGAACGTGACCTAGTATGGCTATACATAATGAATGGAGCAGAACCTGCTTCGAATGCTAGAGCCTCCTCCCATCTGAATGTAAATCCTTTATCTGGACTTACCTTGATAATATTGAAACGTATTGCAGAACTACCAACAGCCTCTGCGATTTCACTTACCTGCTTATCATCATACTCAGTTCGCAATTGTCTAACGATCTGTGATGCATGCTCCTTTGCTTCCTCAAGTAAGTCATCCATGAATACTACATTGCCCTTTCTAGTTGACATTTTACCTTCGGGGAGTTTGATGAATGAATAAAACAAAACATCAGGAACCTTGTGTCCTAACTCTTTGAGTGTTAATCCTACTTGCTTTGCTTGGAGTTTATGATCTTCTCCTAGTACGTTGATCAACTCATCACACTGATTCCATTTCCAAATGTGGTATGCTATATCTCTTGTAGCATATAGAGATGAACCATCTCCTCTTTTGAAGAAGAACTCAGTTTTTCCCTTAAGCCCTCTCAAGCCCAGGTCTAAGAATTCAGCTCCGTTATCAGCCACTCCATGAATCTCTAAATCGGATAATGTTTTCATTAATCTATCAACATCTCCGTTAGTAACAAACATTGATTCTTTGGTGAATTCATCAAATTCTATCCCCAACCGCTTCAATGTTGTAAGCATCCCTTCTAGTACTGGTTGAAAAGCATCATAGAATTGTTGTAAAACAGATTCATCACCATTTTCACTTGCATGAACCAATTTAGCAATATCTAGTTCGATTTGAACGCTTTTAGTTTCATGTTGCCTTAATTTTTGAGCGGCTTGGTACCATCTTACTCGTGCATGGTCTGCTTTGTCACCCCACTTATCGGATAAACTGTCTTTATCTTGTAGAATTTCTTCAATATCTTGTTCAGATAAATGTTCTAGTGCCCAAGCAAGAACAGCGACTTGCTTGCCCATATCATCAACGTAATACTCTGCTCGAACTTGATTGCCAAGAAGTCTATGTAATCTAACTAAGGTGTCTCCAAGAATGGCATTCCTTGCCCTTCCAACATGAAAAGGTCCATTTGGGTTAGCTGAAGTATGTTCAATCAGAACTTGTCTTCCTGTACTTGGTTTACTGCCGTAAGCATCACCGATTCTAGTATTTCCAGTTAGTAACTGATTTGCTAACCATTTTGGATTAGCCTTTATGTTAAGATAACCGGCAGTTGAATTTATTTCACCAATCTCAGTAGTTCTTTCTATAGAGGATGAAATCTCTTCTGCTATTTGGATTGGACTTTTACCTAGAGATTTAGCAAATGGAAAGCAGGGTAACGAAAGATCCCCTTGAGAATGCTCTCTAGAGGGGGTTAACATTGATTTCCATGAATCACCCTCGATTCCCATTTCCGATAGAACCTTGCCAAGAATTGGTTCTACATGAATTCTTAAGATTTGCATTATTATCACATCATGGGGTATCTAAGAATGGCTGCTAATCCACCGAACCCGTCTAAAAGTTGAGAGCCTTCTTCGGTGTCAACAGAAATATATGATATAGAAGAATTTCCTTTAGAGGCAAGAATAGTCAATTCATCAATAAGAGGAATGTTCTCGAGTTCCACAACGTCATCAGAAGAAGTGTTACATGATGGACATTCAGGGAGTTCTTCAGTTCTTGAAAGTGTCACATTCCACTGATGTGAACATTTCTTACATTGTAATTTAATTGAATTCTTTCTTAATCCTTCAGAAATTAATAATGTATCAACTGCCCCTTGGTCTAATGCTTGCTTTATCATCAGATCACCATATGTTGCTTTCGGTGCAGTTTTGACCAACTCTTGTAGAAAACGATTCATCATTTGCCTTTCAGCATCTAATTCAATTTCACCCATTAATCCGCCAGCATTACCCACTAACTCTCTTACTCCACTATCATTTGAGTAGCCCACATCAAATGTTGTCTTTGCAATTTTCTTTGCGATTTCATGATGGAAGTATTCGTTTTTAACTACAAAATCCTTGGTTGCCCCTGGCCCTCCAACGATTATAGCCTGAATATTTTCTAAATTAGGTAGCCAGTAACTACATGCATGTTCCGATGCTCGTTTGAAGAAATTATGTGCTGCTTCTTCAATCAAACGTTCGAAACGTTGAGCAGATTGACCACCTTGTCTGTGTTTTCCCATAATATTAGAAACAAGATGTTCTTGGACATGTATTCTTTTTCCAGAAGCGATTCCATATGCTGCTTCTGCCCTATCAATTACAAAAAGTCCGTATGATTTTTTATCGACCAGCATTTCTTCAAGTTGTGTTAATTCAAATTTTGAATCACATCTATAGCGGAATGAGATAAACGGTTGAGGCGGATTTTCGACAACTACATTTACCATTCTTGATTTATTATTACCAATTATTACCGAACCGACAAAAATCGCTAATCCATTTTCACCTGCATTCTTGAATCTATTGAGCGTAGAAATAGCAGATTCAATGGCTGCTTGGACATTTTTTCTAGTTCCTTTAGATTTGATGTTAGCAGCTTGTCCATGTTCATTTTGCAACATTGTTCTAGCATCAAACACTTGACGGTCTGGTGGTATGATAATTGTAACAAGTTCAGTACCAAAGCCTTTCATCTCTCTCAATTCTTCAAGAGCCATTTTTAGACGAAGTCTACGAGTTGAGAGTTGATTATCATCACTCATGTTGCTTCCTCCATTTCTAGGGCATCCGCTAAAGGTCTTCAACTCTCTGTCCAATTAATTTCTGTCAAGAGTATTTAATTCAACGAAAATGCGTTATTAAATTAAAATCTAGGGATATCCTCAAAGACTTGAGTTATGACGAGCAAATGATGACAAAGACCCATGTTGTTGCTTTAGGCGGTAGTCTTCTAAGGCCTGAAGAGGCTGAGAAAAGGCGGCAGTGGTTGGGTCAACTACGTCAGTTGATAGTTCACCTTGAAGGTAATGAATACCGTTTGGGGATTGTTGTTGGTGGAGGACTTCCTGCCAGGGAAGGTATAGAATTGGCAAAAAATATTATTTCAGATTCAGATAAACTGGATGAAGTTGGAATAGCAGCAACTCGACTCAACGCCACCATTCTTCAACAAATATTCATGGATGTTGGTTGTAATATAGCTCAATTGATTCCAACATCGACTGAACAATGTGCTGAATTATTGAATTCACATTCGATTGTAGTAATGGGCGGAACTGTTCCTGGACATACTACTGATACAGTGGCTATTGCTTTGGCCAGAGATTGTGGTGCTAAAAATTGTATTATTGCCACTAATGTGCCTTATGTTTATGATAAAGATCCTAGAGAATATGAAGATGCTAAGCCAATGTTTGATATCAGTTTTGATGACTTAGAGAAAATTACTGGTACTGAAAAGTTAATTCCAGGACAGTCAGCAGTAGTAGACCCAATTGCAGTTAGTTTGGCAAAGAAATCTTCCATAGATATTGCTGTATTAGATGGAAGAAATATATCTCTGCTTGAGAGTGCTCTAGAAGGTAAAGAATTTGATGGTACTATGATTAGGGGTGTTTGAAATGGTAGATGCAAAGAAAGTAAAGGAAAAATTATCAAAGGTATCTGATAAAGTATTCAGTGGAAATAAAAATCAGGCTCACAAACATTGTCGAATTTGTTACAAACCAATTCCACTAAGTGCTGAACCTAGAGTTTGCAAAAGCGCAGAATGTATCTCAAAAAATGATAAAGATGATCGTAATCAAAAACAAATGCGTCTATGGATGTTCATATTCTTCGGTTTATTTGCATTTAGTTTCGTTGGACCTTTGATTCTAAGCCAACTTTAATCTTCATTATCATTGAAGTGTTCTTCCATCATCTTTTGAGTTGAACCTTTTTCTTGCTCTCCAATACCAGCTGATCTAAGCCTATCTCCCAATTTGTATAGTTCTCTAACTGCTTCTTCTATAGATTTATTTTGCTTTAGGAATCTTGTTGTCGGCCACCCACAATCTATAATTTCAGGGTCAACTGTATTTTCTTCAATCCAAGCTGAGCAGGCACTACCGTGACACAAGGCACTAAAATTTTCTAAGTCGATCCAAAAAGTTCTTCTCGAACATACTGGACAATCTTTGCACTCCATGGTTGAGAGGACAGTCATTGCCTCTTCTCCAACACGATCAACATCCCACATGACAACGCTACAATTGGTTAGTAACATCTCTTCACTTTTTTTGAGAAATGCCCTGAGGACTTGCCAAGCAACTTCTTCTGTACTAAAGCATCCTAGGCCTAAAGTACCTCCACCTTCTTCTACAACAGATGGTACGAAAACACGTTTTATCTCTTCGACCATAAATATCCGATTGAGTCATTTGGCTTGAATCCTCGCTTTTATTTTGACCATTCAGCCTCAACTACAGCCAAACCACCTTCATGCGGCAGTGGTGCATTTGGTTTTTCGATTCGTATTGATATTTTTTCAATCAATTCATTTTGTTTCAAAATCATGATCATCTTCTCTGCCATCGTCTCCATCAGCCTGATAGGTTGTGAGTTAAGCAAAACAGTATCTATTGCATTTTGTAAATCTGCATAATTTACTGTTTTAGATAAATCATCATTAATTTCTTTTTGACTAATTTCTACTTTAATTGTTACATTAAATGGTTGGTTTGATTCATGCTCAAAATCATATGCTCCATGTTTGGCCATAACGGTATAATCTTCTAGAGAAATAGTGAACATAATATCACTCTGTATCTCTTTCATGTACCCAAATTAGATGGTATCCAAATTGAGTTTTAATCGGGTCGGAAGTACTAGCAATAGGTATTTCCCATACTGCTTCGTCAAATTCTCTAACCATCATACCTTTGCGAAACCACCCTAAATCTCCGCCTTTTTGACTTGATGGACATGTACTTTTTTTCCTAGCCATTTTCTGAAAATCCTTTAGTTTGCCTACCTTATCTTTGATTTGTATTGCCTCAGATTTTGAGTTAACCAAGATATGAGATGCCCATGCACTCGGAGCGACCATGTTAACACCCAGTAGATTCAGTTATTGAAACTCTCGCAATTAAATAACCAAAATATATGCTTAAATTCTAATGATTTATGATAAATTTAGTTATGAAAAAGTGATTGATTAAATCTCTTCACCAGTCCATCTTTTACCGATGTCATTGTCTATTCCAATGTGGTCTAGAATTCGAGCAATGATGAAATCAACCAAATCATCTATTGTTTCAGGGTGATTGTAGAATCCAGGTGATGCGGGAATAATTATTGTATTCCATGAAGAAAGTTTTGTCATATTTTCCAGGTGGACTGTAGCATAAGGTGCTTCTCTAGGTACTATGATGAGTTTACGTCTTTCTTTCATAGCAACTATAGCGGATCGAGTAACAAGGTTATCACTTATTCCCGCTGCAAGTTTTCCGATAGTTGTTCCGGAACAAGGGCAAATAACTACTGCATCTATTTTTGAAGAACCAGATGCAGATTTACCTCCGACATTGGATTCATCCTCAAGAAATGAATTTGTCTGCTTGGCGAGTTCTTCTTTGGTAATCCCACATTCATGTTTCAGAGTCAGTTCTCCAGCACTAGTAACGACCAATCTGGATGGAATATCCATTCGATTTAGAGTTTCTAATAATCTCTTTCCATAAATGGCACCTGATGCTCCAGAAATGGCAACGACAATCTCGCCCATGAACAACGGCTGGATTACTTACTTTTATTGACTTGTTTTTTATTAATGGCTAAAATTAACGCTTTTTCCAAATTAATTATGGCTTCTTGAAATAATTTTGGCTCTATAGACCAAGCAACACGAATCCAGTCATCAAATCCATCATCAAACATATTGCCAGGAACTAATAATACGCCGAACTGTTTGCATTCATTATCAATAAATTCCATCGAATTTATTCCGAAGGGTAATCTAAAGGATCCAAATATTCCATATGGTGGTTCATTCCAAGTTATATTGAATTTTTCTAATAGATTACGTAGCATTGGAAGATTCTTTTTCCTGTAATGTTCGACTTTGTCTAAGACAATATCTAAGTGAGGGAAAATCGAATCGGCTATTCTTAAAATCGGGCTACCCATCATTCCGCCTAGAGTAATGAATGCTCTTCTAGCCTGCTCAGCAATTTCAGGGGATGCTATAATCCAGCCGAAACGTAGAGTTCCTAGTGAATAGATTTTGGTTAATGAATTAATGGATATGCAATGATTTCCTAAACTATGAAAGGGTACATAATCCTCTTTTCTCTTTTTACTATCTAAATAAACTTCATCAGCGATTATAATTACGTCATTTTCCTTACAAGTATTAACAATCCAATTGCGATCTTCAGGATGATAATCCCAACCACTAGGATTTAGAATAGGGGTGATCATTAAAATAGAAGATTTTTTTATAGCATCGAGCCATTGAGTTTTATCTATTCTCCAATATCCCACATTATTTTCAGGTTTATTTCTATTTATTTTGATTACTTCATGATTGAATAGTTGTGGTGATTGAACTATCGGTGCATAACAAGGGGATTCAACAGCAATAGTTACAGTTTTATTTTCATTTTTTGCCAATGCAGCACATACAGCAATATGTAGTCCTTGAGTTGCTCCGTTACATACTACGATTCTATTAATGTCAACATTCTCTCTTAATGAGATGTTATGCCTAGGGTCTCTAAGATTTCCAATATGATGATTTGCTACTTCATAAATTGAATCTTTCATAATTTTCTTTACATCCCAATCATATTGCATTCCACTAAATGATAGGTTATGGGGTCTATTTTCTTCTAGCCTAGGAACATACCAATCTAGATATCCGATAGTTGGAATTCCTAATTCAGAACTTTTCGTTCCAAATATCGGCCAGTAATCGCCCCCCATACAAGGTGCTTCTTTGGGTAGACCTTCAATGATTTGCTATTTTTCTAGCTAAACTTTTAGGCATAGTATCTATCAAGACTTTTTTCAAAGAATCAAAACTAACATCATGCCCCATTTTCTTTAGTGAGGTAGTTGTATCAGTATCTAAGCCACAACCTGGTAAACTCTCGACTCTAGATTCAGGAGTGTCATAATTTATTGTAAATCCATGTCTTGAAGTCCACCTAAGAAATGAAAGCCCTATACTAGATATCTTTTTGCCACTAACCCAAACACCTTGCATTCTAGAGTCTCTGTTTGATTCTATTCCTAATGATTTGAGAGCCAAAATTATCCAGCCCTCAAGTTTAGAAATAATTTGAGCGACTGACTTTTCATCATCTAAATCCCACTTAAAAATTGGATAACCTACCAGTTGCCCAGGTCCATGCCAAGTCAATCCGCCACCTCTGTCTACCGGGAATGAAGGATAATCAGAAGGAGGTTCAATTCCATCGTTTCTTGCTCTAGGGCCAACGGTGACAACTTCGGGATGCTGTAAAAAAATGATGGTATCAATAATCAAATCATCTATTCTTTTCTGTTGCAGTTCTTTCATCAGTTCGAAAGCCTCATGATATGGAATAGTCCCAAGATTCAAGACATCGACATTTCGAATCTCGGACATGAACAGGCGAGATGGTTCTTATCCATCAAACCATCCTAGTCAAAGTCTAGATCGATTTTCCCGCTATCTTTTCTTCCTTCTCTATATGCTTCAATTGCAGCCTTAGCAATTGCTGCAGGGTCGTTGATTATTTGTTTATCGATTTTATCTCCATTGAATAAATTATCACCAACCATTACAGAGTCTTGCAGAGATAATTCTTTGTCTCCTGAATTTTTATTTTCTTCGACAATTTGTTCCATGTTTTTAGTGATTTCTTGAATACTCTCTAACTCAACCTTTTTCTCATCTAACTCTACTTCTAATCCCTTGACTTTATCTCGAGTTTCGTCTAGTTCTTGCCTCAAGAAAGCAGCTTCTGCCTTTGCAGCCTCCATTTCTCTAGCTAATGCCTTGAGCACATCATCTGCTGAAGCGGGTTCGGTTGATAATTTACTGACTCTTTTTTCTTCAACATCGTCTGCTTGCTTTCTAACACTTGGAGGTAATATTGAATCATCCTCGCCTTCATATTCAGCAAAAAGATACTTTACTACTGTACTGCTTGCAATAGTATTCAATAGTAATAATGAAATCAGAATGAAGGCTTGAAAATCTTCCTTTGGGCCCATATTTTCGCCCCATTTTCTATTAGGTGCTTCTGTTGCTAACTCATTGAAATAACTCCCTATACTAATGAATGTCCAAATCATTACTAATGCTGAAATCGCATAAATTAGTATGATTACTTTTTCTTCACTCTTACTAGGCTTTGAAACTGGAACTGCATCCGGGAGACGAATCCTCCCTTTGATGACTCCGTTTGGATCCATAGCAAGCCTTCTTAATATTGGCCGTAATTTTTTTTCAGAATTACGTAAATTTTTCTTGTGGTTTCTAAGTCGATTCGAAGCAACTCTCATGCCCATAATCATAAATAAACAACTGCATAGGTAAGTTATCCAGAAAAAAGCCCCATTAGGCGAAATGATACTTGGGATATTGTCTCCCACAACAATTCCCATATCAGCATCTGTAAACAAGAAGTTAGCTATTTCAGTATCCCAACTACCACCTCTTTCAACACCACGATCTTTCTCGTAATCTTGAACAGCATCAGCCCATAGGGATAGACAAGTTACACTAATTATGATCAAAATTAAAATTGAAATAGATATGGCAAATAAAGAAAATGGCCCGGGGGGCTTATTCAATATACGTTGATTTGAAGAGGGATTTGAGTAATATCTACTATGTACTACAGTAGTAGTAGTAGTGACCTTTCTAGCTTTTTTTGAACCTCCGGACCAAAAAATGTAAATTATGTATAATATGAAAAATCCAAAAACAAGTTGTTCTATGCTACCCAAATCCTTCATGACTAATCCCCTTACTTACTTATTTGTTGCAGATTCTATTTAATACTCTTGTAGGTTTCAAAATTTCCCAGATGAGCCAAAACCACCTTTTCCGCGTTGAGTTTGTCCCAATTCATCGTACTTAGTTTCAACAATTGTAACACTTGGAACTGGCGCAAACAATAATTGTGCAACCCGTTCTCCTGCTTTGACGGTAAATGATTCCTCTTCTCCTATCCAAGTGGCTAAGACCATTAATTCTCCTCGGTAATCCGAATCTATAGTCCCAATTCCATTTGGCATTATCATTCCTTTTTTTCCTAATGATGAACGACATCTAATTTGTCCTTCCCATCCTTCAGGGATGGCGACTGCAAGTCCAGTCTTGATCATAGAACTTTTTCTTCTCTCGATTTTTGTTTCTTCTAAAGCGTAAAGATCCCAACCTGCAGCTTGTGAAGAACCTTGGGTTGGTAGTTTGGCTTGGTTTGATAATTTGGCAAACTCAACTGTCAAATCTACTCTCATAAACAGAGGTAATTGTTTGAGGTTATTGACTATTATCTAAAGTATAGATTTACTTACTTGTGCGCAGTGGAAATATAGGCGTATCAAAATTATTTTGATTTTTTTCTAAACCTGTTATAAAAGGGTAATTCCGGCTCGTATTGTAGCACCTTCCAACGGTTGATAAACGTCCTAAAACCTGCGTTTCCTAAGGAGCCTGAAGGGTTATCATTATACACCCTATCGAACGAGAAGAAACTCCGGCGCGAATGTAGAAGTGAGGTGAAATGATATGGTGATTGAGCATAGTACAAAAAATCAAGAAGAGATTGAGATAGATTTGTCTATGGAACATATTGAACCCATGCTCCAAGAAACTCCAAATCGTTTCGTTTTATTCCCTATTGAGCACACTGATATTTGGGAAATGTACAAACTTCATGCTGCGGCTTTTTGGACTGCTGAAGAAATTGACTTAGCTGAAGATGCTAAAGATTGGAAGAAACTCAATGACAACGAGAGACATTTCCTAAAACATGTCTTGGCATTCTTTGCTGCTAGTGATGGTATTGTGAATGAAAATTTAGTAACAAATTTTGCCGATGAAGTCCAATGGGCTGAAGCCCGTTGTTTTTATGGCTTTCAAATAATGATGGAAAATATTCATGCTGAAACTTATTCATTATTGATTGATACTTATATTACGGACCCAATTGAAAAAGATCATTTATTCAATGCCTTGGAAACAGTTCCTTCTGTAAAGAAGAAAGGTAATTGGGCTCTGAAGTGGCTATCTAGGAAGAAAGGTACATTCGCACAAAGACTGGTGGCTTTTGCTGCCGTTGAGGGGATATTTTTCTCTGGTTCTTTCTGTGCCATTTTCTGGTTAAAGAAAAGAGGTTTAATGCCAGGGCTTACATTTTCAAATGAATTAATTTCAAGAGATGAAGGACTTCACTGTGACTTTGCTTGTTTACTACACAATCAGTTGAATCGCGGAGCAGGAGAAAATATCATTCACAGAATTATTTCTGAAGCAGTAGAAATAGAAACAGAGTTTGTGACAAGTGCCCTTCCTGTTGAGTTAATAGGGATGAATGCAGGTTTGATGAGGCAATATATCGAGTTCGTTGCAGACCGACTATTGGTTTCTCTTGGGGCATCTAAATTATATGATGTATCCAATCCATTCCCATGGATGGAAATGATTTCAATGCAAGGAAAAACTAATTTCTTTGAGAAGAGAGTTGGCGAATATCAAAAGTCCGGTGTCAAGGATGGAGCAACTCTCGGAAGTGTCCAACAACGCTTCTCAGTAGACGAAGACTTTTGAACCGTACGCGATGGAAGGGGAATACTGCGCAATT
>CAXFAS010000030.1:0-17636 GCA_964001175.1 uncultured euryarchaeote
TTTTTACTACTTTATTGAACTTTGTTAGGAGAAAAAATCATCATGCATTAGATTCTTCTTTATCGAGTAGTTCGAAATTAGATTTTGTAATTCCACTTATTGCATTCTTTACCGAGGCCCTAAGTTCTGATAAATCGCCATAACATACGATCACATCATCGTATCTAAGTAGTAACTCATCAGAAGGATTCCAGATTAATTTATTTTCTCTAGATAACGCGAAAACAGGAATATTTGAACCTAGATTGAAAATGTTAGATACCTTTTGACCAACTAGATTTGGATGATTTCTTAATTGAATTGAAAGTACTCCTGAGCCAGGGATGGTTCTTAGTAACTGATCCAAATCAACTTCAGAAAATGCAGTTTGATTGGTTACAAAGTCAATTATTTCACCAGCAACATTTACTCCACTAGCTTTTTCGATACCTTCTAAACCAGGTGAAGAGTTAACCTCTAGAACCAATGGACCGTGCTCTGCTTCAAGTAGGTCAACACCTGCCACATGAAGTCCTAGAACTCTAGCAGCACGGCATGCTTGTTCTTCAAATTCTGGCGACAAATCCACTTTTTCTACAGTCCCATTAAGGTGATAATTGCTTCTAAATTCTCTACCTCTTGCACGTCGCCTCATACTTGCAACAACGCGGTCTCCAACAACTAATGCGCGGATGTCTTTGCCATGCGACTCAGCAATGTATTCTTGGACCAATACAGATTTACCAGTCAATAATAGACCTTGAACTAAACTACATGCTTCATGTAGTGTATGTCTTAGGAAAACGCCTTGTCCTTGAGTTCCTTGAGTTACTTTGATTACAACAGGGAATCCTCCAACAAAATCAATAGCACTTTCCACATCAATAATATCTCTAACATATGTGGTTCTTGGTACAGGAATCTTATTTCTTGCTAAAATTTGTGAAGCATGTAATTTATCTCTACTTTGAATAATTCCTTGCCCAGTATTTGCTGTCCATATCCCGAGTTGTTCCAAGTGTCTCAGTACTGCCACTCCATGCTTTGTTATCGAATGACCTATCCTAGGAATGACTGCATCGGCCATGAAAGGCTGACCCATGTATTGAATGTCGATGGAACCATCGGCAACATACAATGAAAACTTCATTGGATCAGCGACAAAAACATCCAAGCCACGTTTTTTAGCCTCTTCAACCAGACGTCTAGTGCTGTATAATCGCGGACCGCGAGATAACACAGCAAGTTTGATGTCCATAGCAGCGCGTAACATCAACACTTTTTGATATCATCGCCAATTTTTGTTAAAAATCGTTTTATCGCGCCTTTCAAGTGCTAAGTTGAAATCGCAGGTGATATGTCCGAAGAGGATATGGGTGCTGAAATCGAAGATATTTCGCCTCCTGTGGAGGACGAAGTTGATGCTGAACAAGTAGCCAATAACACTCCAGAGCCTCAAAATGCTGAACAGAAAATAAAAGCTCTAAAAGAAGGAATTAAGAAATCTAGATGGAATGTCTTTCTTCTATTAGGGGTGTCTTTAGTAATGTTTGGTTTTGCTCTTTTCCCTCTAACTATGAGCGTTCCATACGATGAATTGTGGGGAACCTCAGAGAAAGATTTGGGATATGTTTGGGGTCCATCTTCTCCAGGAGAAGATCTTCTAGATGTTCCGTTTGAATTAGATGTCGAGATTGTTAGAGCACCTTCAGTTGCTGATAATGTGACACTCGAAGTATATATCTTGAAAGCAAAAGATTGCCAAGACTTATCCCTTAGTGAATTAGAAGTTATAGCTAGAGGAGGAAATAGTCATAATAATCAATTTCAATCTCTAGAGTCACCGCTTGAAGGTGAAACATATACTTTTGATTTTGATTTAGATATGGGGCATTATTGCACTAAAGTTCAATTCGTTGATAGTAATGGCGAAACACTGAAGCAAAATACAAGATTAAACGTAAATGGAAAGTTATGGCCAAATCAGGTTGTTACTGGCTTACCAGGAATAGTATTTTTGGGACTTTCTATCTTTGCATTCATTGGTTCTCAAAAGAAAAGTGCCAAGTTAAAATCTATTCTTGAGAAGAGAAAAGTCTCTGAGGAGCAATTGATTTTAGAAGCGGTTTCAGAAGAGAAAATAGCACAAGGTCCAGCAGGACCTCCTCAATCATCCGCAGGTCCAAGCGGCCCTCCACAAAAGGAAAAGAAAAGTGGCCCACCTCAATCTATGGTGTCTCAAGACACAAGCACTTCTAAGCGCTCAGGACCTCCGCCTACATCAACTACAGTAGAGATAGACACACACCAACAAGGTACTCCAGATTCGCTTACCGAAGTCGAGCCAACTCAAGAAACTGTAATCTCAAATGAATCTACATTTGAGCCTGCAGGAAATGGATATTTCTATCGGAAAATGCCGGATGGTACTTATGAACAAGTAATTTATGTTCAGTCAGCCGATGGAACATATATTCCATATCAACAATGACATTTGTCAACTAATTCAAAAATCGCCAGTTTGAGAATCAAATAGCGCTATGCTTGAAAGGGGATGTTGTTGAGGCCCACTTGGTTAGGGGCATGTCTGACGAATTAACATCGACTCTTACAGTTGCTAAACTGAAGGCGTTGTGTATTCTGAATGATTTACCTACCAGCGGTAAAAAATCTGAGTTGCTGGAGAGACTATTAGATTCTGGTTTACCAAGAACAGAGTTGGGTTTATCCGATATTCCAGAAGAAATCATCGAGGAAGAAACTCTGGAAGAGGAGGTAGTATTCTCTCTTGAAGATGATGAAACCTTGACTCCCGAGGCAGAACCCGCGGTAGTGGAAAAAATAGACAAAAAAGAATCTGCTGAAGTTCTTGAAGCCGAGATTATGGATGCGGATTTAGTTGAGTTAACTGAAGAAGTAAAAAAACCAAAAAGTGTTTCAAAACCTAAACCCAAATCAAGACAAGAGAATCCTATGACCTTGATGGAAATGGTGAAAAAGCCACAAGTCGCTGCAGGATTGATAGTTTTACTAATATTAGGTGCTGGTGGATGGTATTACTTTAGTTCTCAATTAGAACCATTTACCGCGGACCAACTAAGTTATGGAGATGAGATGAAATATACAATCTCCGATGGTAAATTTATGGTATCTGAAGGCTATGTAGACTTAGTCATCGACCAGATTGAAACCGATTATGAGTTCTGTAAAATAGAAATCGACATTGAAAGCGGAACAGGTGGTGTTTCGATTTCAGAAGGCGGAACCGACCAATTGGTTTCGCAATCTTCCAATGATCGGGTAGGTGCAGTAAATGTTCGTGGCGGTCATGGAATGAGTTGGCTTTCTGTTGAATCCGTTTCAACCTATGATTTCGATGACTTAGAAGTTGCCTTCCATAGTAAAGAGGAGTTATTTGGTAATACTATTTGCTCAGATTTCCCTGATAGAAGAGAGGGACAGGCAGAGATAACCTCTACTAAATGGACAGAATTGAGAGAGAGAGCAACAATTGGAAATAATGTCGATTGGAAGTTGAGGTTAGGTACAGACCAACTCGAAGGCAATCTAATGAATTATGGTGTCGGAGGATTTTTTGGTGATTTAGAAGTAATTACGCCAGGTTTTTCATTATTATTACAACCCGTTGAGCTACAAGAATTACTTGGAAATGATTACATCGATGATGGGGCTTCAGGATTTAGACTTGGATGGGATTGGAGAGTTTTAGGCACTGAAGTGCTGGGTTCTACCGAAATGTGGAAAATTGTTGCAACAAATAAAGACGTTCAAGACTACTGTTTAGGTTCAGCAAGTATGACTCTTTGGGTAGAAGAAGGCAATCCTTGGGCAACTAGACAAACAGTGGATGTATTGATTTCTGGAAGTGATAGTAGTAGACAAGATTGCTCTACAACCTCGAAACTTTTAGGAGATTATGTTCTTCCTGAAGGAGAATTATCAATGAGCCACACTTTCCAAAAATCCTCATTAAAATTAGGCAGTAAATCATTAGAATATGGAATTTCTTATGATGCTAGACCGATGCAAAATGAACTTTCACCAGATGATGATGAATTGCACGAATGGGGCGTGAATGGAATTCATATGCCAGATCATTCAACAATTAGAACTCATAATTTGGATACTGCAATGCAATGTTTTGATTATTTCCAAAGCGCTGCGTCAGGGGCTACAGCAGCACTTGATGATGGAGGATATATTTGGAGGGCGATTGATTCTAATCTAGGTTCTACAACCCAGTGGAATGTATCTTGGATAGCTACCGATGAGAATGCTGGATGGGTAAAATTCAATGTCACAGGTGAAGTAAGTTCCGAAAACTGCGATTTTGATTCTAAAGGTGTATATGATGACTCAGTATCCCATAATAGGGAGTTTATACCTAAAGTTTTGAATTTGAGTAACATAGAAACCAGTTTATTAGATTCAAATCGATTCCCAGAACTTTCAGGAGAGAAGGCGATTTTCACTTCATCTGGAACATTTCATCCAGAAACGCGTGTAGGTTATCTTGTAGTAGTACCCGGCAGCGGAATAAATTCAATTTTTTCTAATATAGGAGATGCTACTGATGGTGCTACAACTGTTGACTTTTCTAGAGAATGGGACGCTGATGGCCTTAATCATAGATTTAACTTAGTAGTCGATGCTACCGATGGAAGATTAGTAGGTTGGAACTACGTAAATAGTAAATGATTACTTCCATTTCTTATTAAAATCAGGAAGCGAAGGTGCTGAAGGAACATCACTATATTGCTGTGGATTTTGATACTGATATCCTTGAGTAGGAGGTTGGTTGGGAATTTTTGCAACTGGTCCACCTTGTCTAACCCATAATAAGATTAGTAGTAAAGCGATTACAACAACTCCTGCAATGATACTTGCAATAGTCCCCATTTCAAGATCACCAATTCCCGAAGACTCACTATTTGTATCGTCCCCTTTAGGCTCGATAATCGGTTCTGGTGGATGCCAAATAAAGTACGTGATATTCCAAGAAAAGTTTACTTCGCCTTGATTGTCATCTACTGCAGTAACTATGATCGAATATGGCCCAACAGTACCATTCTGAGCACATAGTACAGCATTGAAGCCAGTGTAATTATTTGTACAATTGATTATTCCCTCACGTAAAACCTCTTCTTGGGAAATTATTGCACCATTTCTTTTCCAAATATATTCTAACCCAATTTGTTGTTTAACCGATTCAGATAAGTCAAATTGTATTGAAAGGTTCAGTTCCTCACTACTCGAGTTAATTGTTAAATCAGCATTACTAGGGGCTATCAAATATTCATAACGATTGATATTATCGTCAATTAATTCATTACAATCTTCGTCAATTCCATTCCATATTTCTATTGCACCTGGATAAATTTCTGGGTTTGTATCATCACATTCCTCAAACCATCTATAGCCATCACCATCTTCATCTAAATCTGGAATCAATGGGTTCGTGGAGGTATTAAAAATTTCATCACCGTCAGTCAGTCCATCATTATCCGTATCATTATCCAACGGATCGGTGTAAAAACTGTTGAATTCATCTAAATCCGGCAATCCATCGAAGTCTCGGTCAAGACCAATGAAATCATCATCGATTCCTCCACTACAATTATTGTCAATACCATCAAGCAGTTCTATCATGTCAGGATTGATTTGATCGTTAGTATCATTACAATCTTGGAACCAATAAAAACCATCTAGATCGCTATCGTTATCGAAGACCAAAGGATTACTTAGGTAGACCAATACTTCGTCACCGTCACTCAACATATCGCCATCAGTATCTTGTAAGGTAAGGTTTGTTTTGAAGAAATGATATTCACCAAAATCAGTTAATCCATCAAAATCAGTATCACTTGAATTAAATCCTTCATCCCATTGTCCATCACAGTTATCATCAATTGAATTGAGTAATTCAGGGGCGCCAGGATATATATTCGGGTCAGAATCATTACAATCTTGGAACCAGTAAAAGCTGTCTAGGTCAGCATCTGGATCTGGTGTAAGGGGATCAGTAAAGAACAGAATAACTTCCTGCCCGTCAGTTATACCATCTCCATCGGTATCGCTGACTAGAGGATTTGTTCCGTTGACAAAGATTTCTCGGCCATCATCTAAACCGTCACCATCAGTATCTACCGATAAAGGATCAGTTCCATAAACTAAGATTTCAAGACCATCATTGACTTGGTCATCATCTGTATCAATATCATCAGGGTCTGTTCCATGAATTTCAGTTTCGTCTGTATTGGTTAAATTATCTCCATCTCTATCAGGATTTAGTTCAGTTCCATAAATGTTTAATTCCCAGTCATGGAAAGTACCAGAATCCCCATTACCCTGGTCTTGGACACCGATTGTCCAAGTTCCCGAAGAATCTTCATCCCAGTTATGAACAGATGTGAACATCCAATTATTCCAATCATTCCCGCCATCACCATGCTTTTCTGAAAGTACACTTTCAGTACCTTGAGGACTTGTTAGAATTATTTCCAAATCTCCTCTGTAATCGTGAGAAATATCTACAATTACTTCTACATGCTCTACTTTGATAGATTCAGATACAGTAATTGAATCGCTAATAATGGTATTAGAGTTATCAGGAATTTCGATATCGTTCATATCTAGGTTTCCTGACAGCCAAGATATTTCTTCATCAACATGATTCCAATTAACCGCTAAGTCAACCGCAGCACTGGCATCTACAACGCCATAACCATACTTGTGGCTAACTTCATGACCAGCACCATTAGTAGACCATGAAGAGTCACTAGCATGATTTTTTCTAGAGGATTGCACTAAGATGTGTTGGATATCTCGATAAGAAAGGTTTTGATTGGCATCTAGCATTAGGGCGATTACACCAGAAACTAGAGGTGTGGCAGAAGAAGTACCGCCAAAACCATCGGTGTAGTCTCCATTTTCATAACCAGCATTGCCTTCAATATCAGTGGTAGTAATTCCTTCTCCATCACCATCTGATGGAGCAGCAACCAAAATATTGGCCCCAGGCTCCGCATACCAAGATTGAACTCCCTTGTGCGTAACAGCGGTAACAGCAATCGTATGTCTGCTATTTGCATATCCATCATAGTTTGAATTATCATCATCATCAAGGCCATTGCCTGCTGCCCAAGTGATTATATTTCCAAGTCCACCTCTTCCAATTTCAATATTGTCTTCAAATGCAGCCAACATCAAAGGTCCAGGTGCTTCGACAGTATTCCCATTATCACTAGGCCCCCAAGAATTAGAGTAAATATCGATAGATTGCCTTTCATGACTTAGAGCATTACCTTCTCTTGAATCAGTGGTAGAACAGGAAATTAGTTGCAATCCTGCCAAACTTGCGAGAGGAGCAGCACCAGAAACTCCAATCGAATTATTGCCAGCAGCGGCCGCGACTCCAGCAGCAGAGGTGCCATGACCATCATTAAATGCAGGAGTTGGATCTCCATCATTTCCACAGAAGTCATAATCCAAATTATCAGCATAGTAGTTATCGAGGTCTGCATGGTCCCAATCTAGTCCATCATCAACAATACCAATTACAACTCCGCTTCCGCGATAATTATTCCAGGCACCAGTGATATTGACATCTTCGCCACTTACCCCTCCATTGGTTTGTCCAGTATTTTGTAGATGCCATTGATCTGAAAATAAAGAATCATTTGGAGTCCATTTTGGCCTCATATCTTTTTCAATTAATGGATAGGCGGTTTCGATGAAATCATCTTGTTGCCACTCTGCAAAAAGTTCTATTGCAGTTTCATAATCAATATCGACAATCCAAACATTTTCTAGAGCCTCGACAGGTTGGCCAACAGGATTTTTACTAACGACGACCCATTGATTTGCAGTTTCTAATTGGGATGTGCTATATTGTGAAAGGTCGCTAACTCGGGCAAACGCATTCCTAACGCTTGGAGAGAATCCATATGTTATGGGGGCTTCTTCCCAGTTATCGGAGAGAGGTGCGCCTAATTCTTGGAACTCCAGTTCTGCCGGTTCCGCATAAGCGATTAATGGGGCAAGGCTTGATATTATCAAAATTGATATCAAAGCCACCGCACGCATACCACTCCCTCCATTGATTTCATATTATGACTATTGGTTTAATGTACAACACTCAATAGACTCTATTTTTCGCTTTCGAATTTAAAAGATTGTTTAAAATTAGATATCTAATTCAGCTGAGAAATTCATTTGTTCTGGATTTTCCACTGCTACTAATGCCCTTATACTGTGCTGTTTAGCTAAAAATTCAGGGGCTTGTGCTACCTTAACTCTACTCTCCTTGATAGATAGCTTTTGACCCGGGGATATATTTAATTGGCCTTCTGGTATCCAAAATCCAATCACTCCCAGTTCAAGGTGATTACAAACTACCAGATTTTGTCCGTCTTCATCTGTCTCAATTCTAATTACTGTTAGCGGCGAATTTGATGAGATCAATTTAGCAGCAGGTTGCCAGTCATTCCATGTTTCATCTAATGGCTTTGTTAGTTCTAAGGCTTGCTTTTCGATGCTGGAAATTTGTTTTTCAAACGCTTCAGAACTAGATTTATTAAGATTATTTAATCCATCAAGATATTCTCTTAGAGCCACATTTTGTTGGCTTTCTTTTTCGGTTAGAGCAGAATTAGCTAAAACCATTGATTCAGCAAGTGATTGTAAAAGATCCATATTTTCTACTTCAATTGCACATTCCATGGCCTCATCCAATACTTCGATTGCTAATCCGGCTTCATCAATTGCGAGCAGACTTTTCCCAAGGTTTGAGAGTGTTATTGCGGCGTTATTCTTATTTTGTTCGACCATTGAATGTGCTAGGTCGATATGTGAGTTCGCATTTTTCACATCTCCAGAAAGATGTCTCATTATACCTGCACAAACCACATATTGCAATCTTTCTTCTTTGGTTGCTTGAGCCTGTCGATCAGCCGTTTCAAACAACTTAGCCGCTCTTTCCCAATTACCATCGGTTAACGCTAGTAACCCCAATTGATTCATTGCTCTCATTTCTGCACCTCTGTCATCTATGAGCGTTGCACTTTGAAGGGCTCTGGAAAGATGAAGTCTTGCCAGAGTTAAGTTTCCAGACATTTTTGCTAACATTCCTAGGGCGGATTCCATTCGGTATACATGGCCCGCCATTGCACGATGAGCGATTTCAGCAGATGCTTCGTCCAGCGGTGCTAAACCAAGTCCTATACTTTCCAAAACTTGGCTCATATCATCGATTCCGTTGTTGTATAATTGTAAAATGTCCGAAGTTTCCTGTTTTTTCGATATTAATGATAAATAATTATCAAATTCTCGTATAGGTTCGCAAATTTTAGGTAATGCGCCTAGTGAATTCATATGTGATTTTTTTACAACCCCACCCAAGAGATGTTTACGTAGTGCCCGAATAGATTTTTGACTTGAGGTTTGTTCAGGATTATTTTGAATAATTGTTTTTGTATCGCCTTTGGTATCTAGTAAGGAATCTACCATCCAAGTTAATTTTGCTTGAATATCATACTCACCGGCTCTACTAATTGCGTATCTCATTTCTGCAGCACGTACTCTTCTTGAAAGACTGTTTAGTCCTGATTTTGCTTGTTTTGGACCAATTTTCGCTAATTTTTGAATAAAAGTTGAAGGTGGGCACGTTGAAAATCCTAAGTTTACTTTTTGACTGGTAGTTGTCATTTTGAAATCATCAGTCACTAGTACCACATCGCGACTTTCCTTTGACAATTTTGAGGCTAAAACCATCAATGATAAATCGACATCTTGCGGTGATGCTTTTTCGCCTATTTGAGATGCTAACCCACGAATCTGATCTTCCTCAACTGTTATTGTAGTCAACAGAGGCTTGATTGTGGCTAATAGATTAGGCTGCTTTTTCCATCTTTGAAATCTCACATTTCTAACTTCATCATGTACTCCAGGAGTGACAAATAAGCCCTCTTGAGTCAAAATTTTCCCTAAATCTCTAACAAAGGAATCTGGCGCCATTGAACCCAAGTGGATAAAGCAATTCGAGTCAACAACCCATGTCTGCGTCATAAACACTCCAATACCCTTCATTGATTGAGTTTTACCCCGATAAATTATCTCATTAATGGTTAAACATGCGGTATTTCAAAAAGCCATTACCTCTTGGTTATAGTTGGTGGAGAGATGACTAAGAAATCCAAGAGTCGTGATTTAGACCACCTAATTGAGCAAAATGATACCGAGTTGACATTTCTGTCAGCCTATGGTGGCGTTGCAAATGACAATGAAGATCCAGCAAGTATTCTATCTGCACTCAAAAGATTTCTAAAAGCAGGTGGCGTGACAATCCAAGAAAAAAATCAACGGATTGAATTCGATTTCGGTTATGCACAATGCGTTGAAAAAGGTTGTAAAATATACTTCAAAGGGAGTAGTCTGCCATTGGTTAAGAGTGACTTATTGCAGAATGGATTTATTGATGGAAAATTACCTGTACGCAGAGGTTCATGCACAGTTACCATACAAATCTGGGATGTAGAACAGAGACGCTTTGTTGAGCGCCTGATTGAGCATATGAAGAAATAACTAAACTTCCATTTCCCATAACTCATCACCAATCCAATGCAAGGTTTTGATTCCTTTGCCCTTAGTCGATGAAGCCATTTCTTTTCCATCAAGTAATGACCAACCAATTGCTAGGGGTTTCTTGTGAGTCACGTCTCTAATCCAAACTAACTCTCCTTTCTCGATATTTTCATCAGCTGCTTGTACTCCAGCAACCATACAATCTGCTCCGTTCATCAAAAATGGAATCGCACCGTGATCAACTTCAATCCATTTCGCTGAACCGGGATAATCCAGTAAACCACGGAGAGTTAAAAATACAAATCTTTCATCATCTTCATTTTTCAGTTCAACAGTTTTTGCAATCTTATCTACAAAAACCATTTTCCAAGGTCCATATTCGGCCATTTCAAGAAACGCACCATCAACAGACAAATCGATTTGCAAAGATTCTTCCAATTCTTTTAACAGCGGAGCAATATTTTTTCTTCTAACAGGTCTTCGTTTACGGATACTCCAATCCTTGCTCATATCATGGCCTTATCTTCATGGTCTTTGACAGTTTTCACTATCGAGGGTTTCATGGGCTTGATATCTTTGGGTCGATTATGGCCCTATGGTGCTCTATTCGAACTTTCTCAAAACACGCTGCTGAATTAGGTAATCAACAACCATCAGAACCAGTATTTTTTGTCAAACCAAGTAACTGTATTCAGACCACAGGTTCAATAAAAGTCAGTTCTCATCCCGGAAGCGTTCATCATGAGGTTGAATGTGTCATTAGTTTAGATAAAAATTTAGAATTAGATTCTATTGCAGTTGGACTTGATTTGACCGACAGAGACAAACAATCTGAACTTAGAGAAGAACAGTTGCCATGGTCCAAAGCAAAGTGCTTCAAAGGCAGTGCTATAATCGGTAATTTTTCCAAATGGCAAGGAAGAATCAGTGACTTATCCAATGATTCTAGTAAATTGGTTCTTCGATTGAAGGTGAATGAAGAAATTCGTCAAGAAGCGAAATTATCCTCGATGACGATAAAACCTGAAATTCAAATGGAAAGCCTACTAAAATGGGCACCTGTTCAGTCGGGAGATTATATTTTTACAGGAACTCCATCAGGTGTTGAACAATTATTTGTTGGTGACAGGGTTTATGCATCGCTTGAAACAGTAGATGGAGAGGTTATCTCCTCTATTGATACAGTTTGCGAGTGAGGGTTGATTTCATATATCCCTCGTTTGTCGGTGTCACCTGCAAGGAGACGGTATAATGGCTCAATGGCATGGAATTTCAAGACGCAAACCTAGTGGTGGTCGAAAAGTAAGGGCTCGCGGTAAGCGTTCTACAGAAATATCAACAGAGAAGCAACTAGCTCTTATTGGAGAATCTAAAAAGAAGGTTTATCGAAGAACCGGTGGCAACACTCTGGTTAGAGTACTTGCTGCTGATAAAGTATCTATTAACAACCCAAAAACCGGTAAAACTACCCTTGGTACAATTGAGAATGTTGTAGAGAATGAATCAGATCCTAACTATGTCCGTAGAAATGTCTTAGTCAAAGGGGCAATTATTGAAACTGACAAAGGGCGTGTAAAAATCACTTCCCGTCCAGGTAAGGATGGAGTAATTAACGGCGTTCTACTAGAATGAATGCGTTTATCAGTTCAACACCTGTCCCCGTTATAGGTGAGTTAAGTGGAACATAATCCAGACCGACTATCTGTTTGGCCAGGATATTTTGATACAAGAGTATCTCGCCGTAACGGTCGAAGAGTTCCCAAGGATTCATCTGTAATCAAACCAGACCTTGAAGGATTATTTATGGCTGCAAGAAAAGTCGGCCTCAAGAAGATTAAGCGAGAAGAAAATACTAGTCATCCACGCAGGCCACATGGTAAAGAAGGTAGGCTATGGGTTAGTAGGTCGGGAGCTAAACAATCAATAGGTGCTAATACTAAAGAAGAATTATTACAATTGATTGGCGGTGAATGGCGTCAAATTCAGAGAGATATGAAAGATGCTGATGCAAAACGAGTTGCTCAAGGCCCGCAAACCGGAGATCGTAGGGCTCGCTCTCAGCGTAAGGGCCGCTCTAATCAACCTGTAAAGCAGAAAGGTAGTTTCAAGAAACGCGGCTTCAAAAAACGCTAATCAAAGCGGGACTTCATGTAACCATCCAAAGATATCTTCATTGGTTTCATTTTGAATTCCTACTAATTGATCATACAATAGTTTAGTCATTTTCCCAGGTTTTCCATCACCATATTTGGCTTTGTTTTCACCTTTAGTAATTGAACCAATTGGTGATATGACGGCAGCAGTGCCGCAGCAAAATGCTTCATCTGCTTGCATTGCAAATTCTGCAGTTACTTTGGTTTCATGCACTTCAATACCATTGTGGCGAGCGAGTTTTATCAGGCTATCACGGGTTATTCCTGGAAGAATAGTTCCGGTTAATTCAGGAGTATAAAGGACTCCATCTTTGACACAGAAGAAATTAGCAGCTCCAACTTCTTCGATACATGTGTGAGTTTCAGCATCAAGATAAATCACTTCAGCGTATCCTTCAGCTTTTGCTTTCTTACTTGGCATCATACCAGGTGCGTAATTTCCAATTGCTTTAACTCCGCCAGAACCACCAGGGGCAGCTCTGTGATGCTCTTCTGAAATTACTAGATCAATTGCAGTAACTCCCCCTTTGAAATATGGTCCAACCGGGGTAACATAAACCAAAAATCTGTATGATGGAGCCGGTGAAACTCCAAGCACAGCGCCAGAGCCCATCAATAATGGACGGACATACATCGCGCCTCTACCAGTAGGTGGTAACCAACGTAAATTTTGTTGAACACATTGTTCTACTGCATCGATAAAAATAGATTCAGGAACAGGCGGCATTTTTAGTCTATCTGCACCTCTTTGCATTCTTCTTGCATTCTCTTCAGGCCTAAAGAAAACAACTCTATCTTTAGAAGTTCGATAGGCTTTCATTCCTTCAAAAAGACCTTGTCCATAATTTAGAACGCCAGCAGCTGGAGATATTTTCATGTCCCCGTAAGGCATTAAATCGCCCGGTTTCCATGGTTCATTTATGGCGGTTTCAGTGATGTACATAGTGTCTGTAGGAGTTAGAGAGAACGTCAAACTATCCCAATCAATCTCCTCACTCATATGAACCCCAACAGTCCTGCCATAGAAATTCGGCTTTCAATCATTACTGTTGAAAAATTATCCTTTACAAGCCATTTTTATAGTAAAAATTCAAAATCCCCCGGATGTTGAAATGTTGTATGGGGCAACCTTCGATTCAAGAAATGTCTTCTGATTTGGCTCTAAAGATTGAAGAAATTGGTGCTCCTGTTGGTATCGCAATCTTTTGTCTTTCTCTTCTACTATTTTTGCAAGGACACAGAAGATTACCACTGGTTTCTTTTGTCATTGGTGCTGCTATCGGTTACTATTTATCTCCACAAATAACTCCACTGGCTGCTGAATTAGGATTATCTTTAAGCGCGACTCAAGTTACTGGAATAGTATGTTTTGCAATAGGTGCAATATTAGCAAGCTTAGTGAAAATGTCAACTAGAATGCTAACATCTGCCTTTATCTTTGTAACTTTTTCAACAGGTATTCAAACATTGAACAATTATGGCTTTGATGTCGAAAGAAGTAACTTATGGAGCGGTATTGCTGCTTTAGCAGCCTTATTCTTCACCATGGGAATCAATAAAATTTTACCGATGATAGTTTCAGCTATTTTCGCTGCTTATGGCTTCCTTACTGCAGCCCTTTTGATAACAGGCAATCCACTTTCGACATTTGAACCAGTCGAATTCAAAACTTTCGCTTTGATGTTGCCAATATTTGTATTCAGTGTTTTCTTACAACGCATAGATGTCAATAAGTTAGAAGAAAAAGAGTTGGCAAAAGAGGATCCAGATCCAGAATATGTCGAAGCTCAACAACATTTCATACCTCTTTAACCATACGAAGCCCAATAGGAGTCCATTGTTTGGGCTGAATGTTGAGGGTTATGCGATTTGACGGTAGGCTTGGAATTATCAGCGGCCGATATCATTCGGTAGATGATTCCAAAGATGGTAATGGCCATCAGACTATTCTCGAAGTCTTCGGTAGATGTGAAGATGGACGCTCAGTATGCCTACTGATATCAGGAATGGTTCCGACATTTGAAATCACTCCGCTAAGTACATGGCAAGAGGGACAAGAAATACCACAACTTTTCGTTGACAAATTAAAACGCCTCGAAGCAAATGAAGATATTGTGTCAATTAGCGGGCCAGAGATGAAATTGACAGATCTTGGAATGCGCCCTATTTGGAAGGTCACTGCTCGCCAACCATTCGTTGTCCCAGGTCTTAGAAAATTTCTAGTCAAACAATCCTGGCAAATTTTTGCTGGCGACATACCTTTCATGAATCGCTTATTTTTGGATAATGACTTGAGTATGCACATTCATGCTAAGGGTGAAATTATCGATTCTAGGGATGTCATAGGGGATGATGAGGAACAGAGATTCAAAGTGTTAAAGGCTGGAGGGGCAGGAAGATACGCAGTGGATATAACGGTTTCATGTGATGTGAAAGATCTATCCGATTGCGAACCTTTCCAAGTTCCATTCAAGATTTTTTCTTTTGACCTTGAGACCAGTATAGAACATGAGAAGATACTCTGTGCAGCAGCATGGGTTGAAGATATGTCTAATGGTGTACGGCAAGAATTCTCCTTTGAGGGCGATGAATCGTACATTATGGAACAACTAACATTGGTTGTAAGAGGGCAAGACCCTGATGTCATAACTGGATATAATATAGATAATTTTGATTTACCAAAACTCAAGGATAGAATGGATGTCCAATCTCGAAAATCAGACTGGCGTAAACGAGCTTCATTGTTTGGATGGGGTAGAGTTGAACAATCAGAGGCAGAGCATAAGCGAACTAGAACGGGGCTAATTCCTCGAAGGCAAAGCAATAGAGCATGGAATGTTGCAGGACGAAGTATTGTTGATGCTTGGTGGCAGGTTAGAATGTCACTAAGACCGCAGAGAGAGACATTATCATATGTTTCAAATCTATTATTTCCAGAAGATAAAGATAAGCAAAAAATGGATGTTGACGCTTCCAAGATGGATAAGGAATGGGCAGAAAGGCCTGATGTTGTGATGGAATATTGTATCAGAGATGCTGCTTTACCTATTGATATTCTCAATCAGTTGCAAGTCTTAAGGCGTAAAGAAGCGGTTGCAGCCGTTGCTAAAGTTTCATTTGATACTGCTGCAAACGGTAGCAGTAGTCAACTTGTAGACTCACTAATTATTAGACTGGCTGATAGAGAAATGGTGGCAGTTCCATTAACTGGTTCAGCAGAAGCCAAAGAGGGCCAAATTACTGGTGGCTATGTTCACGATGTGGCAGCAGGCCTCCATCCTTGGATTGCAGTTTTAGATTTCAAAAGTATGTATCCTTCGATTATGATTGGCAATAATATCTGTTATACAACTCGAATAGACCCGGTTCAATCAGACCAACCAGGTGAAGATGAACCCGTTTATACTGCACCGACAGGCGCTAGATTCCGTCATCAAAGTGTCCGTAAAGGCCTCGTTCCAACCCTTCTTGAAAACTTAATGGGACAGAGAGATGTCCACAAAGCATCATTAAAATCTGCCAAAGAGCAAGGCGATTCGGCTGGAATAATGTTTCATGATTCAATGCAATATGCGGTAAAAATTCTTATGAATACTTTCTATGGAGTATTTGCTAGTGGTTTTTACCGTTTCACTCATCGTGATCTTGGCTCATCAATCACCGCTTGGGCTAGATTCAATATCAAGGATATAATTTCTCAATTAGAACAAGAAGGAAATCATGTTGTTTATTCTGATACCGATTCAATTTTCGTTCGCTCTCCAGTCCCTGAAGGCTCTCCTTCAACAATAAAGCAAGAATACATAGTTGCGGCAAAACAAGGTGATAAAGAGGCACAAAAACAAGTGGATTCTTGGAATGAAGCCAAACAAAGCATGCTTGATTTCGGACTTGAAATTGCTGAACGATATAGTAAGGATTCCGCAGTATTAGAATATGAAAAGGGACTCTCAGTATTCTTCAGCCATGGAGCTAAAAAACGCTATGTTGGACAAGTTGTCTGGCCAAATGAAGAGATGCTAATTCGTGGATATGAGACACAGAGGACAGACTCCTTTTCTTATCTAACAAAAACGATGAAACAATTATTTGGATTTGCTTTGGCTGATGAAGGCGATGAATTAGTAAAATGTGCTTTAGATAGAGTCAAGGCACTGAAAGAAAATCTAGTAGATGCTTCTGAATTAATTTTAGCTAAATCTTGCAAAGGTCATGTTAACAAAAACGGATCAATCGACTTTTCAAAGCACTATGCAAAACCGGAAAGTATGGCTCAAGTAAGAGTAGCTAAAGCAAGAATCGCTTTAGGTCTTGGATTTACTTCAGGAATGAAAGTATCCTATGTAGTGACCGATGCTTCAGTTAGTCCAATGACCGTTAAACCTTGGTTGGAGACTGAAGAAAATGGCGGAATAACAGGCTATGATGGTCGTTTTTATGCAGAGAGATTAGCAGCTGCTCTTGGTAGAATTACTGAAGCATTTGGCTGGAATGCAAAAGAATTAATTGCTGGAAATAAACAAACTTCTCTATTTTCATTCTAAATTGACCCATTCGACGGGAGTATTTTTGACATATGCTATGTACACCTAGCACAATGAAGTCTCATGTTAAGTCGATTCTAATGGCTCTGATTATGGTATCAACTAGCCTCACAGGATGTATTTTTGGTGATGAAGATGATAGCGAAGTTCCCGTCACTGCGGTCTTTTCTTACTCGCCTACAAGTAATATTCGAACTGGAGATAGTGTTGAATTAGATGGCTCAGCATCCTTGCCTCAAGATGGCTCACTTACCTATAGTTGGGATTGTGACGGAGATGGTGCTGCTGATGAAACAGGTCAAAAAACCGATTGTTCATGGGAAGTAGAAGGTACGTATAGTGTTACATTAACAGTTTC
>CAXFAS010000031.1:0-17087 GCA_964001175.1 uncultured euryarchaeote
TCTGAATCATCCGTTTCTTCGGATGTCTCTTCAGTTGTTGCTGCTTCCACAGTTGCTGCTTCCTCTGCTTTTACAGATGCTTCCTGTGCGGCAGCCCCTGCAGCTTCAGCTACTTCAGCAACGGAGTCTACCTTTTCTTGGACTGCTGCCATCATCTCTTCCACAGCTGCTGTAGCTGCTGCTTCAGCGGTTTCTTTCGCTTGTTCAAGAGTGTCTTCTGATGATTCTCTAATTGCCGTATCTGCAGCGATTGTTGCTGCGACTTCAGCCTTTGCAATTACATCTTCAGCATCTACTCCGCCGGTTGCTCCGCCTGTAGCTTGTTGAATGATTAGAGCCGCTGTTGCGGTCATTGAAGCATCAACATACGGGGCTGCTCGGTAGAAGTATTGTATTAGGAATCCTAATGTTCCGCAAATAGCCCCTAAACCAATAATAAGACCATTATTGATATTTTGATCTCTATCCGGATTATTGAATAGTTCATCCGCTGGAATACCTGTTTCTGGAGGCCACCATGTGGCTCCATATGCATTGGTAATTACTTCAATTGTAGCCCATACAGCATAAACAATCATTATAATCGATGCATAGTTCATCAGTGTTCTATTTTCAAGAAGGAACGCGACAAGAGCGTCACCCTCCTTTTTCGCTTCTTCGCCCTGCCCATCTTCAGTGCTCATACCAAAGGGTGTTTGTCTTCACTATTAAAATTGAGCGCCTTTAAAGGTACTGAAATGCTGAGTTTCATATCATCTTCTACCTTTTCTACCCTTTCTGCCTTTGCCCTTTGAACCTCTAGACTGGTGCTCCCAGGCTCGACCTGATTTGCTCCTCCTATCTTGCTGGTCATGCCAGTATGGATTTCTAGGATTTTCCATACCTTCTGGCATCTCCTCCAGTGATTTTACTGAGAGTGCAATGCCGCCTAAATCATCCTGTAGTTGACGAATATTCTCTCCCCCTCTGCCTACAAGTGTTGATATCATATTACTAGGAACGAAGATATTTGCGCTAGAATCGCTCAAAATTTGAATTTGAGATTCAACTCCGATCCACTCTCTAATCTTTTGAATTAAGGCTGCCTTTGCTAAGGATTTCATAGGAGAAATACCCCTAGAAGTTCCATCTACTGGAACCACTGCAATTTCTGAACCAAATGCAAACATTTCGTGGGTTATTTTTCCACTTGGAAATTCTACAACTTCTATTACTGGTCTAGCCAATTCTTCTTGCATCCCAGTGGGCGCTTTAACCGTCATTCTCAATTCTAAAACCTGCTGTATTTTACCAGCCTCAACGTGCAAAATAGTATCAAGAACTTGACTTACTAATCCTAATTCTACCTTTCCAATCAATCTTTGAATCGCCTCTAATGCAGAGTTTGCGTGCGTTACTCCAAGTAGCCCAACCCCAGCCAATCTAACATCAGCAAAAATTTCGAAATCTCTTGCTCTTCTGACCTCATCAAAAATTACAAAATCTGGCCTTACAAGAAATATTATTTCGGCTGTTTTCTCTAAATCGCCTTCTAGTGGCGCATATTGGGTAATTCTATTTGCTAATTGTAAATCTCTAGGAGACTCCATTGTTTTGACCATTGTCCCCAAATCATTGTCAAGGTATTCGGCAATAGCTTGTGCTAGTGTGGTTTTTCCTGAACCGGGCCTTCCGCAAATGAAAACTCCTCGGTGATGATTTGAAAGTCTCTCTATCAACCGTGGGTCTAATTCATAATCACTAATTTGTAATTTTGCAACAGGCCTGACTATGGTTATCTCCCTAGCATCAGCAAATGGCGGCCAAGCGCATGCTATACGTAAATCGCCGAGTTGAACCACTTGACATCCTTTCCGATCAATCTCCAAAAAGCAATCACTGCGATGGTTGTTAGATTTGGCTAAATCTACTAATTCCTCTTGCAATGACTCTATGCGTAAAGTGTCCCAATTACCATCATCGTCTTGTTCGACCTCAACGAGTTTTAATTCACCAATTGTGCCTCTTTTTACTCTTGGTGGGCAATCTGCTTTTAGAAAAACAGTATGGACGTCTTCCATCAATAGGTTCTCGACTATTTCGGGCAAGTCGGGGTGGTCGCCATGTTTAGCCATTCCAATCAGTCATGGTCAGTAGACGCAGCCCTTGACATTTCGCACACGAAATATCCGAATATGGCGATTTAATTAGACGCCTGATGGTTGCATTACATCAATAGTCCACCAAAATGTTCCGACTGTTGTAAGTGAAAGAATATATGTTCCTACGAAGGGAGAGTCCCATAGTGAAAAACAGAACTGAGAAAATGCTATTACTGAAATAACGAAGAAAAAGGCATTAAGCAATCCTTTGCTATTGAGGCCCAAATAATTAAACGTTTGATCTTTTGAAGAAACTATCCAGATAAATCCGATTAACGATGATAGACCTATTGCAGTCCACGCAGTCTGCATAGCGTTTTGAGTAGTAAATGCGACTATTACGGTTATCGATAAAGATACCAAAAGTAGGCGATTTACTGCTGACATTGACAGGCCCATGTATTCAACCAAAAGGAGGCTATTATTGAATGCTATCCAAATTAATTCTAAATTCTTAATTTCTCTTTATACTCGCCCTTGGCTGAATCTATCCATTTCATACATCGAAGAATGGTGCCTGGTTCTGGATAAATTTTGTAATTTGAATTATTTTTTGCCATATCTAAAGCAAGTTCCCATTCTTTTTCCAAAGGCAAGGTATTATTGTCTAATTGTTTTTCAATTATTTCGTTTGATGTTAAAATTTTAATTTTTCCGACAATTCCTGTATCGATTAATATGGTCCCATCATTTCCTGAAAATGTAATAATTCTAGATTCGCGATTTCCACCCCAGCCTACCTCGATTGAAGCTTCTTTATGGCCAGGGAATTCTACGGATATTTTGGCATGGGTTGGGTTTGCTTGGGCGTCTGAATCGGCATAATCAACAGTAATTCTAGATGGGTCCATCTCCCCGAAACAAAAGCATGCTGTATCAATACCATGTATTGCAAACGCGTCAAAAACATTTGGCGATTGTGGGGGTGGCCTAGTTGTAATTCTGGTAAAATCGATTCTTTGTAGTTCACCAATCACACCTGAAAAGATTAATTCTTTTGCCTCTATTATAGATTGGTGAAACCTTAACAAATGTCCCACAATCATCTTTTTACCTTTATCTTGGGCTCTAGAAAGAATCTCAACAGCTTCTTCTTGAGACTTACATAACGGCTTTTCTATTAGTAGAAGTGGATCTCTGTTCATCAAATCAAAAATCAAGTCTTTGTGGGTATCCAATGGAGTTACAATAGCAACTACATCAATTGGTTCTTGTTCCAACATTTCTTCCCAAGAAGAAGAAAAACTGTCTACCAATCCAGAGACTTTGATTTCTTTGGAATGGTCTACGTCGCACGCATGTATTTTACCAACTAGGTTTTTGTGTTTTAATTTATTCAATGTTTTCAAATGTGCCAATCCCCATCTTCCGCAACCGATTACGCCGACATTAACCGTCATAATCTCACCTCACTCATACCTTCGAGGCATGAGAGATTCGCCATTTTCATCTTTACTGATGAATTTGTAGTCTTCAATACTGTCAAAAGATGAGAAATCAAGTAAATTCTGATTGTTGAATCCTTGAGATTCGTAAACTTCAGGGGAAAAGGAGTAGCCTTCTATGCCAACATATTCAGCCCTTGATACTCTAGTTGTTATTCTTGAATAACCATGGTGCCAAAGAGCTAGGGCTGTAATAGCATCTTGGCTGGTTGCAACTCTAAATGGTAATTTTGGAAATGGTGCAACTACAAGGTCGCTAGAAACTAAGCAATTCTGCTTTTTTGCCCTTCCCTTTGATAGCCATTTGCGCATAAAAAACCATCTAATCCTACGATGAGGCCTATTTGTATATGTGTATTTTAGTAAATAATTCTGCTCGAATTCATAGATAATGTACTTGATTTCATCCCAAACTTTCTTTGTAATGACATAGCCCCAGAAATGACGATTTGTGGCTATTACTTGATTCATCTGCTGAATCTGCAAATCTTCAGAATCGTGATTTATATTATAGGCCATAACCGTTCCAATATCATCATATTTAGAGGACCAATCAGAAATTGCAAAAACTGTTTCAACATATGTTGGTGCTAAAACCATATCATCTTCTAAAAGTAAAATCCTGTCGTAACCTAATTGGTCAAATAGCGTCCTCCTAGCATCGATTAAATGACGACCTATGCCCCAGTTACTATCTCTCATAACATAGGTAACATTTTCAAATTTAGACGACTTTACTAGATCAACAATTTCCTCTTGTTTAGACTTAGGGCCTCCATCCAGATAAACATGTAAATCATGATTAAAGGCATCAACATTATTCTCTAAACTAGAAAGTACTTGCTGGAAATAATCTGTACGATTAAATCCTAACAATAAAATTGCAGACTTCAATCTGATTCCTCCACTTTAGGACGGCTTAACCATAAATTACCAGCCAATTCTTCCCACTCATCACTTTGGGGCTGGCATGAATTATGGTAATTAGTAAATTCACCGAATACCCATTTGTCATTGGTTAAGAAAAAATCAACTCTGCAATAATCAATATCTTCAGCTAATTTTTGTGAAATTTCAATCAACTCATCGAGTTTCTTTTGTCCTAATATCGAAAGAATTTCGTCGGGAGTATTGGCCTGTGACCAAGGAGAATTAGTCTGTTTAATCTTATTTCCAGATAAATCGTAAATTGCTTGAGAATGTGTATCCATACGCCCGAGATCGTTCTGTATAAATCCAGCTTTACCATGGAATACATGGACTTTCCAATCTGGGGGGATTTTTCCATCATCGAGTAGTAATTCTTCTACCATTACACCTCTAGGTGAAATATTACTTGCGCCCCATTCTAAAGGAACGGGGAAGTCTTGTTTGAGGCATTTTTTCAGTTTTCGCTCAATCCTCCACCGAGGCCAAAATCCACCATTCTGATCTCTACCATTTCGAATTACTCTATACCTATTAATCGAGCGAGAGAACGGTTTGAATTTGCGCTCAATCCCTGCAATTGATTCTTCATCATTATCCATTATGAACAAAGCATCTCCAGACCAATGATTAGTTTTAATCACACATCGAGAAGGGAGATTCTCCCATGGAATTTTATGAGTTTTGTCAGACCAGTGGTATAGTTCTGGAAGATTTCCCGATTTCTTTTCCTCTACAATTTCTCTAGCCCGATATTTATCTTCCATTTTTATCAGTAATGGATTTCTGTCATGAAGACAACGCTTCAACAATAGTTGGCTATAGTGGTCTTTCTTATCATCGTTTAGACGATGATGGGGCGTTACACCACCAGGAAGAAGCCCGCTCATAGCCTTGCCAATCTGTTCATGATGAAGAATAAACCGCATTTATGAATTCAACTTTTTTCTGGTTCTGCTCCACCATCAGAGGATTCTGATTCCTCTTCTGAATCTGTTTCTGTTGAAGACTCTGAAACAGCAACCTCCTCGTCATAATAGTAGTTGTATGGCGATTGGTAATCTAATTGGACGCTAGCTGATTGCTCCATAGAAGTTAAGTTAGTCGCAGTTACTCCACCCGAAGAAATTGCATAGACATAATCGCCCATGAAAATTGAACGGCGGATGTTGTAATCATTCCACCAATAATTATTTTCTTCATCATTATAGAAAGAAGAATGGTTCACTTCGCCATGAATTGTCATATTTGTTCCATCTAATGGGATATTTACAAGCATCAATTTTGAAACATAGTCATAACTCCATTGATAATTTCCTGCTGAATCATACCATGTATTGTAGCGATAGGTGGACAGCGGAATTGCCAACATATCCTTTGGAGCCCAATACTGGAAGGCTTTGTGTTCGTAAGAGGCTTCAGAATAAGACCACACCCATGAATTAGAATTATCAGTTTGCACTGGCGATACCGATAATACACTGGAGACATTTGGAGCGGTCGGATCTGAAATGTCAAAAATTGATAATCTAGTTGAAGACCAATCTAATCCAAACCCATCTTCCCCAGCAGGCCCCATTCCAATGGTTAGAAGTGCATCTTTGGAAAGTGGATGGATGTATGTCGAGACGCCTGGAATTTCTAGTTCGCCCAAAATAATCGGTTGTGCTGGATTTGAAAGGTCGATTACCCATAGTGGGTCAATTTGTCTAAATGTAACTAGATAAGCCCTATCACCATCAAATCTAGCGCTCCAAATTCTCTCTTCAGGAGCGATTCCGTCAACGATACCTAGTTGTTCTAAACTCATTTCTCCTGTCTGGCCATCTACTCGGTGAGTAAGTGTGATCACGCTAGAAGACATAGGTTCTGGATTTTCCATCCACCATCTAGCCCATTGCCCTTCTGTAGTAGCAACTCGAATTATGCCCTGATATTCAGATAACGAGAATTGATTTAGAATTGTTCCATTTACTCTACCTGAGCCTGTGTAGATGGTTTCTGTTGGACTGGAAATGTCAAATGTATGCAGATTTGTTGATTCTTGGCTTTCATCATCTCCCCAAAACCACCACCAATCCCAAGCATTTTCGCTTAGAATTAATTGATCTTGTGAGGCATAAACCATTGGATAATTACCAACGATGTGGTCTGCATCAAAGTCAAATTTGCTTGAGCTTAAATCAAAAGTAAAGATGCTATTAAATCCACGATTTAATCCGTCTTCTGGCGCTACAAAGTCATTGCAATCTCCATTTGATAATCCATGAATTAATACTGCTCCGTTGATTCTTTCGTAAACTTGTGGAATGATGTCTTCAATGGAAATTTTATCTAATGCTTCTTGATTATCTAGCATGGTTTGATAGGCAACTTTTTCTCTGATTATCCGGCGTTGAGGATCGTCATAATCCAAATTCCAATAGCCTTCAGGATATTCGAGCCAACTCTTCATTTGTGGTAGATTTAACCATGCATGAGAGACCGTTCTAATTGTTCCATTGACCTCTCTAGCCGTGATATAGTTACCTTCTAAGAACAGTTCTCTTTCAAGTTCAGGATTACTTCTATCGGTTACGTCAATAACTGAAAATTTGGTCAGTGAAGAAGTTCTCCAGGATGAATATTCTTGATTCCAACCCATTGCCTCATAGAGAGGATTTGTACTTGGAATATTCCATGATGATACCGAAGAAATTACAACGAGTCTGTCGCCATCTAGCATCATTGCTTGGGGCGTTCCTTCAATCACTGTATTGGAAAGAGTTTCTAATTCTCCAAATTCAGGAACTCCTAGAATAACTAGTGTTTTACCATTCAAGAAATATATGTAATATCCATCAGTTTTTACAAAATCTGCTTCATCTACACCTTGCTCTTGGTTGTTAGTTCCTGAAAAATCGACTCCTTGTTCTCTTCTGGGTTGAATATTATTTGAACCTCCACTTGCTGAATCTGATGATGTTTCTGCAACTGCTCCATCTTCCAACATAACATCATCTCCAAACCAGCCGCCATAGTGATATTGATCTTCTACCGCTTGAAGTAATTGAATCCTATATTCCTCTAAAATTGAATCCTTCAGTTGCTGTTCAAGTTCATCGCAATCGGTGAATGCAAGGAGATTCGGGTTCGATATACTTCTTTTTGTGACTGTTGACCAATCGTCTGGCAGTTCAATTTGAGGAACCTCAACATCAGTATCATTGTTAGCGATACAACCAGATAAAGCGAACAAACTCACAATAAATACTGCAATGTATTTCTCTCTAGCCATGATAATACTAACCATTACTTTGTTATCAAAGAATGGGTTACATGAGTGTGACTAATTGTTTGAGTCAAAAAACACTAAGAATACTGATAAATGATAACCAATTTCTTGAATGATGGCTTTGTGGAGTGGTTTGGTTGCTATGTCAAAAAAAGGTGGAAAACCTTCTCCCGTGCGAAAGTGGGCTATGCGTCAATACTGGCGTATGCAACAATCTCAAGCTGTTGTAGGACTGCTTCTTTGGGGCACTACTATCACGCTACTACTCTGGCCATATGTCGAATGGCGATTCTCTGATAGTTGCGATTCTGGAATATGTTTCAATAATACATTACTTGGCATACCGGCGACTTATATCGGACTTGTTTCGATCTTCCTTTCTGTGATGCTAGGTGTTCTAACAATCGGCTATCTTTACGATAAAGTATTCTCACTTTGGACCGAGTGGCGTAGCGTAGATATGGAAAGAAATCCATACACCACTTATGCTTTAACGCCTAATTGGATGATGGTCACAGCTCTACAAGCCGAGATTTTGAAACGATCTTCACCTGATGATAAGGACATTCAAGAGCAATCTGAATGGTTCCTAAAATGGTGCAAGCATTATGCTCAAGGAGAATTATTTGCTAGAGCTGTACAAAAGTGGGACGAGGACATGGGGACAACCCCTACGTTTTGGTTCACTGATGATGAAGCAATGCAAAAAGCAAGAGATATTGTCTTTGATGATGAGGGCTGATGATGGCGCATTCTATTGAAATATTTATTTTTCTATTTCTTTATATAATCTATTTACACCACTATGATAAATAAACTTCGGTAGAGTGCTTTCCAAACCTATTATTAGTTGGAGGGCGAGGAACAATGGTGAAGGAAGGTATTCTAATAGCCGTTGAAGGTTTGGATGGCAGTGGTAAATCTACTCAAGCAAAACTACTGCTAAATTGGATTCGCGCCCTAGGTTTGCCTGTTCACCACACAGAATGGAATTCAAGCCCTTTTATCAAGGCTGCAACCAAGGAAGGGAAAAATAGCAAGAGATTGAAACCGATGACTTTCCATTTGATACATGCTGCTGATTTTGCCGATAGATGGGCCCAACAGATTGAGCCGATGTTAGAAATTGGTGGTATTGTCATATGTGATAGATACAAGTTTACTGCAATGGCTAGAGATGGCGCGAGGGGTGTTTCGAACGATATAATCGAACAAAACTATTCGTTTGCTCCAGAACCTGACCTTACGATATATTTTGACATTCCACCAGAAATTGGCTATCAGAGAATAGTATCTGGAAGACCATCGCTTAAATGGTATGAAGCGGGTTTGGATATGGGGTGGACTCATGACCCATTTGAATCATATAAAATTCTTCAAGGTAAGATAAAATCGATTTATGACGGATTGGTATCTGAGGGAAGAATTGAAAGAATTGATGCCAATGGTAGCGTAGCTGAAATTCAAGCCCGAGTTAGAAAATTAATTGGCAATAAACTCGATTTCGCTAATATCGACACAATAGATGAAACTGATCGGATGGCGGAAAACATTCGGTCTTCGTCATTTGATTGGATGCAATTTCATGAGGACGGTGATTAAACTGGGCAGCAATGGTAAATTGATTGTAATTGAGGGTCCAGACCATGTGGGCCGGTCACTACATGCTCGCCTTTTAGCAGAGCGATTAGAAGCCCATGGAGTAGCAGTCTCAACTATTGGCTTAGCACGTTCGCAACTTTTAGGCGAACTTATCAAATCTCATTCAAATGAATTACATCAATTGAATTGGCGCACTAGATCTTTGCTCTATGCAACCGACCTTAATGACCAAATAATTCATGAATTAGAAACACTATTAGAAGCTGGCTTCGTAGTGATTGCAGATAGATATACACTTACACCGATAATTAGAGAAAAGATAAGAGGTGGCAATACTCATTGGATAGAGGGACTATACAACCAGGCTCCAAAACCTGATTTGACAATTGTACTTCATGCTGGTGGAAGGCGTCTACTAAATCGAATAATTCACAGTAATGATTTAGCTTCTTTGAATGGGTTTGAGGCGGGCATGGATTTGAATATCTCCCCGTCGGTTACAAAATCCTTCCTAGAATATCAAAAACTGCTGAAAGCCGCCTTTGCTGAATACGCCGAAGAGAAGGACATGCCTATCATCCCAACAAAACAATCTGTTAAGGACGTTCACAAAGAAATTTGGAGTCATGTCAAACCAATCGTGGCGGATGTTCTTCAGGTTTTCAAATAGTAACAGAATTCACCAAATCCGTTAAAGGGATTCTTATTCTAGATATTTGAAAATCCACAATATGTTTCGTCGTTTTTGGAGGATAAAGGCGGCGGCTTTGGGCCCAATTTAGCACATCTTGTTTTGAAACTTTAGAAAAATCGCTCCAGGGCCATAACTCTAGTTTGATGCTATCATTGTTTAGATACTCAACTTCGATAACCGGAATAAGGTTAAGCTTTAACTCGATGCTTGCTCGATATTTATGATGCCCATCAAGTATTGTTTTAGTTGTCTTATCAATCAAAATAGGTTTATGAAAAAAACCTTGCTTTTCCAACTTTTCTCGCATTTCTTGCAAGCGTTCTGGGATGGTTTCCTCGTGGGGCAGTAAGGTGTCGATGTTAATTAATGACCACTCCATATTTCTGTTTGAGAAAAGTTCGCTATTATTTATTGGGGCTGGATTGCTCATCATGTAAGCATCAATTCCCATATTCCTACAGAGCCAGAATCCTCATTGGCCACTAATAACAACGGAGTCCCTGTTGGGGAAACATCTGCTGAAACAAATTCCATATCCTCGGGGTTCGAAGAGCCATCCACTTGAATCCATTGTTGGAAAGAAGGATTGCTGGGGTCTGTAATATCATAAATCATAACCCCGAAACTTCGCTCCATTGAGACAAAGAGGTACTGTCTTCCATCAATTTCTCCAACCTTTACGCCTTCTGGTTCAATTCCTTTATTATCATCTCTAGTATTCATTTCATCGACAAGGTGTTGGCCGTTATTGGTTGAATATTGTGAAAAGTCATGTCCACTATCCCATACCATTTCCAAATCTGTTGTCCAAATGGAAAACGACCTTGCCCCTACTCCGCAGATATAATCTAAATCGCCATCACCATCATGGTCGCCACAATTATTTGGTACATTCAACCTTCCTAACTGATTCATTTGTTGCATGTTAGCAGAATCTGGAAACCGCATTGGATCGAGGTTTGTCGAAGCAATTCGTATTTCTTCATTTAGGCCGATTTCTAAAATTCCTGATGAACTATTGAAATATCGGTAATCACGAAGATCCCCCTCATTCCCGGTTATCAGGTAAGTTACGCCATTGACTGTATAAGACGTTATACCATCCGGCATATACATCGACATAACTGGCCAGGGTTTTGGATTGTAAGCATCTTCATCACTCGCATCAAGTGGATGTAATCTAATATTTACGAATCCCATCGGGATATTGGTTTCAGTAGGTCCGGAATCGGTCATGATTGCTAGATTTAACTCGCCAGTAGGATTGAATTGCCAAGATTCGGTGTCTACGAGGAAATTGAGTAAATCTATCGGCCCGTCGTTATTATTAAGATCACATAAGTTGGAAGTTGTAATCGTTGCAACAAAAACTTCCAATGATTTGTCATCGGTATAGGCTATCGTACCGATATTATTTGGACAATCGATGGAAAAATCGACTCCTTCTAAGTCCTCTAGATTAGCTGGAGTTTCGTGAATTGAGTGTATCTGTCCTGAAAAATCCCTAATTTCAATCAAATCAGATGAATCGTGAACTATAATCAATTGTTGATTACCGATGTAATCTAAACCTGAAATATCATCGCCCTGGGTTGGTATTGTTGAGAAAGATGTAGTGCTAAATTGTTGGTTTGTTTTATTCAACCAATCAGATGATATTGCATAAACATGTAAGTCATTATCTGTTTGACTACCCGATACTAGGAATCCGAATTCATTTGATTGCCATGCTGTATCTCGATCTGTATTTGGAATGAATGTTAGTGATTCTAATCCTTGTCCCTCATCAATATCAACTGGTAAATCACTTAGTAAGACAATTGAATGTGTTTCGAAGGTTGTTGAATAACTAAGAATTTCGACTTGAGTGCTCGATTCGTCTGCAGCAAAAATTATTCCGTTTTCGTCACATGTTACTGCTTCATAGTCAGAACCGGTAGTGTAACTATCGATTGGAGTGCCTTGATTGTCGATCATATGTATTGAGCCGCTGTCATCGGCTAGTAAATACGCCGAGTGCGCCGCACAATAATTTAGACCGCTACCTTCCCCTGAACCAAGTAAAGTGCCGAGTGAGGTGAACGTAAGTGGCCCATCGTTAACTGTAGAATTCAAACTATTGTCAATTGATAACATGTAGGGGGTGTTGGAAATTGTTTGAAATTCTCCCGAGATGCTATTACCAACGATGCTTAATCCTTCTGGTTTATCTCCATATCTATCGCCGAGTTCAACGAATGGTGATTTCAAAACCGGCTTAAGTCCCTGGCTTGCAGCCGTAGGGCCTGCTTCTCCCCCAACATAAGCAGAGTTTGGATTGCCTGGCGAGAGGCCTGTGACGCCAAAAATAGTCGAAGAATCTACCAATCGCCCCCATGATGTATCAGGGCTTAGTGCCGGGACATTTACAATATCAACAACGTTGCCTGCTGAATCTTCAAACGTGACCGACTCGCCGCCGGATGAAATCTTAATCGGCAAGTGATGTGCTCCATTCTCATCTACTGTAACAGCAAAATCTTGGTTGCCATCATTGGTATCATCAGCAAACAGCAGTAAGTGGGAGTTGGCTTGTATTGACGAACCGGATGGAAAAGTGTAAGATTTTGCTGGATCATCATAGAATTTCCAACCTGTTAAATCAACCGTAGTAGCTGTAGGATTGAATAGTTCAATATAATCTGAATCGGTTACGCCATCTTGAAATGGGTTTGGTGGTCCAGTGGTCACCTTACTTGCTACCTCATTGATGACAATTTGATCGCTCACTATAGTAGATGATGGGTCGGTGACTGGTTCGTCAACTTCTACATCGTTAATTTCATTCATTGACATCGCTTCTAAAACACCTGCTTCGGTAACAGAAGACTCAAGTTCGAGTAGGTTGGTGGCTTCTGAAGTATCAACTCTGAATACCCACTTACTAGCATCCGTACCAGTAAGTGAGTCTCGCTCGATAACTAGCAACTCATCTTGATTGATGGCAACCATAGATGTTACTTTATCCATTTTACCGCCTGCAGAATAAGCTCCGTCTGTTAATTCAACTGGGTAAAGGTATTGCCCTGTTAATTCCATAATTGAGAGATCTATTTCCAACAGTCTAATCCACCGCTCGGTAGTACCTGGTGTGCTCAATGATGTCTGCGTCATAGCAAAGGCAGTTGATTCATGACAGGCAACCGCTTCAAAGCCCTTATTCGACTCGATTTCAGCAATGGCTTCTGGAAGTATTGGTATATCGTTGCCACTCGCTTGGGCTATGGTTAAATTTTCTGGGACTAATCTTGCCAAGCGATTACCGTCGCCACCAAAAATTTGCAGTGATGGGATGCTTTCGTCCCCAAGCAAAAATACGTTCAAATCGTCGACATTACAAACGGTTAGATCTTCGAAATCACCTTCCTCATTCAGGGTGACCAACGGTTCAGCGTCAACTGAAATTTGTTGGTTTATGCCGTCATATCTCATGATTGAGATTTCTGAACTACTATCGGATAATAACGCGTAAACTTCCTGCTGTTGCTCATCTGCACCGAGGTACAGAAGTCCCGAGGTATCTGTAACTGGAGAGTCTTCCCAAATCATTGGGTTATGGATTGCTGCACCGGATGAGTGTGGCTTAAATCCAAGTGGCATTAGTCTAGTAAATTCGCCATTGATTACATCAAGTTCAGCAACGGCATTAGCTTCCTGTATTGCAACCCAAGCCATGGTTGAATCGGGTGAAACCGTAATATATTCTGGTTCAAAATCCACGCTTAAGTTTGCACTAGGCCCAAAAACCCGAATCCCTTGCGCAGCTAACTCCTCCCTTTGACTTTCGAATTGGTGGAAATATGCATGCTTCACATCGTCTTGATTTAATTCATCCAATGGTCCACTGACGTCTATGATAGTCACACTACCTTCTGGGTCTGCCTTGTAATCTGCTGATGGTTGCCCTTCATTGGCAACTAAAATTGTGTTTCCATCGGGAGTAAAGGTAATCATATCTGGTTGGTATCCAGCGTTAACAATTGCTAACGCTTTGCCCGAGGTGTCAATGAAATAAACTAAACCGATCATAGGTTCATCTTTGATGATTGGATATTGGATGCCGCTAATTATCTCATATTCGGTTCTCTCTTTGTGAACCGCAATCGCAAGTGTTCCGTCGGAATGTCTAATATCGATACTGTTTGGCTCGCCTATTCTGGAAAGGTCAACCCTATCTTCTAGGACTGGGAAGGTTGGATTGCTCATATTTACAATGTCGATTGATTTTTCCAGTACGTTTACCAAAAATAATCGTTGAGTTACGGGGTCATAAGCTGGTATTTCCAATGTGCCAAAGGTTCCTGCATCATGGTCATACATACCGAGAAGGCGTGCAGATAAGGTTTGACCCTGTGTTGGAGAGCCATAGTTGATTGTTAGCCCATTACAAATTTCTGAGTTGTACATCATATCCGTTCTTTCAAAAACCGTGGTGAAAGTACATCCTTGTCCAGCAAGAATTAGGGAACGGTCGTCTGAGCATGTCAAAATGGCTTCACCGTTAGCAAGCAACGCAATTTTACATCCTGAATCCAGATTAATAAGCCTCTCACCTACTGGATAATATTCGATAGTAACTGATTTATCATCGCAATTAAGTTTCAGTTCTTGGTTATTTGTAATTTCATAATCACAATTTTGAATGTATCCTGCATCGACTGTTAACATAACAGAAAGAGGGACGCCATTAGCCCCAACACAAGTAAGTTGGGAATTATTTGCATCTAATACACACTCTCTCATTTGAAAATCGGGTAATGGAGTGTATACTGTCTCTATTTCGTTTTCATTTGATATGCACCCCGTCAAAAACATAGTACACAAAATTGCTACAATAAAAATTGCTTTCCTCTTCATAATTTCACCTCAGGTCAAACCTCTTACTTCGTTATTCATCAGTACAGTATATTCTGTATGCTCGATGTGAATCTTTACGTGACAAATTGGGAATTCATCTCCTGTACCGCAAATATCTATTCCATCTTCCATCAGTAAAATGCTTTCACCAAAAGTCCAGACGGTATCTTCTACCTCTTGAATTATCATGCATCCAGTGCCCATGGAACCAGGTCCTGCCTCAGGATTGATGTCTTGGCCAGACATCATGCCGTTTGTCCGGCTTGCCGTTGGTGTCTGATCTTGTTGAAAATTGACTGAACCATCTGGAACTGCAGCATATGATTCTGTTGAGGAAAGCGCAGGCCAAGAGATATTTTGGTGAACTTCTCCTTGTGGATTTATCAGCGAAACCATTTCACCTTCTGATTTGAGTTTGAAGTTCATGTGTAAGGGTCCTTCCTCTGGTTCATCATCGCCCCAAACAATAAGGTAGCCTCCAGCGGGAATACTGGTGCCTGCGGGGAATGTGTAGCCTTCTTTGCCGCCTGCGACATACTCTTCGAACGCATCAGTCATCTTCCAGTTGGACAAATCCATTGGCTCTGCACCTGGGTTGTAAAGTTCCAGCCAGTCATCATAATCGCCGTTTTCGTCTTGTAATCCTGCATCATTCGACGCAACGATTTCGTTAATTCTTACATTCGGGCTGCCCGAGCCTGTGTTCTCGACTTCTACTAGAGTTGGGGGTAAGCATGTTTCATTGAGTGGATTGTTAAATTGTGTTCCATCAGAATTTACCACTTCAACTGTTATTGTTAGATTTGCCCATTCTACTGAAGCCCCCATGTTGGATTCAAACTCCAAGTTTAACAATGCATCTTGTTTGTTGAAGCCTACTTTTTGGGGTGAATCATAATCATGAACTATCATGTATCCTTGGATTTCATACCTAGTTTCTGTTTCTTCACTAGAGGTACATCCGGCTAAGGCAAAACTTAGCATCATAAAAATCATCAAAAACGCTTTACTGTAATTCATTGTTATCCCTCTTGGTTATCATCTTCTTCGTTAGAAATTGCTTCATTTGAATTGGTTGGTGCTTCGTCAGAAGTTTCCGATTCGTTATTGGTATGAATATCTAGTATTGCCATGGTTTCATTGAAAATACTCTCTGGTAGTGGAACAAAGCCTACTTCTGAAATAATCTCTTGTCCTCGTGAACTGTAACCAAATTCCACGAAAGGTAGAACCTTAGCCCATGATGAATTATCTATGTTGAGATATATTTCTCTAGCGAGAGGAAAATAGGTTTGATTCTTAATTGACGAAATGGTCGGATGTATTACATCTTCAATGCCATCAGCTGCACTGTGGGTTAAATTAGCTGATATTGGCACAGAATGGAGGACGGATTGGTGTGCTTCATAGTAAGAATAACCGAAAAAGCCTATCGCAGCGCCGTCTTGTGAAACCCCGTTAACAATGACGTTGTCGTTGGCACTGTTTTGATAACCATTACCGCGTTGAGATGCAAAAGCTTCAACTGGGTAATCTCTTTCACCAGCAAAACACTTGGTACAGAATACCATTTCTCCAAAGTATTCATAAGTACCAGATTGTAAATCCGGACCCCAGAGTGATATTTCTTGGTCCAAACAATCGCTTGTATCACCCAAATCCTTCCACTCACGAACTCCATCATCATCGTTATTTGGGGTCACGCTTGATAGATCTAGGCCGCCAAATTGTGAATAAACTAAGTCGCTTTCACTCCAATCTGAATAAATCCAGCGTAATTGTGCAACGCTGAGTCCGCCAATTGATTGTATACAACGGTCAGCATCACCGCCACGGGCAACAATGAGAGTTACGCCGTCCATGGCAATTGGCATTTGAGTGAGAACGATATCGCTTGGTTTACAAGAAAAATATCTGGTGCCAGATTCGAGGGTTGCCTCGATTGGTTTGAATGTTCTACTCATTGAACCAATATCGACATGGTCATTAGAGGTAGAGCAAACAGCAGAAGCCCCCACTCCCGAGCCGCCGCTGGCAACTGAGACTTGGATAGAGCCAATTTCTTCCCTAAAACCCTCTGCCCATCCAGTTGCTAGCGGATACACAGT
>CAXFAS010000032.1:0-14882 GCA_964001175.1 uncultured euryarchaeote
GGTTTACTCATTTTTGTTTCACCAAAAACTTTGATGTTGAATGTTGCTATTCGTGCGACTTCTGAACGATTCAATTCTGGTATTTCGCGAGCTATTGTTTCATTTTCAGAAGATTCTGAATCTTTATCATTTGAGTCATCATCTGAATCAACATAGACAAAGACAGTGTTTTCATCTTTGTGTACCACCAAGTGTATAGTCATAGGTGCAAGTATTAGAATTGCAACTAGACTCAATGCTTGAAGATATCCGTCCAACGAACCCATGACTATTGTGCTACAGGCATTTGTATAATTAATATTCTTGAAAAAGATGTTTAGAATATGTTAATCACCAACCTGTTATGGCGTAGTCATGAACGGCGAAGTTTCTGCTGAGCAGGCTCGTAAGATTCTTGATATGCTGACCAAAGGTGAGGCTTTGGATAATGTAAATACATCTCTAGCATTGAGGTTAATCCCCTTAGCTGAAGAATTAGATGATTCAGAACTAGTAGGACGCCTCCTAGAACATGCTTTGAATGTATCAGAAGATGAGGTTGAAAAGGGATGGTCTGAATTTGAAATCTTAAAATTAAATGACTCTCATATAGATAAGTTCAGTGAACTAGCCTCTAGAATTGACGAACTTATCGAAGGAAGTGCCTTATCCGCAGCAATATTACACCATCTAGGCTTGATGTATTTGGCTCAGGCTGATTATGAAAATGCTAAAATTTTCACAAATCGTTCAATTAGACTAAGAGAATCTATTGGTGATGAGGCTGGGATAGTTTATGGTTTAGCAGTACTGGAAGCATGTTGTAAAAGAGAAAATCTTCACGATGAAGCGATAGTCCACGGAACAAGACGCCTTGAAATTTTGATGAAGTTAGAAGACTTGGAAGGGCAGATTGAAGCGCTCAGTGATTTGGCACATACTCAAGCCACAATAGGGTCATTCGATGCTGCCCAAGACCTATACGAACAATCTCTAAAATTAGCATCTGAAATGGAAGACGTTTCAGGCCAATTAGTAGCAAGATGGGGACTTGCTGATATTGCTGAAATTGCTGGAGATTATCAAACTGCTATGATTCAACTTTCCGATAGCCTACACACATTCATCGCACTAGGAATTACTGCTCCACCCCAAATAAGAGATAGAATCGAGGCACTAGCAAATCTTGAACAACCTTCCGACAGTACTGAATAAATTGCACACAAAGTTATGAATCGAAAACTATTGGGGTGTATGGTGGTAGTATGGAACATGACATCTTCTTTTCCATAAGTCAAACACCTGATAGTGATGGAAACATTCCTACTGAAACGGAGATGTTTGAAAATTATTTTGAGCAGTTAATCTGTGCTGACAAGTTAGGTTTCGGTTGCGGATGGATTGCACAAGCCCATCTTTCTACTGAGACCCAAAAGAATAATTCTAGCCCTGTTGTTCCTCACTGGAAAGGAGAAGTTGGTCTTTGTACTGACTTCCCACAACTTGCTTTGGAGAGTTTTAGAAAAACTGAGAACATCAATATTGGCTCTGCTGTAATTAGTATTTTAGCAAGCGGAGGACCTATTGCTCAAGCTGAGAGAATTGCCAATACTGTTCAATATCTTTCTATGATCGATGATAAAAGAAAACTGAATATTGGATTTAGTGCTGGAAGATTTGAATTTATGGCTCGGCCATATGGGGTAATACCTAGGACAAATTACGAACAATCCGCATGGCCCGCACTAAGAGGACAAATTTTTATGGAGGCAAGTGAGATTTTCTTACGCCTGCTGAAAGGTGAAAAAATCAGCAGTGATGACGTAAGAAAAACTATTCTCACAAGAGATAATTTCCGTAGCGATGAAGATTGGTTGAAAGTACAAAACGATTATTGTCAATCATTGAATATCTCTGAATTACCAAAAAGTATTGAAATTCCTAATAGGTATAATTTCGAAGAGATTTCGATTATACCTAAGCAGTGGGACCGCAGTAGATTAGAACTAATCGCTGGAACACATGACCCTCGTGCTCAAAACTTTGTCAATAAATTCATGCCTGTGAAGGTATTCAACCTATCAATTACCTCTCCGGAAGTAATTGATAAAACCCATGAGAGGATGTCTGAAGTCTTCCATCCAGATGGGGGGAGTTGGCAGAGAAGAGATATGCCTAGAACCAGTTTTGTTTTTGTTAATGATGAAGAAGGTCTTACTTCAGAGCAACAAAGTGATGCAGCAAAAAATGAGGCTTCTGTCGCATTAGAAGCATATTGGAATGCTCTTGAAGGAACAATTGATCCAAATAAAGTATCTAAGGCTGCTAATAATGCATTGATAGGAAACGTCGAAGAAGTTGCTCGCCAGATGGTCGAAAGATTTGACCCAAATGATCGTATTATGGCTTGGTTTGACTTCTTTAATCATGACTCAAAAAGAGTCTGTCGAAATATGACTGCATACATGAATAAAGTCGCCCCAATGGTCGAGAAATTACTGGAGGAGAAACTATGACTGAAGATAGACTTCCCTCTGCAGTAACTGATGGAAAGCCGGGAAGTTCAATGTATCCAAACTCTTCTCTAGGAGAGAATATCGATGGAATACCTACTGGTCGAGAAGTTGCATGGGAGCCTTTGGTAGATTACCGAAGAAATGGCGTCTCTGAAACGACCATTCATGGTGCTGTCGCTTGGGCGCATGGTGATGAAGTAATACACTCATTTGGTGGAAATGTTCTTTGTTACGGCCGTTCGATGATGAAACCCTTCATGCTCAAAGCTTTCACTAAAGAACTTGAAGATACAAGTTGGGAACAAAAAGCAATATCTGTAGCATCACACAATGGAGATACAGAACACGTAGCAGCTGCACAATCTCTTCTTTCTGAGTCTGAGTGGCCACTTATGTTGACGCCATTGGATGTACCATTGATTCAGTTTGGTCGGCAGGTTAGAAGACCAAGAAGATGGTATCACACATGCTCAGGAGAACACTCAGCAATACTGCATGGATGTAGAAAAAAAGGATGGAATCGAGCAGGATATACGCTTCCATCTCACGAGGTATTCAATGCTTATATGACTCAAATTCGAACATATCTTGGACAAGATTGGACTCCACTAAGAATCGCTAAAGATGGTTGTGGCCTGCCTACTGTATCAAATACAGTTTCAGAACTAGCCCAAATTTATGCTGGACTTGTCAGAGATAAAGACGATGACTGGATATGGGAGGCTATGATAAGAAATCCGGATTTAGTCGGTGGATTCAATCGTTTAGATTCTACAATTTTAAAGGCCGGCGAAGGTAATGTCATCGCTAAGGAAGGCGCTGATGGTTTGCTTGGATTAGCGATTCAGCATCCGGATTATCCTAAAGGTCTAGGAGTGGTAATCAAAATCGCTCATGGATGGAATTCACAAGCGACATGGTATGTTGCAAGAGCAGTACTTGGAGTTCTAGGAATAAAACTTCGAAATCCATATCCATTACATCGACAAAAAGCGTTCATCGTTCCAGGAATAGTTCCTGAAAAATATCTTGATTCTCTAGAGAATGTCGATACCTGGGATGAATGGGACCCTGATCAAGACAGATGGTCTTATGATATCGAGGTGTGAAAATGCTTCAAATTAAAAATTTCATAGATGGTGAGTTTAGTTCTGCTATTTCCGAGGAACATCTAGATGACTTTAATCCAGCAACTGGAGAAAAAATTGGTCATATCTCGAGTTCGGACCAACGAGATGTTGAAAATGCAGTCAAGGCTGCCAAAGATGCATTTTTAGATTGGAGTTCTCTATCCATGAGTGAAAGAATTGATTGGTTAGAAAAAATTGCTAACGCACTAGAAAGTAAAAAGGAAGAGATTGCTAAGATTGAAAGTTTGGATACTGGAAAACCGATTTCACTTGCGAGAAGAGTTGATGCTAATCGTTCAATTACAAATTTTAGATTCTTCTCACAATTTGCTAAACAACAAGAATCACTAGAATTTGAGATGAGTGATGCGATGAACTATGTCCATAGAAAACCTGTTGGGGTTGTCGGTTTAATCACTCCATGGAATCTTCCATTATACCTATTGACATGGAAGATTGCTCCAGCACTAGTTATGGGAAATACTATTGTGGCAAAGCCTAGTGAACTTACACCACTTACTGCAAACCTTTTCGCTAAAACATTACAGGAAATAGATTTTCCAAAAGGCGTATTCAACATTGTAAATGGGCTTGGTCCAAAAGCAGGTCAAGCAATACTTGAGCACCCAGAGATAAAGGCGATTTCTTTTACTGGTGGAACTCAAACAGGTAGAATTGTTGCAAAAACTGCTGCACCTCTTTTCAAAAAATTATCTCTTGAACTCGGCGGTAAGAATGCTACTGTTATTTTGGATGATGCTGAATTAGAATTGGCTGCAAAGGGTGCTGCTAAAGCAGGTTTTACTAATTCAGGGCAAGTTTGCCTATGTGGTTCAAGAATTCTTATCGATGAATCAATTGCTGAACAATTTACTGAACTCTTAATCCACGAAATAGAATCTATGAAGGTTGGAGATCCACAAAATGAGGAGACTGAAATTGGCTCTGTAATTTCAATGCAACATCTGGAGAAAGTGGAGAACTACATACAACTTGCTTTAGATGAGGGAGGACAAATTCTTACTGGAGGAAAGCGTCCTCAATTAGATGAAATTAATTCCAATGGAGCCTTTTTACATCCCACTGTAATTTCTGGGCTCAAAATAAATTCTCGTACCGCGACAGAGGAGATTTTTGGACCAGTTGTTACTTTACATACATTCAAAGATGAAAATGAGGCAATAGAGATGGCTAATTCCACTGATTATGGATTAGCAGGTTCGGTTTGGACTAAGGATTTAGAACGTGGAAAAGAATTTTCCAAACAGATTGATACAGGCATTATGTGGGTCAATACTTGGCTCCACCGTGACCTTAGAACTCCATTTGGTGGTGTCAAAAATTCTGGCGTTGGAAGAGAAGGTGGTCAGTGGTCCTTGTCATTCTTTTCTGAAATGACCAACATATGTGTAAAATATGATTGAACATAGATTCAAAAGTAACTCAGTTCAGTTAACATCATGTCAGATAACGACACTTTACCATTGTTTGTTCTTCCTATGGTTGTTCTACCCGGTGAAATTCAACAGTTGAGAATATTCGAGCCTAGATATCGACAGATGCTAGATGACTGTCTGCTAGATGAGAAAAATTTTGGATTGGTTCTAGATGATAATTCCAATCATTACAACGGTTGGAATGGACCGGAACAATTTGGATGCGAAGTAGAAATCATACATCATGAAACTGTTGGAAGTAATCATTTTGTGGAAATTCTAGGAAAGCGAAAATTTGAGGTCAAGGAAATAATTAGTCCAGCATTACCACCATTTTCTGATGAAACTATGCAGGATATAATGCCAGAAGAAGGGATTTATCCTGACCTTGAAACTATTCTAACCAAGATTCCTGAAGATAGTGAATATCACAAATTATACTTGGCTGCATCCGTTAATTACATTGAACAAAAATTTGTACTAGAAGATGATAAATTAAAGGAATTAGAATCACTACTGAAAATCATCATTACGAGAATTGCAAGTAATTTGGAAATAGATTCAGAAATTCTTGAGGAATGGGTTGAAAGTCGAATTTCCATAATTTTTGAAAACCAAGATGATTTATTGTATAGCATTGCTGCAATGACAATAGCTAGACTTGACAAAAAGTATCAAATTTTAATGGCAGAAAATAGTGACGAAATATATGATTTGATTTTACAGAATCTAGTTAATATCGCTTAAGAATTTGATTTGATTTTGTCCAATGGCTTCAAAAGATTTAGCCAAGTGGACGTTCTATGTCCGTTCATGGAAAAGCAAGGAAGGTTACAACACATACTTTGCAAGAAATGAAGAGAGCGGGTGAGAAAATAACTATGCTCACCGCATATGACTTTTCTCTCGCTAAAATTGTCGATAAAGCCGGCGTCGATGTTATTCTGGTCGGTGATTCTGCTTCCAATGTTATGGCTGGCCAAGTTACTACTGTTCCAATGACTTTAGACCACATGATATATCATGCTCAATGTGTCAAAAGAGCAGTAGATAGAGCTTTGATTGTAGTCGATATGCCATTTGGAACTTATCAAGGAAACTCTGCTATTGCACTTGAATCCGCCATTCGTATAATGAAAGAAGCAGAGGGTCATGCTGTCAAATTAGAAGGCGGAGCAGAAATTGTAGAATCAATCCAAAGAATCCTAACCGCAGGTATTCCAGTCATGGGGCATCTAGGTTTAACTCCACAATCAATCTATAAATTTGGAACATATAGTGTTCGAGCAAAAGAGGAAGAAGAAGCAGAGAAATTGATTGCTGATGCCAAGATTCTTGAACAAGCGGGATGCTTTGGAATCGTACTCGAAAAGATCCCTAGAGACCTTGCTAAAAGAGTTAGTGAATCAGTAAATATCCCAACTATTGGAATTGGAGCAGGTCCTGATTGTGATGGTCAAGTTCTGGTTCTTCATGATTTACTTGGAATTACTATGGATTTCTCTCCAAGATTCCTTAGAAGATATCTAAATCTAGCAGATGAAATACATGGTGCGATAAGTAACTACTGCGATGATGTAAGAACTGGCGAGTTCCCAAATAATGAAGAGAGTTATACTTCATGATGCAAGATTAAAAGCTAAAATTGCTCCTGCAAATCCGCCAATGTTGACGGCAAATGAATGCCATATCCCATATCTAAATGGAGGTAAATCGAATCTACCCCATGATGTACTTATCCAAACCCAAATCAATAGCGGGAGATAACCACCACAGAATAATGCACCCCAGCCAGAAAACCAAATCATAATGAAATATGAACCAGGTGCTAAAATCCCAAGTGAATATTCCCACCATCGCGATTTTTCATCACTAAGTAGGATGAAATAAAGCATAGGAGAAAGTAAAATTGTACCGAGCATTGCTGCTTGAGGCGGTGAAGGCCAAGCGACATTAGGGGTTAGGAATCTTTCAGCTAATATTCCAAGAATCATACCGATTACTGCTGGGGCGATTATATGTCTAATTCCAGTATCAAAGTCAAGTGCTGAAGGCTTGGAAACAGGAATAGTACCTGTATCAACAGAACCGGAAAATTCCAAGTTCTCTGTTGAATGTTTGTCCTCCATAACATGGGCAATCGGTGAACATGTTTGAGACTTCTCTTTACATAGAGCCGATTAGGATATATCCCTACACCCATTGCCCTGTAACATGACGCAAGGTGAAATTGTTGCTGGGTGTCTAGCCCCCCACCCGCCTCACCTAGTATATGCAGAAAATCCACCTCAAAATGAGCCGACTGCTGAAGGTGGCTGGGAGCAATTGAGATGGGGTTATGAGAGGTTGAGAGAATCCTTATCAGAAATAGATTATGATGTAATTGTTATTTTATCTCCTCACTGGCAAACATATGTAGGTACGCATTTTCTTGGATTGCCGCATTTCAAAAACCTCTCAGTAGATCCAGTTTTTCCAAACTTGTTTAGATATAATTATGATTTAAACATCGATATAGATTTATCTAAACAGATTTTTGACAAAGCAGAACAAGCGGGATTAACTGTAAAAATGATGAATAATCCTGATTTTAGAATAGATTATGGCACTATCACAACAGGGCATATGTTTAATCCAAAATGGGATAAACCTATGGTAGTCATTTCTAGTAACCGTTCCAGTGCTTACTATTCTGTTGATGTGATGCAAGAAATGATGATGGAATTAGGAAAGGCAACTAGAGAAGCAATACTTGAAAGTGGTAAGAAAGCAGTTGTTTTAGCCAGTAACTCTCTTTCTCATAGGCATTTTACAACTGAATCTGATGTCCCCGAAGATATGAGTAAAGAGCATATTACTAGCCATGCAATGCATCTTTGGGATATGCGAATGATAGAATACATGCGCACAGGTCAAAGTCAAAGAATTATTGATGAGATGCCTGAATTTACAGAACAAGCGATTGCAGAAAGTGATGGTGGTGGATTTTCATGGCTACTTTCAACACTAGAACTTCCAACATATCCAGCAATTCTTCATGGATATGGCACAATAATTGGAACTGGTAATGCTATAGTTGAATGGCCTGTTCACAAATACAAAGAGGCATAGAAATGAGTTCTGGCGAATTAATTGATTCATTTGTGGTTCCTGTCCACCCACATACTGTTCTTGCTCCAGAGAAAAACGAAGGATGGGGGAAACTTAGGGATGCGTATGATGAAGCAGCAAAACGAATAGAAGATAGCGGTGCTGATCTTCTAATTATCTATTCAACCACCTGGCCTAGTGTCATCGGCCACCAAATCCAGGCAGACCCAAATCCCCAGTGGGTTATGGTTGACCATGATTTTCATGACTTGGGTTCGATCAATTACTCATTCAATATCGATGCTGAATTTGCCAATGATTGGAATCAAGCAAATAAGCAGAGAGGACTACAAAGTCGAACTGTGGCATACAAAGGATTCCCCATCGACGTGGGTTCTGTAGTTGCTCTGACACTGTTAAATCCGGAAAATAAAATCCCTGCTGTTATTGTTTCCTCGAATGTTTACTCAAATCGAAGCGAAACTACTGTATTGGCTAAAGCATGTTTAGAGGTCATAAAAAGAACTGGAAGAAAGGCTGTTGCTGTTACAGCAATGTCATTATCAAATAGGATGTTTACTGAAAATATTGAACCTAAAGATGACCGAATTCATTCATTGAAAGATGATGAGTGGAATAGAAAAATTCTCGAATTTTTAAGTGAAGGGCGTCTAGAAGATGTTAGTCAACTATCAAGGACAATCCATAAGCAAATTAGAGTTCAAAAAGTTGTCACATTCAAGCCTATGTGGTGGCTATCAGCGATGAACGGAAATAGAAATAATCTAACTGGTGAAGTTCTTGCCTATGAAGCACTTCACGGAGCTGGTGGTGCTGTTATCCACCTCAACCCTACGCCTTCAGGAGTGGGTGAAAAAGAATATGATGAAGATGATGTTGAAGTTTTCAGTGGAGAGAGAGGTGTTCTTGACTCCGATGATTCTGATGAGATGAACGATGGAAAAAAAAATGAATCAAGCAAAAGCAATCATGGACCTGAACTATGGGATCCAACCGAGGCCGAAGGTTCAGTCAATACCGATAGTGCACCCAAACCAGTCGGTGCTTATCCTCACGCTAGAAAAGTTGGCGACTTAATCTATCTTTCAGGTGTAGGTCCACGTCAACCTGGAACTAATGCGATTCCGGGTGGCCCGATACATGATGAGAAAGGAGTTCCTCAGGAATACGATATTAAGGCTCAAACTAAAGCTGTAATAGATAACATCTCTCGTATTTTAGAAGAGGCTGGTTCCTCAATAGAAAATGTTCTAGATGTTACTTCTTTTCTAATAAATATGGATAGAGATTTTCAAGGATATAATGAAGTTTGGGCTGAAACATTAGGTAAAGTCGGTCCTACAAGGACCACTTTAGCAATTAGAGCACTACCTACACCAATTGCTGTTGAAATGAAGGTTATCGCCAGTATATGAATTACCGGATTACGGGCATATACTCGTAATTTATACAGTAATCAATAACTACCTTCGATTGTTACCGGTGAATATAGAAGATGATTTGCCATAAACCGGTAATTTGGCTAACTTAGGGAGTGATTCATTGGACATAAAATCAACTACTGGTAAGTTGTTAAAGGGCGATATTGCAGGTGTAGTAACCGATGTTAAGTCTTCAATAAAGAGAAGCTTAACTTTGGTAGGTGTAATTATTGTAACCATTGCAGCAAGTATTGGCTCGGGTTTGTTCGTTTTACCTTCATTTGCAGCTTCTATAATGGGTCCTGGGATTTGGTTAGCATTCCTATTAGCAGGTATTGTATTCTTACCTGGAGCATTATCTAAATCAGAACTAGCCTCTGCAATGCCAGTGAATGGGGGTTCTTATGTATACTTAGAACGCTCATTTGGACCTTTGATTGGAACCATCAGCGGACTAGGTCTGTGGGCATCATTCTTGCTAAAATCAGCCTTTGCATTAATTGGTTTTTCCGCTTACATGTATGCGGTGACAAATTATCTCAATATAGAAACTAACTCTACTTTTGTTATAATGTCCGCACTTGCGTTAATCACAATTCTTAACATCTTAGGAATCAAGAAAGTCAAAGCATTTCAAACACCGATTTTAGCCTTGACAACAATTCTAATTTTGGTGATATGTGTAATACAATTATTTGATACCAATTTTGATTTCTCAGTGCCAATGGGTGCCTTTGATGTAGCCCGAAACGATCCAGTAGCCGTTGCTGAGGCAGCAGCACTAGTTTTCGTAGCCTATGCTGGAATTTACAAGGCTGGAGCACTTGGAGGGGAAATAAAAAATCCACAAAAAAATCTCCCATATGGAATGTTAATCTCATTACTCTTAATCACATTACTGTATGTCATTGTAACATTCATCATGATGGGAGCAATTGAAGGAGAATGGTGGCTAGATTCAAGTGGAAATCCTAGAGAAGATCCGATCTTTGCTTTTGTTGATAAAGTAACATCTACTGAAATAGGCATAATTATGGCACTGTTAGCATTCTTAACTATGATCTCAGGTGCTCTTTCAGGATTACTTGCAGCATCTAGATTCCTATTCGCCATGGCAAAGGATTGCTTGCTACCTAGTTCTCTAAGCGAAACTAATGACAGATTTGGAACTCCTCAATGGTCAATTATACTTACTGGTATAGCAATGGGCATCTGTATTCTAACTTTACCTGTAAAGGATGTTGCTAAGCTTGCATCTGGTTTCCAAATAATGGTTATCGTAGCATTAAATGCTTGTGTGATTATCCTTAGGAGAGATGTTCCAAAATATGACTGGTATCAGCCAAGTTTTAAATCTCCTCTTTACCCATTCGTGCAAATTTTTGGCATAATTGCTGGTACCTTTTTGGTTTACTTGATGGGTTCAAAAGCAATTATTGGCGCAGTTGCTGCATTAGTTCTCGGTATCGCAACTTACAAAATCTACGGTGAGAAAAATTACCAACCTGCTAGTAACAATGTTATTGAAAGTGAAGAGTAGATTTCTTTGATTAAGAAACTCTTGTCCAAGAACCATCGGCGCCAACATTCCAATATTGGATTTCTTCACTAACATCGACATACCAACCACTAGAACCTTGTTCAGTGCCTGGAACTGCTTGCATTACACCTAGATTTGCTGCTTGTGCTGCGAGTTGCTTCTTATCTGTGTCAGATATTGCAGGAATAGACATTCCATCATTTTGAGATTCACTTTCTATTTCAGTAGATTGAGTTTCTTCGTATTCGTCATAATCGTCGTCATCATAGTCGTCGTCATCATCCTCATAATCATCATAATCGTCAAACTCATCCTCAATCCAATCTTCATCATCGATACTTTTCGCCCTACGAACTAAAACAATCAATGTGATGAGAACTAAGCCAAGTAAGAAACCTGCTATACTCATAGCAGTATTAGTAGAACCTATTGCACCACCAAACAAAACAGACTCTACATCAAAAAAGTTCTGAGCGATTAGACCATTCCAAGAAATAGTGCATGAACGGTCAAGTCCTGATTTACTAATATCAATCTCCCAGGTATCAACTGTAACGAAGTCTGATGATCCAGAAGTACAACTTATCGTAGTATTTTCTGGTTCGACATCAACAGTATTTCCGTTACTATCTACGCCATATATCTTCAACAGCCCCTTGTCTCCTTGCTTAAATTCTGTCTTATCAGTAGAACCGAATAGTTGGATTGCTTCGCCTGGCTCAATAGTCAAATCAATAATTATTTCAGCATCATCTTGAATTAAAACCAAATCATACTGGCCAGCCTTCTTTCCAGTAAAAGACCAGTATCCTCTACCTGATGTAGATGGCTCGAATATTCCAGACTCATTTTCCATCGTGGTATAAACGCTCTCGGCAGGAGCTAAATTCTGTCTGGAATCTGCAATTTGAATAAATAATTCTGAGGTCACACCAGCTACTACTGTAAATCCATCATCGAATTCTGTAATTAGAGTTCGGGCATCTCCAGCAGATACACTAAGAGTGACAAGAGAAAATATCCCTGCAGCATTTACTTGAATTTCATGACTTCCTACATTTGTTGGAATCCACTTACCTTCTGATAAGATCAACTGTAGAGTTGAGTCTTCGCCATCAACCGTCCAATTTAATCCAATATCTTCTAATTGATTACCGTAAGAATCGTAGAATTTAGGATTAAGATCAAATGCAACGTCTACAGGAATCTCTAATCCTTGTCCTTCTAAAGTAATAGTGGAAAGTTCTCCAAATCCAACTTCAAATTGTATAGAACTATCAAATCTAATATCTGTAGTATAATCATACCATGTTGATTCAAATCGCCAAAATCCAGTTGAGTCGGGGATTAAAGAAGACCATGATTCATATTGAGTAAGCGCAGTAGAATTTCCAACTGCGGTAGTAATGGTTGCATTAACTGGCCATTCATTACCTGCTAAATCAAATGCATAAACCGATAACGTGGCTTGCTGGCCAGCAGACACAACTGGTGGAGATGATTTAATTCTCGTATCGATGGCTGTACCATGTTTAACAAGAACTGTTTGAGATGAAGTAATATCAAAATCCATCACTGTAATATCTTGTAAACCTTCGGTCATAGGCGTCCAGTAAACTCTTCCATCGTTTTGACTGAGAGTGCCCGAGGTGACTGAGAAATTAGCAATACTAGGGGTGATTGTTCCAGAATAACCTTCAATATCTGTTCTAAAACAAGTCAACTCGTATAATTCACCTGCAATGAAATAGTCTGGAGATGGGATTATTCTCAACTCAGAGGTTGTTGCGTCAGAAGGAACTACTCTGATCACACCAGTACCTGAAATTCCGCTGGCTGACACTGTGACATTCCAATAGCCTGGGTGAGTAGCAAAAAACCATCCAGTACTGTTAACAGTCCCATTCTCAACACTCCAAACTTTAGGCCCTGCTAGAGTATTTAACATTTCAAAGCCATTTATATCAACTAAAGAGGGATTCAATTTTACAATTCCAGCGCTTTGAATTTGCATACCAGTTGGAAAGATAAATTCATGAGGATTACCTGCAATCACTTCTATCATTTCTGAGGTTTCCATTTGGTATAATCTTGCTACAACATGATATTCTCCAGTATCTTGAGGCACCCATTGAGGGGTCCCTTGACCAATAAAGTCACCATCTACTGTCCAAACAGCATCTAAGGTTGGTTTTGGATTACCTCTTGCATCGATTAAATTAGCTGTCAAAGTATTAGGAACCAAAACGTTTGCAGAATTAAAAGAAATCTCAATTGATTGGCCAATTCCTGCTTCAACTGTAATATTGTAGATAGTTGAAAGTGTTCCATGATTGGCTTGGATAGAAATAATACCTGAACTCCAAGGGTAAAATGTACCATCATCGGTAATTGTACCATTGCTAGAAGACCACGAAACATCTCCAGACACAATACTATTTACAGAATCATAAAGCGTTGCGGTAAATGTAATCACTTCATCTGCAGTCATAGAAAGAGCTGGAGATGTGATATCAATTCTAACGGCAGAACTATTGTAAGATACATCTTGAGATTCCTCTAGTTCGACAATTGAATCGGTAAATGGATTAAAGATACCAACACACAACAGTACAATTATTGTGTATGCTATCAATCTCTTCAATACAATCCCTCATCTCTTGCCGAGTCATCAATAGTTATCAAACAAACCCTCAGTCAGTCCACTCAACCCATTCAGACTGACCGGATTCGCGATAGTACCAAGTTTCATCATCTGCTTGGCCCCATTCTGTTCCATCGTCTTCAACTCTGTAATCTATCATCCAGTCATCCTGATTTTCTTCTTCAGGTTCTTCAGGTTCCGGTTGTGTGATTGGTTCAGGCTTTGTTGGCGGCCTAGCAGGAGGCATTGCAACTTGAGGAGTAGGAGCTGGAGAAGATGAAATTACTTCATCGACATCATAATCAAATTCATACTCATCTTCTTCATCATCATAATAATCTCTTTCTCTGCGTATGAATCTAAATCCAACAGCTAGGATAGCTAATGCAATTAAAACAATCATCCCAGCACCGACATAATACAAAGATCCACCTGCTGCAAAGAAACCTGCAAGATTCCCATCTACTGTATAGTTCACTTGCTCTGATACCGAACCTATTGTTATGGTCGCAGTCTGCTTACCCTCATCAAGTGTTTCAATATTCCATACACCCTGTCCTTTGTAGGTAACATCGCCTCTACCACTCGCATCTATACGAGATGTTGAGGAGGGTACGTCAATGATATTCCAATATTCATCATAAGCAATTACTGAGATTGATAAACTTTCTAATTGTTCTAGTGAAGTCTTAGAAATATTCACATCAATATAATTAGGACTTGACAATGATAGCACCATTACGTTGACAGTATCGGTACTCGCACCAAAAGTTGCAGACAAGGAATAATTACCACTAACTCTTCCGTTGAAAATATATTCTGCTTCAATACTCGTAGAATTAATGTTGTATGGTAGACCATCGTCCTCTTTCCAGTCTACAACTTGTGGGAATTTGTTTCCATCAGAATCATAACCGTAGACCATTAAAGTAACTTCATCTCCAGCATCTTGGCTATCCGCTGAAGCTACAATTTCAACATATATCGCATTACCATTTTTCACTTCGATATTAAAACTCTGAGTTAAATTCTGTGTACGTTGATTTACCGCATAAGCATAGATTTGCCAGTTTCCACTTTCGGTTGCATCCCAAACCATGGAATT
>CAXFAS010000033.1:0-14858 GCA_964001175.1 uncultured euryarchaeote
TCAGTAGACGAAGACTTTTGAACCGTACGCGATGGAAGGGGAATACTGCGCAATTAAATAACACGAGGGAGATGACAAAGATGACAATGCAAGTAGTAAACAGAAAAGGAGAAAAAGAAGATGTCCGATTCGATGCTATTCTTGAGAAATTGTCTAGTCTTACTGAGGGTTTAGATCCCAATTGGATAGACCCTGCACATCTTACTAAATTGACAATTGAAGGACTTTATGACGGAGTTTCGACTCGTGAACTAGACCAACTGGCTGCAGAAACAGCAGCATCTCTTGCGTCTCACCATCCGGATTATAGTAGATTAGCTGCTAGAATTTGTGTAGATGACCTTCATCGTTCAACTAAAGAGGTTTTCACAGATGTCATAACAGACCTTAGAGAATACATTGACCCAGAATCGAAGAAACACGCACCTTTGATTTCTGAAGAAGTCTATGGAATTATCATGGAAAACGCAGAAACTCTAAACAATCATATTGATTATAATCGTGATTATAATTATGACTACTTTGGATTCAAAACCCTAGAGCGTTCATATTTGCTGAAACTAAACGGCGAAGTCGCTGAGCGCCCTCAACACATGTTGATGCGTGTATCAGTAGGAATACACCATGGGGATATAGAGAAAGCCTTGAAAACTTATGATTTGATGAGCCAAGGATTTTTCACCCATGCAACTCCTACATTATTCAATTCAGGAACTCCAACACCTCAGATGTCTTCCTGTTTCCTTTTGACAATGCAAGATGATTCTCTCGTAGGCATCTATGATACATTGAAGCAATGCGCTTTGATTTCCAAGTCTGCTGGTGGAATTGGCTTATCTATTCATCATATTAGATCAAAGGGGTCTTACATCAAAGGCACAAATGGAGAAAGTAACGGAATAGTTCCAATGCTTCGTGTATTCAATGATACTGCAAGATATGTCGACCAAGGCGGCGGCAAGAGAAAAGGTTCAATTGCAATTTACTTGGAACCTTGGCACCCAGATATTTTGGCTTTCTTAGATTTAAGAAAGAATCATGGTAAAGAAGAACTTCGTGCAAGAGATCTATTCTATGCTCTGTGGACTCCAGATTTATTCATGGAAAGAGTTGAGCAAAATGCTGATTGGTCTTTCTTCTGCCCGAACGAGTGTCCTGGTCTTCAAGACGCATATGGTGAAGAATTCAAGCAGATGTTTGAATCATATGAAGCACAAGGATTGGCAAGAGAAACAATTCCAGCAAGAACTGTATGGGATAAAATAGTTGAGTCACAAATTGAAACTGGTACTCCTTACATGCTTTACAAGGATGCAGCAAATACCAAATCTAACCAAAAGAATCTAGGTACAATTCGTTCATCTAATCTTTGTACTGAAATCATGGAATATACTGCTAAAGATGAAGTCGCCGTATGTAACTTAGCCTCAATCGCACTTCCTAAGTTTGTAGATGTAGAAAAAGGTGAATTTAACCACCAACTTCTCTATGATGTAACATATCATGCAACTGGAAATTTGAACCGAGTCATAGATGTAAACTATTATCCTGTTGAAGAGGCACGTAATTCAAACATGCGTCACCGGCCTATTGGACTTGGTGTTCAAGGACTTGCTGATACATTTGCAATGCTCGGACTTTCATTTGAGAGCCCCGAAGCGAAAGTATTGAACAAAGAAATATTTGAGACAATTTACTTTGCTTCATGTACTGCCTCAAAGGATGCAGCGATTAAAGAAGGTGCTTACTCAACTTTCAAGGGCTCACCTGCGAGTGAAGGAATTCTACAATTTGATCTTTGGAACATGAATGAACACAGTGGACGTTGGGATTGGGATTCTTTGAAATCTGAAATCGTTGCTAATGGTATGAGAAATTCCCTGTTATTAGCTCCTATGCCAACTGCTTCAACCTCTCAAATTCTAGGTAACAATGAATGTTTTGAAGCATTTACTTCCAATCTATATGTCAGAAGAACATTGTCTGGTGAATTCATAGTACCTAATAGGCACTTGATAAATGACTTGATTAAACTAGGAATATGGAGTTTAGAAATGAAAGATGAGATACTTCGTCACAAAGGTTCAATTCAAAACATTGTAGGAATCCCTGATAATATCAAAGAACTGTATAAGACCACTTGGGAAATTAAGCAGAAGAATGTTATTGACATGGCTGCAGACAGAGGCGCATATATCGACCAAAGTCAATCGATGAATATTCACATGATTGATGCTAATGCAGCAAAGGTTAGTTCCATGCACTTTTATGGATGGAGGAAAGGCTTGAAAACTGGAATGTACTATCTTAGAACAAAGGCTGCTGTAGATGCTATTCAATTCACAGTTGAAGCAAAGAAGTCTGAAGATCAAACGGTTTCAGGATTGGCAGACCGTGCTGAAATGACTAGCTTAGAAGAAATAGCATGCAGTCTAGACTCTCCAGATGACTGCCTAAGTTGTGGTTCATAATTTAGATGTCCATCTTAATTCCACAGTGCGGACAACTTATTTTTCCTGAATAGTCCGTAGGAACGTTCAATTTTTTGTCACAAGAACTGCAAACGATTTCTCTTTTGCCACTATTTTTGGACCCATCTTTAAACGCTGAAAGAACTCTTTCTATCGATGGAGGCCATCCCGTTTTTAGTTCATCAAATGACATTAATAGTGGCAATGCTACAAGCCCCATTCCAAATGTTGTACACATTACTGAGAAGAGTGTCATTGAACCATCGTCGCTGATTGAAATTGATAATGGATTTAGATCTCCTCCAGAGAAAATAATACTTAATAATCCCGATATCAGGAATGTTGCTAAAGTAAAGTAAATACCATTCAAGTATTCATTGAGCATCAAAATACCTCCGATGATAAAGGCAAAGGATAGTAAAAATGCGAGTGGAGCTAAGGCCCACCCTAATTCACCAATACCAATAATTGAAAATGCAAATGCCATTAGCATTCTAAATGCACCGTAAATGATTACTATTGTTCCAATTCCATTCACAGTACTTCCTTTATTTCCGATATACACGTGTTGGATATTTGGAGTAACGAATGCCTGAGAATTAGTTTGTTGGGGCATTGTTGCAACATAATTTTGTTGAATAGTTTGGACAGGTTGCTGATTTAATTCATCATTTTCCATCAAACGAATTACGACATCATCTTTTTTACCAGATATTTTTAGTCCACGCGATTTACAGATTTTTTTGAGTTCAAGAAGAGTCAAAGATTCATAATCCATGACATCGAGATAAAATTCTCATTATTATACTTATAGCCGTCTTACTTTATTTCATGCGGAATGAATTGCATGTCCTAAAGTTGCTAAAACTGCTTCATGAGTCATTTCAGTCATTGTTGGATGCGCATGAATCGTTCCAGCAATATCTTCTAACAAGGCTCCCATTTCCAATGCAAGTGTCCATTCACCGACCAGTTCGCTGATATGAGTTCCTACGGCTTGGATTCCAAGAATTCTGTGGTCATCTTCTCGAGCACATACTCTCACAAAACCTGCAGATTTTTCAGCTTCTTGTGTTAGAGCACGTCCGTTAGCGCCAAGTGGGAATTTACCTACGATTACAGGATGACCTTCTTCCTTGGCTTGTTCTGGTGAAAGACCAACACTCACTATTTCAGGCTCAGTGAATACAATCGCAGGAACAGCCACAGGGTCATATTCTCGCTTTTCACCAGAGATGATTTCGGCAACCATTTCTCCTTGGAAGGATGCAACATGTGCTAGCATCTCCCCCGAATTGCAGACATCTCCAATGGAATAAACACCTTTCATATTAGTCTCACATCTTTGATTAACTTTGACAAATCCTCTTTCATCTAGTGCTACTCCTGTAGGTTCTAGACCCTGACTTCTTGGTTTTCTTCCTACAGTTACCAACACTTTATCGGCAATTAATTCTTCAAACTTAGCGTCTTCCTTTGCATTTTTGTCAACATAAAATAATTTTATTTTACCATCTTTCATGTCTTCTGTACCCTTGGCAAAAACTCCAGTGTGTACCTTGATCTTATTTTTCTTGATGAATAATTCCAATGGACGACGCAATTCCTTATCGAAAATGGGAAGAACCGAATCCATTGCTTCGACAATAGTGACTTCAGACCCCAACATTCTGTAAGTTATTCCTAATTCCAATCCGATGTATCCTCCACCAACAACTACTACATGACCAGGTAATTCTTTCAAGTCTAATGCTTCTCTAGATGAAATTACATTTTCTGAGAAAGGCATGAATGGTAATTCAATAGGAACTGAACCATTTGCTAAAATTACATTATCTGCTTGAATAATAATTGCATCCTTGCCAGAACCTACTTTAACAGTTTTAGCATCTTGGAATTCGGCCCATCCATTGATTAGTTCAGCACCTGCTGCTTTCAGTAAGTGTTCTACTCCACCATTCAATTTATTGACGATGCCATCTTTCCAAGAAACCATATTTGACATATTTAGTTCGGCAGGACCAGGTATTGAAATCCCCATATGACCTTGTTCTTTGGAATGTTTTGCCAAATCATGAAATCTATGTGCTGCATGGATTAGTGCTTTAGAAGGAATACATCCTCTAATCAAACATGTTCCACCTGCTTTTTCACCTTCAACAATTATTGTTGAGAGGCCTAACTGTCCTGAACGAATTGCAGCAACATAACCTCCAGGTCCTGCGCCTATAACCAAAACTTGACATTTTTTTGTTTGCATTAAACCACCATCACATGAAAATTGTTGCAGGATTTTCCAAGTATGTCTTCACTCTTTGAACAAGTGTTGCGCCATCGTGACCATCAACAACTCGATGGTCCCATGAAGAAGACAAATTCATCATTCTTCTAACGACGACTTGTCCATTTCTGACAACTGCTCTTTCCTTAGCATTGTGAACTCCTAAAATTCCAACTTCTGGTTTATTGATAATTGGTGTAGCACCCAGCCCACCTAATCTTCCAAGACTTGTAATCGTGAATGTTGAGCCTGATAGTTCATCAGCACTTGCTTTACCGTCTCTGGTGGCAGATGTAACTCTAACCATTTCGGCAGCAGATTGCCAAATATCCATTGCTTCAACATGCTTGACAACAGGAACGTAAAGTCCTCTATCGGTTTGAGTTGCAATTCCAAGATTGATTGCTTGATGTCTTGTGACCACATTTGCTTCATCATCATAAAGCGCATTACATTCTGGACTTTCCTTTAGTGCCTTGACCAGTGCCTGCATAATGAAAGGCAGGTAGGTCAATTTTGGTGCACCTTCCGGTCTTGTAGCATTCAGGTGTTGCCTCAAATCTTCTAAGGCAGTGATATCTACTTCTTCAAAGTATGAGAAATGAGCAATAGAACTGTATGAAGCCATCATGCTGTCTGCGATCTTTCGTCTTAGTCCAATTACCTTTATTTCTTCAGTTCCGCTTAATTCAGTCTTTGCTGAAGCGCCGACTGGTGACCATGCAGAAGCACCGGCAGCACCGCCTGAAATATGTTTGTCCAAATCCGCATGACTGATTCTTCCAGCAGGGCCAGAACCAGCAACATGCTCGAGATTGATATTTGCTTCACGTGCTCTTTGTCTGACCGCTGGACTTGCGAGTGCCTTGGTTCCAGCAGCTCTTGCTACAGGTTGAGGTGCTTGCTTAGTTTCAACGCTAGGCGCTGGAGCAGGGGCGGACTTTGTAGCGACTTCCTTTTTCTTTTCAGGTGCTTTCTCCTCTTCCTTTTTCTTTACAGGTTCTTCTTGTGATGCTGATGTATTACCATCGCCATCAACTTCAAATTCTATACAAACAACTCCAACTGGGAGAATATCTCCAGCCTCGCCGATAACTTTGGTTACTTTTCCATCAACAGGTGATGGGATTTCGACAGTAGCCTTGTCAGTCATAACCGAAAGAATCGGATCGTCTTCTTTGACAGTATCTCCAACTGCAACCATCCATTCAACAACTTCTCCTTCTACTACTCCTTCTCCTATATCTGGCAGTTTAAACGCAAATGTTCCCATATTTATTCCTCCTGTGTTTTCTTTATTGCTTCAGCAATCCTCGCTGGACTTGGTAGATAATCCCATTCTGTTGTATGTGGGAATGGTGTATCCCATCCAGTGACTCTAATTATTGGTGATTCAAGATGATAAAAACATCTTTCTTGAATCGATGCACTCATCTCCGCTCCAAACCCACTAGTTTTTGGGGCCTCATGGACAATAACGCATCTTCCAGTCTTTTTGATTGAGTTAACTATCGCATCCCTGTCCCATGGAACTAAGGTTTGTAGATCGATTAATTCACAGTCAACCCCTGATTCTTTGATCGCTTGTTCACATACGTGAACCATTGTCCCCCATGCGATAACAGTACAAGCAACTCCTTCTTTGACGATTCGTGCTTCTTCAAGCGGTATGGAATAATATTCATCTGGTACTTCTCCATCAGGATGGTCATTCCAAGTAGGTACATCGTGAGGGTCACCGTAAAATGGCCCACGATAGCAACGTTTAGGTTCGAAGAAAATAACTGGGTCATTACATTCTATTGCCGATGTTAACAATCCCTTTGCATTGTATGGATTCGAACAGTACACCACTTTTAGTCCAGGGGTGTGCGTGAATTGTGCTTCAGGTGATTGTGAATGATGATGTCCACCTTTAATTCCTCCACCGGCAGGTGTCCTAAATGTTAGAGGAGCGGTGAATTCTCCACCAGAGCGGTGACGAACTTTAGCAATCTCATTGACAATTTGGTCATAAGCGGGGAAGATATAGTCGGCGAATTGAATTTCAGCGACTGGTCTTAAACCGTTGAGACCCATTCCCATGGCAATTGCAGCAATTCCACCTTCGGCGAGAGGTGAATCAAATACTCTGTGTGCCCCAAATTTCTCTTGAAGTTTAGCAGTTACTCGGAATACTCCTCCGAAGTATCCTACATCTTCTCCAAAGATTACAACATTTTCATCTCTTTGTAATTGATGTTCAAGTGCAGAATTTAGTGCGGCTATCATATTCATTTTTGTCATAATATCACCTCACTTTCCAAGTTCCTCACGCTGTTCTTGGACGTGCCAAGGAACTGTTTCATAGACTTCAGTAAAAATTGTAGATGCTGGAGGATAAGGTCCACTTGCCAAGTCTCCAAACTCACATGCTTCTTTGTAAGCAGTCATCACTTCATCATCGATTTTCTTTTCAAGAGCAGCATGTTTTTTGTCATCCCAGAGTTTTGTTTCAATCAAATGTAACTTTAGTCTTTCAACTGGATCTCCACCTGGCCAACATTCGAATTCATTATCTGGCCTGTAAGCAGAAGGGTCATCCGATGAAGAGTGAGCTCCTGCTCTGTAAGTATAAACTTCAATGTGAGTAGGTCCAAGTCCAGCACCTGCACGTTCTCTAGCCCATTTGGTAACGCTGTAAAGTGCTAAGAAGTCATTTCCATCTACTCTAATTGAAGGAATATCATAGGCTAATCCACGCTCAGCGAAGGTTCTTCCTCCAGTTGCTAGATTTTTGTGAGTAGAAATAGCCCATTGGTTGTTAACGACATTTAGGATTACTGGAGGTTTGAAGGTTGATGCGAAGTTGAGCGCATAATGATAGTCTCCTTGAGCAGAAGTACCATCTCCTAACCATGAGATACAAACTTCATCAAGTCCTTTGTAAGCACTGGCCATAGCGACTCCAACAGCTTGAGAGAATTGTGTTCCCACAGGGGAAGAGATTGAGATAAAGCGTCCTTCTTTCCAGGTATAGTGGACTGGCATCTGTCTTCCTTTGACATTATCTTCAGTATTTCCGATACAGTGGCAAATCATACTGACCATGTCTCTTCCTCGAACAAATTGAGCACCTGGTTGCCTATATGAAGGGAAAATCCAGTCTTGAGTTTCGAGTGCCATAGTTTGAGCGATTGCAATAGCCTCTTCACCAAAAGAGCGCATGTAGAATGATAACTTTCCTGTTCTTTGCATTTTCAACATTCTGTCGTCAAAGATTCTAAGTCTCATCATATATTCCAATCCTTGAATCATTTCCTCAGCACTTAGTTCAGGATTCCACTCTCCCTTAGCTTTGTTATCATCATCTAGAACTCTTACTAAACCAGCAGCATGCTGAATTGTATCATTTGCTTGACAATTTATTGGATCAGGTCTATTCAAATCATCCGGCTTTTCTTTAAATTTATCACCGAAGTTCGATTCGTCACCAGGTCTAAACGGAGCAGCCCCGATAGTATAGGGAGCGGTGGAGACCGTCTTCCGTTCCGTCATGGTTTCACCTCAGTTGGCAAAGTCCTTAAGTGATACTGGTCAAATGGTATTTCTTTAGAAACCATGACGTTAGCACCGGGCATACTTTCATCATTATCTGGATTTTTCAATTTTCTCAAAAGAAGTCCTGCTTTGAAAGAAGATCTAACAAAAGGTCCACTGGCTACACCTAAGAATCCTAGTTCAATCGCTTTCTCTGCCCATAGATCGTAAAGTTCAGGTTCTGGAAATCTATCAACGGCTAAATGTTTGCTTGAAGGTGCAAGATACTGTCCGATAGTTAGTAGGTCGACACCAGCATCTCTGACCAGTTTCATTGCCTCAACTAATTCTTCGTTAGTTTCACCAACTCCAACCATCAACGAAGATTTTGTAATTATGTCTGGTCGAAGTCTTTTAGCTTCCTTTAGAATACTAATCGACTGAGAAAAAGATGCTCTTCTATCTCTAACTCTATGGTCGAGTCGAGGTACACATTCTACATTATGGGCAAAAACCGATAACGGGCTATTTTCTAATAAATGTGCTAAATCACTTAAATCTCCGGCCAAGTCCGAACATAGTAATTCTAGGGTTACATTAGGTTGTCGAAGATTCACTTCCTCGATACATTTCTTGTAGTGATTTGAGCCACTATCTGGTAAGTCATCACGGTTTACAACAGTAATCACTGCATGCCTCAAATTCATTGATTCAACTGCATCCGCCAAGTTCTTTGGCTCATCGGCGTCAAGTGGAGGAGGTGTTTTGATTGAACCAACAGCACAAAATCTACATCCACGTGTACATTCTTGACCAGCAATCATGAAAGTAGCATCGCCACTCGACCAACAATCGTGAATATTAGGGCATCTAGCTTCTTCGCATACAGTGTTGAGTTTGTTATCTTTTACAGATGACTTAGTATCATTGTAAATCTTCTGCTGCTCTCCATTAGGCAGGGTAGTTTTGAACCAAGAAGGCAACCGCTTACGCGTTTTTATCTTTGGACTTTTTTTCGCCATGGGGAGTTGTTTGCCTGTAATATTCTCCCCTCCTCACTATAGCCCATGAGTTGCATATGAAAAAGGTGTGCTAGAGTCCAATTTTTCGAGTTATGATAAATAATTCATTTTTTGCTGATTTGATACGAGAATTATTGTATTAATTGCTATAGGCAAGAATATGTCCAAGCCAGTTGCGTTAATCACAGGAGGTGGCAAAAGGATAGGTGCTGCGATATCACAAAAATTGATGGAGATGGGTTGGTATGTATTGATTCATGTCAATTCTTCTGTTGAGGAGGCAAGAAAAATAATTTCAGATTTTTCATCTAACAATGGAGGTGTTGATTGTGGAGATGTTTTAAGTGGTAACTTACTAGTTGATTCGGATGTTGAAAGATTAATTTTGAATGTTATCAATCATCCTGCAGTTGTGGAGTCAAATGGGCTATCAGGGTTAATACATAATGCTTCAATATACAGTTCTATAGAAATCAATGATGTTGATGTTGAAGATTTAAAAATGAATTTAAAATTACATGTGGAAACACCATTCAAACTAACTATAGGTTTGATGGAATTGTTAAAATCTGCAAAAGGTTGTGTTATCGGAATGGTCGACACGTCGCTTGGAAGGTCTTGGAAAGGCCTTTCACACTACACATCTAGTAAAGCAGGTTTAAGACAATTGATGATAAACATGGCGGGTGATTTACATCCCGATGTTCGTGTCAATTGTATTGCACCAGGGGCAATTATTTCTGCTGATTGGGAGGTAGAACATTTTGCAAAAATAATCGAGGAAATTCCATTGGGTAGATCTGGGAATGTAACTGATATAGCGAATACAGTACAATTTTTATTCAATTCTCCTCATATCTCTGGGCAGATAATTAATGTCGATGGTGGATGGAGCTTAAATCAAAAATTAGGCGTATAATTCAAATGATGCCGACTTTTCGACTGCTTGCAGGGATGGCTGAGGTGGTCAAAGGCGCCGGGCTTAAGATCCGGTCCCAGATGGGTTCGTGGGTTCGTATCCCACTCCCTGCACCAAAAATGATAAAATTACTAGTCCTTTTTATTAATACATCATTTTAAATTGTTATTAATTTTCGAACTGACATGGCGCAAGAGACTAGTGTCGTCGAAGTAGAAGAATTGGTTGAAATCGATTATGATAATCATTTGTTTGATGTTATTGTTATTGGAGCAGGAGCAGCAGGCGTTGGAGTTTCAATAGCAATTCAACACACTGGTGTAGAAAATTATCTAGTTGTAGATCGTGCAAGTGTAGGCTCTTCTTTTGCATCATGGCCTGAAGAAACAAGATTTATCACTCCATCTTTTCCAAGTAATTCAGTAGGTATGTTAGATTTGAACTCAATTGCTGTTGGAGTTTCTCCAGCATTTAGTATGAGAGTTGAGCACCCTACAGGAAAGGAATTTGCCGACCATCTTCAAAATCTCGCTGACTATTTTGAACTTCCACTTCTAGAAAATACAGATGTATTAGAAATCAAAAAAGTCGATGATGTATTTCATTTAGAAACCGAAAAACATACCTTAACGGCCAATAATATTGTATGGGCTGCTGGAGAATACCAATACCCTTCTCAAGGTGGTTTTCCTGGAAGTGAACTTTGCGTACACACATCAAGTGTTGCTAAATATGGTGATTTACAGGGAGATGATTTCTTAATTATTGGAGGATATGAAAGTGGCATTGATGCAGCCTATCATCTTGCTAGGAATGATAAGAAAGTCAAAGTATTCGATCTGAACGCTCCTTGGGCTGAGGCAAGTTCTGACCCGAGTATAGCTTTGTCTACGTATTCTTTTGAAAGAATGTTAGATAATAAATTCGAATCTAATGTTGAACTTTTTGCTCAGACTCCGGTAAATTCTGTAACCTTTGATGGCGATACTTATGAGATCAAAACTGAAGATGGACAATCATTTACTTCAAAAAATAAGCCACTATTAGCTAGTGGATTTAATGGTAGTCACAAGTTCGTATCTCACTTATTCGAAGAAAGAAAAGATGGTTTCCCTTCATTGACAGAACGAGACGAATCAACTACAGTTCCCGGAGTATATCTAAGCGGTCCATCAGTTCGTCACGATGGGCATATCTTCTGTTTCATTTTCAAATACCGTCAACGTTTCGCAATTGTAGCACAAGCTATTGCATCTTCTCTAGACTTGCCCACTGATGAATTTGTTGAAGCATACAAAGGTTGGGGGATGTATTTAGATGACCTATCATGTTGTGGCCAGGAATGTTTGACATGTTAAATTTAGAGAAAATGATGAGTTTGGAATGGATTGGCCAAACTTTAGCAAGCCTGTGTTGGATAATCAGTGTATTTCTCTATGAAAGTAATGTTAGTCTATGGGGGACTGGAGATTGGTTACAATTGGCAGCAGCATCTTCATGGATGGTATCGAATTTAGCTTCAGCCGTAAAAGCTGAATCTTAAAAATACTAATTGAGCATTGAATTACGGTAGAATTTTTTCATTCAAAATTTGCTATATTTTGATTCATTAATGCGAAACCGTTTAACCGAATTAGTGTCAGCCCGAGTTGTGAACAAGATGAGCGTGAGCAAAACTAATACTCCTGGCCGCTTAATTCCACTTCTTATTATAGTACTATTTTTAGGCTCAGTGATGCCTTTAGGAGGAGTAAATAATAACTATACAAAATCACTAGATGATAGTTCCAATATTTTTAAATCAAGTTCTTCCAATGAATCCTATGATTTGTTCATTGGTACTGCTACATCTGAGTCAGGAGGAGATGGTTCAATTTCAACAATGGAGCCCGATGGTTCTTCTCAGGAAGAGAGTATTATGTCTACTTTAGAATTTTATACTAATGAAATGATTAGTGATATTCAAATCTATGGTGAAGGTTCTACACCTACAATCGAAATTAGTGTTTATCTTAAATTCGAAGGAAATGATGGTGCTACTGCCGATATTAACTTCGTCCTAAAGTCAGGTTCTACAACTGTTGAGTCGGAGCAAATCACCCTAGAAGATCCTTGTACAAGCAGCAACCCATTTGGTGGAAGTTCATGCAGTTATGCAGTGAACGTCATTAATATTGAGATGCCAGCAAGTGGATTCACTGTAGAAAATGGAAAGCGACTGGGTCTTGAGATTGATGCCTCTATTGATGGTTGTCAAAGTCAAGGTTCAGGAATCGGTGGTGGCAGCGAGTGTGATGTTATGATGCAATATGGTGATATTGACTCTACCAATAGTTTTTCTAAAATCGAAGTGAGGGCAAACGCATTATCTCAGTCCGCAGTTAAGGTCCACATGATCGGTTCTGGTTGGACTGATTCTGAAGTCTTAGAGTGGTCGCCTAATCACAGAAGTGAGTTTAGAACTATGCAATTTACATTACAAATAAAAGATTCATTTGGAAGGGATGATATAGAAACAGTCAACCTAATTATGAGTACAAACTCGGGAGCTACTGTTGTCTTCAATAAAGAATTTGAAGACGATGATTTGACTTTAGATAATGATGGGCTTGTAGGAAATTACACTTTTACTTATCCACTCGGTATTGACCCAGGAGATTACGATGTTGTACTCGAAATACAGGATATCCAAGGGCATACAGTGTTATTCCAACATCAAGGCGTTGTTTTTGTTGAGCACGACATATATCTAACATTACCTTCAACCCAACCTGATACCGTTCTAATTGCACCTGGCATGACATCTAGTGTTGAGTTATTAGTGGAACATACCGGCTCTGATTCTTCTGACCTACAAGTTGTATTCGACTTGGCTCGGGCTCTTCCTTCAACGTGGGCCGAATCTTGGGATAAGCCTGGAGGATATTCACTAAATGGTGGCGGTGCATCTGCTAAACCAATTTTGCTGATCGATGTTCCCGAAGGTGATTTATCAACTGGGCCAGATAAATTAGAAATCGAAGCAAGAGCATTTGCTGACATTGAGGGAACTACAACAGAAGTTGCTGTTATCGAAATTGTACTGGATATCGAAGAGGTTGGAGTTTTTGCCGAACCAAGAATCTCTATATTCGAAGACTTTGAACATCAAATACAGATTGTCGATTCTACAAGGCCAGAATTTTACGATGAAACATTATCGCACTATGTTGATGCAGACGAAGTAGGAGATTTCTTTATCGATGTGTTTAACTCAGGATTTGATTCTGATACATTCTTTATCAGGGTCAATGCTATGCCAACTTCATGGCAATACAAATTCTATGACAATGATACTGGACTAGAGTTAACCGAAGAAGGAATTAATTCTGTAACTCCTAGTATTGGTTCTCACGATATTCTTACGGTCAGAATGGACCTTTTCCCTCCTGCTGAAAGGGAAGCCGAGGATATCGGTTTAGTAAGTTTACAAATTACAAGTGCAGGGGAGAGCGAGCTTAGAACTGATGTCAGTTTTACAGTTCACAGGACATTTGGAATACTCGCAGAGGTAATCTCCGATAGTGATGCAGGGGAGCTTGGAAGAGTCGAATCTGTTGATCCAGGAGATACGGTGTCTTATTCAGTAAGAGTTACAGATTCTAGTGATATTGCTGGACAAACCACTTGGAAAATTATCAATCCTAAGGATTTAGACCGAAATAAAGACAGTGATTTAGGTTATACAAATTGGGATTATAGAGTGACAGATAGTTCACAAAATGATGTAATTGTGGTATCTCTTGAATCTGGGTCTTATGCTGATATAGTGCTAGAAGTAGACCTCCCATCAAATGTTGAGGCTGGCAATCATACCGTCTATCTTCAGATAAGAGAAGAAGGTGTTGAATTAAGTGAAGCTCGTTACTTTGACTTACCTGTCACAGTTGAAGTTAATGAGGAAGTTCAGCCTGGCAATCTGCCTATTACTCAGAAGAGTGAGTTCACCCGTTTTTCTTCAGAGGAGAAAAAGAGTATTGAATTTAGAATTTCAAATGACAATAACGTCGAATTAGGCGTATTTATTGAATTGGAAGAGCCTCAAGGTTGGGATGGTGAAATTTCCGCCTCTTCAAATCAAGTTGGAGGAGGTTTCCTTTTCCTTACTTTACCTGCATATTCAAGTAAAGATTTCTTTGTAGAACTTACTGCACCTTCTAACTTGAAAGATGGCTCTGAAGCAGACTTTACTTTGATAGTAACGCCTATGGATGACGAAGTACCATATGCTGAAGAATTCAATCAGAAATCAAAATTCACTTTCAAGACAGAGTGTAAAGGAATCTCATGTTTATTAAACGAGATATATGAACCGGAACCACAAACAATCGCTTTATTTGCAGGTCTTTTGGCAATATTATTCTTGGCAGTTTATCGAAGAGGTAAATACAATTCTTCTACATATCAAATTGAAGAAGTACCACAAGAACATGAAATGGAATTTGAAGAAGAACTAGATATTCCTGAACCAGTATCTGAAGATTTGGAAGAAGCAGATGATGATTTAGAATTATTAGACGCTTTAGATGAAATTTGATATTGAAATGTTTATATTTTGATGTATTGTATGAACATCGTACCATTTGCCTTATGAAGCATTAATGCAG
>CAXFAS010000034.1:0-14344 GCA_964001175.1 uncultured euryarchaeote
AATCTTTGTTCTAATGGTTGTGAAAGATTAATTGCTGTTTGACCACCAAATTGCAATAAAATCGAATGTGCATTTTCTCTGAGTAAAACTTCTGTAACATATTCTAGCGTCAATGGTTCAAAATAAAGTCTATCTGAAGTATCAAAATCTGTAGATACTGTTTCTGGATTATTATTGATCAGTATAGCATCTTTACCTGCTTCCCTAATCGCCTTTACAGCATGTACACATCCATAATCGAACTCGATTCCTTGTCCTATTCTAATCGGCCCACTTCCAATTGCGACAAATCTTTTCTTGACACGGTTTTTCAAATCAGGAATAAAGTCGATTTCAGTAGAACCATTTGGCTCATATGTTGAATAATAATATGGAGTCTTTGCTGCAAACTCTGCTGCACAAGAGTCAACCATTCTAAATCTTGGATGTAGATTCAATGAATGTCTTCTCTTCATCACTGTTGATTCATTTCTACCTCTAGGCAGTGATTTATACCCTGTTGCAGGGAATCCATTTAGAGCATCAGCAATGTGAGAATCACTAAATCCAAAAGATTTCCACTTCCTTAGAGTTTCAAAATCAACATCTGAGGGATTGCACGCTTTCTGAACAATCTCATTTTCCATTTTTGCAATATTTTCAAATCGATAAAGAAACCATCTTGTAATTCTTGTAATTTCATGTACTCTTTCAACACTCCAACCACGTCTAAAGGCTTCAATCAATGCACCCATTCGTCTATCAGTGGCTATTTTACACCAATCTACTAACACTGAATCTGGCAACTTTTCATATGCCCTTTCCGACATTCCCTCTCCTTCTGATTCATCAGCCCTAGTCAACGGCCTAGGATGTGGGCAACCTTGTTCCAAAGATGCCCATGCTTTCAGGAAAGCTTCTTCAAAATTTCTTCCAATTGCCATAACTTCTCCAGTTGATTTCATTGATGTTCCAAGAGTTCTATCTGCGGTTCTAAATTTATCAAAAGGCCACCTAGGTATTTTCACCACACAGTAATCTAATGTTGGTTCAAAAGCAGCAGTAGTTCCTTCTCCAGTAATTGGGTTAGGTAATTCGTCTAAAGTATAACCAACTGCTATCTTTGCAGCCATCCTGGCAATTGGATATCCAGTGGCTTTACTAGCCAAAGCCGAGGAACGAGAAACTCTAGGATTTACTTCAATTACTCTTATCTCTCCAGTTGATTGATTAAATGCAAATTGAACATTACATCCACCTTTGATATTTAGTGCTCTAATTAATTTCAATGCTTGGTCTCGAAGAATTTGATGATCGCTATCAGAGAACGATTGTAATGGAGCAACTACTGTTGATTCGCCTGTGTGAACACCCATCGGATCGATATTCTCCATAGTACAAACAATTGTTGCATTATCCGCTTCATCACGCATCACCTCATACTCTAATTCCTGCCAACCTAAAATTGACTCTTCAATAAGAACTTGATTAATTCGTGAATTCCTTAGTCCTAAAGTGGCGATTTCTACAAGTTCACCTAAATCCCATGCTGTTCCACCACCTAGTCCACCTAAGGTGAATGCAGGTCTGATTAGTAAAGGCCAACTATTGATTGATTCAGCAGCAGATATTACTTCTTCCATCGAGTTACATGCTATGGCTTCAGAAATTGGTAAATTTATTGATTCGCACACTTTATTGAATAAATCTCTATCTTCAGCTTTGTCGATGGCATCTAAATCTGAACCAATTAATTCAACACCCAATTCATCAAGAACGCCTTGATGGGCTAATTCACTAGCGATGTTTAGCGCTGTTTGACCTCCCATTCCAGCCAATAAAGCACATGGTTTTTCGATTTCTAAAATGCGCTTTACCGAAGAAGAAAGAAGTGGTTCAATGTATACCTTATCTGCCATTTCTGGATCATTTTGAATTGTCGCTGGGTTAGAATTTACTAAAATTACCTCGTATCCATCTTCCCTCAAAGCACGAACAGCCTGGCTCCCGGAAAAGTCAAATTCAGCGGCTTGGCCGATTTTTATCGGTCCACTTCCAAGAACAAGAATTGTCTTCAAATCATCTCTACGCGGCAAAATTAAGCCCTCCCTAGATATTCGTCAACAATTTGTCTAAATCTTAAAAATAGATTTTCAGCATCATGTGGTCCTGGACATGCCTCAGGGTGAAACTGAACTGTGAAGGATGGATGGCCTATCACATCTAGACCTTCTACCGTCCTATCATTAGCATTTACATATCTAACTTTTACTTCAGCCCCATGTAAGTTTTCTTGTTGTTCTGATTTTGCTCCTGAAGGGTGAGCTGCAAGCATTCCTGCGTCTGGATCCGCAACTGCAAAACCATGATTCTGACTTGTAATAAGCACTTTTCCAGATATCAAATCAACTACAGGTTGATTGGCTCCTCTATGGCCATAACGCATTTTATAGGTACTTAATCCAGATGCAAGACCCATTAATTGGTGACCCAGGCAAATTCCCATTACCGGAATTTTTGCTTTCACTGCCGACGCGAGAATTTTTCTCGCCATTGTTGCTTTACCTGGATGAGCAGGATCACCGGGTCCATTAGAACAGAACAATGCATCGATTTGATAGGACTCGATTAAAAGATTAAAATCGATATTAGGAGGGCACCAAATTACTTCGAATGACTTACACAAGCTTCGTAAAATATTATACTTTATTCCACAGTCAATGGCAGCAAGTCTAGGCTTTTTAGTTCCAAATTCATCCAATGAACCTTCGTTCAATAATACTGGTTCTTCTATGGAGACTAAATCAACTAGATCTTCTAACTCAGGCGATGTTAGCTTTTTCAATCTCTCAATTAATATAGATTCATCCGATAATTGTCCAAATACACATAGAACTGTCCCCAACTCTCTAACTCTTCTAGTAATTGCTCTAGTATCAATTCCTTGAATCCCTGGAATCCCGTGTAATCTTAGTAAATCATTTACTGTACCAATAGAATTACGATGATCCGGTTGCTCCATAGCATGCCTTACAACAACTCCACGGGGCCACACCGAGGCTGATTCTGAGCATGAATGATGAATACCATAGTTGCCAATTAAGGGATATGTAAAAGTTAAAACTTGACCGGCAAAAGAAGGGTCGGTTAGAGATTCTTGATAACCCATCATTCCAGTGGTGAAAACTAACTCACCTTCACCTATACCTTTTGCACCAAAAAGTTCACCCTCATATCTGCCACCATCTGCAGTCAATAATAGTCCAAAACCACTCGCTTGAGGCGATAATTCATCTCCTCTAAACAAGCCATCAGCAGCATCAGGGAAACTAGGGAAACGTTCAGATAATCGATTTTCAGACCCTGGGGAGAAACTTCCGTCTCGTACCTCGGACCTCGACATCAAAGATGGTCAAAAACGGCCCCCCATAATGATTGGGTTTGAAAGATACAAGAAGGACTCTTTTTGTAAGTAAATTAAAATTAAATAATTTAAGCATAGTATGCTTAGTAAGTTATTAGTTACTAAAATTACTTATCTAAATCTAATACTTTCTTACCACTTGCCGAAGGTTCGATAATTAATCTAGCATTTTCAAATTCTCTATTAAGCGATTCACCAGAATACCATGAATCCAAAAAAAGCCCTAATGCAGCAACCTCTGAGTGCGGCTGATTACCTACTGAAACGTTGTATTGACACAATTTGAACACGTCACTAGGGACTTTTGCACCTCCTACTACAACAACTATTGGTCTATCTTTTGGAATCTTTGGGATTGCTTCTCTAAATGATTCACCGTACATGGTTAGGTGTATTGCAATACCGGGTTTTCCATCACCTGCATCTTGTTCTACGAATTTTCTAAGCCAGCCCATAGGACTCTTGACATATTGACATTCAAGACCTTTTCCAAATCTTTCGTCTACTGACGCCAAATTATCAAACATTTCTTGATCTTGGTCCCCAGAAAGTAAAAACCGATGAGCTCCAAATGCTCTACCAACAAGTGCTAAGTGAGTTGTTATTCTTGGATCTCGACCTTTGCGATGACCCAAACGTAAAATATCAACTCTATGTTCAGGCATAACCTTGCCAAGAATCAATCATTGATGAATGATTTTGTTATTTCATACTTCAGATTGCCTAGAACTATTTTCTGATTCATTAGGAGGTGTAATTTCAATACCATTAGAGTCACAAAATCTTTTCAACCAAACTAATAAAGATGCATCTACAAGCAAATGAGCACAAAAAGTAACACCAATCCAAAGGATTCCAAGCCTAAGACAACGCCAAAAACCTTCAACTAAGTCATATTGTTCGGTAAACATTCCAATCGCTAATGGTTCTAAAACATACAATCCACACATTATCAGCATTGCACCAGATATCAAAGAAGGTAACAACTTACCTAACTCTCTACTAAAATCACTCAATAAAGATGAAAGTAATCCCAATGTGATTACTGCTAATGCAACTTGAGAGAAATCAAGATTAAAGAAAGTAGACGATCCTAATTTCAAATCATCGCTTGCAGAGTCTACAAATAGCCACCAGAAGACCAAAATTATGGTAATTAACCCTCCACTATAGTAGGACTTATTAGCAATCATTCCGAAGATTGACGAATTATCTTCTGGTTTAAGCCTACCAATCAACCTATTGGCTAGTTCTAAACTGGATTCTGATACTGAATCGTTGGAACCAAAATCACCCGATTCGGGAACCATTGATTGCTGAATTTCCTCCGGCATAACGGCACCTTTACAGTCACAACTTATCAAATCTCTCGCATTAGCATGGTTAATGAGCGAGAACTTTGGACCTGATGAAAAAAGCCGTGAATATATTTTCAATAGAATTCATCGTCAAGAATTATCATCATGTATAGTAATGGGAATTCTAAATGTCACTCCAGATTCTTTCTATGATGGAAGTAGAAGATTCAATATTGATGATGCAGTGAAAAAAGGGCTAGAAATTTGGGATTCAGGAGCTTTATGGCTAGATATTGGAGGTGAATCGACAAGACCAGGAGCAGAACCTGTGGATGTTGAAGAAGAATTAAGAAGAGTAATTCCGGTAATCAAAGAACTGAAAAAGGTAAGACCTAATGGATTAATTTCTATCGACACAAGAAGATCTAGAGTTGCATTGGAAGCGATTAATTCAGGAGCAGAAATGGTAAATGATGTTTCTGGATTAAGCGATCCAAAGATGATTGATGTCATCTTAGATACAGGCTGTTCAGTGTGTATAATGCATATGCAAGGGTTACCTGAAAATATGCAAGAAAATCCGAAATATGGTGATTGTATAGGTGAAGTAAGTCAATTTTTATTCAAACAAGCAGAAACGCTTGTTGAAAAAGGACATCCGAAAGAATTGATAATATTAGACCCTGGTATTGGATTTGGTAAAAAATTACATCATAATTTAGATTTACTAAAAGAGATAGAAACATTGACTAAATCCAATTATTCTGTAATGCTTGGAATATCTCGAAAAAGTATGATCGGACAGATAACCGGAAAAAAAGATCCAAACGATCGATTGGCAGGAACATTGGCGACCTCAGCATTTGCATTTTACAATAAAATAGATATTATTCGAGTACATGATGTTGATCAAAATGTAGACCTTCTAAAGGTACTGAATAAATTGGAGAATTAAATCCCGCCTATCAAACCTGCAGCCGCAACCCATGCTCCGGCCATACTTCCCAAATTTGTCAATGCTGTTACAAGTAATACTTTACCAGCTCTATTTGACCAAAATAGACCAAATCGGTCCAATTTCAAAAAGTTTTGAAGATCTTCTGTTGTAGGTTCAGCAACTTTTAGTTGGACATAACCCGCAAACCAACCTGCTGCCAAAGTAGGATTAAGGGAGGTTATTGGTGATGCTAAAGCTGCGGTTAGTATTGCCAAGATATGTCCTCTTGCCAATATACAACCTATAGCAGCAAAAACTGCATTAGCCAAAGTCCAAACTGTAAATAATTCAACAAGATCAACTCCGTCACCTGTCGTTAAGAAATAAGCCATTAATCCCATTACAAGCGCTGGAATTAACCAAGGAATAATTTTTGAAATCTTTCCTCTATCCGGTACCTCTTCTAAAATTTCAATGTTTTTTTCATTGAAACTATTTTTCTTTAATAAGTTGGTTTCCAATCCTTGAAGATGTCCGGCACCAACAACTGCTAGAACTTTTTTACTTGGGTCTATTGAAAGAATTTTTTCTGCTAAATAAGAATCTCTTTCGTCAATCAGTACTACTCCGGCACCGGGTGAGAATTCCCTTAATTCTTCCATCATTGAGGAAAGTAAATCCTGATTAGATAGTAACTCTTCAAGTTCAGGATTATCTTCTTCTTCGTCCCCGAGTAGTGAATATAAAATTCTAAATTTTTCTCTCAGTTTCATTTTCTTCCATGCTCTTCTAAGAGTTATCTGAATATCTCTATCAATAAGTTCTACATCCAATTTCTTTTCATTAGCAACTTCAACTGCTGCTAGTAATTCTGCCCCAGGTTGCTCGCCTTCATCAAGCCCCAATTTACGCTGTTCAGTTGCTAACATTGACTGAATAAGAACTAGCGGTGCTTTACCCTCTTTGATAACTTTCAGCAATCCTTCTTTATCCAATCGACGATCACTAACCAGTGAATCGAATCTCGATTGACATAATTCTACAGCAACTACATCAGGATTAAATTCTTCAATATGAAATTTAACTGCTTCAACGCTGGCTTTGGCCACATGAGCAGTCCCCAATAGTCTCAAATTAGGAGAGATATCTATAACTGGAGAAGATGACATAATTATTCCTCATCAGGTGATGGTAATATTTGTTTTAATTGTATTATAGTCTCTTCGAGGGATTCTTCAATCGCTTGATCTAAATCATTAGGCACCTCAGAAAGTATTGATTCAAAGGGAATCTGCCCACCAGCCAACTCTCTATGCCCTCCTGCCAATCCATCCCTCCAATGATTAGATAGAATCTTACCAATATGTAATCCATGCCTTTTTGTTCTTGCAGAAATTATTACTTTGCCTCTTCTTACTCCAAAAACAACTACTGTATCAATTCCTTCTGTAGGTAGAAGAAAGTCTGCAATTTGGGCTAGAGAATCGCGGTTAGGCATTTCTCTAAGAGGAGCAATTAGGTTTTTTCCATATTTTATTCTATTATTCAAAGCATAAGAAAATGATTCTAATGTTTCTTGTGAACGAGGAGGCATTTCTATAGAACGCATTATTTCACGGTCAACAAATGCATTTAGCCAAGAAAGAGCTCGTAAATCAACCGCATTGAAATCCCTTGTAAAGCCCAAAGTGTCTGTCTTTATCCCAAATGCCAGAGCAGTTGCAGTTTTAGTCTCAATAGGATGATTTAGACTCATTAGTAAGCTAGTAACCAGTGAGGATGTTGAAGAAAATTCTGATCTAACTAATACTACGTCTGCTGCAATCGTATCTTCTACTGTATGATGATCTATGATAATATTAGGGATACAATCTTCAGGAAGAATATTATTAGCACCAGGCTTATGAAAATCTACCGCTATAACAACTTGAGATTCTTTGATAATATCTGAAACCTCCCAATCGAGAATTAATCTTCTAGTAGGGATATCTAGTAATTGTACCATAGCTCTATTTTGCTGGTGTTCGATTAACCCGCCATGAAGGATAGTTCCTTCAAGGCCCATCTTCTCAACCATCTCGAGCATTGCTAAACCTGCTGCAAGAGCATCTGGGTCTGGATTATCATGGCAAAAAATCGAAACTTTACCTCCCTTAGAAATTGAATTTAGATAATTCACAACTACTGAGGCACTCGCTCTACGCTCCCATGATCGAATTCTATCCTGCATTGCTGCGAATGATATATCATCGATACTTACTAAATCAATTCCATCTCCTTCGAGAGGAATTGTTGTCAAAATGGGAACATTTGGCCATCTCATCTTAATTTCATCGAGAGGATTATCATCGCTTAATGCATTACTATCCAAATATAATATAGCCGTTGGAAAATGATTAATCTGTGGAATTGATGTTAGATTTAAAGCTGAAGGAAGGGCTATTATTTCACAACCCTCTAACTCCTCACCAATAGGTAATGATTCTGCTAAGCCAATAAGTGTGCACCTATGTCTCTTAGAACACCATTTAGCTAGTCTAAGACCGAGCCCACTCGAGCCGAAAATCAAGAACATATCGAACACTTGGTAGATAGTTTACAATTAAGCAAACAGAACCGGTGCCTCTCTTGCAACACCTTGGACCTCAAAGAGATCTCTTCTTTGACAACCCTTGATTGAAGCAACAAATGTAGTTGGAATCATTTGGATTGCTTTGTTGAATATGGTAGAGGAGGAGTTATACAATTCTCTTCTATCAGCAACTTGATTTTCAATTGAAACCAATTCATTTTGAATATTCAAGAAACTAGAATCGGCCTTCAATTCAGGATAGGCTTCTGCAACAGCAGTAATTCTTGGCATCATGCCTGCCATCATCGATTCAGCAGCAGAAACGCCCTTTACATCTTTATTCTGCAAGGCTCCAGCGGCCATTTGGCGTGCTTTGGCAAATTCTAGGAACAAGTCTTTTTCATGTGACGCATACTTTCCAACTGCTCTTTCCAAGTTAGGCAACATATCATATCTCTGTTTTAACAATACATCGATATTAGACCATGCTTGAATTGCATTTTCTTCTAATGCAACTAAACGATTCCATGTCGAAAAAAACCAGAAAATAAAGAATAAAAATATCACACCTACAATCAAACCGACAATTAATAGTACTTCCATGAGTCATTCCAAGTAATTATTCCTTATATAGTTGCCAATAGATAAAAACAAATGCTCAATTGTCCTACACTAAATTACCTAAGGACTCTTTTGTGCTTATCTAGGGTGTATTTTGATGATCGAGCAAATCTTAGTTCTTTTAGGAGTTGCAATAATAGGATTCGTTTTTGCTCCTTTAGGACTTGGAGGTGGAATGTTATTTGTCCCACTAATCCACTATGTTGCTGACTGGCCAATTGATGGTAAGCTGATTGCTGTATCTTTAGTTCTAACTGGTGTTGTAAGTTGGGGAAGTGGACTAACTCATAGGAAAAAGAATTTGGTAGATGATGAGGTCATTAGAAGTGCTTTATGGGGTGCTATTCCTGGTGCTATTTTAGGAGTTATAATAATTCAATTATTAAGTAGTGAACTAGATTTTATTTTCAAATCGTTAAGTTTGGTTTTGATAAGTTTTGCATTATCTAAGTACTTATTTACTAGTGATAAACTAGAACAAACAGAAATTTCAGAACAAAATATTACAGGAATAACTATCGGTTCTGGGATTGGTGGAATGCTTTCTAGCATATTAGCCATAGGTGCAGGGGCAATATATGTGCCTTGCTTACAGGTTTTTGGAAAATTAAAAACTAGAATTGCCATCGGTTCTAGTCTAAATATAATGATGATTGTAGTTCCTGTTTCAGTATTTTTTCATATAATGATTCTATCAAATAATCAATTAGAACTTCTTTCAGAGCAATTGATTTTCATTCTATTTTTAATAATTTTAACATTTTCAGGAGCAAAGCTTGGTGCATCATATGGAATAAAAAATATTCCAGAAAATAGAATTAGACAGGTATTCATAACAATTCTTGTCATCATTTGGTTTAGATATCTGTTTGATATAATTATTTAATTTGCATCATATGGTAAAATACCATGATATATATATCAAGAATAAAAGTAAGTTATGAGAGTTATGAATCTAGGTATGAATGATAGAGCCATTCGGTTGATATCTGGCCTAGGAATTGTAACATTTGATTACCTTGCTAGTTCAAGTTGGGAAGTTATCTTCCTTTTCTTTGGAGCATGGGGTGTTCTAACCTCAGCATTTGGATATTGCCCATTCTATAGAATAATTGGATATAATTCCTGCCCAACAAATTTACCTAGCCCATCCAACGGTTAGATTGATTCAATAACCATTGCAATTCCTTGACCGCCGCCAATACAAGCAGTAGCAACTCCGTACTTACTGCCCGAACGTTTCAATTCATGTGCTAGAGTCAAGACTAAACGGGTACCTGTTGCTGCAAGGGGGTGACCAAGTCCAACGGCACCACCATTAACATTCACTTTTTCTACATCTAAACCAAGATCTTTGATACAAGCAACAGCCTGACCTGCAAATGCTTCATTAATCTCCCATCGGTCTATATCTTCAATACTCAAACCGGCTTTTTGTAATGCTAATTTAGAGGAAGGTACAGGTCCATAAGCCATTATTGCAGGTTCTAGTCCTACAATTCCCCAAGAGATTATCTTAGCTAGTGGTTTATCTCCATCTTTATGCGCTCTGGAAGCAGACTTGACCACTACTGCTGCTGCACCGTCTACGACTCCTGATGCATTACCGGCAGTAACAAGACTATCAGGTCCAAAAGCAGTTCTTAATTCTGATAGCGACTCTTTGGTACAACCAGGAACAACATGGTCTTCATCTTCAAAGCCGATGCCATTTACTTCTACTATTTCCGATTGCCAAATTCCATTTTTGACAGACTTACTAGTTCTGTTATGAGAAAGTGCTGCAAATTCATCGGTTTCTTCCCTAGTAACTCCTTTTCTCTTACATATTTCATCAGAAGTTTGTGCCATAAATGAACCACAAAAGCCATCTAAAAGATTAGTAAAGAGGTAATCTTCCATATCTTTCTCAAGAACAGTTCCTTCTTTAGGAGGTCTTGCTAACTTGTATGTATCTCGCATCCCTCTTAACACGTGAGGTGCTTGGGAAAGATTCTCCATTCCACCAGCAACTACTACTTGTGCTTCTTCAAGCATAATCATTTGCGCTGCAGTAACTATTGATTGTACACCACTTCCACATATCCTTGATAATGTAAGCATAGGTACTTCTTGAGGAATACCTGCCCCTAAACCAGCATGTCTAGCTCCAAAAATTGCTTGGTCACAGGTCTGAAGTGCATATCCCATAACAACATGGTCTACTGTTTCTGGTTCGGTGTTAGATTTATCCAAAGCACCTTTTATTGCGATTTCTCCTAATTTCAAGGCACTGACCTGTTTTAACAAGCCTCCGGGCTTACCATCTCCTCGTTTCCCACCTTGCCATTCACAAAAAGGAGTTCGAGCACCTGCAACAATTACAACATCTTCCATGATTGGCCCAATATAAACAGGGTATTGAACTTCATGCAAAACCGAGCATCGAGATTCCACCAATAATCAATAATAACGGAATCATAACTAGTTCAAGACTAGACCTAGACTTACCTAAGTTAGATAATTCAGTACCTCTTTGAATAGTAACTTTAATGCCCGGTGAATCTTCATCACCGAATACTTCCACTATGCTATTTTGTAATGTCCCGTCTAGACCTTCACTCTTTAGATCATCTCGATTTCTTGGTTTTACATTTCCAACAAGATAAACAGGATTACCAAGTTTCAAACCATATAATGTCCATCTGTGTTTCTTTACCCTAGCACCACCGAGTAAACCTGCAACTGCTTGAGACATTATTTGCTTTCCAAGTGTTTGTGCAAAAGCACCATCCCATCGCTTGAGATATTGACCCCAATCATTTCTTTTGAAGGAATTAGGATGTACTTTAATTCCACCTGTGCCATCATGAAGAATGAATGGGCAACTACCAGAATCAGAACGTATGGTAATCCAGTTACAATCCTCTCTAGAAGTGGTATTACCCTGTGAGTCAGTACTTGTGACTGTGCGGCATTGATACTGTTCGTATGTCCAGTAAAAAGCAGCCATATTTGACATTACCATATTGGTATTACCGTCGACTACTACATTCAAAACTCCTTCAGGAGATGGCCTTACTTGGCCGACTAATTCATTTACTCCCGCTGAAACTGAACGGACCATTGATGTAGGTGTATCTATCATTTGAGTAATCATCTTTGATCTGAAATACCCAATAATAGCAAGAATGATTCCAACTAAAATAACTCCGGCAACTACGTATGTACCTTCTTTCCCACCCTCATCTTCTATGCTTGAAAGAATCATCCATATTCCTGCGATAGTGAAAATTACTGATATTGAACCAAATACTCCGAATAAACTCAAAGAAGCAGGAACAGGAGTTCCTACTTTCGAAGGATGTTCTGCTAAAGCCGTACCATCTTCATGAGGACCATACCTATCTTGATCATTCCAAGAAGCAGGTCCTGGAGCAGGTAGAATCCAATCATTAGGGTCGTTTGTAGGTACATAAGTTGATTGTTGGAGCCACCAATTATCGATAGATAGTCCGCTTGCTTTGGCTTTAGCCTCTAACTCATCAGGATCAATGGCTTGCCTTCTAACTCTGTGCAAATCACCTTGATGCGAGCCTGGTGTCGAAAGTGCCAAACAAAGAAATCCAACCGCACTCATTAAGATTGCAGGCCTATTTTCTTCGCCACCTGATAAACCAATAACTAGACCAGCAACAGCAATTAGTGCGCTAATAACCCAAGCGAGCCATCCCCAGAAAGTATATGGAAATACAGCTTTAAAACTTCCACCATGCAGATTTAACTCATTAATCATAAATCCCGTAAGTCATAGATTCAATAAAGTTTGGCTTAGAAAACTTTTGAATTATCAAATCCATTATTTGCAATCATAAGAGGGATTGCCACTATTACTCCACAAAGCACATTACACAACGCTTGCACTCCAATGAGAATACCATTGGCTGCATTATCAGACATATCAAATGATTCGCCCCAACCGTCAAAATCACCCATCATTACAGAAATTGTAGAAATTATAAATCCAACAAAAATTCCTCCTATGATAATGAAAATACCTCTTTTTTGGAAATTGACCATCATATAACCCCCTAAACAAAGTGTTACAATACTAATCAATCCAGATAAAATAGAAAGAATAAACGAAGAAGTGGAAACTGAAATTTCTTCATTTGTAATTGGATCTACTTGAGGTAAAAATAAATAAGCAAGTAATGACAAAACATTGAATGCTCCAATTATAATACAACATATACCTATTATTTTAGAAGCACTAGAAGGCGGTTGAAGCATTATTATTTGGCCATCAAATCCTCCCTGCGGAGATGCAACAGTTCCTTCAAGAGATGAGTCTAAAGATTTGTGTTCAGGCTTAATTCCACCCCAAGGGTCTGATTCCATGGTACATGCATCAAGACATAGCACTTCAAGACTCGTATTTTTTGTTTAAATTTAAATGGAGGTTTTCAAGAAGGAAGAGTGCTTGCGTTAAATGAGGCGGCCCTATGACTGACATCTTGGTTGTGTTCAAAAAAAACTTTGAATCGGTTCATGATAAAAGTCTTGAAACTGTAAAACAAGTATTGAACTCTATTCAGAATGAGAAAGAAATTCGAATAGACATAAGGGCTAGAGAACAGGTAAGAAGGGCCGATTTCATTGGCAGAGATTTGGTTATTGTTCTCGGTGGAGATGGAACACTGACCAGTATATCTCACAATATAGATGCAAACACACCTGTGATGGGAGTAAATTCACACCCTAGAGACCAAGACCCTGAAGGAAGTTATGGATTCTATATGGATTGTGACATTGATACATTTGAAACGGATATTCAAGTTGCTCTTAGTGGTAAGGCGATAATAAATGACATACCTCGTCTACAAGCGATAATAGATACAACATCTGGAAATAGATTTACCACAGACCCAGCCATGAACGATTTACTCATTGCAAATACTCACCAATATGCGCCCAGTAAATATCATCTTAGGAGAGGTTCGAATAAATGTAGACAACAAAGTAGTGGATTATTATTCTCTACATGGCTAGGACAAGGTGCGTGGTTAAATCATACAGTTGACTTTGAAACTATTGAAAGATTGAGGAATCGGATTAAGCAAGGCGATTGGAGTGATCATTACTTTTTTGTCGCTAGAGACATTCCTCATAATCAAAGAATAGGAGATCCATGGTCATGGATAGATTGGACCTCAGAATCAACGATTCTCACGTCTGATATGCACAGAGGATATGTTGTACCAGATGGTTGGGATGAAGTTCACTTTAATCGAGGAGCAACAATAACAGTTAACACTGAAGCACCTAGACTTTGTATCTTAACTTTCAGAAAAACACTATCTGAAAAGTTGTTGGATGCTATCAATAGTTGATTTAAATAAATTACTTGATGTAAAAAGTAAACTTCAAGATGAAAAAAAGAGTGGAGACTGGAGCCCAAAAGGACTCCAGCCTCCGGTTTCTTAGGAGGTGATCCATCTGCAGGTTCCCCTACAGATACCTTGTTACGACTT
>CAXFAS010000035.1:0-13930 GCA_964001175.1 uncultured euryarchaeote
TGTCTTGGGTGATGACTGAATCGTGCGCAATTGTGTCACCAATCTGCCCAATGTTGTAAGTGACTTGGCTTACATCGAATTCCCCTGATGCAATAAACGTGGACATTGCTTGATCGAATTGAGACAGTGCAGAACGTGTGGCAATCTTGTGTGAGCCGGATTCAAAGAAAAGAAGCGAATGAGTGTCGCTGGTTGTTGAAAAAGAAAGTCGATGAGGGGAGGCAAAGGAAAAAATTGTGCTTGATAGGCCCACCAGGAAGATGAGCATCCCCATTTGATATGGTGCTGTGGGTGTAAATGCAACCGCACTACTCAACAGGAATGAAATGCCAGTAACTGCCATGATTAGAATTCTAAATTTCTTCAAAACGTGAAACCGTTGATGAGTGAAACCTTCGATTGAATTTCTTTTCATTGTAAATTCGTGTTCACAGGTTACAGTTGCACTTGATTGTCTAGTTCTAATCACTTGGAAGAGTTTTTCACCAACAATGAGTGATAATGTTTCTGAACCATTTTGGCCTTCACGAAGAATGACTTCCTCCATATTTTCATCGACGGTTGCAATGTGGTCAAGTGCTCTAAGGGCGCGTCTCACAACAGGTTGTGCCATTGGTTGTTGTATAGTTTGTTGAGGGATTGGCTGGACTGGTTGTTGCATCATTGGTTGTTGCATCATCTGTTGTGGTGCACCTGGAACTTGAGTTTGTGCAACCATGTTTGTCTGGTCAGTCCACATTTGTTGACCAAAGTCCTTGTTTGCCCCGCCATTTCTACCGCGTAATACAACTACTGCAATTCCTGCAATAATTCCTAGCACTGCAATTGTTGAACCGATAATTAATACAGTGTTAGAGGATTTAGAATCTGAATCTCCGTCGTTATTTTCATCGCTATCATCACTATTTGTCTCTCCACTTGCAATGCTTGTTGCGGAACTATCTGTTCCATCATGCTGACTTGTATTACCGGATGAAACTGCGGAACTATCTGCTGCTACTGCAGTACCATCCAGTGTAGATGATTCTGTTACAAAGGCCACAGATGCACTGTGAGCAAGTCCACCATCAAGTGAAACTACGTTTAGATTAATTGTGTATTCATTGCGAGGAATTGAATCATCAACGGTAAATGTAACTGTAAATGGTAAGTCGCCATTAGAATCAATTGTACCCCATGTAATAACTGCTGAATCAAGCAATTCTTGGTTGTACGGCTCAATTAACACATCTAAAGCACCGCCAAGAGATAAATCAAGACCGTTGTGAGCATCAATTACGCCGCTAATCGACATTGTACCATCTTCAATAATCTGTTCTCTATTTTCGATATCCAAAGAGAACTCTGGTATTGAAGTAAGAGTAAATGTGATTTCATCAGAGTGAACTGTAGAACCTGCAGTGCCTGTTACAATTACAGTATAATCTCCAGCAGATAAGTTGCTAGGAATTGTCAATGTGAGTACAGACAAAAATGGTGCTTTACCAGTAGCAAAATCTAAACTTGCAGAAACGCCTTCAGGAACTGTAACTCCAATAGTAACATCAGCACCTGAAAATCCATTTACCGGTTCAATAAAAATTGGAGTAGGAACTACCCATTCAACACCTTGAGGTATTACAATCCAAGGGTCAAGGGTTACAATATCAAAATCCGGATCATTATCAACGGTGAATGGAACAGTGATTGAACGGTCCATACCGTTAGAAGTTCCTGTAATTGTTAAGACATAATCACCGCTTGACATATTCATTGTATCGACAATTACTGCACCTAATTCATCGACATTCAATTGTTGAGAATCATACATCAATGGAGTATTTGGTGAATTGACACTAGCACTTAGATTAACAGTCGAATCAAATTCATTGAATCCAACTACGTTAATCCATGCTGCAAATGGCAAGCCCATTTTCGCTACATCATCTGGAACACTTTGTAGAAGTGTGAAATCAGGAGTTGCCCAGTCATTATTTCCTTCTCTTCCAGAAAATACTTGGATTCCTGTAGCAGTAACTGATGATTGACCGACAGTAAATGATTGGTCACCTAAATGACGATAATTAAGCGGTAAAGCCCCTGAATCATCCATATCCATTGTAGAGATTGCACATCCACCCATTTCGATAGATAGTGAAATTGTTCCAGTACCAACTGATGCTTCACTCCAAACCTTACCTTCAGTCAGTGGGAAATTCAACTCATTGATACCGTTAGGATAAGTTAGATCAGACTTGACAACTGTTTCTGTGCTCATATCTGTTCCTGATGGTATACAAATATCATCCAGTCCGCCAAATCCACCGCCGCCGTTATCTCCGCCGCCGTCGTTGTTTCCACTTCCGTCGCCACTTCCGTCGCCACTTCCATCGCCACTTCCGTCGCCACTTCCATCATCGCCACCACCGCCGTTTTGAGCATCAGAACAGCCGAAAGCATCTACAGATTCACCCATTGGTGTGTCCGGACAGAAATCATCATCATCGATCACACCGTCATTATCGGCGTCAGTAGTTCCGCCACTTCCGTCGCCACTTCCGTCGCCACTTCCGTCGCCACTTCCGTCGCCACCTCCGCCGCCGTTTTGGGCATCTGAACAACCCCAAGCATCGACTTCAGCACCTGGTGCTGTTCCTGGACAATCATCCCAATCGTCCTCAACATCATCACAGTCTTCGTCTGGTTCACCCCAGTCAGAGGTTGTACAAGTTCTACCTGAGGTACTCATCATACCAAAGCCACCAGAAGTCTCGGTTTTAGCAGTAAATGTTAGGTTTTCATGGACCAATGAAAGAGTATCTTTTGCATAGCAAGCAACACCGGATTGTTCATCAGTAATTGTTGTAGTCATACCTGCAAAATTCATTGAAAGTGTAGATTTACCAACGATGCTAACGCGATAGCATTCTTTACCAGAAACTGTATCTGAACCAGTTACTGTCATTTGATGATACTCATCGTAAGTTGTTCCAAAGAATTCTGGCATTGTAACAGTAAGATTCCAAAAATCTCCATTTGTCCAAACAGGTGTAGAATTTTTATCTGTTGTATTTGCATTAGCGAACTGATATGTTGAAAGACTGGATGTGTACATCAAATTACCTTTAGCATCATATTGCTCAGAGGCAGCATACCAACCAACTTCGGGGGAATACCACTGAACTGCATAACCAGCATCAATTTCTAGAACATATGCTCCTCCGCCTACTTCAGTCATTGTGGCATTGATTGAAACAAAGTAAGCACCACCCATATCAGTCTCCTCTTCACCAAGGAATATGGTATCACGAGTTTTACTTGGATTACTTACTCCCAGATGGGTGTTTTCTTCATCCCATACAGACATTGAGACACCATCGCCAGATGCATGAGATAGAGTTAGTAGTAATGTTTGACCAGGTTCAAGCCATATATTGAACCAATCATGTTTGTCATCCCACATATCGACTGTGCCCCTAAGAACATCACCTGGGTAGACATCTTGACCAGAAGTATTGACGTTATTCGGTTCAGTTTCACTAATGATATCGACGCCCGATGCACCTGTGAATTGTGGTTCAAATGGACTTTCATCAAGCGATGTTGATGTAACCAAAGGATACATGGCTGTCAAAATTAAGATAGTAATTACTGCTACTCTCATACACATTCGTCATGAAAGCATTGTATAAGACTTAGGTTACACCGATGAGACCAGCGAATAGTGTATATTCCACAGAATATACTCACTTCTTTTTCTTAGCCAGTTCTTTAGCCTGCTTAGCCCACTCATCTCGCTTAACACGACCTGGGAAGAACTCGATTGCTTTGTTGACTTCTTCTTCGATCTTAGAGGTCATATTACCAACTTGTTCAAAGGTGTAGATACCAAGAGCATACAGTTTCTCAGCGATAAACGGTCCAATTCCCTTGATGGTTTGGAGGTCGTCTTTCTCATCGATTGTTGCAACACCAAGTGTAGCGAAATCAATTGTTTCCGCCTTTTGAGCAATTCTCTCTAATTCTTCAGCCTGCTTGAGAGCTTTTTCGTCCAATTTGACATCTTCACCAAGTAAAATCTTGGCTTGATTGACCCACTGGTCACGCTTTACTCTGCCTGGGAAGAACTCGATAGCCTCGTTGACTTGAGTCTCAAGTTTAGCAGTCATGTTAGCAATTTGTCGGTAGGTTGTAATTCCAAGAGCATTCAATTTCTCTTCGATAAACGGACCGATTCCCTTGATTACCTGCAAGTCATCTCTTACCATCACTACTGAAGCCTTACCAAAGACTCTGGTAATTCCACCAACACCGGTTAGAGTGTTGCCGTCTTTACCTGTCCAAGATATCATGGTTGAACCCTTGTCATCGGTAATTGCGGCACTTCCAGAATCAGCGAACTCCTTAGCATCAGCAACTTCCAATGTCTTAGCACCTTTCTTGACTTCACTCTTCAACTTAGTCGAAGATGCAGTTCCTAGCACCTTGAAGTCAATGGACTTGGCACGTGATTTGACACGCTTGATTTCCTCTTCCTTCTTGGCTTCCTTAGTAGTTGCTGGTTTCTTCTTTGCTGCTGCTTTCTTGGCCTTTTCTGCATCTGCCTTAGCCTTCTTCTCAGCCTCTTCAGCTTCCTTCTTGGCTTTGGCTTCTGCTTCAGCGGCTGCTGCTGCATCTGCTTCTTCCTTAGCCTTCTTCTCAGCCTCTTCAGCTTCCTTCTTGGCCTTCTTCTCGGCAGCGGTGGCTTCCTTCTTAGCCTTGGCTTCAGCAGCCTTGGCTTCCTTTTCTGCCTTCTTTTGAGCCTTCTCTTCAGCCTCTGCTGCTGCGATTGCTGCTAGAGATTCTTCCTCAGCCTTCTTGGCGGCTTCAGCCTCTTCCTCTTCAAGTCGGGCATTTTCTTCGGCTTCAGCAGCAGCTTCTGCTTCTGCTTCTTCCTTAGCCTTCTTTTCTGCTTCTTTAGCCTCCTTAGCGGCTAGCTTTTCTGCTTCTGCTGCTTCTTTCTTGGCTAGTTTTTCAGCTTCTTTCTCAGCCTTCTTACGCTCCGCTTCGAGTTTCTTTTGCTCCTTGACATAATCTGGGTCTGGTTTGACCTTGATATCCCACATGAAGTAGACAGATCTGCGACCTACCTTGACAGCACCTTGGAACTCTCCACCAGCAAGTGTTGGGTCGTGACTATCATCAAACAATAATCGGAATTTCATTATTCCATCATCATCAGCGACTATCATTCGAGTTCCTTCTTCACTTCCTGAATCATCTTGCATTAGGAATCTACGCTCATTCTCGCGGTCAAAGTAATCTTGAGACTTGACCTTCAAACCTGGAGTAATATCAGTAATTGTAATCAATTCTTTACTGACTACAATCGAACCAGGCTTAACTGTCTTGAGTGGCTTTAGGATAAATGGACTATCCTTAGTACCGCCACCATCTGTAAACTTCGGCTTTGATGTTGTATTTTCAGGTTCAGCATCATCAACTAGTGCGATTACTCTATCCCTTAGAAGGAATATTGGAATCAGTAGAAGCAGTAGTAGTAAGAAACAAAGTGGGAAACACCACCAAGCCATTCCATCTTCTTCTTCATTATTACCATCACCCTCAAGTTGGTCACAAATATCACCATCGGTATTCTCAGGATTAGAATCAATATCTAGTGGGTCAGAACCACAAGCAACTTCATCTTGGTCATAATATCCATCGTTATCGTCGTCAAAGTCCTCTGTTAGATTACCTGTATAATTGGCAGGTAGACTATCTGGTAATGAATCATTATCGGTATCATTGAATACTGTAATTGATAGAACAAATGATTCTTGATAATTACTATTATTGGCCCATACAGTGACATTGACTGGTTCTTCTGTATGATTAGTCGGAGTTCCTCTAATTCCACCATCAAGCATTGCATCTCTTGCAGGACTCCATCCAAAGGTAAGACCTTCTGGTAATTCACCATCAAGTTCCCAAGTTGCTACTTCTCCTATTCCAGTTACGTTAGGTAGGAAATCAACCATGGTCTTGTTGACAAATAAGTCGACATATTGTGAGTCATAAGTCATATTGAATTCACGATCATCATTGTCGTCCAATGCATCACAAATTCCATCCCCGTCCATATCTGGAAGGATATTGACAATCTTAGGGTCTGTTCCACACAACAACTCGGTTTCGTCAACAATGGTATCATTATCGTCATCCAAATCTTCGATTAGACCTGTAGTAGATTCACCGTCAAGTTCGTCAGGCATACCATCCCCGTCAGTATCAAGCGATGCTGCTGGGTCGGTAGGGAATGCATCTGGTCCAGCGACACAAATTGCTACATCTGGAGTTGCAGGTCCATCACAAACTCCATCACCATCGGTGTCTGGGTTTGCAGGGTCTGTACCTGTATCTGAAGTTGAATTGTAGATTCCAGTTTCGGTTTCAAAGATATTATCGATTCCGTCACCGTCTTTATCGTCATCTAACGCATCACAGATTCCGTCGCCGTCCATGTCACTAGGAACATCATTTACGTCGAGTGGGTCAGACAAACAAGCAATTTCTTCAGTGTCTAAGTAGCCATCATTGTCGTCATCATCATCAGCAATTAGACCACCATCGCCATCAGGGTCGTCATCAGGGAAAGCGTCACCATCGGTATTAACCGGCAGTGTCGGATCAAGTGGGTGTGAGTCAGGACCTGCGTAACATACGCCGTCAACTGCACTAGGACCGTCACAGAATCCGTCACCATCGGTATCTGGATTGAGTGAATCAGTACCATTGGTTGCTTCATCAATATCGGGCATTCCATCAGCATCATCATCCAAATCCTCGATTAAGTCAAATGGTGGTAGTCCAGTATCTGGATAATCATCTGGTAATTGGTCAGGCATACCATCGCCGTCAGTATCTTCGAGGACTTCGAGCCAGAATGTCGATTCAACGCTTCTTGGCTCAGAAGTATTAGCCCATAGAGTGAATGTTGTATTTTCCATAGTTTCAAGTGGTGTTCCACTAATTTCTCCGGTTGTTACATTGAGTGTCAAACCAGCAGGTAAATCTGGAGATACCGCCCAAATAGCGCCAGGAACGGCGTTAGCAGGAGGTAGTGGAGTCATTTCAGTATTATTGACTAGTACAGTTGGACCGAGCGGACCAGTTCCAACTGGGTTGGAGTCAGGACCAGCAATACAAATTGGTAAGACCGAATTTGGACCATCACAAATTCCATCATCATCAGTGTCAGGGTCAAGTGGGTCTGTTCCCATATCACCAGAACCATTGAATATTCCAGTTCCAGTTTCAGCAGTATCAAGAGCGCCATCATTATCATCGTCCAGATCTTCGATTAAGTCGTAGTTTTCATCATTGGTTGGATAATCTTCTGGTAGTTGATTTGGCATTCCATCTAGGTCTGTATCCTCAAGAACTTGAAGTTCAAAGGTAAAGAATACACCACCTTGGCTGTTATTTCCATAAACAGTGTAAGTAGTATTATCCATTACTTCTGTTGGAGTACCAGAAATAACACCTGTCTGTGGATTTATAATGACTCCTTCTGGCAAGTCAGGAGATATTTCATAAACACCGTTTTCAATAGTGTATTTTGGATTTAGCATAACCATTTGAGTATTGTTGACTAGGTATACTGCTCCATCAACTGCAACGCCAAAGTCTTCATCAGGACCTGCAACACAGATGATATTACCTTGAGGGTCATAAACATCTATCGAACCATCACAAATGCCATCATTATCGGTATCTGGGTCAAGTGGGTCGGTACCTGTATCTGTGTCGCCATTGTAGATTCCAGTATTGGTTTCATTGACATCCTCAATCCCGTCACCATCATCGTCCAAGTCCTCAACAAGAGGAGGCACGCTGTTGGATGGTGGATTCAGAGTATCTGGGTCACCATCACCGTCAGTATCAGTATCAGCCGATGGGTCAAGTGGGAAAGCATCTGGACCAGCAACACAGTCTGGCTCAAAGGCAACTGGACCATCACACATACCGTCACCATCAGTGTCCGGATTAGTTGGGTCGGTGCCATCTATCGCTTCATCAACATCAGAGTTACCGTCATTATCATCATCCAAATCCTCAATCAAACCAGGCGAGTCTGGGTTAGTTGGGTCGTAATCATCTGGCAGCTCATTTGGCATACCATCACCGTCACTATCCTCAAGAATCTCAATTGTGAAATCCCAAGACAGCGAAGTTCCGTCAGTGTGGTTAGACCAGACAGTGAATGTTGTGTTAGTCAAGGTTTCAGTTGGCATACCGGTAATATCACCAGTGTTTGGATCGATTGACAAACTCGCCGGTAGGTCAGGTGAAATCTCGAAAGTTCCACCAGGCACTACCAAGTAAGGTGCAAGGTCGTTGATGGCAGTATTGTTAACTCCAACCAAGGTTGGTGGAGGTGTATTACCATTAGGTGACGGGTCAGGCCCAGCAATACAAATTGGTGGTACTGCATTTGGACCATCACAAATTCCATCATCATCAGTGTCAGGGTCAAGTGGGTCAGTTCCAGTATCTTGTCCGTTGATGTAGATACCTGTATCGGTCTCAACGGTGTCAAGTAAGCCATCTCCGTCATCATCATCATCAGCAATCAAGCCAGAAGTAGGTGGATTGGCTGGGTTGTAAGCTGGTGGCAAGTCATTTGGTAGGCCATCGCCATCAGTATCGAGTAGACTCTCAAGGCTGAAAGTAAAGGTTTCAGTTGCTCCACTACTATGAGTCGCAGTGACGGTAAATGTATCACTCATTGGACTGTCAACCGTACCGGTAATCTCACCAGTTGCACTATCTTGCAATAGAGTGTTTGGCAAACTTGGTGAAATGCTCCATGTGGTTGTACCATCCCAGAATGCAGGATGGAAGCCGATTGCATCAATCGGTTGGTCTTCCACTACAGTGTGTGGATAAGCATTGTCAACGCTGAAGTACAATTCGTGCGTGGTTGAATAACCGCTTTGGTTAGCGTAAATCGTGTAGGTTTGATTATTGGCATAAACCGAAGGTGTGCCGCTAATCGTACCGCCTGAGATACTCATACCTGCAGGTAGTGGTGGTTCGGTTTCCCAAGTCGTTGGTGGCGGTGTATTCATTGTCAGTTCCTGAGGATAATAGCCCATCAAAACATCATCTTGATTGAAGTAGAGTTCGTCTCCGACGTTTACCATAAAGTGGTCACCAGTTGATATTCCAAGGATGTTTCCTGCACAATTGTGTAAATTCCATGTAGTATTATTTGATTGAGAGTGAATCATTAATTCGTTCCCTGAATTGCAACCATAGCCATGGGCGGGAATAGCATCCATGATTAGATTGTCACCCATAACAATGCTTTGAGTGGTGAACCATCCAGCGATGTCACTTATTCCATCAACTTGCCATCCCTCGTGTGTAGAGGTATCATAAACATATAATTCATGGTCAAGAGAACTCGTGGGTGATGCGCTAACGTACAATTTGTCACCGATAGCCCAAGCCCCTCTGTATCCGGGGCTGCTACCAGCATTAGCGGAAGAGTCATCATGTATATTGTATGCTAACCAATATGAACCGTTCGAGGCACTATAGCCCCAAACTTCATGGCCGACATCTCGTTCAAAGCCTTCTCCAATATCCCACCAACCATCTGCATCAAAGTAGATTTCATCACCAATGGCAATCATGAAATTTTTACCCGGTTCACTGTGTTGATGATTTGATCCTACGTCATTAATATCAGCAGCTAACCAAGCAGAACCGTTCAATGTACTATAAGCCCAAAGTTCCTTACCATTCGTATTGTAATTACCAGTTGGAGGCACTTCAATACCTTGGAAATAGATTATCCCGTTGGAAACGACATTCTGACAGCGAATGGCGCCTCCTGGCGAACACACAAACCTAACGTCGCTTGAAGTTTTCCAAGTAGAACCGTTGGAAGGGTTATGTGCCCACAAATTCTGATAAGATCCATCAACAGCGCTGAAGTAAAGTACTTCATCAACAACCTTCGCTAATCTTTCTCCAGGGCTGCTGTGCGTCCCGCTGTTGATGTCCGCCACTTGCCATGTTGTTCCGTTTAAGGCGTTATGTGCCCATAGTTCTCTTCCTGTCAAACCATCGTCATATGCGAAGAAAATTGTGTCACCAATCACTTTTGGTAAGGTATCTCGCACATCACCATTACCACCAGGTGAGGAAATAGGGAGGGAGGCTGTAGAATTGGTTACTTGCCAAAGTGTTTGATTTGAGGTATCAAAAGCGTGTAATTCCCATTTATTCTGCTGCCAAGAACCTGTACTTACTGCGGGGAAATAGAGCGTATCTCCCATTAGAATAGCTTCATTCCAGTACTTTCCTGGATTTCCTGAATAACCCGATGGTCCTATATCTTTGACCAACCATCCTGTTTGGTTAGAGGTATCATAAGCCCATAACTCTCTGCCCCCGCACTGAGACCATGAGGCTGAAGAACATTGACCATCAAAGTAAATGACATCACCAACAACGAGATGGAAATTTAGGCCTGGATCTATAGTGCTTGGTAAACCAACATTTGCTGTGTAACTTGTGACATCCCAAACTGAACCGTTTCCATAGATTGTAGAACCTGGTGGTGCTTGAGATGTGTAATTGAGCGTGATTGGGGTCATTGCTTCACCAAGTTGCAGTTCAGCACCGTCAACTGTTGAGGTGATTTCACCAAAGGCTGAAGATGATAGCCAGATATCAGCCTGTAAAGTAACGCTACCGATGGAAGCAGTGACTGTGTAAGTTATGTTGCTGGTCGCTACTGTCGGTGTGCCGCTAATGGCACCGTTTGAGATGCCGATTCCTGATGGTAGTGCTGGGTCTGTTGACCATATGACTGGAGGTGATGTGCTGAGTGTTACATTATCAGGTGCATAAGACCAGAATGTGTAATGTGGCGTTAGTCCGCCTGGCGAAAGTATCATACGGGCTACAATATACAATTCATCATTCCATGAATAGGCTGCCCCTAATCCATGGTTAGCCTGAAACTGACCGCTGGCATATCCTGGGAAACAAGCCGAAGAAACTGGAGTTGTTAACTGAATTTGGGACCCACTAAAATCAGAGTAACAGAACGGCGTACCGTGGCTGGAAGATTCTGCATAATAGGCAATATCTCCAATCCAAACAGGGTCATAGTGGCTTGTGCCACCTCGTGAGGACCAATAAGGACCATTATTGAGAATGGAAGTGCCGACCTCAGTTCCATCAGTGATGTACAAATGTTCAGCACTATGTTGGCCAGACGAAGTTGGTGCGTTGAAAGCAAAATGAGTATCATTCCAAGCATAAAAGTCAGGTGTTCTAATTCCGTTGAATTGAGTGGGCCCACTCGGCGAATCTGAGACGAAATTAGCAACTTGAACGGTACCGCTTGTCGTTCCATCTGTCTTCCATAATTCATTACCTTGAGTAGGACTGGTTGCATTCCATCCGTTGAAGTAAAGATGGTTTTCCCAAACAAAGAAGCTATTTATATTTGAATAAGTGTCGTATTGATCCAATACCCAAGTAGTTCCATTTGCAGTTCCATCAGACTTCATCAATGACTTGTTGCTTTCTTGGAAATACAATTCATTTTGGAATTCAATCATGTTCGTATCGTAAAATGTTGAACCATTGTAAAGAACCGTTTTGTCACTTGTAGTTCCATCCGTTGAGATGAGTTGATAATTATGCCCATTCGCAGTGGTATGGTTATGGCTCCTAAACACAAGTTCATTGTTAAATACAGTCGGTGAGAACTTATCAATGTCAGCAGTAATAGAATTTTGATTATAATTAGTCAGGCTCAAAACTCTGACTGTACCTGAATTCGTCCCATCTGATTTCCATAATTCGAGACCATTTGTTGCATCATGAACTGGGAAATATATTTCGTTGTTAAGAACGCCCATAGTTAGATGTTTCTGGATGTAACTATATTCTGTTTGATAAAACGGATTTACGCTTGAAACCATGACAGTTCCGCTAACGGTTCCATCTGTTTTCCAAAGTTCATTGTTGCTTTCAAAATAGACCACATTATTCATAGAAGTGTGATAGTTAGTCATTCCAGTTTTCAGTAGCGAATATTGGCGTGATGCGTCTGTAACCCACATGTTTGAGTTTCCGGCATAAACAAGATTGTTTCCAGCTTCTCTAAAGACACCATCGGTATCATAGGATACATCACAATTAGACGAAAGGCATGCTCCTTCCCAAGTTGTGTTATTTCCTGAGGTCACATAACCTTGTGGAATCTGATATGAATGACTGAAGGTAATTGGAGTCATCGCTTCGCCAATAAAGAGGTCAGCACCTTCGACGCTCGACGTGAGAATAGGGTTTGAAGAGGATAACCAAACACTTGTCTGGAAGGTTGTTCCACTGATTACTGCAGTAATTGTGTAAGTTGTGTTGCTTGTGACAACTGAAGGTGTGCCGCTAATTGTGCACGTGCTGCTGTCGATGGAAAGTCCGGTCGGCAACGAAGGTGTTGCAACGCAAGAGGTTGCACCGGTGACATTCGTCATGCCTCCGCCTGAGCCGCTGCCTGAGCCACTGCTCACTCCAGTGCTGGAATCCCAGGTGTCACTACCAGAAACCGCAACGGGTGAGTTTTGGTTAGTATTGGATCCACCATCGCCCAACTGTCCACCTTGGTCGTTCCCCCAACACTTCATGTCGCCGTTGTCAAGGATGGCGCAGGTATGGGAAAATCCACTAACAGCAACGGCCGTTCGACCCGTGCCGAGGTCAATCGCTGTAGAGGAGGGTGCGTTGAGGTCGGTGTTAACGCCACCATTGCCCAAGTATCCTTGTCCGTCAGAACCCCAACACTTCAGGTCGCCATTGTCGAGGATGGCGCAGGTAACCATGACCGACAGACCAACGACAGCAACGGCCGTTCGGCCCGTGCCGAGGTCAATCGCTGTGGAGGAAGGTGCGTTGGTGTTCGTGCTGGCTCCACCATCGCCCAACTGTCCATAGTAGTCCCTTCCCCAGCACTTCAGGTCGCCGTTGTCAAGGATGGCGCAAGTATGGGAATCTGAAGAAGACACCGCGACGGCCGTTCGGCCCGTACCGAGGTTGACTGGCGTGGATGAAGGTGCGTTGAGGTCGGTGCCTGGATTTGTTCCACCATCGCCCAACTGTCCGTAGTAGTCATACCCCCAGCACTTCAAATCGCCGTTGTCAAGGATAGCGCAGGTGTGTAAAGATCCAGCAGAAACGGCCACGGCCGTCCTGCCCGTGCCGAGGTCAATCGCTGTGGAGGAAGGTGCGTTGGTGTCCGTGTTGGTTCCACCATCGCCCAACTGTCCAGAGTAGTCCCTTCCCCAGCACTTCAGGTCGCCGTTGTCAAGGATGGCGCAAGTGTGCTTATTTCCAGAAGATACCGCAACGGCTGTGCGGCCCGTACCGAGGTTGACTGGCGTGGATGAAGGTTGAGTGGTGCCGGTGTTGCTGTTGTGGGATGTTCCGCCATCGCCCAACTGTCCGTTGGAGTCACTCCCCCAGCACTTCAAATCGCCGTTGTCAAGGATGGCGCAGGTGTGCTCCCATCCAGCAGATACCGCGACGGCTGTTCGGCCCGTGCCGAGGTCAATCGCTGTGGAGGAAGGTGCGTTGAGATCCGTGGCGGGAGAACCATCGCCCAACTGTCCGCGGTAGTCCCCTCCCCAGCACTTCACGTCGCCGTTGTCAAGGATGGCGCAGGTGTGTCGATATCCAGCAGCCACCTTGTCGTTGGCATAAGCAAAGGCTGAGGTGCCTGAAGAGCCGCTGCCTGAGCCACTTGCTGCACTGGCATTGTACTGGAAGGTGATGTTGGTCATGGCCTCATCGAGGAACAGATCCGCACCTTCGACGCTCGGCGTGAGCTCGAGGTAGGATGCTGAAAGATAGATGCTGGTCCGATACGTGACGCCATCTTGAA
>CAXFAS010000036.1:0-13602 GCA_964001175.1 uncultured euryarchaeote
GTCTCGGTAGAGACTGCTTTTTTTGAGCCTCTATTTGCTGACATAGACTCATCTGTGTCGCGCGGCTTCATAATCCAATCGGATAACTAGCACATTGAGACGCGCGTTTTGATACCCTAGTTAAATTTCCAATCACGATATATTACTGGTTAACCAGTTTTCATAATCGGCATTTGCTGAAGCATTTAATTTTATTATTGCTGGGACCTCATATGGATGATTTTCTAGGATATACTTCTCTAAATTGTCTACATTAGAATCATTGGTTTTGAATAAACAAACCATTTCTTCATCATTCTGCTTCTCATTCTGCCAGAAATATGCTGAACTTACTTCTGTCGTAAGAATACAGCCTGCTAATTTTCTTTCTAATACTTCATCTACAATGTTGTTTGCTGATTTCTCATCGGGAAAAGTCACTAAAACCAAGATTAGGCCCATGCCATTCCTAAGCGGTATAGATTATTGATTCGTCGATTAAAGGTCGGCAATATCTTTCCTTTCAGATTCGACATTGAACTTCTTGACCGCCTTATTGTAGACGCTGGAGTCTATGCCTTCTTTCCTAACTAAACGAGATAGGGTGGCTAATGTAATCGCTTTTCCATCAATTTCGAAAAATCTTCTAAGAGACTCTCGGGTATCTGAACGCCCAAAGCCATCTGTACCGAGAACAGTATAGTCATCTGGCATCCATTGCCTTACCATGTCTGGAACAGCCGCCATGTTATCAGAAACAGCAATAATTGGCTCTGAAGATGAAGAAAACATCTTTTCTATCCATGTTTGTTTTTCTGGTTTATCCGGATTTAAGCGGTTCCATCTTTCACATTCAAGACCATCTCGTCTTAATTCACCGTAAGAAGTAGCAGACCAAATTTCACTGCGAACTCCAAATTCTTCTAATTTCTCAACTGCATCAAGAACTTGAAGCATTATTGGTCCTGAACCAATCAATCTAACCACAGGCCCGTCACCCTTAGGTGCTGCACGTAGCTTGTAAATACCTCGAATTATTCCTTCATCTACATCTTTTGGTTTAGCAGGCATTGGATAATTTTCATTATACACGGCAATGTAATACATTACATCGATATCTTCATGATACATTTCTTTAATCCCATGTTGGATAATTGTTGCAAGTTCGTAGGCAAATGCTGGGTCCCATGCTCGAACTGAAGGGTTGGTATGAGCCATCAATAATGAATGTCCATCTTGATGTTGTAATCCTTCTCCATTTAGTGTAGTTCGACCTGAGGTTGCACCCATAAGGAATCCTCTCGCTCTTTGATCTGCGGCTGACCAGATTAAATCAGCAACTCTTTGGAATCCAAACATCGAATAGAATGTATAAAATGGAATCGTTGGACATGAATGTGTAGAATAAGAGGTGGCTGAGGCAATAAAAGTTGATGTTGCACCTGCTTCATTTATTCCTTCTTCGAAAAGTTGTCCTGCTTCAGATTCCTTGTACTTCATGATAACTTTGTAATCAACAGGTGTGTAAAGTTGCCCCTCAGGATGATATATTCCAAATTCAGAAAATAATGGATCCATGCCAAAAGTTCTAGCCTCGTCAGGAATAATGGGTACTATTCTATTACCTAATTGTTCAGATTTCATCAGCGATCTTAACAATCTTACAAATGCCATTGTAGTAGACACTTGCATCTTGCCTTTGGTGCCTTCATCGAATTCTGAAAAGGTACTTTGATCTGCCATCTTAAGATCAGATTTTGGTGAACGCCTTTCAGGTACGGGTCCGTGTAATTCTTTTCTTCTAGCCTTAGCATAAGCCACTACATCTGGTACGTCTTTAGGTTCAATTAATGGATAGTCTTCAAGTTGCTCATCGCTAAAAGATAAATTCAAATCATCACGCATGAATTTCATACTTTCCATATCTGCTTTTTTCTTTTGGTGGGTGGTGTTTCTTCCTGCGAAGGATGGACCTAATCCATATCCCTTGATTGTTCTAATAATTACCACAGTTGGTTGCCCTTTGTGAGCAGTTGCCTGAGCATATGCTGCATGTAATTTGATAAAATCATGACCGCCTACGTCTTGACAAAGGTCTTCTAAATCTTGGTCAGAATAATCTTCAATCAATGATGCTAAATCACTTGAATTGAATAACTCTTTACGGATTGTAGCGCCATCTGCAGTCATTATTCTCTGCTCATCACCATCTACAAGAGAGTTTAATCTTGCAATTAGTGAGCCATTGGAATCCCGTGAAAATAAGTCATCCCAACTACTTCCCCATAGAACCTTGATTACATTCCAACCAGACCCTCTAAAACGGCCTTCTAATTCTTGAACAATCTTTGAGTTTCCTCGTACTGGACCGTCTAATCTTTGAAGATTACAATTCATAGTCATGATTATGTTATCTAATCCTTCTCTGGCTGCTAGAGATAATTGGGAAAGTGATTCGGGTTCATCAGATTCCCCATCTCCCATTGTATACCAAACACGAGATGTAGTCGTATTACACAATCCTCGAGATTCTAAATATCGATTAAATCTAGCTTGGTGAATTGCAGTCATTCCTCCCAGCCCCATACTTACACTAGGGAATTCCCAGAAATCTGGCATCAATCTAGGGTGAGGATAAGATGAGAGGCCTTTACCCTCTACTTCTTGACGAAACATATCGATTTGTTCTCTTGTCAATCTTCCTTCAAGCCATGCTCTTGCATATACACCTGGGGATGCATGGCCTTGCCAGTAGACGTGATCGCCTGAGCCATCTCCGTCTTTGCCTCTAAAAAAGTGATTAAAACCGGACTCCCAAGCATGAGATGTTGAAGCATAAGTAGAGATATGTCCTCCTATTCCATCGAAGTATTTGTTAGCCCTAGTAACCATCATCATCGCATTCCAACGAATAATTCCATGAAGCTTTTTTTCCATCTCAAGGTTACCAGGGTAATCACCTTGCATACTTGGTGGAATTGTATTGAAATATGGGGTATTAATTACGTCTATATCTACACCTGCAGATTTTGCAGCATTCATTGTTGCAAGCAGTAATCTTCTTGCTTCTTCATTGCCTTGTTGGCCTTGAACAGCCAATATTGAATCAATCCACTCTTGTGTAGAAATAGGGTCAGGGTCCGGTAAAACACTGTCGGACTCAAAGGTCATAGTAACTCCCCCGTGTAACTCCTAATACTCTCGGCTTTCAAACCCTTCTAACTATAAAATTACTAAAAATTTGATTATTTATGGTTTATTTCCTTGTTTTTGGCCTAAAAACGCAATACTGAGTGCCTTTTGAGATGATTTACAAAATAACCATGTCGGCACAACACATAAAGACCGATTTCACTGGGAGCGGTCTATGTCTGTAGAAGCCATGGTACAAGGAATGATTGACGATTTAACTGCCACTCTAGTCGATGCTGTAAAGCATGACAAGGGTAACTCCGCTGCTGGTACAAGAGTACGCAAAGCAATGCAAGATTGCAAAGCTTCTGCTCAAGCAGTTCGTGTTCAAGTTCAATCCGACAAAACCGCTTGAAGTTAAGAGCGCGTCAAAACGCGCCATTCTCCTCCACCGTTGAGGAAATCAACTTCTCCTTTTGATTGAACAATCCACCCCTCCGGTGTTAACGTTACATCAGGTGAGGTGACTAATGTATTGACTTGTGATAATGATGTGTTTAGATCAAGTTCCCATGTCGATTCTACCGAACGCCAGTGCCCAGTGATTTGTTTTTCTTCAGCATCAAGAGGGGAATAAAATGTGTATAGCCAATGCATTGCCAATGTATCCTCGGATACAAATAGGAAATGCTCTTGTTCACCAAGATTCATTGCTTCAGCGGCCTCATCGGTCCACATAGTTTGTCCGTGAACCGAGGCAAGAAGAGAAAGTGGTAACAGTAAGAGAAGAGTTATGCCCATTACTTTGAGTTTCGAAGCGGCAGAGTCATAGGTTGGAATTTCGGTATGATGAGAGATATGCTTGAGCAAAAGTACCAGTGGAATAAACAGCATGGTGATGTATCGTCCATTATTACCCATGGTCCAAACTATACCTGGCCATTCTGCATCCCAAATACTGGCTTCATAAGTCCAAAGTGCTGCTACGTAGAATACGATTGCAGTCATGATTCCAACGATATATCCTGTCATTATTGCAATATCTGAATCCTCGATTGAAACAATCGCTGACAGCATTGGTTGAACAAAAGGCCAAGCCACCATGCCGAACAAAGTAAACAGAATCACAACATCGAACAGTGAAAAGGCCAAAGCAGTCGTATAGCGAATAGGGTTATCGGCAAGTATAGCGAGAGTACTGTTGTAGCCGATTATACCAAGAATTATCATTGAAAGGGAAACGATTGAACAGACTGTAAGACTAACAATATGAGGCTTGGACATCCAGCGAGTTTTCTTTCCACCGCGAGTGTGAATTTCACGCCATACTGTGGTAAGCAAAGCCAAAAGTAAACCACCAAGAAGAACGCCGTTAAGATTAACAAATCCTTTGGCATAAGGCATGAGCATGAAAATTAAACCCCCTCCGATATTTTGTAATATTCTATTCTTGGCTGACACAATACCAGTAAACAGAATGAATGAAAGTGTACAAAAAGTGGCCAAGTATACTTCTTCATATCCACGACCAATGGAAAATATGAATGCGGGAGAAAGCGATAGAATGGCTGCTGATTTGAGTCCAGTCCAACGTACGAGACATGCGATAAGTCCGATAAAGGTAAGAAGAGCTGTTGCTTTGATACCTGTCTCAGAAAACCCATACAGAGGTAAGACTGTTCGCTGACCTCCATCATCAGGATCACTTTCGCCAATCGTATCTGGACGTAAATCTCCCCAAGGTAAAGCGCCGTTTTCATCAACAGCCATTTTCACTTGTGTATCTAAGCCCAAGTCACTGGTAAAGCAAACAAGTATGTTGAGAAGAATACCCAGCGCTAGGAGGCCTTTCCAAAGACGGTCGTCTTCGAAATTCAATCGCTCCATAAACAAGGGTTCGAGGCGAGAGGTTCAACTCTTTCGGACACTTCGGGGGTATATGGGCGGAATTCTTGAGGGTATTCGAATCGTCGATATCTCGCGTATATTGGCTGGACCTTATGCAACACAAATGCTCGCAGACCTTGGTGCTGAAGTCATCAAAATCGAGGCCCCATGGGGGGACGATACCCGTCATTGGGGTCCGCCTTTTACTACGGGTTTTGATGGAAAGCAGGTTGCTGCATATTTCCTCTCATGTAATCGTGGTAAAGAAATCATAACGATTGATCTGAAACGCGAGGCAAATGAAGTTCTAGAACTCATCAAAACTGCAGATGTTGTCGTTGAAAACTTCCGCCCGGGTACACTTGAGCGTTTACTTGGACCTCTTCCTAAGGACGTTATCTTATGCTCGATTTCTGCCTATGGCGCAACAGGGCCTCGACGTGATGAACCTGGATATGATGTTGCTCTGCAAGCACGCAGCGGAATTATGGGCATTACTGGGGAAGCAGGCGGAGCACCTGTCAAGGTCGGAGTAGCATGGATTGATGTCATTACTGGGTTGAATGCTGGAAATGCAATTCTTGCTGCCTTGTTCCACAAGCAAAAAACTGGAGAATGCATGCGTATTGACCTTTCCTTGTGGGATAGTGCGATTGCCGCTTTAGTTAATCAAGCGCATAATGCATTAGCAAGTGGGAAGAATCCTAAACCGATGGGCTCCGCTCATCCTAATCTCGTTCCATATCGGGCCTTTGAAGCAAAAGATGGGTGGTTTGTTATCGGTGTTGGATCTGACAATCAATGGCTCACTTTGGTTGAAGCACTTGGAATAGAAAATCGTGACTCTTGGTCTACAAATGAAGGCCGAGTCAATGGCAGAAAGGAAGTTGAAGCAATTGTGTCTAATGCAGTTTCATCACTTAATCGAGGAGAACTCGAAGAGAAATTGGCTGGTATTCCATGCGCACCAGTAAACACGGTTCTTGAAGCTCTTTCTGACCCACAAAGTATGGCTCGTAATGCAGTAACTCAACACAAAGGTGTTGATGTTCTAGCAAGTCCTTTACGTTTCATGAAGCCTTCAAAAGGAGAAGAGTGAACGTTGTCCACCTTCACGAATAAGACCTACCTCACGTAATTTATCCAGTTCGTTATCCATTCGACGTTGGCTAAACTGACGCTCAACTTGCAAGAATTGAGTCAATCCTTTGACATCGATTTGTCCGGGTTTAAGATCTTCATCTGCTACTTCTACAGCGGGATGATTGAGGAAAATCTCACGAATTTCATCAAGTCTTTCAGGAACTTCTTTGTCTTTAACTTGACAAATTATTTCGATTGAACCATGCTGCTTGATGAGTTTAATTCCAGTCTTAGGGCCAATTCCCTTAATGCCGGGATGAAAGTCTGTTCCAATCATGATGGCTAAATCGATTAATTGCTCACGGCTTAGACCGTGTGTCTCAAGCATTTGGCTCAAATCAATAGTTTGTGCTCGAACAACACGGCCATGTTGTTTGGAGCCATCGCTCATGAGGTTACGAACCAAATGAGGTGTTCCGTAAAGTAGTGCATCCCAGTCTTGAGTTGCAACGAGATCTAATTGCCCCTTTGCAGCCATAACTGCAGCCTGTCCTTCGCCTTCTGCTTCAGCAACAACCCAAGGAACACCTAGTAAATCTAGCAATTGTTTAGTTTCATCAACCATCTCCTGGGAATAGTGCATTATTCTAGGTGCCATTTTTTGTGCCAAAGCAAAATCTCCAGCCTCTAAGGCCTCTTTGTGAATCCGCTCAGATTCCTCTCTCCTGGCTCTACGTGCCGCGATTTCATCAGCTTTCAAATCTGGAGCCTTGCCATCGAATATGAAAACTGGTTTTATGCCCTTTGAAAGTAAAGTTGTAGTTCTATTTAGAAAGCCCATCAAATGTGATACAACTCTACCATTCTCGGATTTTAATGGGCCACCGTCTCCCTGAGGAGATCTATCCCTAATAGTTGTAAGAAACTGAAATGCAGTAAGAAACGCATCAACTCCAACTCTCTTACCTGACAAACTCTGTAATTCTATATTTTCAGGAGATGCTAGGTCACGTAAATTGCAGCCCATGATACGCTCTGTAGTCGATAGTATGTGTATATTCGCATTGTAGTATTCCGAATTTGTCAAGAGGGGGGATGTGGAGCATGTCTCATGGCGGGCAATGTAGCGTGTTTACGCGGTTGGCACCCCGCTCTTGCCAAAGCCGAGTTAGAATCCTTATTTCCAAAAAATCAAGTAATTACACTAGAATCTCCACGCTTAGTAGCCTTAGACGGTGAATTAGACTTAGAACAGGCTGCAATAAATGTTAATTCCAGTGGCGGAATTCAAGCAATACTTACCGATTGTATAGTCATGGATTGGGATCATAAAGATGAAACTAAAAAACAATTCATACAAAATATCAGGAATTTGATTGAAAAATCTACTATTCACGGGACTATAGGAGTTTTTTCATGGCGTCAAGAAGGACGAATCAATGGTTTGAGTGGTAGTGAAATTGCAAGTACAATTGGAGGAATCGCTACAGAGTTAGGATATTCAATCAATTTAGAGGAACCTGACCACAAACTTGGAATTATGCTTGATGGATATTCAAACAAAGTGATTTGTGGATGGATGCTTGATGCAAATATGGATTCTAGTGGATTAAGTAAAAGAAGAGCAACTGAAAGGCCATTTTTCAAACCGATTAGTCTTGATCCGAAACTAGCCAGATTAGCAGTAAATCTTGCAGGTGGCCCGATGGATGAGAGAATTATTCTCGATCCAATGACTGGAACTGGAGGATTTGCTATTGAAGCGGCTACTATGGGTAGGAATATTATCGCTATAGATATGGAAGAAGAAATGGTTGAAGGGACAATGAAAAATATTGAATGGGCTTTAGAGACTCCAAAATCAACTATTGAAGTAATTAAAGGAGATGCTACTAAACTTTCACAACATATCCCCAAACAATGGTATGGGAAAATTTCTGGAGTGGTTTTAGACCCGCCTTATGGAAGAAATTCTCATGGCACTATTTCTCATTTTGAATTACTAGAAAGTACCTTGTCAAGTGTATGTGAAGTATGTTCCAAAGATGCTAATCTAGTTTTAATTTTACCAATTAAAGCAATTAAAATTGATAATTATAATCAATTAAAGGATGATTCATTAATCGAATTATTGCATGGAGATTGGGGGGATTTTACAGTTATGATTGAAGATAGTGGATGGAAAATCAAAGGCCTATGGAGCGAACATGTTCATTCTAGCCTCAGTAGACTTATTCTCCACGCAACAATCGTTCCTCAAGGTTGAGTAAGGTCATTGCGTCTTCTTCTGTTGGCTCATCAAATCTTTGTTTGTAAGGGCAACCTTGGTCGAGAATTACCTTATCTGATGAATCTAGAACATAAGGATATTTGGAACATCCTTTTGGTCTAATATCATAAACCGAACAGAGCCCTTCAGCATCGTGGTTTGGTGAATCTGTCAAAAGAAAAACGCAGGCATTAGTTGCTTTATTATTCAATAATGTCAAAACTCCATTATTTGACCATGTAAACTGTTCTAACGTCATACCCGTTCTTCTAGCGAGTCTAGATGCTTCTGATCTTGTTAATGGCATCGTCGTCTCTCTACAACATGCAGAGCAACTCATTTGGACACATGGTAATGAGCGACCCATGAACCTCCTGCGATGTATTACTTATTCAATAAAATGGTTGGATAGAAAATAAAGTGCCGTTTTGCGAATTCATCCAACTTATTCAAGAAGGGTAGGCTTGTGGCTTGAACACGGGCGATTAGGGTAGTCTGGATATCCTTCCGGCCTTCGGAGCCGGAGACGTGGGTTCGAATCCTGCATCGCCCGCCACAAATTTTAGAGATTGTAATTAGGAATGAAAAAAGGTTAACTGAACCAAGAATGCTTGCCCCAATGATTTCTAGGTACTGGTTTTCCATTGTCTGAAAAATACAAAAAACCATTCAAAACAGATTTTAGATAATTTTTCAGCTTTGGTCTAATGTATAGAATGAAAGGTAAGAAAGATAATATTTTATTCATACTTGTCAGTAAATATGGATATACTGTGATTGTCAAGCTCGAATTATTTTCATCTATTTGTGAAATTTCCCAATTAACATAAGACTGTGGGCCTTTTTCTTTGCCAATCAATAAATCATAGCCTTCGCCTTCATTCCAGTTTAGAAATCTTCTAATGTAAGTTAATCCATTAAGATAAATTAATTTATCAACATGAGAATTTTCATCCCAATTTATGACATCATTCGCTAAGCAAAATGGATGACATTCATTTAAATTTCCACCCCGACTAATCAACTGCCAGAGTTGATCTTTAGAAAGTGGATATTCTAAACTGAAAGCAACACTACGTCGCTGCAGGAAATTGGAAATCTGTTCATCCATATTTCTGCCACTCAGTTCCAGTCCACCACAAAGTGCTGCCGTCATCCATTTTTCTCCAGGTATAGCCTGCATCATCAGTCCATTGTTGCAGAACTACTGGCTCTGTGACTGCTGGTTGCGGAATTACTTCTACAGTTTGAGCGACTGCTGGTTGTTGAACAACTTGAGCAGTCATTTGCTCTTGAACGATTGGTTGACTAGATTGGCCTAAGTACGCTGTTTGATCTACAGATTCTAATTGGTTCATCAAACCTTGAGAACTGAAATCCTTAGATGCTGAAGCTGCTGAATTTCTATTCCTAACAAATAGTACAGCCCCTGCTCCACCGGCTAGAACTAAAACAACACCAATAATTATCCAAAGTAAATTACTTGAATCATCATCTGTCGAACTTTCAGAATCATCTGTAGATTCCTCAGTCATATCTTCTGGTGGCATCAATACTTTGTCGATGACATGAATCATCCCATTACTAGTTGCAACATCTGCTAGTGTCACATTGGCACCATTGATCATCACACCAGAGGTTGTTGAGAAAGTCGCATTATCTCCATTAACCATGGTTATCTCCAATCCATCAGTTATTGCAGAGGATTGGACACTAGAACCTAAGACATGATACAATAAAATGTCAGAAAGTTGACTTTGGTTTAGTGTTGAAAGGTCGATTCCTGCATCGGTAAATGCCTGGTCTGTTGGAGCGAAGACTGTGAATTGTCCTTCACCTTGTAGAGTCTCTAGAAGACCTGCTTGGATTACTGCTGTAACCAAAGTATTGTGAATACCTGTGCATTGAGCGGTTCGTGGAATATCATTTGGAGTTGCGGTTGGCAATAGTACCTTATCGATTACATGGATTACACCATTACTAGTGTTAACATCCGCTAAAGTTACGTTAGCACCGTTAACCATTACTCCGTCATTAACTGTAAAAGACAATGGGTTTCCATTGACAGTATCTGCTGACATACATTCTGTAACTGCAGAAGCAGGGACTGCTCCAGAAACTACGTGATAAGTTAGAATATCTGCAAGGTCAGATTGGCTGACTGCTGAAAGGTCGATTCCTGCATCGGTAAATGCTTGGTCGGTTGGTGCAAAGACGGTGAACGGTCCTTCACCTTGTAGGGTTTCTAGAAGACCTCCCTGAATTACTGCGGTAACTAGTGTGTTATGAATGCCAGTACATTGTGCAGTTCGTGGAATGTCGTTTGGTGTTGCTGTTGGCATTAGCACCTTATCGATTACGTGGATTACACCATTGCTGGTATTTACATCCGCAATAGTGACATTTGCATCATTGACCATCACTCCGCCATTAACCGTGAATGAAAGTGGATTTCCGTTAACTGAATCTGCCGACATACATTCAGTGACTGCTGAAGCAGGAACTGCTCCAGATACAACGTGGTAAGTTAGGATGTCTGCAAGATCTGATTGACTGACTGCTGAAAGATCGATTCCGGCATCAGTGAATGCTTGGTCAGTTGGCGCGAAGACTGTGAATGGACCTTCTCCTTGTAGAGTTTCTAATAGTCCACCTTGAATTACTGCTGTTACCAAAGTATCATGAATACCTGTGCATTGTGCAGTTCTAGGAATGTCATTTGGAGTTTCTGTTGGCATTAGTACCTTGTCGATTACATGTATTACTCCGTTACTACTAGTAACATCTGCAAGAGTTACCTCTGCGTCATTGACCATTACTCCACCATCAACTGTGAATGCAAGAGGATTTCCGTTAACTGAATCTGCTGACATACAATCTGTGACTGCTGAGGAAGGAACATCTCCAGATACCACGTGGTAGAGTAAAATATTAGCTAATGCATCTATCTCTTCTTGTGTGTTAAAGTTCGCTGGATCTATTCCAGCATTAGCGAATGCAGTATCAGTTGGTGCAAAGACTGTAAATGGGCCAGTTCCGCTTAATGTAGTAACCAAATCTGCTTTCACTAGCAGGTCTACCAGTGTATCATGAATACCAGTGCCTTGAGCATTAGTAGGTATATCGTCAGTTGGCCCAGCACTGGTATTAACCGGCAGACTGGAAGCCATAAGTAGTATCATCATCAAGCACACAACATTCTTTCGCATAATCTTAAGAAAAAAATGTCGAGGTTATAATAGAATGTTTTTCACTACACTTATTTAAACCCAAGCAAAAGGTTATGTAATAATCGCTTTTAAATTGCTTTATGAAGCGTTTGAATGCTGTAATGTTTGCTTTAATGATGGCTACCTTATCCCTTGCTGGATGTTTTGGTGGCGACGATGATAACTCCGACGAAGACCCTGTTGAAACCTTAGATGATTGGACTGTTTATATGGTCGATTCAGGTGATGATTTACCTAACTGTAACTCTGATACTTTAGGCAGGTTATATTACGTGGCTAATATTGAAACTTTCGAAGTATGCTTGACCTCTGGTTGGTCATTTATTGATATCAAGGGTGCTGATGGTGCTCAAGGACTGGCTGGCGAACAAGGACCTCAAGGTGAGTCTGGTGCTGATGGACAAGATGGAGCGCAAGGGCCTGCCGGAGAAACTGGACCACAAGGAGCGCCTGGTATGGACGGTCAAGCGGCAAATGAGACGATGATGTATGATTTGGAACAACAATTGTTGGTAATGAATCAGGACATGTCTATCCTTTTGACAAATATCAGCGAAATTGAAAGTGATTTAGGTAGTGTTGATAATGCCATCCAATTGTTCTATTCTTGGTCTACACAATTTAACTTTGATATAATTGATTTACAAAATAACCTTTCAATGCTATGGGATGCAATCTTTACATTAGAATCAGATCTAGCAAATGCAACAAGTTGTCAACTGGCTCCGTATGCTAACTGCGCTGGTGCTGACCTTAGTTACATGAATCTATCAGGAATGGATTTGACTGGTATTGACTTGCATGGCGCAAATCTACAAAATGCCATCTTCGATTATGCTACTTTGGACAAAGCTGATTTAAGTTCAACAGTTGCCATGAATGCCACATTTATCCACACTGGGATGAATAATACCTACCTACGAAATGTTGAATTCAACAGAGGCAACTGTCCTGGCGGCTATTGTGGTGCGGCTAACCTGAGCAATGCGCACCTCAGAAATGCCGACTTGACCGATGCGTACCTCGCAGATGTCGACTTGACCTATGCGATGTTAACATATTCAGACTTAACAGATGCGGACCTCAACAATGCCGACTTGACCAATGCGTACCTCGGATTTGCCGACTTGACCAAGGTGTACATAATTCAAGCCAACTTGACCAATGCATGGCTCAATTATGCTGACTTAACCAATGCTTACCTCTTCGTTGCCGACTTAACCAATACGGACTTCACTGGTGCTATTGTAACAAATACCAATCTTGGAAACAATATCTGGTTTAATACAAAATGGACTGATGGAGTTTTTTATGACTCAGAACCACTTACACTTATGACTGATTGTGAACTTGTGCCTTATGCTTACTGTGCTGGTGCTGATCTAAGTGGAATGAATTTGTCAGGAATGGACTTGACTGGTATAGATTTACGTGGCGCCAATCTACAAAACACGAATTTCGATTATGCTACTTTAGAGGGTGCGGATTTACGCTCAATTGTTGCATTTAATGCCACATTTATTCACACTGGGATGAATAGGACCTACCTACAAAATGCTGAGTTCAATAGATACTCTTCGTCTGAATGTGGCGGCTATTGTGGTACGGCTGACCTGACTAATGCGCACTTCAAATATACCGACTTAACCAATGCGTACCTCCGTTATGTTGACTTGACCAATGCGAACCTCTACAGTGCCGACTTGACCAATGCGAACCTCGCTAATACCAACTTGACCGATGCGTACCTACGCTATGCCGACTTGACCAATGCGAACCTCTACAGTGCCGACTTGACCAATGCGTACCTCAGATTTGCCGACTTGACCAATGCGGACCTCTACGGTGCCGACTTGACCAATGCGGAACTCTACGGTGCCGACTTGACCAATGCGTACCTCTACGGTGCCGACTTGACCAATGCGAATCTCGGATTTGCCGACTTGACCAATGCAGACCTCTCTTTAGCTACTGTAACAAATGCTGTTTTTACAAGCACTACATGGTCAAACACAATTTGGA
>CAXFAS010000037.1:0-13475 GCA_964001175.1 uncultured euryarchaeote
GCGCCGATTATGGGGTTCGAACCCATGACCTTGGGATTAACAGTCCCACGCTCCACCAGCTAAGCTAAATCGGCATCGTGGCCGAGTAACCACTCCTTTATGACGACTTCGGATAATTTGAAATTAAGAAATCACTGAAATCAACCTTGAAGTTTGCTCAGGCTTTTGATTAACAATCTCTAATGAGTTACTTAACTTGAAGAAATCATCTTCTGTCAATTGCTCATTATGATGGAAAACTAACCAGTTTTGATCTTCAGTTATCGCTTGACCTTGTTCTATTAAAATTTCAAAACCAATTTCTGGGATTATATCATCCTCGATTGTAAATCTTCCAGCACCGTGAGCTCTAGCAATCTCTGCTAGAGTCATTGAATTTATTGAACCAACATAACCAGATTTGGAGGATTTTAATGTTGTAGTATTTTTTGACGTTGGTAAAACATTTCTAGGATCTTCAATCAAGGCTTCTGCAATATCTATTTCGACACCTTGTGAAGTACACATTTGTTTGAAGTAATCCAATGCAGAACCATCATCAAGAACTTGTTCAATCATTTTTTTAGCATCCTGTTCATTTGGATATAAACCACTTTGAACCAATAGTGAACAGGCCTGGATAACTACTAATCCTCTAGTATCAGATGAGCCATTTCCTTGTAAAACCTCTATACTGCCAATTACTTCTAGTGAATTACCAACATATTTTCCAATCGGAAAGTCCATTCGAGTTATTTGGGCAATCGTATTAATTCCTAATCCCTTGGCTGCACCAACCATCGATTTGGCCAATTCTTCGGCATCATTTCGAGTTTTCATAAATGCAGCAGAGCCACACTTTACATCTAATACCAGTGACCCCAATCCTTCAGCAGCCTTTTTAGAAATAATGGATGCAGTTATTAGTGGAATACTATCAATAGTTTCAGTAACATCTCTTATTGCGTAGAGCAGTCCATCTGCTGGAGCAATTGAATCATTTTGTGCTGCAATACAGGAGCCAATTTCGAGAACCTGTTTTTGCATCTGCTCGGGAGAAAGTAAACAATTGAATCCAGGTATGGATTCCAATTTATCGATTGTCCCACCAGTATGTCCTAGCCCTCTTCCAGCAAGCATTGGTACTTTCATCCCACATGCAGCAAGGGCTGGCGCCAGCATCAATGACATTTTATCTCCAACTCCCCCAGTACTATGCTTATCGACAACCAATCGATTGTCAGACCAATCAAGCATGGCGCCAGATTGCATCATTTCTCTAGTCAAGACAGTAGTCTCTTCGACTGAAATACCATTACTATGCACGGCCTTTAACCATTTTTCGATAGAGGTGATAGGGATTGAATGCGAGGCAACATCTCTTATGAATTGAGCTAATAAATCAAGATTCATTCGTTGATTTGATTCAATTGATTTGATTAAATCCTCAACTTCTTGTTGATTCATTTTAATCATCACTTTTTGCAAGTCCAATTTCTACCAGTCTCTGATGAAGATAATCTCCTGCGGATATGGATTGATACTTTGAATCCCCACCTGTCATCTCTATGAATTCTGGTCTAGGTGTCAAATCAATTTGATTCCTAGGATGTACGAACATTGGCATTGAAAATCTTCTTTCTGATTTAGAACTTGGATTAACTACTCGATGAGTTGTCGATTTGAATAATCCATTGGTGAGATTTTGAATCATGTCTCCTGAATCAACAATGATATATCTAGCATCTCCTTCAACCTTAATCCAACTTCCATCATGGTCCATAACCTCGAGACCGTCAGCAGTGGCAGTAACTAGTAAAGTAATGAAATTGATATCTTCGTGGGCTGCAGAACGAACTGCACCAGGAGTTACATTTTCACCTAGTGGTGGATAATGAATAATTCTCATAATTGTATTACCTTCTTCAGTCATCTCTCCTAACCAATCTTTATCCTTACCTAAGTAAAGACTACATGCAGATAAAAGGTTCAATGAGAGACTTTCCATTTGATTATATAGGTCATCGATGGTTTCTTGAAATTGAGGAACAGTATCATTTGGCCAGATATTGGTTGGGTAATTTGGTGTTTTTTCTTCACTTTTGTGACTTCGACCAGTTTGCCAAAATTCCTTCAAGTCTGGAGCCGGGTTATCTTTTGCATGTTCAACTCCAAATGCAGTGTATCCTCTTTGATGTGAAATGTTAGGTTGCAGGTAGTTACTTTTGCTCGACTGATCAAGACTGAAAAATTCATCACCACGCTGGTAAGATTTTTCAATCAATTCGATAGGTATGCCATGGTTTTCAAGAGCGAAAAATCCGATATCTTTGAGTGAATCACCTACTTTCAATACGAAATCTTCACGTCTATTTGGATCTTTAGATAGAAAGTCACCAAAATCGATCACTGGAATACTACGCGTCATGTTATCAAATAGGGGAAATACCCACAGTGTTTCAATTCTACCCTCAAAAAATCAACTATGTACCGATTTCAGTTATTCTACTGAGGCATCACTGTATAATCTTAAAACTACAACTCCTGCTATGATTAATCCCATTCCAATATATGAGGCGGTGTCAAGTTTCTGATCAAAGAAAATCACCGAAACAATAGCGATTGCAGCAATACCTACGCCAGACCAAATCGCATAAACCACTCCAATTGGAATTGTTTCTAAAGTTAGTGAAAGGAAATAAAATGCAGCGCTATATCCGACTAATACAATTATAGAAGGCCAAAGTTTAGTGAATCCTTCTGTTGATTTGAGGAAAGAAGTTCCAATAACCTCAGATATAATTGCTAAAATAAGATAAATCCAATTTGACATATCTCTCAAAATTAGTCTCTAATCTTTGAAAGAAGGCGGACCATTTCAATGTAAATCCAAATAATTGTTACCAGTACACCAAATGCTCCCCACCATTCAGCATTCTTTGGCGCATTCCATTTTACCCCTGATTCGATAAATCCAAAATCTGAGATTAAACTCAAAGCAGCGACGCACAAGATGAAAACAGTAATTCCAATACCAATAGGTCCCGATGTGTGCAGATATGGAACTTCAAATGGAGTGAACAACGTGAAAACTATTGATAATGCATACATTAGCATTATCGATGCAACGAGACTGCCAATTACTTTGTTAAATGTAGGTGTTGCTTTAATCACTCTTGATGAGTAAATTACAAGCATAGAACCTGTTATGAAAATAGTTCCAAATCCTGCCTGAATAATGATGCCTTGATAAGTTAACTCGAACAATAAAGAAATAGATCCAACAAACATACCCATAAGTACAGCATAAATTGTCATAAGAGTGGCTGGTTTTTCAGGTCTCATAAATCCAAGAATAAGTGCAACTACAATTCCACCAAGCATTCCACCCCAAGTCAATCCAGAAACAACAGACGCATTACCAGAGGCTATCGCATCTAGTGAAACATAAATTGAAAGAAGCGCAGATACAGCAACTACGCCAATAAGGTATGATAATTTAATTATCGTTCCTTGGAAAGTCATTGTATTCTGGCCAGTTATATTCGACCAAAAATTCTGGGTCATGATAGGATTACTAGTGGTATAACGCATCTTTATCAAACCGGCTAACAAGAGGACCTTTGTCAAACTTACGCAGAATTGTACTATTCAAGTTGTTCTTGATAGTAATTAGCCAATTGTTCCATGCTCCAACCTTGTTCAAGATATGCTTGGATAGTTTCTTTATCCCAACCAGGACATTTTGCTAGATCTTCTTCAGTGATTTCGTGAGTATTTTGTTGAGAGGTTTCTTCACTTCCCGAGTTACTACCGTCAAGTACTGGCATTGCCCAAGAATCAGCTTCAGTATCTGTGTCAGAACTTTGGGCGAGCATCATTTCTTGTTCTTCTATTGAGACTAGGTCCTTTGCTGATTCAGCTTTAGATTCTAACTTTTTTAGAATGATAAACGCTCCAAATGCTAATATTGCAGCACACAGCATGATGAGTAGCATAGTTGAACTAGAGTCTTCATTCTCACCCTTGCTCTTTTCAGCTAGATTTAATCTCTGAGTATTTGAACATCCCTCGGTATCAGTTGGAGTATTTTCAGGAGTATCTGGGCAGATATCTGCCTCATTTAGAATTCCATCACTGTCATCATCCCCAACCGGATCAATTGTTTGATTGTTTGAATTATTATTGACAGGTTCTATTCCACCTAAATCACAACCTAAGGCATCTGCTTCATTGATTCCATCACCGTCAGCATCTGCCATATTTAGGGCATCAAATGGAGTCACAGTAGTAACATCACTGTCTAAGGCAGTACTTTGAGCCCAAGCGATTTCAATATCATCGCGAATACAATCGCCATCAGTATCAATCAAAAGTGGATGACTACCTTGAATATACTCAACTAGATTACTTAGGCCATCGCCATCAGCATCGTACATATCTTCTGTAATTCCTGAATCTAAAACTCGCTTTGTACGATTTAATCCGTTAGGAACTTCCCACTTATCGATTAGTCCATCTTGGTCGGTATCAGTAACATTATCCAAACGATTCCAGTCAACATTCCAAGCCTCTTTGTAGACTTGGGCTATTACTGGTGAATGAATAATTACACCCATTTCTCTATTTCGATTCATCGCCGAACTTCCAAGATTTATTGAAGAGACTAAGACGCTATTTTCATCGACAATTATTCCTTTATTATGCAGTTTTGATACATCATCATCTTCACTCATAACAATCGCAGTAGCGTCTAATCCTTCAGTTCCGTTCCATTGTTCATTTAGCAAATCAATGATATCTTGGTCATCATCGTCTAAATAGGCTCCATTGATTATTACTTTGACTGCAACCCCTCTGAGGGCTGCTTGGTAAAGTGAATTTATCACAGGACTTTGTTGTCCCCAGCCCCAGTTCCAATCAACATCAAGAGTCTGCTGAGATAATACAACTTCATAGTAGGCACTATCGATCAAGTTAGTTATACCAGTTATACAATTGTCGGGACATGTTAGAACTTCTCCACTAACATCTACTGAATAAGAGGCAGCAGTTCCACCACTGCCAGGAGAGTTTACCCCAGGCATGGTCCAATCAGAAGGAGCATCAGAAGAGGAGTAAGCAGTAATGTAAGATGACTGAGTATTAGTGTCAAACTCCATTTGCTGTAATACTATTCCTGCCAAATCTTCATTTTCAATTAATACGCTCCATTCCACATTTCCTCTGACACCAGGGGCTGGAACAGATGATGGTTTCCAATTTCCAGAGGACATCCAAACACTATTACCATCTCTAACTGCAACTTTACTGTGAATGAATCTATATTGCTCTTCATATTCTCCACCGAACCAAAATACTTCAGCACCTGCATTATCCAGTTCACTAGCAAATCCATATTGGAGTTGCATGTCGCTGTATGACCAAATATTACAGTCACAACCTTGATCTAATACTACTTTTACTTCTATACCATTATTTGCCGCATTCATCAATGCTTGAACCAGCCTTGGCTCTTGCATTTGGTATAGGTGAACTTGAATTGAGGTTGTTGCACCTTCAATCCAGTTCAATAAGTCTAGGAGTCCATCTTGTGGTCCAATAAGGGGAGTTATGGTACTTTGGCCACTGAACTGATTATCAGTACATAGGTTGCTAGCACCAAGGATACTCCATCGATAGTTCCAATCTGTTGCTGAGTCAGTATCTGGAAGATAATTACAACCATCACCTCTTACGTAAATAATCAAATCTATTCCATTGGTTGGTGGACTTACTGACTCTCCATTCCAATCGCTGGAATCAGTAGGTCCATTGTCATAAACAATAGAATCAGAAATCACACCACTTGTATCCAAAATTCTAATTGATGCTCCGGAATCAGGGATTAACATATTCTCACCTAGAATTTCGTCAAACGAATAGTATTCTATCCAATCAGAATTGATTGGTGATGATTCACTAACCCAAATACCAACAGCATCATTAGCCAATACTGCTGAATTTCCTGAAGGTATTGTTAACTGTCCAACTGAGTAAGTATTACTATTTCCTCCGGATGTAACTTCAAAACTCCATCCAGTAAGGTATCCTATAGTGTCGCCAATATTTTTGATTTCAACAAAATCTGAATTACTCACTTCATCATTACTGCCTTGAGACATCATTCTAGTGAAAATTATGTCTCCGGCAACAGCTAAGTTGCTGTAATCAGGATTCTCTTGAGCGGGTGTACTCCAAGGAGATTCAATCCAACCACTTGAGGAACGAATCTTAGATTTACAAGCAGTATTTTCACCAACTGAAATCTGTTCGATTTCTTGTCCATCTGGGTTGTATAGTGTTATGTTATGCTGATTCATCAAAATGGAATTATCTAGTCTAACAATTCCATATTCTCCGCTTGCTAAGATACTACTTTCATTATCCATTCCGCTCAAGTTTTCTAGATTAAGATCATTGACATTTCCATATCCTAGGATAAATTCACGATTGCCAAGCGATGTGTCAATTCTCCATCTACTCAAGTTTATGTCTGAAGAATCATTATTGTAAAATTCAATCCAATCATAGTCAGGAGTGGATGAACAAGATGCCATAAATTCTGTGATTAGTAGGTTGCTAGAGTCAGTATATTCAGGCCACTGTGGATTGACTTCATTAGGGGTTTGCCAGATAGATTGTACCCATCCAGTCAAGGAGTTTGCAGTCTTCATAGCATAACCGGAATGACTGGTCCCAGGGGCGACTAAAGATTCTCCTCCAATGGTCTCATTCCAACCAATAACATCAACTATTGAATTGTATGAATCGACCAAGGTAATTACATCGGGAACTGTATTCTTAAGCGAGAACGAACTAGTTCCGTTCAAAGAAATCAGCGCCACATCACCTGGTTGGATTAGAGTGTCTGATTGTAGCGGTAAATCGACAGCATCGATGACGAAGTTTCTGTTATTTGCTTTCAATTTCCATCCATCAATATTGACAACAGTAGAATCATTGTTGTATATCTCAATCCATTCACCTTTTGGCCAACTTTGGGTATCAGCACCTTCGGGGTCCGGGAAAATTTCACTAAATATAAGATCACTAGAAGATACTGGACTTGTTCCTGGTTCAGGCTGTCCTGGAGTTGACCAAGAAGATGGAGTCCATGGATTGGTTGGAATAGAATCTCTGATCAGCGAAGTATTGAGTCCAAAATCATTAGAGTACCAAGCAGCATCGCTAATAGTTTCAGTAGGGTCAAATAGAATTAGATGATCATAGTAATCCCAAAGTCGAGTTTCGCCAACAAATTGAACCAATCTTCTTCCATCAGGCTCGATATTTGTTGCACCTTGAGTACTATTGAATACTAAACTTCCAGGATCTAAGAATGTTACATTGCCCATGCCATCAACTATTTTCCATCCTGTCAAATCAACAGTTGAGGTTCCAGCATTATGGATTTCAACCCATTCGCCATCTGGGAATGAAGTACCATTTGTATAGGAATGAGGCATTAACTCTGTGAATCTAATATCTCCAGGTACCGGAGATAACTGCTCGATAGGAAGTGGATTAGTAGTATTCAAACTGGGGTAAGATGAATAAAACATATTTTGGCTAATAGAATCATATGAAAGTGAATAACCGTTAACTGTATCAGTCCATGAAACGGAATGAGTAATACTGCCGTTGGGTAATTTAAGATACAATTGCTCAGCACCATTATTCAATACTCCGGAATTTGAAGAACCATTTATTGCTATAATTCGTGTGTGACCGCCAGCAATATGGAATGATTCAGGTACTGATGAATCGGAGTCGATTAAATGTGATAGTTCCATGTAAACTTTATTCCCAGCATTGTCTTCAATATACCATCCTGAAAGATTAATCGCTTCAGTACCAGTGTTCAAGATTTCTACCCACTCGCCTCCTGGCCAAATATCACTATCGTCTGAAGGCCAAGGATTTGACATTACTTCATTGATTTTTAGATCTGTATCAACAATAGTAGGTCCGCCAGTTGCCTCACCATCGTTGTCACCTCCTGGAGTGGTATTGTTGGTTGTAACCCAGTAATTGGTTGCTCCATTAGGGTCTTCCTGTAAGCTGGTTCCAGATGGCGCACTACTAGAAAAAGACCAAGAGGCAACATCTAGTTGTGTACCTGAGGAATCAAATAGAGTGATATTGTCATTTGCATTTGACATATAGAACATTGAATTGGGCATACCATTTCTTGCAATCACCATATATTCACTAGGTCCAATGGTCCAAGAGTTTGAATCATTTGGGTCATAGTCAACAATTGTCGTTGAATTAAATATCATTTGTTTTTGTACTTTATTCTCAACGTACCAATCCTTTACATCAACACTATTAGTTCCGTTATTGTAAATTTCGATCCACTCGCCACCAGGCCAAGCAGCATTATCTGCTCCGTTTGGGTTGGGTAATGCTTCGTTTAGACAAATATCAGATAAACAAGCTATAGAAGAGGATTTTTTAGTATGTTGAGTTGATTCTAATATTTCCTCATTAACGGTGAATAAAGGCATTATTGCTGAAATAAACATTAGTAATACTAGCGCTAAAGATATTTTGCGTGGGTGCATAAAAAGTCCTCTACAGTTAGGGGCGGTTAGTCAAAGGGCATATCACTTTTGATTTGAATTTAGTAAATAATCAAAGGAAACCGAAGGCGTCACTAGCTTGATGGAAAGTATAAATCATAATTGGAACTATGATAATACCCATTCCATGGCTTCTTCTAATACCTATTCTCGGTGGTAATAACCCTAGTATTGTTCCAATTATTAGTACACCGATTCCTACAAATCCTGTAGTGAACCATACTAGTGCGGTGACAAAGAGAATAACACCCATAACCATTTGTTGAAGAGGAATGGCAGCATGGAGTCTTAGCATGCCTTTTCCAACAACTTTTATTATCGGCATAGCCATCATTCCTGCAGCGATTGTAATTGCAATCAAGCGAACAAAATCAGCAGTCGGCTCTGCTGAAGACCATGTGTCAATAGGGTACATCAACTTCAACGCAAGTGTGGCTCCAGACCTTGAACGACCTATGATGTATAGGAACCCAAGAACCATCACTGTTACAGCAGTATTGACTGCGGATAGAATCGCAATAACTTCCAAATCTTGCTTAGTTTGAGGGCCTTCACTTCCGCCTTCTGCTTCAGCCATCGCTATTTCTAGTAACTCTTCATCAGAAAGTTCAGTCAACCTTCGAGTTTCCCAATCCATGCCATATCCTTCTTTACCCTGTATTTTTGCGGCAACGTTTCGCCCACCCATAACAAGAACTGTAGCTTGTGAAGCAGTCATTCCTGGTAAAACACCCATGGATGCTCCGGCAACACCAGACCAGAAGCAAGGAACTATCAAAGGTCTAACTGGTGGCAAACTCCAATCTTCTTTTTGAGGTGGAATATGCGAAGTAGTCGCGTAAATATCAAGTAAATTGGCAATTCCAAAAAGACCGGCTAGACTTGGAAGAAGTAGGCTTGCATCGGGTATTCCTATAGGTGATCTTGCAGGAAGTGTGAAAACAGCCCAACCATAGAATCCAGATAATAAAAAGAATGCTGTTGCAGTTAGGAAACCTGCGAATCTAGAATCTCTTCCAAGTATATCTTTAGTTAGCGTTCTTACCCATTTTGGCCAGTCGAGACGTGTGGTCTCTGTAGCTAAAAGCAAAAATGAGATGGATAATAAGAGGAAAAATACAATATTTCTCAAATAATCATACCAACCTAATTCATCACCAAATGCAATTCTTGCTACTATAATTAGTGGCAAGGATAAGAAAAGCCCCAATTGCGAACCTCTTGCCGACCACGCAACACCTCTTGCAGCATTTCCAGAAAGCAACATTCTATGCCCGGGTAGTAATGAAAGTGCTTGATCAGCATCGGGTGCCCCAAGTAGGGCAGACGGAATATAATTCAAGAAAGTGTGAACAGTACCTGTTGATACAATAATTGCTGCTACAGCAGAAAGAGGTATGCCCCAACCTAACATCACTGGTGATAATGCAAGCAAAATAAGCGCCACATTGTTGACGTGAAAACCAGGTATCAGTCCGGTTAAAGAGCCCATTCCAACTCCAAAAAATAGAGCGAATAATAGCCACCCAAGGTCAACAAAATATGCTTCCAACATTTAATCACCTCAATTAGGACTATTTGGATTCGTATCTTCTTCAATTTCAAATCTATCAGTTGAACCGTCACCATCAGTATCGGCACTGAATGGATTTGTTCCATAACTCGACTCTAAGTCATCAGATAAACCGTCACCATCACTATCTTTTACATCAGCACTAATCAACTGGAATACTAAAGAAATTGAATCAACATCCTCTATTTGCATCATTCTACCTGTCCATGTCATCGATGTTCCATTGTGAAGCGAATCTATACCTATACTATTAGCACTAGATGGTGAAAGCTGGATACTTTGGTTTGTACCATCACGTTGGAGCCACCAATCTCCCGATTCATCTTGAACCGCCATACCATCTAAGTTGACCATTTGGTTGCGTGCATAACCCCACTGAGTTGCACCATCGTCCCATAGCAGGTTTTTCACAGCAGGAACTTCACCCATAACATAGTCGTGGACTAGTAGTCTAATCCGCATATCTTCATCATCCCAAGTAACTGAAACGTTAGCACTGATGGCTTGTCCCGCCTCTAGCCATTGAGTGGATGTCTGAGCCGGAAATGTTGCAGCTATTGTTGTTTGACCTGGAACATAACCTGAGGAATCGACAAAATATCCGTTAACGTCTTCTACAGAAGGCTCGATTGGATATTTTATGAATGCCGAGAGAGTATATCTTTCATTTGGACTTTCGATTAGACCAACTGGATTTCCAGATAATAATGCCAATAGGCTTACAGTGGTTTCACTACCATCAAGATTTCCATTTGGAGTTCCTTCATTAGCATCCACGCACCATGTTGAATCCGATTCAGACCACATCAATCTACCCTGCAAGTCATGAAAGGTATTATGCCATGATGAATTGGTTGATTTTTCTACGTCTTCAGGACTTGGATTGAGGCAAATCTTTGTTCCACTCGGTCCCCTTAAAGTCCAGTCATCACCATTTATTTCGACGTATCCTGCAATATTGACTAAGTTACCCGATTGATAACTCCAGGTTGATTCAGCTCCCCAATCAAGGCGAGTGATGTCCACTGGGTGGTTTCTATCGACCAATATTTCAGGTCCTTGAACAGACATGACCCAATTTAATTCACGCTGATTATATGCTATGGTTCCCGTGACTTGTATTTTTGAAGATGATTCAATCCATTCTCCAACATTAGACCTAATGTTGAGTTTTACTTGATGCTCCGAATTTCCATATGAGGGGTGATCTCTAAGATCTGCAGTGACAAACATCTCATCAGGTGGAATCGATTCTCCAATATATCCTGTCAATGTAATAATTTCATCTTCATATTTTTCAGGATCTAATGCTACATCAACCAATGCTAGTTCAATAATATCAGGGAGGTCATCTTCACTCCATTCCATCGCTCCTGAACCAGTTGCTCGCATGAATATATTACCTTGGAATTCCGCTACTTCCCCAGTAATTACTACATTGGTTCCGATAGGGGGTATTTCTGCAGGACGGCTCCATCTAACTTCAACAACACCGGTGCCATCTGTAATTATAACATGCGTTTCCCAATCACCTGAATTCCAAGGGTCTTCACGCCAAGAGATTATTTTTCCTTCAACCTTTACGACCTCATTATTAAACTCGACCAGTTCATCCATTGCAATAATCTCAGGCTCTCTAATTAATGCATAATAGTTCATAGCAGCAACCAATAGAATTGCTAATGCAAACATCACCCATAACTTCTGACCACGTGTTTCAGGATTGTCATCGGTAATTTTGTCCATCATACTCTTCAGCATGTCCGCCATGTTATGCTCGAATCGAACTCAACGCATAGCCATTTTGGATATAGTGTTAGAAATAAAATGCCAATTTTACGCGTCCTTTTTAACTGAAGAACTGAAGCACTGTTCGGGATGGACATGCGTGACAGGGTCATTCGTGATGAAATACACAAGGATATTCTAGTTCCTAGTAGTCATGCCAAGATAATAGACACGCGTGAGTTTCAAAGGCTTCGCTCAATTCAGCAATTATCTACATGCGAGTATGTTTTCCCTGCTGCAACCCACAACAGATTTTCACATTCATTAGGGGCTTATTACCTTGCTAAACAACTTACATTTTCACTCAACGAAGTTCAACCAGATACAATCTCAAAGGATGATGCAGAGTTAGTTCATCTCGCAGCACTACTACATGATATTGGGCATCCACCTTATTCTCATCTACTTGAGACCCCTGAAGTTTTTGCTACATATTATTCCCATGAACATTGGGGTAGGATACTACTTGAATCTGAGGATACAGAAATAGGCTCCGCATTGCGAGAAGTTATCGGAGAGCAGCGATTGAATCGCTTATTTGCTTTGATGGATGGACAAAACGAGTGTAATGGTGTAGAGATTCCACCATTCATGAAAGAGATAGTTTCATCCCAATTAGATGTCGATAGAATGGATTATCTGGTTAGAGACCAAGCAAATACAGGTGCTCAGATTGGTGGTTTTGATATCGCCAGAGTTTTTAGGGCGCTTAGAGTCGGTAAGAATGGACATTTTTACGTCAAAAATTGGGGCTTACCTGCGATAGAAGCATATCTTGTCACTCGTTACCACATGTACAATCAAGTTTATTTTCACAAGGTAAATATGCTTACTCAAAACTATCTAGTCAAGATGCTTTCTAGAGCTAGACTTCTTGCTACCAGTGGACAATTAAAGATAGATGGAAGATTAAGAAACATGCTTCTCAATGAAAATCTGACTGCTGTTGAATATTCTGAGTTAAATGACTCACATGTGAAAGTGGCACTACCTGATTGGGCGAGTCATGAAGATGAAATTCTATCTCTATATGCAGAAAAATTACTTTCACGGAAAAATTTTCATAAGTCTATTCGAATAGATACTCTTACCACAGAAATGGTCGAAATAATTAGGCAACGCCTGGAAGATTTAGTAAAATCTAAGGGCTATGATCCTTCTATACACGTTCTATATGCTAGAATTTCAAAGAGAGGTTACATGCCTTATGAGCAAGGTATTATTTTAGAAGATGGAAGAGATGCTGCAGACCATTCTTCAATGATTAGATCTCTTTCTCAACCGAATGAAAGAGCATTAATTTTTGTTCCTGAAATGATTAGAGATGAAATTGAAACTACCGTTAGGGACTGGATCAAGCCGGGACAGTCTTCGCTTTCGCAGTTTGACTGATGATAAGGTTCAACAGTAAGGTCTCCTACGGCTCCCATACGGGCCTGTAGCTTAGTTGGTTGGAGCACCCGGCTCATAACCGGGGGGTCAGGGGTTCAAGTCCCTTCGGGCCCACT
>CAXFAS010000038.1:0-13195 GCA_964001175.1 uncultured euryarchaeote
ATGGTGGGCGTACCAAGATTTGAACTTGGGTCCAAGCGTCCCAAACGCCCGAGTATAGGCCAAACTAACCCATACGCCCGTAGTCCTTCGCCACAACTTCATACCTATGAAGTTCACTCAAGAAATTGCCAAATTCCGGAATCAATACGGATTATCAAACCCTGAGACTCAATCTCTTCCATTATGGAATCAACTTCTAGACCATTGCCCATTTCAAGTATTTTCTTTTGAACTATTTCTCTACTGACAAAGCCCTGGTCATCTGCTGTACTTTTGACTAATTTTAATAAATTATAGGAGCTTATTTCATTGTCTACCAAAGGTTGATTTCCTAATAATTTAGACTCGAGTAAGTCTCTTAATTCATCAGGAGTATTTGCTAGAATAACCTTTGTTCTTAGTTCGTTAGAATCTTTAGCTGTATCAATAACTTCTGTATTTGATGCAATTCTTTGACCGCAGTGTGGACAAAGATGACCAGTACCTTTCCTACCATGGCAGTTTTTGCAAGCTGGACATTTGAGAACAAGCCAGGATTCTGCCATGAGCATCTGTCAATTCGAGGGTTTTTCAATTTGACCTACAAACTGAAATCTGAATTTCCACCACTTCTTCTACCACCTGGGCGCAAAGCCGGCGCTGCAGGAGCCTTGACATCTACACGTTTCTGTTGATTATCAACGGGTACAGATAATCCTCCACGAATAGGCCCTGTTGACATTTTCCCACCAAAGTTAAGAGAATTAGGCAAAATTAACGCAGCCATAGCAACACCATGGTGATCGGCACCCGCAGTAACCTCATCTACAGCGACATCAAAAGAAATCACTTCTAAATCTCTACTTGCAAGTCTCCGCTGAAGATTTCTTCTGAGTAAAAGTGATGTTTCTTCGTAATCAAGTTCAGTAGAAATAGTTGCAACGACTGCACATTCGTCTCCTTCAGGTGTAACGCATGATGCCCAAGCAGCACCTGCACAGGCACTTCCACCATTGTAAGCATATGATGTTGCTATGTGGCATTCAATAAGCGAACCCAGAGGCAATGGACGGGGGGTTGTTGCTTCAAAATTCAATGGTAGCATTGCACCTTTAACTTCAATCAATCTAGTATCACCAAGGCCCATTTCTACTAACCCTTGGTCATACGCGTCTTCGGCGTTTTCACCCCATGGGGCGACAGCTGTCATCAACCAACCTTGACAAGATTTACGCACTCTTCCCGGCTTCATGTGTCGTGACACGCGCAAGAGGTTCATGAATAACATGGTCATCGCAGTGTATGGCCGCAGGTTCTCAAAGGGCGATTTTGTTGTTCACCGGGCTGTTAATATTAATTTCAATAATAGTAATCTCTTTGGATGAAAATAGTTCTAATAATATTATATTCGTTGTAATTTTTTCCACTTCTATAATCATATTACTGTGGAAGATTTTATCGACACAGACTAAGGCCCAAGAACAAAATTATTCTTCATCTGTAAATTTAGAAAAAAGTTCTACTAATCAAGGTCAGAAAATTAGTCAACCTATTATTGAAAATAATGTCCCCGACCCTCTAGATAAAGAACTAGATTTGCCATTAATGTGACTATAAAAGTCGAATTGTTTCAAGATTTTTAGGAGCATAAGTTCTGCACTTATACCTCTCTCTAAGTGTATGACCCAACTCATTGCACTTATGATAATCTCCGTGATGACAGATAATATTTTTCGGCTTAGGGTGTAATTGATCTACGAATTCTAGAAGTTGTCTTCTATCTGAATGTCCAGAGAATCCATCGATAGTTACCATTTCGCAACCAACTTTAACGATTTCAGTCTTGCCATCAATAACCATCGGGACTTCACCAAACCCTTTTTGCAATCTTCGACCAAGAGTACCTTCAGCCTGATAACCTACGAAGCAAAGTGAATTTCTTTCTTCATGAGCCCAATTCTTGAAGTATTCCATTACTGGTCCACCATTTAGCATACCGGAGGTTGCCAAAACAATACAAGGTGAGGTGTCCATTAGGATGCTTTCCCTTAATTCTCGGCCCTTTACCGGTCTAAACCATTCACTAGTAAATGGGTTCTCTCCATCGTCTTGAAGAAGAGATTTACGAAGGCTACTGGTTAGATATTCTGGGTGAGAAGAGTGAATTGCTGTAGCTTCTTGAATCATACCATCTAGCCAAACTGGAACTGGTTTTACTGTACCAGACCTAAATAACTCATCAATTGCAATCATTACTTCTTGACTTCTACCAACTGCGAATACGGGGCAAATCATTTTCCCACCTCGCTGAATGGTTCTTGTCACAATATCTTGTAGCTCTTGATTAGCCTCTTGTCGAGATGGTTGATAATCACCAGAAGCTCCATAAGTTGATTCAATAACCAAAGTTTCGACTTTCGGGAATCTAGTATTAGCAGCATCAAATAGCCACGACTTTTCGTACTTTTGATCGCCGCTAAAAACGAGATTATGTTTTCCTTCACCGATATGCAAGTGTACAGCAGAAGAACCCAAGATGTGGCCTGCATTAGAAAATGTCATCTTGATATCAGGAGAAATATCTGTGGTTTCTCCCCAATTGACGTCGACTACATGCTTCATACAAGTACGTATATCTTCCATGTCATAAGCAGGACTTCTACCTTCAGCGCCACTAACTTTAATGTAGTCAGATTGTAACAAAAGCATAAGGTCTCGTGTAGGAGGAGTACAATAAACTGGTCCTCGATAACCATACTTGAATAATACAGGCAACATTCCAGCATGATCTAAATGAGAATGAGTTAGTATTACAGCATCTATCTTTTCTAATGGCATAGCCTCAGGTGCTGTAAAAAATGGCATGGGGTCAGCAACAGATGCAATGTTCACTCCAACATCAATCATGACTCTTGATTCATTAGTTGTCACAAAATGACAAGCACGACCTACTTCACGATATGAACCCAAAGCTGTCACCCTAGCCCAAACTTGACCGGGACGAGTTGGTCTATGCATATTCAAGCCGAAGTCCTTGAGTAGTTTACGTCGTTCTTCCGAATTTACATTTCTATACCCTCTAATATCGTGAACTGTTTTAGAGAATATTGGTGGGGTTCTCTCTACTATCGGAATCCAGCCAGTCTGCTCTCGAATCTGTTGAACATTTGCACCCCTTCTTCCGACTGCTTCGCCAGGGTTTTTACACTGAATAATCACTTCACAAAAACATCCATCGAAATAAATTTGGGTTAAATCCGCTTCTTCTGGAATTATCGATTCTATGATTGATTTAGCATCAATCTCAGATTTAACAATTGACTTATCTGGACGAATTTTTATCTTTCTTTTAACCTTCTTGGCTATCTTTCCAACAAGTCCATCTCCCCCGCCAAACTTTAGAGGTTCAGTTGTAACAATAGCAATATTTCCTGCTTCCAATTCTACTGAGTATTCTATAGATCTAGGGACTATCTTGGATATCTCATCTTTTATCTGCTTAAATGTAAAGCGCATATTATAACCTCCGAACCTGCATCAATCAACAATGTGTACTAGACACAGTGCAGTGAACTGCAGGGAAAGTGATTCAAGATAACAATTTCTTGATTTGATCTTGAGAGACTTGAACATAGCCGTCTTTTTCGGTAATTACAGCTAAATCCATTCCGTTACCGGAAGCCGCATCACGCTGCCCCGATGCATGTAGGGCTCGGGCTGCAAGTTTCAATGCTTCGGTCTCAGACATATTTTCTTCGAATCCATCTTCTAATACACCGTACATGTATGGAGAACCTGAACCTGTAGCACAATATACATCTGGAATTGAACCGCCAGCAGAATCAATTGAGTAGACATGACCTCCATCTGAATCGACACCGACTATGAGTAATTGTACCCAGTGTGGACGGCCAGATAGAATGTTAGCAGTAAGTGTAGCTGCACCTTTTACTGTCATGGATTGTTGTCTTCTCAACTCGAAAAGAGCGACTTCAGCAGTTAAGGTTCTAGATAGAGATTGAGCGTGTCCAACCAATCCTGCTGTTGTAAGTGCTAGATTATTACCGATTTTGAATAACTTTTGAACGCTCTTGTTGGCTATGAAATGGCCCATGGTTGCTCTATGGTCTGCACCTACAACAACTCCACCCTTGAAGGTAATACCTACTGTACTTGTCCCGGTCTTCAAAACGTTAGCTTCTGGATTCATCATATCAACTCGCTGTAATCGACACCTATTGAACATTGGCGCGATTTGCCCTACCCTCGATTCTATTTCAACTTCACTAATTGGAACTGAGACTAGTATAACAAAAATATACCAATTAATCAATTTTCAAGGCTAGCATTATTCAACCATTACGATTAGCATCGTACATGAGGAAGAAGAGGAGTGCAGATAAAGACGATGCACAATCTTCTCTAGATTCCTTCACTGGAAATAATGTTCCATCAATGCCAGACTTGGATAGTTTAGCTAAAGCAGATAAGATAATGCGAAAGGAAACACAAACTGACAGTGTGGACGATACAGAAGGATTAAACACTTTTGAAATGCCAAGTATGAGACAACTAAAGGAAAAATCCGCTGCCCCAACTGGTCTTGTTTATCATGATTTAGAAAAAATGTATCCAAATCCACCTATCAAGGACAGTAGTTCAGGAATGGTTGTTCACAGAGCAGTTCTTAATGATATAACTGGTTGCTCTACACTACTTGATTGGTTAGCAGAAGGGCATGCAAGTATTGTAGAAATGAATCGTCTAATCAAAAGAGAGGTGGAGTTTTCTTCAGCAGTAAACCAGTTGCATACATTCATTGAAGGCGACCTTGGAGGCCAAATTATTCAAATTACTGACACAAGACTAATGCTACTGCCCCCAGGTTGTCGAGGTGTACGGGGCGTTGAAATGGAAGCATTTGCCGCAAGTGCAGAAGAACTTGGCAGGCGAAGAATATGATTGAAGAGCAAAAAGTAGACATTCCATGTCCTGTTTGTTTCAAAACCGGCGAAGTCAATATGATTGCTCATGTCAGTGAAATTCCTTATTTTGGAGAACATACCCAAGTTACTGTAATGTGTCATAGTTGTGGGTGGAGGCAGACTGACTTCATACCGGCAGAGGGAAAGAAAGCAGGTGGATGGTCGTTGACTATTGAAAATGAACAAAACCTGAAGTCAAGAGTCGTTCGTTCTTCATCATGTACAGTCCAAATCGAAGAATTAGATCTACAGGTTTCCCCAGGAACTAGTTCTACAGGTTATGTTTCTAATGTCGAAGGAGTTCTTAATCGATTCTTGAAAATTATCGATATGGTTTTACTAGACCTTCAAAATGATTCGGAAAATCAAAGTGAAGATATTTCAAAATTGGAATCAATGAGAGATAGAATAGTGAATTTGGGGAAAGATGATTGTGAAAGTCTAACACTTGTACTTTTAGACCCTCATGGGCATTCAATGATAATTGACAAAGCTGCCATTGAAAGGGAATTAACTGAAAAAGAACTTTCAGAATTACCAGTAGGTCCTGAACCGGCTGTTTTTCAAAAAGATGATTAAATAGAATCTGATGAAAGAAATTCTTTTACTAAATGTTGGCTTTGAATTCTATTTTCATTTAATTCTTCTAGCCATTCTGCTGCTCTATCAACACATAGTTGCTTCATTTCACCAGCCAATATTTTACCAGCCCTATAATCGGAATTAATTGATTGAAGAAAATCATCATCGTCTTCAAAAAAGTACATCATGTACTGATAAGCAACATCAACATCAGGATTTCCTCCCAATCTTCTATGCTCTTCGATGGTTGATTGTCCTCCAGAATATGCTCGTTTAATTTTCTTCGTTATAGATTCAATATCATCGCCTAAGAAGATAGTTGTTTTCGGCTTACTGCTACTCATTTTATCGCCAGTTAGTCCAACCGCAAAATGGTGATAAGTCGAAGAGGGTGCTAACAGCCCCATACCCCCAAGCTGTCTTTCATATTCTAGTAATCTCATTTTAATCTGAATTTTATCCTTAGAAGTAGCACCAGGAATATTTACAGTTCCATTTTTAGGATTAGAAATTATATCTGAGTAGCCGATATTATTCAAGCAAGATACTATTCCATCAAAAATCGAATTTAATTTCTGTTTATCTATTCTACCATTAGGTTGCTGACCTAGAATCTCAGCATTATCTTCTTGAATTGATAATCCAATTACTACACCAGACTTTTTGCCATCATTAACATTGAACCAGTTCGTTTTAGCTGCCAAACCTCTCGTTAATCTTAGATGTGGATCTTGATCTACGCCAACTGGAACAACTATCGGCCTAAGACCTCCATATTCTTCAGTTTGGGGATGTAAAATGTCACCTACTTGCACCATTGGAGCTTGTAAATGGGCTAAATTGGTATCTCCTGAGAATCCATAGATTGATTCAAACTCATTCAAATTAGTTCTTTTTCCTAATTGGAAACCAAGTCTTTGAACTATTGGTCTGCGAGACTGAAAATAAACATGGGTTTTTTCAGGATCTAATCCCAAAGCCGCATAATTAGAAATATATTCACTCAGAGCAATTTCTCTTCCTTTTTCTAAAGAAACTCCTCGAGTTGCTTGACTTTCTAAATCTGCAACAGCAATAGTTACATCTCCACCTTGACTCTGAAACCACTTTACTTGCTCTATTACCATAGAATGGCCAAGATGCATCTTTCCACTTGGCATTAAACCAGTGAGTACTCCGAATTTATCACCGCTATTTTTTGCATCTAGTACGACATCTAAATCTCTATGCGCAAACACAATTCCTCTTCTATGAAGTTTAGAAGGATTATTCATTTTTACTAAATCCATTGAGGATAATCCAAACTGGTCAATGATTCTAGAGTAATCGGTTGATTGGTTACTACTCCAAGGGTCAATCTTCACTCCACCTCCATCCATAACATAGCCTCAAATCGTGGGTGAACCAATCAAACATGAAGGCTTCGCTTATTATTCATCAAAAAATGTCTTTATCAGATATTTTTAAAATTGATCAATCAACTTTCTTAGCGAGTGGCCCTAATCCTTCTCTCTTTAGTACTAGGAGCATTGTAATTATAACGCCAACTCCGACTGAAAAAGCTACATATGGAATCCAATTTGAATCTCCATCAACAGGCCTTGGTTGTACTAACCAAGTGAATACCAAGTCATCTTGATCAACAAATCTTTTCGACCATTTGAATAAGTCTGTAGTTTCATGAGCAGCAATTGTTATTGCTGCACTGTGATTATTCCAAAACTCAGAAATCTCAAGAATATCATATTCACTTTGACTAATGCTAATATTTACCCTATTACCATTAGTTACGCTTAGATGTAAATATTGTCCTTCAACATGCGTATAACCTTCTTTAGTATGCCTGTGGTCAGATAAATCCTCAAAAATCCCTGTTTCAGAAATAACTGACGAAACCTCTGCTTGATTAATGTCGATAATCCAAGTTACTGGGACATTCCATCTCTCAGGAATTAAATTTGTACACTCTTCAGTTATTAGTGACTCGAAAGATAAAACATAATTTCCTTCAATCGGAGAAATGCTGTGGTCGATTTGATAGCATCGTGTCGTTGCCCAATAAGACCATGCTTGACCCCAAGTAGTTAGCCATGCATCTGCATCCTCGCTGATATATTCTTCAATATCTTTGTCATGTCTAATAGTTGCCTCATCGACCCTTCCGATCCAGTAAAGATTTACCAACCCCCCTTCATTAACTGCAGTTTCAACTTGTTCTTTCGAACCAATAATTTGTTCTAAACTTCCACCTCTTCTTCCGAGGTTGTACCAATCCCACATATCTAATGGTTTATCGCTGGCAGAATGCCATGCCGAGGTTTGTGTACCAGTGTTATCACCATGAACCATGAATCCTTGTTTAGAAACTTGTTCATGCTGAGTTTGAGATAGGCTATCTGGGGTGAATGTTGAAATTGGATTATCGCCCCATTTATTTGCAATCAAGCGATCTTCGATATACTCCCTACATTCTAATGCTACTGCTCCAGGGTCTGATTGCCAAGATAATCCTTGCATACCATAACATCCAAATTCATCACCATTGTTCAATCTCTCCTGGGCAAGAGAGGTTTTCAACCAACCATCCTCTTCCCATTTTGATTCTGCAAGAACTTTTGGAGAGTAAATTATTGAACAGAGTAAAAAAATTATGAAAAGGCTGATAAAACGCGCTCCACCGGTAGAAATGCGTTCGCTCATAACACCCCCTTTTACAGTTATAATTTCAAATTTGGTATTCCACTAAATCTCATAACCATCTAAATTAAGGTTTAATTATAAAAAATTAGGTAACCATGAAAACATATAGATTCACGCAATGTAATATGTCGAATCTAAATGAGTTGGAATCGGCATGGGATGATTTGAGAGAACATTGGTACATCAAGCCATTAAATGGCAAAATACCTCGCACCCCTGGATATTCTTTTCTTCGATTCATTTTTTCTCCCCTCATCAGAGGATTGATGCGGATAAAGTGTAGTGGACTAAATTTTATTCCAAACTCAGGACCTACAATTCTAGCAGCAAACCATCTTTCACATGTAGACCCCGTACTTGTTATTTCTACATCAAGAAGAAAAGTTAATTATTTAGCAAAAGATGGTCATTTCAAGAATTTTTGGCTACGGCAATTTATGAAAATGACTGGCCAAATTGAAACACATAGAGAGGCTGGTGGCGATCAAGCCCTTTCTGCTGCAGCTGATGTTTTATCATCTAACAATGCGCTAGGGATTTTTCCTGAAGGAACACGTTCTAGACGAACTGAAAAACCATTTTTATTACCAGGAAAAACAGGAATTGCAAGACTTTCTGCATCATACCCAAACGCTGTTGTAATTCCAATTGCTTTGATTGGAAGTCGTGACATGATGGAGCCTAAAAAACATAAATTACCCAGGATATGGAAACCTATCAATATCAATTTTGGAAAAGGAATAAGTTGGATTGAATGGCTTTCTGATCCAAACGGTGGCAACACTACAATAGAAGATTTGACCATTTTGAAAACATTGGAAAAGCATGAAATAAAGTCTAGACTTGCTCTGCTCTATAGAAAATTTACTGACCAGATTATGAACTCTATTGCTGAACTTGGCGCTCCATAGTTAATATACAGTAGGAAATAGATATTCTCGTGCGTAGCGTATACACTCCAGTTGGCATCTTAGAAATCAAGGATGATTTTGATGAGAAAAAATTATCTGCTGAACTTAGAGGTTTAGACCTTCTTTACGAAATTATTTGTAAATCGTCAAATTGGAAACTTGAAGTCTCAAGTACTCGTCCATTTATTAGATCTAATGATGGTTCACCAGAAATTCAAATAGATATTTTTAATTGTATATTAAATAAAATCTGCCAAGAAAATTTCCATCTTTCCGTTCAAATGAGTATGCGTAATGTTTGTGTTTTAACTGATTTCGGTGTTAATGAGGAAATACCATCTACTGATGCAATAATTTCAATTATCCTACTTGGCAATTCTGGTTGGCCTATGGAGCATACTCCGGAAACATTAGAGGAAAAATCAATCGGATACTTCAAAGAGACTTGTGAAATTGAAGGTTTGAGAGATACTAATATTGGATTTGAGGACTTTGAGCATTTAGGGATATGCAGAAATTATTCGGAAGAAGAAATGTTTAGAGAAGCACTGATTGAACTCGGGAAGCTTTCTAGATATCTCTATGTTTGCAAAATGCTAACAATCGAATCTATCATCCAATTTATTTCCCCAGTTCTAAATGAAATACCTAAAAATCTTGTATCTAGATATCTAGAAGCCCCAGAAGAAGAATATGACACGGTATTCTTGTCACAGAAAGTCAAAGATAACCATCAAGTGCTGCCTATTTCAACATAGTAATGGTGAAACAATGGATGAGTATCTCAAACTAATCAATCATATCCTAGAGAATGGAGAAGAAAAGGGGGATAGGACTGGTACAGGCACCCTTTCTGTATTTGGTTATCAGATGAGATTTGACCTATCAAAAGGCTTCCCAATGGTGACCACAAAAAAACTACATCTAAAATCAATTATCCATGAATTACTTTGGTTCTTGAATGGAGATACCAATGTCAAATATCTGCAAGAAAATGGTGTTCGAATATGGAACGAATGGGCCGATGAAAATGGAGATTTGGGCCCAGTATATGGAAAACAGTGGAGAGATTGGGAGACTAAAGATGGAAAGGCTATCGATCAAATCAATCAAGCAATTGATATGATTAATAATAATCCCAATAGTCGAAGAATTATAGTCTCGGCATGGAATGTAGGGGAGTTGGAAGAAATGGCATTAATGCCATGCCATGCTTTTTTCCAATTCCATGTAGCAAATGGTAAATTAAATTGTCAATTGTATCAAAGAAGTGCAGATGTATTCCTTGGTGTTCCTTTCAATATTGCATCTTACGCAATTTTGACTCACATGATCGCTCAAATTTGTAATCTTAAACCTGGGACATTTGTTCATACTTTAGGAGATGCTCACTTGTACACAAACCATCTGGAGCAAGCAAAGTTACAAGTTAGCAGAGACCCTCTGCCACTACCGAAATTAAATCTAAACCCTGAAGTAAAGAGTATTGATGATTTCAAATTCGAGGATTTTGAGGTTGAAGGATACCAACATCACCCACACATCTCAGCACCAATAGCAATTTGAGTTGGTAATATGTTAATTTTCATTTATGCTTGTGACCTAAATGGCGCAATAGGTAAAGACGGTGATTTGCCTTGGAGGCAATCAACTGACCTCCAGCATTTCAAGAGAATTACCTTAGGTGGAACTATTGTCATGGGTAGGAAAACTTGGGAAAGTTTACCGGGTAAATTGCCAGGAAGAAGAAATATTGTAATGAGTCGAAGTACTCGAGATGATATTGAAATATTGAGTTATGAAGAAGTTATTTCACTATCTAAGGAACAAGATGTTTTTATTATCGGCGGTGGAGAAATTTATAATTTATTTATCGATGATGTTAAAGAACTACATCGTACATTAATAAATACTAAAATTGAAAATGCCGATACTTATGTTCCTGAAATCGATAATCTAGGATTCCATATGATTTCAGAAAGACATGCCTCTGCAGGTGAAAAAGATGAATTTGATATGACTTTTCAACATTTCATTCGTTGATATCTGGCTTATACTCAGTAACACGTATTCCTAAACGACCAGTAAGAGCCTCTCTTTTCATTATTTTAGCAAATTTATTTTCAAATGCTTTCTTTAGATCTATTTTCATTGCCAAGGAGTGCCCCATTAGCAGGATTAGAATGTCTGCCATTTCTTCCGCACATTCGGAAAGCGGTTTTCCTTTTGTTACTGCAGCGGACAGTTCACCTAACTCTTCAACAGTCAATGCTATTCTGTAGCCCATATCATGGCCATTCTTGGATTCAAAATCATGCTTATCGTGAAATGATGCAACTTTTTTCATCATTTCTTCCCATTCATTATTTGCATCAAAATCCATCCACTCTGCAACACTAAGTCCTTCCATAAAATTCACTCTACTCGGAGGGAGATAGAACTTTTGATATTAATTTAGAAGTTCAATTAAACAATCCCAAACAGGTCCCAGTTTATTATTTGCTGTAGATGAAACCATTTTATGATTAAGTGCTGCACTTGAATCACCTGGTTCTCTACCTGCTGCCCAGTTCGAAGAAATACAAACTGCAACATATGGTATTTCGAGTTCACAAGCAAGTTTTGCCTCTCTGGGCATAGTCATTCCAACCATATGTCCACCTAATTTCTCTATTGCATCAATCTCAGCGCGAGTTTCAAAATGTGGGCCATGAGCGATCCAATAAGTGTAAAATAAATTCTCAGCAGAATCTAGGTTTTGTGAATTCCGAAGTGTTTTCTCCAGTTTGGAATTTATAATGCTAGAAAATGGCTCTGTAACCGAAGTAAAAACTGCTTCTTCATCGTGGAAAGTACTTTCAACGCCAGTGAAATCAATATATTGATTCGCTAAAACTACTTTCCCCGGAGGTAATTCAGAGGAGATTGCTCCGACAGAACAAACCGCTAAAATTGCTTCACATCCAGAATCTTTGAGGGCCATGATATTCGCTTTGTGGTTTATCTTATGAGGTGGTTTATTACTCATATTCCCATTGTGATGTCTTTGTAAAAATATCAATTCTCTATTCTCATCACCTTTCTTGAAACTCATACATTTTAGAGGAACTTCACCCCATTTAGTTTCGACATTGACATCGTCATTACGAATTAAGGACAAGCCAGAACTAGCCATCTCATTACTCAATGACATCTTAATTAAACCGGTTCCACCTATAACTCCTAGACGTTGCATAATAACGCGACCTAGTAATCACTTGTCAAACCTACGGATTAAAAATCCTCAATCGAATCAATTCAAGAGTTTAATCTATCAATTAGATCTGCTTTCTTGCCTGAAACTGGTTTTCCAGCAGCCTTCAGTAATTCTTTCAATTCAGCAACAGTCATTGAACCATAATCAGGTGAATCCTCGGATGATTCCTCTTCAACAGTATCTTCTGCTTTCGATTCTAAATCCTCAGAAGGTGAGTCAGACTTTTCTGACTCAGGCTCTAAAGCCTCAGCTGCGTCAAGAATTGATGGAGAATCATCTTCTTCTTCTTCCATTGCTGCAGCAATTGCTGCTGCCTTCTTAGCCTTAAGTTCAGATTCCTGTCTTGCCTCTTCAGCATGGATTTCATCAAGAGTAGGTCCTTTCTCTACTACTACACCCTCTTGTAGAAGTTGACTCTTTCTAATAGAAACAGAACGAATCGGATAAATTGGCTTAATTGCCTTACGAATATCTTCTTCAAGTTCTCCTCCAAGAATAGCTTGTTGTAGTTTTGAATATGTATTTTTAGATGCAAATCCAATCAAAACTTCACGAGTCTTAGAACGCATGACTTGTTTTACTGATGTTTGAACACGCTTCTGAGTAATTGTCAAAGGCTTCAAACGAACTAGGAAACCGTCAGTTGTAACTACATCAACAACATCGTCGATTTTTCCACGGTATCTCCTAATTTGTCTTCTGGTATGGTCAGTTTGGTGGTGGTGACCTATGAATGTAGTTAATGCATCTTGCCCAACACATTCCTTGACACGGAATTTTAG
>CAXFAS010000039.1:0-12886 GCA_964001175.1 uncultured euryarchaeote
CAGATGAGTCTATGTCAGCAAATAGAGGCTCAAAAAAAGCAGTCTCTACCGAGACTTCTAGTTTTGGAGTTTCAAAACGAGAAGGGCATGACTCCTCAAAATATTATGACACCAATATGTATAGAGGGATTCCTAGAGAATCAGATGTTGGAGACCCACAAGAATTTCCTGAATTTCTAAAAGATAGTCTAATCTGTGGAGATTCTAGAGATATGAGTATGATTCCACCAAATAGCGTTCATCTCATGGTTACCTCACCACCATATAATGTTACTAAAGAGTATGATGAAGACCTTAGTTTACAACAATATCTAGATTTATTGAGGGGTGTTTTCAAGGAAACATATAGAGTATTAGTGCCAGGTGGAAGAGCGATAATCAATATTGCAAATGTAGGAAGAAAACCGTATATTCCACTAACTAGTTATGTAAATATGATTATGCTTGAAATTGGATTTTTAATGCGTGGAGAAGTGATATGGGATAAATCCGCCTCAGCAGGTTCTAGTACCGCTTGGGGTTCATTCAAGTCAGCATCTAATCCCTGTCTTAGAGATGTACATGAATATATTTTGATTTATTCAAAAGGCTCTTTCAAATTGGATAGAACAAAGCAAGAAAGATCTGAAGGACGTGAAGATACTATTGAAAAACAGGAATTCATCGATTTGACAAAATCGATTTGGCGTTTCCCAACAGCCTCAGCAAAAAGAATAGGCCATCCGGCACCATTTCCTAATGAATTACCTCGTAGATGTATTGAATTTTATTCATTCAAAGGAGATGTTGTTTTGGACCCATTCATAGGCTCTGGGTCTACTGCTTGTGCTGCAAAGCAAACTGGTAGGAATTTCATTGGATATGATATAAATTCGGATTATATTGAATTAGCTCAACAAAGAATTGATTCAGAAATATAACTTTCTTTATACATTGTCGAATTATTCTTGAATCATGAAATATACAATTCTCTCAGATGAAGCCTTACAGCCAGTCGACCATGGTCTAATGAATTGGAATATTTTAGATAAAGAATCAGGATTAATTGCCAAGGTCTCAAATTTTATTTCTAAAGGATGGAAACCTCAGGGAGGAGTTTCTTTTGGCGCAGGTAAGTTCCTTCAAGCAATGATAAAATGTGAAGAGGAATAATCAATCTTCATCGATTAATTCAGCTTCTAGACTAACTTCAAAATTCTTCTCATCGCTTATTTCCTTAGAAGAACGAATAACATAGCCAATACCAGCAGCCGAAAGAAGAATAATCAAACTAAACATTGTCATAATTAACCCATGTTCAGCGAATAAATTTCCTAATGCTGAGAAAAATCCTTCAGAATTAGAATCTTCATTAGTTGATTTTGGAGTAATCATGCTAACTATGGATTGTTGGTCATAGACATTTCTAGTGAATGTAAGCATTCCATCCATTGAAGAATCATATTCATCTGATGGTGTTGTAGGATCTAAATCAGAATAAAAGTCCGGTCTTTGCTCAAATGAAATATCAATTGGAGAATCTAGGTTGATTGTTAAAATGACATCAACGGTATATGGGATTCGCGATTCAAAGAATTCTTGATCTTCAACAATACCTAGTATTGTCATAGCCTGTCCTGAAACATCAAAATGAGTCCATGTACCCCAATGAGAAGGGTCTACATCCAAATCATAGTACCAAGTATCTGCAATTCTGTTTCCTTGACCTTGGTCATTACTTCCATCTTCTCCTAAATCGATTTCTAATTGAATAGAGCCTGCTTGTAGTGAATCTAATTCAAATTCAGTGGCAGTGAACATTGCTTCTAATCTGGTAGTTCCATTAGGAATCCAAACATAGTGCGAGTCTTCAGTGTAGTATAGTGCTCCAACATCACCGTTGTTAAAGTGGTTCCAATCACCTTTCCAAGAGTGCTTTACACGATCGGTATCCAATGTGATGGTTTTCTCGACCATCATATTTTCATAGATTTCCCATGCATCCCAAACATTGTATTCTGGATGATCAACTATTCCATTTCCGTCTTGATCTCTCATCAATTCGAGAGTTCTTGCTAGTGCTACTGCGGCATCAACATTGGTTAATCCATGTCCTATTCTCCAATCATGACATTGTCCAGTGTCGCTCAAATAACACTGTTCAGGGATATCGCTACAGGCATCATCAGCATTTCCATCTTCACAAGAATTTGCCATGCCTTCATAATCAGCAGTAAGTTCTAAGATTAATTCTAATTCATGAACTCTACTAAAGTTCTCATTATCCCAATTCTCATATTGACCATATGCAGCTGTGCCTTCTCCTCCAACTAAACTATCACCAAAGTCATGATCGTCTCTATGATAATCTGCAACTCCAAGAGATGGTGCAATATCTAGAATCAATCCAGCCATTCCACCCACGTGAGGGGTAGCCATTGAGGTTCCTGAAATTGACATATAGTACAGATCACCTTGAAGTTTAGTTGTAGCATCAATTGCAGTTCCTCGAGGAGCGGTAGCCCAAATATCGCGACCTGGTGCACCAACATCCGGCCAAGTATGTTGTTGATTCATACAACCGCGAGAGGAGAAAGAGGTTACTGCAGTACCATCATGGGTTAGAGCAGCAACTGAAATTGCTGAAGGAGTATTTGCATATACATTGGTTTTCAACCCACTAGAACATTCCCCACCATTGCCACCAGAGTTCGATGCGGCAAAAATAACAGCAACGCCATTTTCATATGTCAGTCTATCAGTTAATTGAGCAATTACTCCGTTTGGATCATAATCACCATCGGTGCCCCACGAATTAGAAACTACTCTAATGTGAAATTGATTTTGTCCTGGTATAGAATGAGTATAGGTCCATTCAAGTCCTTGTTCAGCAGCAAAAATAGATGCTCCGTCACCAGTTCCTAGCGCTACCATTTGAGCACCTTTGGCTACACCTGCTCTTCTTCCGGCAGAAGCATCACCATTGCCAGCAATAGTTCCACCAACGTGTGTACCGTGTCCTGACGAGGTATCGGAATTTGTTGTCTCTGTCCAAACACCATCCCATTTGGCTGAATAAATTACCTTATCACCAGTCCAAGGCTCAAGATAGTCAAAATCAGGATGTCCAGCATCAACTCCAGTATCAAGGTCAACAATTGCTGTACCATCACCATCCCACTCAGTAAATTTCTGATCGACTTCATATTCAATCTCTCCAGTTGGAGAAATAATCACTCTATCCCAAGCATCTGTTGCCTTAACCACGTGAGTAGTTTCATGCATCATTATCCCAGGGTCGGTTTTAATCTCTCCACCCCATTCTTGAGGGAGATAGAAAAAGTCTAGAGGCCTATCTAATTCTAGATATTCGACTCTATCCCAAGTTGAAATAACTCGTATGTCTCTAATACTTGCTTCAATAAGTCCTCCATCAACCAAAGGAGCGTCCCCTAAAATAGTGGCACCATAATTTTCTAGAGTAGACAAATCCTCTTCCAAGACTTCGGAGTTAAGTTGGAAAATAACTGGAACAATCTCATCTTCAGAAGAAGAAGATAATGAGTCTCTCAGTGCATTGTCCATTTTAGAATAATCACCCATCGGGTTTAACCCATCAGCTAGCGGTGCTGCTGTAGCCCCAATCATCAACATTTGAAGGGCCAAGGCAATGAAAAATGTGACATTAAGTCTAGAAGACATGACATAGGCTAACACCCATCATTCAAATGTCTTATTCTTCATTGTTCTTGTCTGGAGCTGGCTTAGCAAAACCGTCTTCCTTGACTGTGTTTAGAACCACATGTGTAAAAGAACGAGTAACTCCTTCGAGTGTAAATACAGTTTTTGTTAAGTCGTCAAGGTCGGCACGGTCCCTCACCCTAGCCAAGACCATTGAATCCCAATCCCCAGTTACATCATATACAGAGAATACTCTTGGATCAGCAGCAATTTTTTGCTGAACATTAATCATTTTGCCCTTTGCAATCCTCAATCCTGCCATTATTGTCATGCTCCACCCGACACTTTCAGGATCTAGAACTACAGAATAACCTTGGATAATATTTTGTGATTCTAGTTTTTTGAGACGATTGGTGATTGTTCCTTGGGCGACTCCAACAATTCTAGATAACTCCCTTTGGCTAGCCCGAGAATCCTCTAGTAAAGCTCGTAGAATTGCACGGTCAGTACTATCCAAAGTCATATCAGCACCACTATTCGGTAACTCCTCTATATCTTCAACACTTCGTATCAATCATTTTTCAACAGTTGGACTATTTAGTGCAAGATATTGAGTCCAAGACCCCAACTCATCAACCTCTAATTGGATGCCTATGTTACAATTATCTGGTAGTTTCTGTTTCACTTTTATCTCTATATTCACTAATTGATTTGGCTCAATAAATCTACTCTTCGGATTATTCCTCATCTTCCACGGCGCCTCAATCTTCACAGACTTAACTTCAACTCTTTTTTGGAAAGATTGAACATCAATAATCAGCGTTACATCGTCTTTCCATCCTGCAGAAATCTTTGGCATCCCCTTCTCATTTCGATATGACTGAGAGACCAATCCAAAGCAAATAATTGCTAATAGTACAAAAATCAAAATTGGCAAGTATAATGCTGTAGAATCAATATTTTGAGATTTAAATGGTAAATCGAAATGGTGCATTGAAAGTAATTGTTCGGATGAATTATCAGATTCAATAGAACCAAAGAAGGCCATTGTAATTTGCCAACCATACGGGTCCTCTTCAAAATCAATCCCAGCCGCATATAGATGTTCTGAACTGATTATCCATTCAGCACTTGTAGTATTGTTGGCTTTAATTCCAAAGCCAACTTCAGGCTTCATGTCATAAATCAAATTAGTACTCACTCTGCCATGCATGTCGATAGCATTTTGTTTACTCAAAAAAATGTAAAGTAAAGTATCATCAGTAAGATTTTGTGTAGGGGTCATTTCTATTGGCATTCTAATATACCAAGGACCAGTTTCTCCCTCAACAATGATTATATCGCCTGCTAAATCAATAATAGGCATACTTGAATCGATTTTTGAATAATTCTCAATTGCATTGGTTTTAGATTCATATTGGTTGAAGAAAGAAACCGATTCAAAATCACTATTTGACGATAAATTATAGATTCCAGAGCGTGATTTAGCATCATCATCTGGCCAATCAGAGTTGGTTTGATCACTCCATAACCACCATGATAATGTTATAGAGTCACTATCATGAGAACAATTATCAGATAAATCTAGTTCAATGAAACATTCTTCAAAGATGGTTGAAACAGGTTCAGGATTAGGTATATCAAACCGGAATTGCGCTGTATAGCCACCTTCATCTGCATTAATCGATGGTGAAAAAAAGATTATTAAAACCATCATTAATACTAACCTACGCATTAAACCACCTCGGTTTTTTCAAATTCTAATCCTAATTTTGCTCTAAGAATATCTCTTTCAAGCGTATTAATCATCAAACTAATTCTTACACCAGACCATGCCGAAATAATAGCATCTGAATTTTGAATTTGACATTTTAGTAGTAATGGACCATCTTCTAAATGATCAATTTCTTGAATTTCTAAAAACTCATCCACTGTGGGGACCCATCCTTCAAGCATTTTTATGATAATTTCTTGTTCCACTTCGACAGTCTCTTCAATATCGTGTTCAAGAGCAGGGATTGCTTCTTGTCTAGTTCTCCAAGTTCCTTTATTTTTAACAAAGGTAGGCATTCCAACATGTATCAATTTCAATGGATGGAAAGTCCCCTCTGGCCATAAATCGCCTTTTTTATTTGGACAGACTTTGTTAAACAATCTATCAGTAACTGATTTTGAAGATATATTCAGCCTTTTACCTCTACTCCACCAAGACCATTTTTTGGAATCAATTCCATATCTAGAAGATATATTTTCAATAACTTCTTGCTCTGCTAGAAAAACCGAATGTCGATTTGTTTTCGGCTTATCCATTAGTTTAGGCGTCCATGAAGAGTTAGCTAATGGTTTTCTTTTTGGAATGAATGCCTTTGCAATTCCTTCAGGGGTTGCTTCAGAAACATGTCTAAGAATAGCAACAAAAAACCCTCCAGTATTATTATCTTGGTGATTTAATCTACGACATAGATTTAGGTTTTGAGAAATCTTTGCTTCTAATTCCTCATCAAGTTCCTCTGTTATCTTTTTTCTATCTCTATAGCATAAATGTTGTAATTTAAGATTAGGAAGTTTAGGCAATTCATTTTTGATTTCACATCTTTCCCCTTCTTGATCTAGAATATTCCATTCATTCAATCCTGGATTTAATACCAAACCATCTACTAATTTTTCATCTATTTCAATTAATTCTAACCATGGGCATTGACGTAAAATTTCAGCAATCACAGCTTCATTTTCGCACGGGTCTATGCTGCATGTTGAATAAACCAATTTCCCACCCGGTGTTAGTAATTTAGCACCCCTAACTGCAATTGAAACCTGTAAATCGAACAAACCGCGACTAGCCTTTGGTTTCCAATTTTTCCAAATTTTGATATTTTTTCTAGTCGTTGCAGTTCCTGTACACGGTACATCGGCAACAACTGCATCAAAGCCTGGAGGAGGAATTCTTCCAATATGTCTTCCATCTTGTTGGTTGACTAACACATTAGGTAATGCAAGTCTTGCCCTGTTTGAGATTAACATATTCGCCCTTCCAGATACAGGTTCATTGGCAATCACAAAACCTTCAGGAGCGATTTTCTCGGCTAGTTGAGTGGTCTTTGAACCTGGGGCAGCACACATATCTAGAATCATTTCTCCATTTTGAGGATTCAATAATTGTACTGGTAGCATACTTGCGGCTTCCTGTCTAGTTATTCTTCCTGAATCGTGAAGAATTGTTAGGATTCTTTTATCATATCCCTCAGAAACTTTACCTCGATAAAATGGCATCTGCCAAGCAGTTTGATCAGGCATCCAAGAAATTGGTATTCCGCCCATTTCTTTGATTTTAGAAATAGTCCAATCTTTATCATTTCTTGAAACTGTTAATCTTAAGGTTTCATTGAGAGGCGTAGTTGCACATGTTAACCATGAATCGAGATCCATTCCTAATTCCAAAGCGAGTTTAGCCAAACAAGAATTTTTTGAGACCTCACCGAGGTCTTCTTCTTGCCAACCTGCTGAGGCCATGACTATCGGTTCGCTATCTTGTCTATCTTGCTTCCGCCATGCTCAAGGGCTTTCACCCCTTAGAATACAATATGCTGGGAGATGAGTCGCCGTTGATTTTCCCAGTTTTACTGATTATTTTATCAACATGGCTAATTCCAAGGAAAATAGAAATGTATCTGGAAAAATTACCTCCTCAATTAGGTAAATTCGGCTTTTATTCTCATCGCTTCGGGCCATTAGTTTTAGTCGGCTTCATGATTTTGGATAGAGTAAAAGCAATTTTCCAGAGAGATGTTTCTTATTTAGAAATCTCCCAAAGACTTGGTTCTGGAGAGTTTCAATATGCTGATTTAAGGTTGCTAGTAACAGGTGACGGAGCGCCTGAAATAGTAATGTTTTCATTATTATTATTTGCTTTACTAAGTCATAAGTTACCAAGTATTTCTACCTCCTCTTATGAACTTAGAATGACTGTTCAACACAGAATTATGACTTATATTTCCTTTTCAGTTCTCGTATCATTTTGGATATTTTTCCCCGAATCTTCGTATTATGAACCATCTTCATTTCCACTTCAAACCACGCTTTCTAAGTATGGAGATTATTCAATTTCAGTGGTTATCTTGACTGCACTATTGATACTTGTAAATAGTGAATTATTTGCAATCACAACGATTGCACATTCAAATGAAGGTCTAGACATATTAGTTAGAAGAACTAAATTGAAGATGTATTTGATTCTACCATGTTTAATTTATGCTTTATCAAATTCAGTTCAATCTACTGACTCATGGTGGATGAATATTTCACAAAATGGGGAGTTTATGATGATTCTATTTTTCATCTTACAATCTTTCGGATTGATATTTGTAACAATTCCTAGCAAACTGAATGAATCGTTTTTGCAACATGGAGATGGCCGAAGTAATTCTTTAACTTTCCAATTATCAATTAGTGTGTTTATTTTATTCGTTATTACTTGTCTTTTTCTGGCCAATCATGAACCATTCAATGACGGAAATGGGTATCTTCTTGAGTCAAGTTGGCTTGTTGTCGGCATGCTTGGCCTTATTTCTGCTTCGTTAATACTTCCAAATTTCGGTTTTGACAGTGCAGCAAGACCAGAGTTATGGTGGATTAGAATGGTCCTAATCTTTGGTCCAAGCATAATTTTTATCTTCACACCATATGCAATTTTTATTGTTCCAGCATGCCTGCTATTATTGCCAATTAGTATTGTTCATCCATGGGTAATTGAAACCGATGTCTTATCGCCATCTTTGATTAAAGTATTATTTCCATTAGTTGGGTTGATGATATTAATTCTATCATTTTCAATTTTTACTGAATGGCCATTGATGACATTCATTATTTTAGGTTGGCTACCGAGTCTATTTGCAGCAAAAAGTATTGAGATATATCTCAAACAGATGAAAGTATTAGAGACACTATGAAACTGGCATTATTGACTACTTTTCAGTCGCGCTTCTTATTAGTAATTAGTCTACCCTGTATTTGAAGTCACAGACTTCAAGGGATGGGACCCTAATGACAAGAGCATTTAGAGACGGCGTAGAGCAGAAAAAAAGAGTAAGAGCACCAGTTCGAATAAGAAATTGGAATCCGATTAGAGATTTAAGAGGATTGAAGGCGAGAACAACACATACAGGCAATCAAATGGGGCCATTAGTCGATGTTCCAGCAATGATCAGAATCGAAGACGAACATTGGGTCTTTGAAAGAATTGAACAGGGAGTTCTAACTAATTTGACTCATCGTCTAATTATCCATGACTCTGAAGGTGAAAGAACACTAGGGGCAACTGAGAATCTTAATACCGCTATGCAAGTTGCACAAAAAATGGCAACTATTGAAAATAAAATTATAATGATTAAACCGTTGTAATTAGAATCAGAATAGATTCCAAATAGCGCTTACAACACCTTGGTTGACAAGGTAAAAGAAGACGCCAATAATTATACACGCTGAATAAACTTGCATTGGAGTAATCTTCCAGGCATGCTCAGATTCTTCATCGAAATATCTAATCAAACCAGCTGCTTGCTGTATTCCACTACCATCGGATTTCTTCTTTGATGCCATTTCGACCATTCCATCCCAAAAGTCACCCCTTTATCAACGCGACGCGTAATTATCATTAGTCAAAAAGCCTTATTCTTGTTCTGAATTGCTAGTCAAATCAATCAGCGGGATTACTTCATCATGCACTACAGAATCGATTTGATTAACGGTTTCAAGATTTGAAATAACTAAATCCTCATTCTGATTTGTAATTTCCGAAATTATGATTTTTTGCTCAACAACTTCATCATCCGTTATCTTTTGGTGAATGCCAGTTTCAGGATCAGCCTCGATCAAAGAGGCCTCAATTCTTGCAATTGCTCTTTCTATTGCTGGTCCATTATCGTCGGCTAGTGCACCTCTGGCCAATTCTAAATCAAATTCTGCAGCGGCCAATAATACTGCAGACTTATCTTTATCCCATTTATCGCTAGAGTTTGTATTTTTTACTTTTTGAGAAATTTTTACTATTGCTTGGGACATTATTTCGATCATTTCTTCAAATGTTTTCTTAGAATAATTAACTAACTCATACCAATTATTTTGATTTATTTTTTCATCGAGTTTAGGATATTTTTTATTCATCCACCTTCGTATTGCTGAAAGATGTTTAAACTCCCAAGGCTTGTGTGGAAGAGAGGAGACCAAATCAAAAATAATTCTACTTCTAAGGCTAATCGGCCCATCTAAAATTATAGTGTTAAGATAACTAGAATTGAATAAACCAAAACCCCAATATGAATCTGAAATAATTGTAATTTTTAATTGTCCACTTGAGGTTTCAATCTCCCATTTTTGCTCATTATAATTAGGTTTATTATTGAATACAGGGGTTTCTGGATGTTGTAAAAGTGAAATTAACGTAGTAGCCACATTACCTAAATAGATTATTTTCTTTGATGAAGGAAAATGTTTCGATCTTAGAAGATTATTAGTTTCATCAATTTTATGATCAGGTTTAGCACTGAGAACCTGACAAATCAGAGTAGTAGTTTGACTTGAACCACTCTCCGCCATGGTTATTGCTGCCATTCTATACACATCAAATCACCTATTTTGTATGTAATAATCATAGGAAGACTTCAAGAAAGGAAGCCTTCATGGATGTAATAGGTGAAAGAATGGCTTCACAGACTAAGGCATCCAAGATTGAGAAATTAACCGCATTACCAGGAGTTGGAGCAGCAACTGCAAAGAAACTGGTTGATGCTAAATTAGATACAGTATCCAAAGTAGCTTCAGCAGGCGCTTCCAAGCTGATTAAAGCTGGAATAAAAGCAGCTGTTGCTAAGAAAATTGCATCCGCTGCAAAAAGTGCTGATAAGGCCGCTTCTGCCACTAAAGCAGTCGCAAGTAAAGCAAAGGCAGCAGCAAAGAAAGCACCAGCCAAGGCTAAAGCGACAGCAAGTAAAGCAAAGGCAGCAGCAAAGAAAGCACCGGCCAAGGCTAAAAATTTAGCTAAAAGTGTGAAACCAAAGGCCGAGAAAAAGGATACATCTAGCACTAAGAAAATAGGACCATCTCCTAAGACGCCTCTATCAAAGATGTCGTGGTTCAAGAAATTTAAGAAGTAATTTACGAATTGTTCAATAACCCGCTAACTAAGTCGTGTTCATGCCTAGAAGGAAGTATGGACGGTTAAGGAAAACCGTTGAACTCCCTCCAAAAGAGAATTGTTCTAGGTGCCGCTCAGGCAAATATTGTCCTATTGTTGGACACTCTGGTCAAGAAGTTAAAGCAAAAAGAAACTGGTTTGGGCCAGAAAAAATTGCTAAACGCAAAGGAAAGAAAAATTAGTTTTCTTCAACTTCTACATAACTGGTAGAAGGCGAATTTTCAACAAGTTCTTCAGGTTGAGTTTTATCTTGTTCTAGATGTTCTCTAGTTGCTTGAGCTCTGTGATATACTTCTCTCAATGTTTGATCTGAAATTTCAAGATACACTCTCGTAGTAGCAATAGTGCTGTGCCCGAGTAACTTTTGGATGGATACTAGATCTGCACCACGTTCAAGAAGGCCTGTTGCAAAATTATGTCTTAGGACGTGAGGAGTTAATTTTCCTCTTGGAAGACCAGCATCAAGGGCTAAAGAATCCATCAATCTTTGAACTCCTCTAGGTTGTAACCTCCTACCTGCTGAATTCAGAAGTAGTGCAGAGTCATCATTCTTCAATCGTGATTCACGAACAGGAATCCATGATTGAATTTTATCCAATGTGCGTTGGGTAAATAGCACAAGTCTATCTTTGTCGCCTTTACCGCCTAATACTCTGGCTGAACGGTCATGAAGATCTATATTGCTATAATCTAAATCACACACTTCACTAACTCTAAGACCAGTATCCAACATCAGTGTCACAACTATTGAAGCTACAGGGTTTTCACTATTTTCAGCCGCTTCAATAACCATCGATAACTCCCTTCGAGTAAGAGTTCTAGGTAATCTTTTTCCAGTTCTTGCTCGAGAAAGGTGTTCTGGCCACCTATGTCCGAGCCATTTCAATAAATGTCTTGCAGCTGCGAGTCTAGCATTATAGGTCGTAGGCTTCAAGTCTGATAGGCTGTGAGTCCACAAATCAATTCTACCATTTAGGGGTTCCATTCTTTCAGCAAGTTGTATGATAGTCATATTCTCATAATCCCTTTCACTAATTACATTCTCACCTGGAAGAATTGTTTCAACTAATGAACGAAGAGCACTAGCATAGGATTTCTGAGTATTTTTTGATTTATTTTCTGCCTTCAATTGGCTTTTATAGCAACTAGTCCATGGTAAATTCTGGATATGAGATAAACGTGCAGGAAGTCCAATATCGTCTTCTTTACCTAGTCTAAGTTGACTAGGTCTCAAAGCCCTTCTTTGTCTTGTTATCTCTCTGCGTTCATCCATTGGCGTTCACCGCCTCTCGCCGAAGCGAGCGTGCATCCCATGTCCCGAAGGACAACAGGTGGAATGGGGTGATACATATCAAACCATCGGGGATAAAACATCAGTAATAGATTTAGATTTCACTGATTTTGGTTTACTGGAACCCAATCATGGCCATTCCACCACAATACACTTCTGTCTGACATTTGCCTCCAAGTATATCCATTTGCATCAGTCCACTGGCGCAGGATAGTTACTTGATTTAGGGGTAAGTCTTGAATGATAGGTTGAGGCAATATAGGATTGATATTTATCGGCTCTTTACTGGTAGTTTGGATTGAATTATTTCGACGCCTTTTTTGAATTATGAATACCATGATTGAACCGACAACCACAATTATGATTATCATAAAAATCCACGATTTCGAATTATCATTATTTGATTTTGTAGAATCATTTGTATCATAATCGGTGTTTTGAATGATGGTACCATTATCTTGTGGAGGATTTGATATATCAGTAGAGTTATTATCGACAAGGGTTTCATTTCCATCATCAACAGATGTGTTATTGGTTAAATTAGTATCATTATTAACGCTGTTATTTTGTGAATTATTAGTTGAGTTATTATCCTGTGAATTATTTGTAGAGTTGTTGTTCTGCGATTCATTATCAACACTCAGACTTGAATTCTCTAAAACATTGAAATTTATTTGCTTACTAAAATAAAGTGAATTATCTTCATCACTAGCAAGTTGGGTCAGTGATAAATTAATAGAATAATT
>CAXFAS010000040.1:0-12422 GCA_964001175.1 uncultured euryarchaeote
AGACACACCGTGCAGTATGGCCGACCATATAGCAACCCGAAAATCCACTTTTACTTCTGCTTCTGCAAGCAGAAAAAGACGGACACACCAACCCAGTGTCCGAACTTTTGGCCGTCGCGTGAGTGTATATAGTAAACCTGAGAAATATGGATTGATGGCTAAGCAGAAACAAGCTATTAAGCCTTGATAATTTAAGACCTACTTTACTTCGAAAACTATTCTGAGATTATTATCAACTATTCGTTTAACTTCATTCCCATTTTGGTTTCTAACCCAATTGTATATATTTTCAAGAGCAGGCTTGCATACTGCTATTTTAAATGCAGAGTTTGTTTTATTCTGTTTTTCTGATTCTACAGGTATGTAATATGGATTGAATTGATCAGGTGTTACAACTAGTAATCCTCGTTTGAAATTTGCTTTCCCCATTCCCCGTGTCGGCGTCTTCAAATTCTGTTGATAATCAGCATCCCAAATTATCAGCATATCACAACTAAGTCCAGAGGGGGCTGATCCACTTGCATTTTTTGACCATGCTAATGCACTAAGTTGACTTGAATACGCAGGAGGGCCATCCTTATTTGGCCCTTTATATTTTATAGAAACAGGATTCCAAATATCTCCGTCATACCATTCCATGTCTGCCTGACCTACACTAGATCCTGGTCTGAAAAGTTCTGATTCTTCCATCAAACAAGAGATCAAAATTTTCTCTGCCAATTCTGCTCGAAGGAATTTATTCTCGAAGGTATTGTAAGATGCCGCAAATCTTGAGAAGAGTCTATCCAATGGTGTTTCACATAAGTGGTGGCCATGGGTTAATCCTGGTTTTTTTGACCCAAGTGTAGAGGTAAGAATCTTTACTAAAGTGCTCGGTTTTGAATTCATATTCAGCTCCATCTCATGCCCTCTCCGTTGAGCTTAATAACCGTCGGCTGAAAGATATTACTGATGCGCTTTGTAGACCTGTTCTGCGGAATTGGAGGCTTTCATGCCGCTTTGCATAGGCTAGGCCATGAATGTGTATTCGCTACAGACATAGATGTTCATGCAGCAACTGTCTATGAGTCTAACTGGGGTAAGCCTGGAGGATTCTCTGTTAACAGTGACATAAGGGAAGTTATTGATGAAATCCCTTCAATGGATATTATATGTGCAGGTTTCCCATGTCAACCTTTTAGTAAATCTGGATCACAAGAAGGTTTTGGAGATCAAACCCGCGGAACTTTGTTCCATGACATTTGTACACTGGCAGAAAAACACAAACCATCAGTAATTTTCCTTGAGAACGTCCCCAATCTTGTTGGCCATGACAAAGGAAATACCATGAAAGTCATTGAGGCTAGGATTGAAGAAATGGGATACAAGCATTGGTGGAAAATTATTTCTCCGCACGATTACGGCACGTGTCAAACACGTAAACGTGTTTACATTGTGTGTATTCGTAATGATTTAGTTCAAGATTTCGATTTTACATTTCCGAAAGAGAGATACTACGAGTTGGATATCCGTACTGTATTAGATGAAAATGTTGACGAGAAATACAATATGAATGATGACGAACTTTTCTGGCTAAACATGTGGGAAGAATTTCTCAAAAATGTCAACAAAGATACAAAATTACCTGGACATCCTATTTGGGCTGACTGCTTTGAAGGCAATGAAGAATTGCCTGGAGTTCTAGAGCAGTACGATTTAGATGAACTTGTCGAAATAGGAATCCAATGGGCTAACTATGGATGGGTAAAGCCTGTATCTAGTGATATGAACAAGGTTCAGTTGATAAAGGCAATCGGACTGCCTATGTGGAAACAGAATTTCATTCTTAAGAACCGATTATTGTACAGCAACAATCGAAAGTTTATCGATAAATGGTTAAAAAGATGGAGAGTTTTAGAAGTAAATGAAAGCGGAAAACCGTTCATTCCAGTTAGTCGAACAAAATATGAATGGCAAGCAGGTCCAACAAGTAGAACCAATTGGGAGAATATTTTTCAATTCCGCCCTTCCGGAATCCGTGTAAAAAAAGGCAATTATTTTCCAGCATTAGTGGCTATGGCACAGATCCCTGTTGTAGGGTGGCTGAAGCGTCATATCACGCCAAAGGAATGCGCCCGAATCCAAGATTTTGATGTTGATGGAAATCATGGTAAACCATTTGTCCTCGGGGATTCAGACCAACAGTCATACAAGCAACTTGGTAATGCAGTTAATGTCAATATGATTTATATGATTCAAGAAAGAATAGACATGTATCTCGCAGGCATCGAAACCTTTTCTGAACAAGTTTCTATTTCGGCCGGTGTTTAAGTTGAGTCTTCTGGATGAGATACAAAAACAACTTGTAGCGAATAGAAAGTCAAAACTTACCGCCATGGGAAAGAAATTACAAAAATTAGATTGGCAATTTGTATTTACAGTATCAAAATGCCTAGGGGATAGTTTCAATGACTCATCTTGGAGGTTTCTAAAAGGAGAGGTTCTCAATAGGGCAATTGAACTGGCAAGTCACCATGAACTATCATATGTTGATAGGAAAGGTTGTGACTTTTTATTCAATAACGATGTGAGAATTGAAGCAAAAACTCAACAGCGATTCTTCTTGAAAAAAAGCCCACATCACACTTTAAAAAATGAAATACAAATCAAGAATACCATGAGTATTGAACAAAACTTTGAAAGAACGTTTGACTTTTTGCTGCTGGTGCAAACTTCCCCTCCATACATTGCTGCATTGAGTGATTGGGTAACAGTTGAAGAAAATGGGAAAAGAACCGACGGGCAAATCAAAATTGAAAGAATTTTAGAAGATGATATGTTCTTCATAACTTCCGAGCAAGGGATATCTAAACCAATTGAAATTGAGCAAGAATACCTATTAAGACAGAAAATTGTAGAAACCTTAGACGGTTGGTTGAGCGAAATAAAGAACAAATATGAAGACGAGTCTTTGCTTCAAAATGAACTAAAAAAGTTATTATCAGAGAATTGAATATTCTATTTTGGACACTGCTTAGTCTTGTAAGATACATTGAAGTAAGTGATAATCCATTGATTAAGCAGTACAACGACTTAGGAGGGCCCCTCCGAGTAAATGAATTGGTTGAAATAGGTCTAGGACACACCGTGCCCTATGTCTTTAGTTTACTCAGATATCTGATACATATCCGGCCTAGCAGTTGGAATTAAAGCTAGAGTCACTACAATAGCCAAGCCAACTGAGGCTTGAACCATCCATATTTTCTCTGCAGTAAACTCGCCTAAAATTAGAGACAATGCCATTGCAATTGCTTCAAGTCCAGCAGTTACAAACTGAACTTTACCCATGTCGATACTCGGCGTTTTTAGCCAAAGCCAACACCCAACTACATTGGTCCCGAGTAATGCTGCACCAATGGTTCTAAGCCATGCAGTATTGACTTTTTCTGCTTCTATCATATCACAAAACATATCTGGAATTAAGAATAATGTCAGACCATAACCCAAGGACGCCCATAAATTGACTTTCATTGCTAGCGTGCCAATCTTTGCTGAATCCATGAACCGTGTTTATCCACTCACTCGATAAGAATATCGAGAATTTCTAGGTTTGTGATTAGTATTGTTCAAGAACTAACTCTGTAGTAGTAGATCCAATTTCATTTGGCGCAGCCATCCACATCTTATCGAGCAGCGCTCTTAGCGCCATTGTATCATCGACGTGAACTAGAGCAACAAGATCAGCATCTCCTGAAACCTCATAGATGATTTCAATTCCATCCCAGCCAGTAACTTCTGAAGCAAAAGAGCCTATTTCAGCACCAGGTAGAACCTTGATTCTTACTAATGCAGTAAGTCCAACTCCACCTTCTCTTATGGTATAACCTCTAATGACTCCTTCTTCTTCCATCTTTCTAACATGGGTTCTGATGGTTCTCTCTGAAGCACCAATGTCTCTTGCTAATTCCACATAGGACATTCTTCCATTTTTTCTAAGGTGTGCTAGTATGGCTCGGTCTATTTCTGCAATCCTTGGCATGACTAGCCGTAAACATATTCGTTTATTAAACTTCGGAAAACAGTCATTAAAGACTATTTTAAGCACAAATATAATACATTTTTTGCTTTTTTAGTCGAAAAACGGAAATTAAAACTTGTGAAAACTCACAAAACACCACACTTTCCCGCCCGTTTTATTGAAAGAGTCTCTACCTTTGGGCCGTAACAGGGAAGAGAATGGCCGGACATATTTCAGGACTTAATGCTAGAATGATTCTAGATAGCCGTGGCAACCCAACTGTAGAAGTTGATTGTTATGTGGACGGCCTATTGATGGGAAGGGCTGCGGTTCCTTCAGGTGCTTCAACCGGTGCTTATGAAGCACTTGAGATGCGTGATGGTGATCAAAATCAATATCTTGGAAAAGGCGTAAAGCAAGCAGTAGACAATGTTTCTCAAAGAATCGAAGAAGCATTAGTTGGCTTGCCAGTAGATGAACAGAAAGTCATCGATGAAGTTATGATTGAATTAGATGGCACCCAAAACAAGGCTTCTCTTGGCGCTAATGCAATGTTAGGAGTTTCACTTTCATGTCTTCATGCAGGGGCAGCAGTTCATGAATTACCTCTTTGGAAATATATCGGCGGGGTTGCTGGAGGTTTGATGCCAGTTCCTATGCTAAATATTCTAAATGGTGGAGCGCATGCTGCGAGCAATGTTGATGTTCAAGAATTCATGGTTATGCCACATGGTTTTGACACCTTCGAAGAAGGATTAAGAGCAGGAGTGGAAACATATCATTCTTTGAAAAAAGAACTCAAAGCAGACGGGCTTCTTGGAGGAGTCGGTGATGAAGGAGGCTTTGCTCCAAACCTTCCAGCCAATGAAGAAGGCCTGAAATATATGGTTAGAGCAATTGAAGGAGCGGGATACTCAGTAGAACAAATGGGTATTGCTCTTGATGTTGCAGCAACAGAATTCCACGATGACAAAGGATACCATATGGATGGAAAAATTCTCTCCAGTGAGGAATTAGCAGATCTTTATTCTGGATGGTTAGATGAATACCCTATCTTGTCGATAGAGGATGGATTTGGTGAAGATGATTGGAAAGGATGGTCAAACTTCACTAATAGAGAAGGTCACAGAGTTCAAACAGTTGGTGATGACTTATTTGTTACTCAATCAGAAAGATTGGCTCAAGGAATAGAAATCAATGCTGCTAATGCAATGCTTGTCAAAGTAAATCAAGTCGGAACAGTTACTGAGACTTTAGAAGCGATGGATTTGGCAACATCTCACGGATTCAACAATGTAATTTCCCATCGTAGCGGAGAAACTGAAGATGTAACAATAGCTGATTTAGCAGTCGGTACAAGAGCGGGTCAAATCAAGACAGGCGCTCCAGCTCGTTCGGATAGAGTTGCAAAGTATAACCAGTTGCTTAGAATAGCCGAGGATGTCAAAGAATACCGCTCCCCATTCTAAGTCAAGGAATTTAACAGTCCTTTAAATGGGTCATTTTTTGACACATCATCATGAAGAGCAAACTAATTTGTTTAATTGTAGCCAGTCTAATGATTTCAGCAGTCCCATTGAATGTATCAGCGGAAAAAACCGATGATATTCCTACCAATGCCTCGAATACAGGTATCCATGATTCACTAGTAGCAGCGCTATCTCATGCTGATTTGGTTACCACCCTGCAAGGTGATGGACCTTTCACAGTATTTGCTCCAACCGATGATGCATTTACCGAAGCAGGAATTGACCTGTCAACCTTCGACACCGATGAAGAAAATGCAACCTTGGTTGATATTCTAACTTACCACGTTGTTTCAGGTAGCGTAATGTCCTCCGATTTAACTGACGGAATGACTGCTACTGCATTGAATAACGACGATCTAACGTTTACTGTGACTTCTGACAACGTTTTGGTCAACGACGCCAATGTCGTGACCGCTGATGTAGAGTCATCCAATGGAGTAATCCATGTAATTGACAAGGTTTTGATGCCTCCAGCAGACCTTGTCGACATTCCAACTGTTGCAACAGAAACCGGTATTCATACCGCTCTTGTTGCCGCACTATCTCAGGCCGGACTAGTCTCTACTCTACAAGGAGATGGACCATTCACTGTATTTGCTCCAACCGATGATGCATTTACTGCAGCAGGAATTGATTTGTCCACATTCGATACCGATGAAGAAAATGCAACCCTAGTTGATATTCTAACTTACCACGTTGTTTCAGGTAATGTCATGTCCTCAGATTTGACCGATGGAATGACTGCTGCAGCACTAAACACCGACGATCTAACTTTTACAGTGAACTCAGACGGTGTCAAAGTCAATGATGCAAATGTAGTCAGTGCAGACGTAGCAGCATTAAACGGAGTCATTCATGTAATCGACAAGGTTTTGATGCCTCCAGCAGACCTTGCAACTTGTGATTATACCGTTGGTATTGGTCTATCTGGAATGGCATTTAATCCATCTGTAGTAGAGATTAATGTCGGTGAAACAGTATGCTGGCAATGGACTGATGAAACAATGGCTCATAATGTGAAGGAAGTGAATGGTGATAAATCAAGTGTATATGTCGAGGGCGGAATCAGTTCAGGTGCAGCTGATACTACCGTTGACTTCAGGTATACATTTACTGAAGACAGCACAACATTCTACTATGTATGTGAACCACACGTTATGGCTGAAATGTATGGAAAAGTGATTGTGGGTGATGGAGGAGTTACCGTATCAGAAGATACAACTCCTACAAAAACCGATAAAGATTCAGATAGTAATACACCAGGTTTCGTTTCTATTACAGCAGTAATCGCATTGATTGGCGCTTTACTATTTACTAGATACAAAAGAGATTGAACATTTAGGTCCCCCCTGAAAAATTGATAGCGGAGGCCCATGTCACATGGACATGGGTCTTCGCCGTCATATAACCCCAGTGGCATTAACGCTGGTATTTTTGTTGCTGGCGAGGGAAATTTATCCCTATGCGACTCCAACTAATGATGTGTTAGTAGAAGGGTTTGAGATTGTCAAAGTTGCTGAAGATATAGGCGGGCCAACATGTCTAGAGTGGGCCGATAATAACACCTTATTGATATGCGACAGAGATGGTGATAGGATAATACTATTCAATACAACAGATAATTTTTCATCTCGTACAATCCTGAAAAATCTCGATAAACCCCATGGCATTCATATAACCGAATCTAATCTATTTGTTTCCGAATCCGGAATTCTTTCAAAATATGATAGAGGCGAGGATTGGCAATTATCTAACAGAGTAGTATTAATTGACGATATACCTACAGGAAATCATCAAACAAATGCAATCAATGCTTTTCCAAATGGTACTTTAATTTGGCATGCAGGATCTACATGCAATATTTGTGAGGAAGAAGATTCCCGTAATGCAGCTTTACTTTGGGTAGACCCAGATACAGGAGAACATGGAGTCATAGCATCTGGAGTTAGGAATTCATTTGACGGAGTTTGGATTGAATCTATGGGTTATGTTTTCACCGACAATGGTAGAGATTGGGAAGGAAATCACCCCCCTGAAGAAATCAACTTATTGATTGAAGGCGAATCATATGGTTGGCCAGATGACGGCCCGGATACTCCTGTGCCAGAAGGAACACAAGGACCAATTGCTAAATGGACTCCTCATACCTCGGTTAATGGTATTGATGTTAGACCTGAAAACTCTTCACTTCCAGGTTTAACCGAAGGAACTGGATTTACCGTTTATGCCACAGTATATGGTTCATGGAATACTGTAATACCTAAAGGTCATCAAATCATTAGAGTTGACTTCACTCCTTCTTTCGATGAAGATGGTAATTTTTCAAATTGGGATAGTGAAGAGACGGTCTTTGCAAAGAATCTAGGAACTCCTTTACCATTGAGATTTAGCCCCTCCGGCGAATTATACTATGCAATATTTGGCGGTGGAGGGACACTGTACAAGGTAGTATCAACTCAAACTTAATGCTAAATCTTCTAGACTTTGCCCGGTTTTCATCATCGACCTAATGTATCGTGGAATGATGTGTTGTGAATATTCAAGATCAATAATATCACCAACCCATTCAAGAGAATTTTCTGATAACTCGATTTCCTCATCACCGTTATGAGCAGTCCAAATCGAACAACCATCATCATCATTATCCTTAACTTGTCTATACCAAGGAAGTAGTGGTAAAGTTTGTTTTTTAGATAAAGAATTACGTTTTATGAATTCTACAATGCAATCATTTGAGACGAAATTTAATCCTGATTGTTCAAGCATTGCAATAGCATCCTCTTGCTCAGCCCCTCTTTGAAACCAAATTAGTGGGAACTCATTTGCTGAAAACCGGAATAGGAATTTTTTAACGATATCTAATGCTCTTTGGGGGGCTAAAAACAAAACTACAATTTCAGGCATTATCCCCTCATCAATTTCTTTCCTAATCGGAATATTTCTTATCGTAGCGCCAGCATCTCTGACATGAACAGGAACCAATCTCCAGCCAAGCCCATCTAGATCATGAATTGCTCTATGAGCAGGCCTTTCTGAATTTAGCCCACTTCCAATAATATGAATTGATTTGGCATCGAGAAGCAAATCACTAATCTCATTTTCTTGAACCATAGTTGATACACGCCAGGCTGATTTATCAAATGATGTTTAGAGATTGGATAGCCATTTATTCAATCTACCGACACCTTCATGGATATTTTCCATGGAAGTTGCGTATGAAATTCTAACTAATCCTTCGCCACCCTGCATTAAAGAACCAGGAATAAGTTGTACTTTTGCTTCCTCTAATGCTCTAGTAGCAAATTCAACATCTGTCATTCCTGTGCCAGAAATATCACAAAGGGCATAGAAAGCACCTTCTGGTTTAGGGACAGAGACGCCGGGTAAATCATCCAATAATTTATGAATTACATCTCTTCGTTGGTGAAATGAATCTGCCATTTCTTTAGTTTCTTTTTCTAGGGAAAGTGCAGTTATTGCCGCAGGCATTAGGAACGTTGCAACATGTGTTGCAGCACTCGCATTAACTTTCTTGACGGCATTCATCAATTCTGTCGGGCCTCCAATCCACCCGAGTCTCCAACCAGTCATTGCCCATCCTTTTGACCAGCCTCCAATTGTAATTGTTCGCTCAGCACCACCTTCAATACAACTGGGAGAAGTGTATCCGTAATCTTCCCAGACTAAAGTTGCATAAATCATATCATCAATAATCCACAAGTCATGTCGTTCAGCAAATTTGACTAATTTTTCAACTTCCTCTGGAGTATAAACAGCACCCGTGGGGTTATTTGGAGAGTTAATTATGATTGCCTTAGTCTTACTAGTAACGGCATTTTCAAGATTTTCAAAGTTTGGATGATAATTATTTCTATTTACAGGAACGTGGATAGGAACAGTTCCTAATAATTTCAACATACCGTCATAAGAAGGCCAAGCTGGGGCGAGAAGAAGGACTTCATCACCTGGATTTAAAGTAGCCATCATAGCATAAAGTACCGCTTGTTTACAACCTGGGGCAATTACAATATCTTGTGAATCTATTTTGATACCATGTATTTCAAGATGCTTTGATACCGAAGAACATAGTTCAGGGCTGCCTTGGGTTCTGGTATAAGCGGTTTCACCTCGGTCTAGAGAATCCTTTGCAGATTGTACAATTTTTGAGGGCGTATCAAAATCGGGCTGCCCAACAGTAAATCGAACAACCTCGGGACCCGGGGGTGAAAGAAACGAGGCAAAACCAGTACCAACTCGTTGAATATTCTCATTTATTTTTGGCATAACACTCACTCCCGTACTGGAATAACACAACCAAAGCAAACCTGCACTTCAACTCTTTGTGGGATAAATTGCTATGATATAGATAATGGAGCACGGACTGGGATTTGAACCCAGGTAAGAGGATTTGCAATCCCCGACGTAGCCGCTCCGACATCCGTGCAGTGGGTTATCGGATTAACAAGTTCTATTTCAACGCGACCTTAATTTTTATTTTTATTGCTAAAACTAATTTACTGAATACCGATAAATTGTAACAGGGCGGTTTTATGCTGAAAACAATCTTGCCACAACAGGAGATTCCTTTGAACTATTATGATTGTAGATATGCAGTACTTAGGCAACCACTCGGATTTCAGCGTGGAGCGGAATTACTCGATGATGATGAAGAAGCCGTGCATGCATATATCGAAATGGAAAATCAGGTTTTGGCAGTGGGCCGGGCCCATTTGATTTCTCAGAATAGCGATGGTTCAGCTGCAGATCATGCAGGACCTGATGCAACTAAATGTCCAGGTTTTGGACCATTAAAAGAACGACAATATAGGCCAGCAATTCAAATTAGGCAGATGGGGACATTGCCTGAAGAGAGGAGAAAGGGCTTTGCTGCCCAAGTACTATCAAATTTGGAAACCGAATCAAAAAACCAATTTGGGGCAAGATTTGGTTTTTTACAGGCTAGAGAGTTTGCAATTCCATTTTATCAATCTCAAGGCTGGGAAATTATCGATGAACCATACTCAATCGAAGGTATTGGTCCACATAGATCAATGATGAAGCAACTTTGATATGAATTATTCATAAACCCTGAACATCTTGGTTATCCATATAAAAAACGTGATACTGCGATATTTTGCGAAATATTAGGAAGTGCATCGATGAATCAAACAGAGATAAACAAGAAAAAAACATATTATATTACTTCAAAAGACGATAGAAAGATGGCAAGTCGTTCAGAGACCGATATGAGGGTTGAAAGATATTTGGCTGCATTTAGAGAATTAGCTAAACAAGACCCTTCAGGTTTTGCATCTTTAGCACCTGAATTGTTGAAGCGCAGTGTTTGGGATTGGAGAAAGACTGACCCCGTATTTCATGAAAAACTTAGTAGTTGGTTAGACAAAGAATGCTTGTGGACTCCGTTTTCAGATATCATGCCAAAGAACGCACGTGTCAAGACCAATCAAAAAGTAAGGCCTATTGATAAAAAGGCGTTACCGGGCCAATATGCAGAGTTGATTGATAGATTTGAAGAAAAATTTTCGGGGGACTATCATCGGTGGAATGCAGCAAAAAGAGATCAATTCATAATTCTAGGTATGCTTGCATTAGAAGGCAAGAGCGGTGTTAGGCAGGGTAAGCTTGTACATCACTTAGGGATGAATATTAATGGGCATGAAGGAATTGAAGGGTCAAATGCTATACGTGCTGCGAAAATAGCACTTTCCAGACAAGAAAAAGGACTCTCATTAAAGCTATTTGATGACGCCAAAGGAAATGGCCCTGAAAGACTACATGCCTTTGCCGACTCTAATCTAGCAGATTATATCTCGAGATTTGTTTTATCTCATGATGCCTCTATTCTTCTACCTGCAATTGCTTTCAAAGATTAATCATCATATCGCGTACTTCATATAGTGTGGATTGATTCGATAAGTTAGAGGGAACGCTGGGTTCCCTAAGACCAACCCGTGAAATGCGATGAATTTGGAGGACTTAAAACATAATTCAAGTAAAGTAGAAAATCAAGACACTGAAACCGATTTAGGTATCGATAGTGTACTAACAAATTTCTATTTTACAAATTGTTTAATTGCCAATAACCAGTGCGTAGCATCGCATTTTTCCCAATCTTCAATGCACACCAGTGTTGCAATGCAGTTGGAAAGAGAGAACAGCGGGTTCTCTATGTAAAAAACTAAACAAAAGGAAAGTGAAAAACATGAAAACGAAGATGATAAGCGTACTACTAGCTTTATTCCTTACCATTTCTGCATTTAGTGCAGTCAGTGGTACTGGATCCGACCCAAACGACCCGTCAGATGGCGGTGCAGACTTTGACGGTGATGGTTTAACCAATGCTGAGGAACAAAGCCAAGGTACAAACATAAACAATGCTGATAGCGATGGCGACGGACTCCCAGATGGCTGGGAAGTCTCGAATGGACTGAACCCAACAAATGGCGGAGATGGAAACGCAGACCCGGACGGAGATGGATTATCCAACTCTCAAGAGTATGCGTCTGGAACAAATCCAAACAACTCTGACACAGATGGTGATGGTAAGCCAGATAATACTGATACTTACCCAACAGATCCAAACGATGGCGAATACTCTGATTCCGATGGTGACGGTATTCCTGATGCTTATGACCCTGATTTTACTGAATCAGGACAGGGCTCTGGAAACGGTGGAACCAACGGCGGAGGAGAATCCGACGCTGGAGGAGAGACTGAAAACCCACAAGGCGAAGGCCAAGGACAAGGACAAGGACAAGGCCAAGGCCAAGGACAAGGACAAGGACAAGGCCAAGGCCAAGGACAAGGACAAGGCCAAGGACAAGGACAAGGACAAGGACAAGGACAAGGACAAGGACAAGGACAAGGACAAGGAC
>CAXFAS010000041.1:0-11865 GCA_964001175.1 uncultured euryarchaeote
AAACCGATTGTTCATGGGAAGTAGAAGGTACGTATAGTGTTACATTAACAGTTTCGTCCGGCGGTAAAAGTAATTCACAAACCAAAGACATAACAGTTACAGAAGCACCTGTTGGCTCGCCAACAGCAGAAATTACTCAATATGCTGATGAAGAAGACTGTCTTTACGATGATATTGACGAAACAAAGAATATCTTAGTTTGGATTTGTTCCATGGATAAATCTGATTCTGACCGTGAGATAACTGACACCACAACAGTTCAATTAGACGGTTCAGATTCTGAATCTGGTGGTGACAGTGAGTATATCACCACTTGGAATTGGGATATTAATTTGGAATATGATTCTGACGGCGATGGAAATTTAGAAAATGACGCCGACCTTACTGGTGAACAAGTAGAATGGAAAGATGTTGCTCCAGGTGAATATGAAGTCAACCTCTCTGTAACAAATAGTGCTGGTGCGATGGACGGAGATAAAATCAAAGTTTATGTTTCGTACTATGGCGAATGGAAAGATTTCCAAATCGATGGTAATAATTCTGGTTCTCCTAAAGTAATTGAATTCGACATGCCGGTTGTTTATGACAGAGATCAAGGCAACACAATTAGAAAAGTAGAGTCAATTCTAACCTATCCTCAAATCGATGATGATTGTGTATTAGGGGATAATCAATGTGGTAATACTTTGAACATTTATGCATTTAATGAAGAGGATGAAGAAGCCTCCAATACATCCGATACAGCCAATGAAAATCGTGATGAAGGAGATTGTGATTCGGATAATTACTGTGTTTTATTACTACTCAGTTCTTACATGTTTATGGATACAGAATCGACATGGGATGATGGAGAATGGATGATGCAAATCAGAAATAATAGATGGAATGATGTTCAAGTCGAATCGATGGTAATTATTCTCCACTACAAGTGATAGTGTAATCTATTTAGAAAGCACTTTGATGGAGAGCCTCGAGGATTGTATATGCGAAGAACTAGAATCGTCGCTACTATCGGTCCAGCATCACAAGATAATGAGATGCTTTATTCACTTTTCCAAGCTGGAATGAACGTCTGTAGATTGAATTATTCACATGGTGAGCCTGAACAAAAAACTGAACTTTATCACAGAATTCGTAACATGGAAGAAAGTATTGGGCGCCAGACATGTATCTTAGCAGACCTCCCAGGCCCAAAGTTAAGGCTTGGAGAATTTGAAGGAATTCATATTTTGGCTATGGGTAAAAAAGTAGAATTGCACTGTGGAATAGCAAAGATGACTGATGCAAGTGCAGAAAAATTACCAGTTCAATATGAAGGCCTTTCTGCAGAATTGAAAAAAGGTGATCCAGTTCTACTTTCCGACGGATTAATCAGGCTCAAAGTAATATCAACAACGGGTGAAAAATCTGGTATTGTTACTTGTAAAGTAATTGATGGAGGGCCAATAAGTTCTCGAAAGGGAATCAATGTTCCAGGCACATTAGTCGACTTACCTGCTATTGGGCCAAAGGATGAGATTGCATTGAAACACGCTTTGGATACTGGTGCTGACTTGATCGCAGTAAGTTATGTTCGAACCCCTCAAGATTTGCAACCTGCTAAAGATGAAATAAAATCTAGAGGACTTACTACATGGGTAGTCGCAAAAATAGAGCATCCAATGGCCTTAGAACATTTAGATGATATTCTTGATACTGCCGATGCAGTAATGGTGGCAAGAGGAGACCTTGGTGTTGAAATTCCTCTTGAAGAAGTACCAATTGCTCAACAAAGAATAATCGATGGAGCCCTAGAAAGGGGTATGCCAGTTATCGTTGCAACTCAAATGTTGGAAACTATGACAGTCAATCCTAGGCCAACCAGAGCAGAAGTTAGTGATATTTCAACCGCAATTCGGCAAGGCGCCACAGGGGTCATGTTATCCGGTGAAACAGCGTCGGGACAATATCCTCTTGAGGCAGTTCAAACAATGGCTAAAATCGCCCTTTCTACTGAACAAGGACTTGACTCAAGTCAACTGAAACCAGAGTCTGTAACTCGTTTCAAGTCGACTAGAGCAGTTGCGCATGCTGGAGTAGAATTAGCTAAAATGGCTAATGCATCAAGGCTTCTAGTTGCGACAGAAAGAGGAAATGCACCTCGTTTGGTATCCTCTTATAGACCTAATATTCCAATTACGGCAGTTACGAATACTATCGAAACAGCAAGAAGAGTACAATTACTCCCAGGAGTAGATAGCCTAGTTGTAGAAGAGTTGGATAGAGGTTCTTTAACCATGCAGGGCGCTCTATCAAGACTTGTTAAACTAAAACGAATATTACCTGGCCAAAAAATTGTTGCAATTTCAGGTTCTCCTAAAGCGATAAGTGGAGTTACTAGCACTGCAAGATTATACAAAGTTTCCCAGCAGGGTGAAATCATTGGTACAGAATGAAAAAATAGTGTGAAATGCCACCACATAGCCTTGTTTTTGGGGAGTTTAAGGAGATTATTTCATGCGTCGCTTTCAAATAGGGGTTTCATGTCGGATGGCTGCTAAGGAGTAATTAATATGCCAGCACAATGGGAAGATAAGACTAAGCCACACCGTAATATTGTATTCGTCGGTCACGTAGACCACGGAAAGTCGACCACTGTAGGTCGTCTTCTGTTGGACTCAGGTCACATCGAAGAACACGTTATCGAAAAGAACGAAAAGTTAGCTGCAGAAGCTGGTAAAGCCGGTTTCGGACTTGCTTACGTTATGGACGGATTAAAGGAAGAGAGAGAGCGTGGAATTACTATCGACGTTGCTCACAAGGAATTCTTCACCCCTAAGTACTACTGGACTATCATTGATGCTCCAGGTCACCGAGATTTCGTAAAGAACATGATTACTGGTGCTTCTCAAGCAGATACAGCAGTTCTTCTATGTGCTGCTAACGATGGTGTCAACGCTCAAACCAAGGAACACGCTTTCCTAGCTAAGGTTCTTGGTGTTAAGGAACTGATTGTCCACGTCAACAAGATGGATATTTCTGGTGTTGACTGGTCAGAAGACAAGTACAAGGCTGCATGCAGTCAAGTTACAGACTTGCTAAAGATGGCTGGATTTGGTTCTCAACTTGATAACATACCAATGATCCCTGCATCTTCTTTGAAGGGCGACAACGTTTTCGAAAAGAGTGCAAACACTCCATGGTATAATGGACCTACACTTTTCGAAGCTATCGATGCTGCAGCAATGCCTAACAAGCCAATCGACAAGCCTCTAAGACTACCTATCCAAGATGTGTACAAGATTTCCGGTATTGGAACTGTACCTGTTGGTAAGATCGAAACAGGAACTTTGAATGTTGGTAAGACAGTTGTCTTCAACCCATCTCAAAAGTCTGCTGAAGTTAAGTCAATCGAAATGCACCACACAATGGTACCAAAGGCAGAACCTGGAGACAACGTTGGTTTCAACGTTCGTGGCCTAGCTGCAGTTGACATCCGCCGTGGTGACGTTGCAGGATACTCCGACAGTGAGCCAACCTTTGTCCGTCACGACGAAACTTTCGTTGGACAAATCCAACTTATGGATATTCCAAAGGCTGTATCAATCGGTTACACCCCAGTTTTCCACTCTCACACCGCACAAGTTGCAGTGAGATTCCAAGAACTACTAGAAAAGACAAACAAGAATGGTAAAGAAGCTAACCCATCTTTCCTAAAGACTGGTGACGCTTGTTTGATTCGTTTCCAACCAACAAAGCCACTTGCAATTGAGCAAATGGATACCTTCCCTGAATTATCCCGTTTCGCTATCCGTGACATGGGTAAGACAGTTGCTGCTGGTGTCTGTTTAAAGATTGAAAAGAAGTGATTTTAGTATCTAGCGATAATTGGTTGGAGGATTAAATTTGGCAGCTGTAACAATCATTAAACTGACTGGTGAAAACCACAAGGATATTGACAAAGTTGCTTCACAAATCAAAACCATATGTGATACTGGTGGGATCTCACTAAGAGGGCCAATACCACTTCCAACTCGTCGTTTAGTTGTACCCGTTCGTAAAGCACCAGATGGTGAAGGTAGTGAAACATACGATCATTGGGAACTTCGTGTTCACAAGCGTTTGTTGGAAATGGATATCAATTCAGGTAAAGACGAGTCTGCCTTAAGACAAGTTACAAAAATTGAAATTCCAGACACCGTAAGTATTGAACTTTCAATGCGTGTTGTTAACTGAAGTTATCTTTAGAGAGATTCAACTTCAGCTACGCCAGATTCTACTAGCCAGTCCGCGGTTTCTTGATCGAGAAAATGTACATCATCTTTCTCGAGTAAAATTTCTTCACCACTTCCGACCATTACAGGTTCGGGAAATGATTCTATTACCTTAATTCTAACTAATTCAACATCTGGTATAGAATCTAATTTTTCTTCTTTTTCAGATTGTTCGGAGTCATCTAACCCATCCAATATTATCTTATTTCCAGAGTTCTTTGATGGGGCAAGTTCCATTGCTGCAGAATGTTTATTTGTGGATAATTGTTCATTTTCTGCAGATTCAATAGATTTCACCGGAACACTTTCAGTTAATTCCTCAGGAATGAAATCTTCCATATCCGGCCATTGCTCATCAAGAAATCTATCTTCTTCATCAAGTTCTTCAACAATCTCTTGTTGTGTTTCATTATCTTCAAAGATTAGGTCTGGAGGCGGATTTCCTGTTAGATTTCTATCCTGTTCAACAAAAGAATCTAATTGCATCGTTCCAGGAGAATGAGTAACTCGCTCAATTAAATTTTCAGAAAGTTCTCCTTTCTGCATCGAGTTCCAATCTATATCTTTTTTGAACCGATCCATTTGGATTTGAAGACCATGATAAAATGCCTTTTCTGCAGGGTCATGCCTTTGCCAATCCAAGGGCGCTAAGTCTTGTATCATCCCAGGTTGTGCAGCAATTCTAAGTGATTGTGATGCGACATGTTGCATCATTGATACAAGTCTTTTTCTAGCTAATTCAGAAGCAATTCTTCTAACATTAGCCTGTCTTTTTTGTAGATTTTGTAGTCTAATTCCAGTCATCCCATTCATCATCATGTGCTGAATATCCATGTCAATATCTGATAGAAGTTTCCCTACCATTTCCCAGAAGTCCTGTCTTGGTAAAGGAACTGGCACATGTCTAGAAGATTGCTGGCGACGGGTGGCGAATAATTCCTCTTCGATTTCCCGCGCTTGACCGCTATCGAGGTATCGGTCTTCCGTCATCAGGGGTTGGTAAGGTTGACGGGCTTTGAACATTGATGTATTTTTTTGTATGAACATATCATCAACTGGTTAATTATTGATGACCTCACCTCGCGAAGCGAGGTGAAACATAGATGAGGTTGAAACAACAAAATTTTGGGGCTGAAAAAAGTCCTAAAATCTCCTCTTTGTTGTTAGTTGCCTTACTTCTGACTAGTACATTAATCAATGTACAAGCGCAAAACACTTCCTCATGGCAACCAGAAGAACCTCTAGAATGGAATAATAAAATTGATTTTTTTCCTGAATCGAATCGAAGTTTCATTAACACTACAGAATCATCCATGATTCAAATTCCTGCAAACCACACATTTACTTCTGGACAACTAGAAGTTAGCCCAATTTGGCAAGCATCCAATTTTACAGATGTGATTATCGACTCAAATAATGGAGACCAATGGTTAGGTACCCATAATGATACAGTAGTATCTCCGACTAATAATCAGTTACGACTTACGAGAAATACCTCATTCGGTCAACTAACTGATTTTGAAACCACTACAGTAGTTCCTTCAGGAGGATGGTTGGGGAATGGAGATAATCATCAATCCTGGACTATTTTATCTCCTTCAAACTCCTCTCCAATTACTCAATCAAATATGAATTTGCCAACTGAAGGTATCAACGGAAGTGGCTTCCTTTCAACTACTGGGGAAGGAGATTTATCCTCTTCTCAATACTCTTGTCTCCAATCACCTCAAATTGATATGCCCAGGGTCATCGATAATTTTTCATTATCTTTCGATCATTGGCTGGCATTAGATTCTAGTGATGCCGCTTGGATAGAAATTTTGGATTCCAACAATAGTTGGGCTCCATTGATTATTTCATCGGGTGGAATGCCACAAAATGGTTTATTGCACGCTCCAAATTTAGTCTGGAGTGGAGAATCCGATTCGTGGAATAGAGTGGAACTTGAACTTGATTCATATGTATCTTCAAATCAATCAGTATTTTTCTTACAGTTTTGTTTTGAAACAAGCAGTATCGATATTGCCAGAGGAGGATGGTTCATTGATGAATTGGTAATTTTCAATCAAGGAAGCAATCAAGGTTCACTTTTCCACGGCAACCTAGCCGGTAATTATCTGCCCAATGCTAATTCGAAATATGTTCTACCCTTAGAATTCTCATCGATGTCATCAGTAGATGAGATTGAAGTAAGTATGAATTGGGATATACAAGGTTATCTTGATGATTATATTACGGTTGAACTTTCGATAGATAATGGGACCTCATGGAATACACTTTCAGGAAGATTCGGTATTCCTGGAACCGGTATATGGAGTAATGGTAATTTGTATTATGGAGAATCTAAAGGGTGGATATCTCTATTTTTCAATCTAAATTTTAATCTTACAAATTCCCCAACCTTCAGCGATACTCTGCTCAGATTTTCTGTAATAACAGATTCATCAATAAATTTTGGTGGCACCTCATCCTCTGGCTGGGAAGGTATTGCAATTGACAATATTGTTTTTCATAATGGTAGACAAACAAGTAATCCATCCAGCATAGTTTACAGAAATTTTTCATCTCAACCAAATCTATTTATCGGTTCATCAGATGGTTGGCTAGAAAATTTTAGTTTAACTCAAAATCAATGGCAGTGGACTGATACTATGGGTCTCAACTATCATTCCTATACCAATTTCACATTTGATTTTGGAGATAATTTACCTGTAGGATGGGCGCTTAAGTCTATTGATGAACGTCAATGGCAGATTGGAACCACTTCAAATGCCTCAGGATACGGGCCAGGATATTGGCCTTCTGGACAGCAAGGTGCAGGAATTTATCTTAATTCTTCATATGGAAATGAAATGCTGACACATTTATATTCTCCAGAATATATTCTACCCATCGGTTCCTCGTCTCGACTGAGCTTCAAAAGTTGGGCTTGTACCGAGTCAAACTGGGATGGTGGAGCGATATCGGTTTCGAATGATGGTGGAATGAGTTGGTGGTATTTGCCCCCTACTATTGGTACCTTTCACGATCAAATCTCAACAATAAATTCTAATTCTCCATTTTATGGAGAAGGGATATTCGACGGTTCCACAGTCAACGGCGGTTGTAGAAACGTAATTCATCCATTTGATAACAAAACCTTCGACACATCAAATCTTTCAGGAGAAAATATTAGATTTAGGTACACTTTCTTTTCAGACCAATTACTGGAATACGATGGATGGTATATTGACGATGCTGGAATGGAAATAGATGTATTTGAGAGAACAGGCTCTTGGATCTCCGATATTTTATCACCAAATCCAAATTTCGGCTGGGGTAGTATCGATGGATTTGTCAATCAGCCATTAGGTACTAGCGTCACTTTCGATTTACTAGATGTTGATAATAATTCAATCCCAGGATATAGTAATCAAGTACTTCCAATTGATATTAAACTCGACCCATTTACTTATCCTAATCTTAGAATTAAGGTAAACTTAGACACCTCAAATGATTTAATATCTCCATCGATTGAATTACTTTCAGTTGGAGGGTCTATTTATTTTGATTCTTATCATTTACAGAATATTGAACAAAATGATATTTATTTCGGACAATATGATGATTTATATTTATCATCAGATTTTGAAATCACAACACAACAACCATCATTTGTAAAAATTCAAACTCCCAGTTTCTGTCCTCATATTGGTGCGACAATGACATCAATTGGAGACAATATTTCTTTATATTCTTCATTATTTAATATTGAGTCAACATATTACGATGAGAGTTTTAATTTTAGGAAATTAAATTTCAGCAATGATGAAGCAATCTCTCTAAGTCTATCTGATGAAATTCAAATTACTTTGTTGTCTGGTCAAGAATTTACCAAGTTTTCCTATACTCCAATATGTGCTAATGCTCCAGAAAATCCTTCAATTCAATTAGGAACTCAGAATCAAAGTATATTTTCTTGGCCTAGTGAAAATTTGACCAATTACTTTGGATTGACAACTAATTTAACTTCTATTTCTAGTGGAGGTATAACTAATGCAAATAATAATCGCTCTGTAGAAATGAATGTTATGGATGGACAAGTTGTTGAGGTCTCATATAGGACTCTTAGTCCTATCAATTCGACGTATTCACCGACAAATAATTTTATCCCCATGTCTATGGTAATCGAATTATCTTCTCAATCGAATTCCTCACTAAATTATTATTTTAATAATAAACCAGTTGTTAATACTACAGAAAACCATTCAGTAGTCCAGTTAAGATATCAAAGCCTAAATTTATGCCCAAATATATCATTCCCAGACGGAGAGATTTATCCTGGCTATGGGTTAGCAAAATGTACAGTAAAATTCCTCTCAAGTGGAAATTCGTCTGTTAAATTTTCCAATTTATTGGTAATTTCAGAAGTTCAGCGAATTCAAATAGGATTATCAGACATAAGATTAAACTCAATTAGAAATGAATCATATCAAGGAGATGACAGGTCACTTCTTCACATTCCGATGAATGTTGAAACTACTTCCGGTTCAATAGCAGTAAACCTTAGCACCACTTCTTACTTACATCAAATTGACAAAATAATTTCGATAAGCGAAGAAAGGTGGTTGCCCGAGCAAACTATTGTCGTTAATACTTCACATGTACGATTCAATCCAGTAACCTTTAGCGAATTAAATTATCAATTAGATAATGTAAGGTTGATTATTTCCTCATCTCATAATTTTGAAGATATTATATTAGAAATAGAGGCAACTAATCTTTATTCAGAAAAACAATTTATTATTACAAAAGGAGATGATTTAGTAGATATTGATTTATCTCAATCTTTCATCAATTGCCTTTATGGCTTTTGTCAAATTCAATGGGCAATAACTAGTAATTGGAATTTAGATGATGTCGATGATATTCATTGGATGGTAATTTCTCAGGATTCATCTGACCTTGAAACTGGGCCCGATGTGGTTGTTCGTCAAACCGCTTTCAATGAGATCGAGAATGATTTAGAGATTATCCAGTTTTCAGCTTTTGATAGCCATAATGCGCTTCATGATTGGACAGATGCAGATTGGCCATTTCATTTACAATCTAATGAATTGATAAACGTCAATGGACAGGTTAGATTCCAAGGTATCTCAAATAAATTCATTCAAGCAGAACAAGCAGAGATCGAGGTTAGAATTCAAGCAGTACCTCCTAAGAATATCTCTGGAGGGCTAGATACATGGCCTGAACAACCGGTAAACTGGAGCGACTCTAATTTTGTAGAAGTCGGTGTTAATGGTTACTTTTCAGCCTCTATTTCAACTCCAAGTTTAGATGAGATTCCATCTAATACATATCTAGAAATTTCTGTTCATATCAATAGGACGGGCTCAATTTACTCAAATTCACAGACTTCAATCGATATGACTGCTGGATATCAAAAGACTAGAGTACTATTTGATATTGAGTCTCCAAGAATTTTATCTCTAAGCATTTTAGATCCTGGAGGACTTTCACCAGCAGACCAACATATCTGGATGGCAGGTCAAGATATCCCTCTCAGAGTGGAATTATCAGATGTTGAAGGGCTAAGCCCATCGATTACTATTTGGTCTTGGTCAGAATACAAAGACGATACTAATAGTGATGGAGTAATGGATGCTGACGAGTATGTATCCACTAGTTTGTCAGTTAATACCGGTTCCACTACAGCTACTGTTGATTTGCCGATATTCTCATGGTTTGATATTAGGGGGCCTTATGAATCGGGTCGACTAAGTATTGTAATTGAGTTAGTAGATTTAGCAGGGAATACTTTGGTAGGCGGCGGGGACTTTGGCTCTGAATTAGATCTAGCAACTATTATAGTTCAAAATCAGTATCAAACATATCTCGATGTAGATTCAATTGATTTAGATTTAATCGACAAGCATATTTTTCCTGGATATAGACATACTCTGAGTTTTAGTATAACCGACGCTAATGGTATTGAATCAATAGATAAATTTGAATTTGCAATTCTTGGAAGGAATACTGAGCAACAATGCTTCATACATTACTCACCACGATTTGCACAAGTAGACTTCGATCAAGACTGTTTTGTAATGCAGCCAGAAGTAATAATTTATCAACAATCAGGCCTCCAAATGTGGGATGTTTTAGTTTCATTCAGAGTTTCATGGGATATCGCTAATTCCATCAATGAACAAGAATGGACTCCATCATTGAAAATTTTTGATGAAGGTCAAGACTTGTACTTAGGGCTTTCATTACTCACGATGTTTGAATGGAGTCTAAATCAAAATATTGATTTGACACAACAAAAAATAAGACAAAATGGATTATTGATAAGTAATAATGAAACAAAAATTTGGACTCAAAGCAATCAATTTATTGAATTAGAATTATCACTTAGTTTCACCAATTACTCTCTTCCTGTAGAATTTTTAACAAATAATTTCACAATTAATGGTTTAGTTGAATTGGCAAGTGATAATATTCTGACAAATACGACAATTTCCCATGACGGAATTGTTGTTACTCAATTGTTTAGCGATGAAACATTTAGCGATAGCGATATGTTTGAATTAGAAATAAATTTATTATCGCCACAATTAGAAAAGTTAGCCCATCTCAATTATCAAATTTACTTCGATAATAATCCACCTCTGCTATCTTTAAACTTGAAAAACCTGTTAAAAATAGATTCAAATAAATTATCAGAACTATCAATTTATGCAATAGTTAGTGATGAATATAAATTAAATCAACCAGAATTACTAGTCAAATGGTATTTCACAAATAATGGAATTATTATCAATGGGTCTGAAGGTGAAACTTTGATCAACTCGACTGAATTTACTCAATATAATACCTACTTTAATCAGAGTATAGATATCTCACCCAATAATCCTGCTCTGTTGAATAGGGATAGTGAAATCGTTATTTGGTTTGAAGCATATGATAATTCAGGTTTTGCATTAGTAGGTTTAGGTACATCAGAGGAACCAATTTCACCTAGGTTTAATTGGGTTGACTTTGAACCAAAAATAGATATTATTTCGGTTGAGTCAGATAGTCCAATCTTTGGTCAAGATGTAGAAATAATGACTAGAATTGTAAACTTAGGTCAGCTTAATGGAACTGTTGAAGTAAATCTAAAGGACAATGATGGTATTATTTTAGAGACCAAATCTATCGATATTGAGCCAGGTGATTGGGTTGAAACCAACTGGAATTTTGAAGCATGGACTACTGAACAGATTATAATCACCATCGAACTGGTCAATTACTCACAATCTAAACAAATAGAAATTAATGATATTGAAGAATTTGATTCCTCGAATCGTGAATTAAATGGTCTAATTGGTTTGATATTATTACTCACATTCTTACTTGTTGGAGGATTTAGTTTTGCTTATCATAGAAGTTCGAAAAAATTGGAACAATATACTAAACTACATAGGCAAAATATTTCCAAGAAAAGGTATGCTGCTCCACCAAGACCTAGTGAATTAGACAATATTAGTGAAGAGGAATAATCAAGAATGAAATGTCCCACGCAATACCATTAGCCGGGGTTCCCGAGCGGTCAAAGGGGGTGGACTCAAGATCCTCTGCGTAAAGC
>CAXFAS010000042.1:0-11742 GCA_964001175.1 uncultured euryarchaeote
ACTTGAGCGATAACTCGAATATTATCTTGAGTCAAATGTGGTTGAAGAGACAGGTCACAAGCAAATTCAATGTTGGCAATGGTTTCTCCTAACTCTTCTTTGTGCGCTTCAACATATTCCCATTGGCGGTAATCTCTAGCATTGCGCTTGGCTCCAAAGATTTGCATTGGAACTTTTTCCATCTTCATCAAATCGATGAATTGGTCTGCCTTTTCTCGAGAAAGCCCAACCAAGTGGAATTGCATTGTATCACAGAAACTGTCAACTTGAGGAAGGGGCATTGGAATCTCGATATTATCATGGTCGTGAATTAAACTGTGAAGTAGATTCCAATTTTCTACATGAATTTTCTTAATCTTAGGAAGTCTTTCGATTTGTGGAGTCAGCATTGCTGCAGTGACTTCTTGCATACGCATTGAATAACCAGGAACTTGATTTTGTAATCTATCCATTAATTCGGCATCTAGGTCAAAATGTTTAGTCCAAAGTCTCTCATATGAACCAGCATAAAGTACAGCCTTAGCGGCATATTCATCATTATCTGTAATGAATAATCCGCCTTCTCCAGCACTCATTCCCTTGGAAGATTGAGTTGAAAAACAACCAATATGTCCAAATTTACCAAGGAATTCTCCATTCCATTGTGTTTCATATGCGTGAGCACAGTCTTCAATGAAGATCAAATCATGCTTCTTGACAACTTCCATTACCGCGTCCATATCAGGAACATGTCCTCTCATGTAAGACATCAGCAAAACCTTGGCTCCTGTTTCAGTCGCCTTCTTGTCCAAGTCTTCTGCACTCATTGCCCACTCGCGGTTACTCTCTACAAGAACTGGGATTGCTCTAGCGTGTTGAATGACAGAGGGTACTGCATGGAAAGTGAAAGCATTGGTTAGAATTTTATCTCCTGGCTTTACTCCTACAATATTTAGTGCAATGAACATTGCAGAACCGCATGAATTGGTTCCAATAGTATGCTTGACTCCCATATATTTTGAGAAATTGTGCTCTAGTTTTGCAGTGATTGAAAGTTCCTTGCTCTTAGGTTGATAACGATACATTACTCCTGCGCTCATTGCCTTAACTGCTAGGTCAATTCCGGATTGAGGTATAGGTTTGAAAGCCTTATTATCAAAGTCGACAATTGACTGTCCACCGTCGACTACTAAACGCCTAGATTGCTGTCCCATCAAATCACCGTGATTGATTTTATAATTAGTTTAATTGGAGTCTCGTCCAGCATCAAACATCTCTCTAAGACTTCCATCTTGAAGCATCTCTAGAGCAATGTCAGACCCGCCGATTAATTCTCCGTGAACAAATACCTGAGGCATTGTTGGGAAATCAGCCCAATTACAGACCGATGGGATTGCCCTTGGGTCGGTCAAAATATTGACTGCTGCAAATGGCTCTCCAAGTTGCTGAAGAACTTGTGCTGCTCTATTTGAAAAACCACATTGTGGTTCATTCGGTGTTCCTTTCATGAACAACACCAACGCGTGTTCATCTACTATTGCTTGTAATTCTTGTTCTGTCCAATCCATTTTTCTCACTCTCTTTTTTGTTTTCGAATTCTATTGATGTGGATGCCTTGTCCTCCACCATGAGGGTCGAATGCGGTATCGCCTGCGGTCTCTGCTTGCTTTGGAGTCATACACTTCAAATCAAGAGCATGTATTGGCCTAGGGATATGGTGCTTCATTACTGCTAGAACCATTCTTTGCCTTTGCAATGGCCTCATTCCTTCAAATAATTCAGCGATTACTCGAACATGAAAATGGTCACCTGAGCCATGTAAATCAATGACTTCAACCGTAGCTTCTGGCACTGCTTTTAGTACTTCAGACTCAACCCAATCCGCGCCAACCATTCTCGCACCTCAACAGGCCGTAGTCAAACACGGTTTTCAATATGTGCTTACGCGGATGGTTGAAGTTTAGAACCTGTAAAGCCTAGATATGGGCGAGTCTAACTTAGCTTACAGAACTCGTAGACCGATGATGGGTCGAGATTCTGGTTGGTTAATTGGATCTGATTTAGTCGCTATTTTCCTAGCATTGGCCGGTCAAATATTTCTGACAAAGGCGCTACTCACCGAGGATTATGGCATTTATATCGTTGCCCTTGATGCCTTTGCTACATTTTTCTTAATTATTGATTTAGGACTCCCTACGCTAATTGCTAGAGATGGAGCAAATAATGTAAACAAAATTTGGCCTTCTATTTTACGAGTTTACAAACTACAATTAATCTGTTCAATTCCATTCCTAATATTAGCGATAATTAGCACTCCACTTATTGTTGATGAATGGAGAGAATCACTCAATTTGTTAATTATTTGTAGCCTTGTTGCATTAGTTCACATCGCATCTTATGCGCCTCGAAGTGGACTTAGAGCTGCGGGTCAAGCAAAATTAGAAGCGGGAACAAAGGTAATCGAGAGAACAGTTACAGTATTGGGCTACATAATCCTATATTCCCAAGGCAGTTCATCGGTTTCTGCATTCGCATTGGTGTTTCTACTAGGTGCTATGATTGGTTTAATTGCCGCCTTGGGCTTTTCTTATATGATTTTGAAACCTATTTCTAATAATAATTCTATTTTGAGTGATTCTTGGTTGAATAATAAAACTCTACTTTTACAAGCCCTTCCGTTTGCAATTACTCTCGGAGTCTTACCGTATGTAATTAGAATTGAAAAATTCATCATTGCCGGTGAAATAGGTGTCGAGGCTGCTGCATTATTCCATGTTGCTCAATTAGCATGGTTGGCTGGCCTAGTGGTGCCCCAAGCGTTACGTGCAGCACTTTTACCTGTTCTAGGAGAAAATAGAGATAACCTTGTAAAATTCCAAGGGTCTCTAGAAAGGTCTCTAGATTTATGTCTTGGAATCCTTCCAATTGGGTTATTTTCTGGAGCAATGATCGTTTATTTCTTACTCCCAATGGCTTTCCCTGAACAGTATATTGACGGTTCTCTGGGTGCATCAGCAGTCGATTTATTCATGATTTTACTATTCGGTTGGTGTTTAACCCTAATTTCTACACCAACCTATACTGCATTACAAGCCGGAAGAAAACCTTGGAACTTTACATTTCTAATCGCGGTTGTAGTTATATTTGCAACTATCATTGGCTATATTTTGATAGATTGGCAAGCATCCAAATCTGATGGTTCAGGACTTTATGCAGGCGCTATAGCCTCGTCAATAACATCTGGGTTCTTGCTTTTTATGTCGATTCATCTTTCATCAAATTGGGAATTGATAAGAACGAGAAAATATCAGATTATATCTGCAATATTTATCTCCGGAATTGCATGCTATGGATTAACTAATAATTCTTGGATTGCAATTAGTGGAATTGCACTATTTTATTTCATTCCACAAGCGATTCAATCAATTTCTTCCACTGATGAGAAACTCGCTGAAGAGTAAATTGTTCAGGTAATGCTAAGCCATCGCTCCAATCATGTTTCAAGGCTGCCTCACAGGCATCAGCAAGGTTGGTAGGATTATAGTCACTGGAAATACAAAAATCTGGAAGATAAGAAGCGACATCTCCTACATCAACAGAAACTACTGGGGTTCCGCATTGAATAGATTCTCTCGCCACCAATGGTCCTGATTCTCTCTTGGAAGTGATAAGAGTTAAGTCTGCAACTAACATTCTATCCCATACAATACTCCTTGGTTGTTGGCGAAGTGTGGTGATTCCGACTATCCATCCTCTCTTTTCCAACTCTTCTCCGGTTTGTAATGCCAATAAATGATTCTTTTCGGGTCGCCTTGGATCTGATGGGAATAGAATGTCTAGACTCTCTTTGCGCCACCTTCCACCAATATTTTTCATTGGTTTTTTCCATTCATCTGAAACAGCATCGTGGCAAGGTATTACTAAGTGATTATCAATTCCAATATCTTTAGCAATTTCATCTAATCTAGTAGAAACAGTAACTATATGATTTGCAGACTTAGCCAATCTGGATATAGATTTTGATATGTTTTTATCATTGATTCCAATATCAAAATCATGACCATGAACTACTCCGACCCATGGTATTTGCCAATTCTGAGATAAATGATTTGCCAGTTCTGCCACGGGCCAAAGTGTGTGGCAAATTATCAAATCAGGACGCCACTCTCCTAACCATTTCTCAATTGCTTTTTGTTTACGCTTCAAACTAAAACTTGTCAGTACAGGTAATGGATGGCCAGGTAAGCCCCAAAAACGTGGGCTAAATACATCGACTTCTCCATGATTAAATTTCTTTGGAGCTGTGGCAACTCCAGTGTGAGTTGAACGACTAGATTCTTGATATTTTAGCATCTTAGGTAATGGGTTTACTACTTTTACATCGTGTCCTAAATTTTGTAAAACTTCTACATGGTCACTGACAAATGTTCCTCGCGCAACATTGGTTGGTAAAGGGAATAACAACGATGTTACAAGAACTCGCATGACACTCACTAGGGGGTTTTAATGAAACTGTTTTAATCATTGTATTGTTCGTAACTAGACATAATATGTTGCAAATTTTCACCAACACTTGCCTTATCGTTAAATAAACCTGAACCAACGACAAAATTGGTAACTCCCCATGATGCAATTTCTCCAATGTTATGTGCTTTTACGCCTCCATCAATTTGTATTTGCACTGGTCTGCCACCATTAGAAACTTGGTCATCTATTGCTTGTTTTAATCTTCGGATTTTTGTTTCTACACTCGGAATAAATGATTGCCCACCAAAACCTGGATTTACACTCATTACCAATACTAAATCAATTTCAGTAAGGATTTCTAAAACTCCTTCAAGAGGAGTTCCTGGATTAATTACAACTCCAACCGATGCTCCAGCCTCGCGAATTGCTGTCACAAGACGATGAATATGAGTTGCTGCTTCGATATGAACTGATAGATGATTACATCCTGCATCAATATAATCCATGAAACAATCCTCAGCGTTAGAAATCATAAGATGGGCATCAAAAACTGGCTCTTTACCTAGAGCATTACGTAACGATTTAATTACAGGTGGACCAAATGTAAGATTGGGTACAAAATTTCCATCCATTATATCAAGATGAAGCCAATCAAGTCCTGAGTCTACAGCTTGTTTACAAGCAACTGCCAAGTTAGAAAGGTCTGCAGTGAGTACGCTTGGTGCAATTATCATATTCTGACCGATTCAACCCAAGCAATCCCTTCTCATGAGGATTGTGTTTGATTTTGTATTATTTTCTTCACAAAGACTCATAATGCCCCCGCCGTAGGATAGCATAGTGAGAGACAATGGGAGAAGTACGTGCAGTGACAGATTCTGAGTTTGATACATCAGTTAGTAATAATGAATGGGTTCTAGTCGATTTTTGGGCACCTTGGTGTGGACCTTGTAAAGCAATTGCTCCTGTATTAGAACAGGTAGCCGGAGAAAGAGAAATTCTAATCGCTAAAGTTGATACTGATACAAATCCGGCAAACGCTGCAAAACTTGGAGTCAGAGGAATTCCTGCACTTTTCCTTTACCATAACGGCAAGATAGTCTCTAAACAAAGTGGAGCAATGCCAAAACCTCAGTTACTAAAATGGATTGATGACCACATGACTGCTGATGATTTCTAATCATTTTATATCGCGTAACAGTCTTTCCTTCAAGGCTTCATGAAGCCACATTCCATCATCAAGTTCCAACAACAAACCGTGTTGAATTAAATCCTTAGGAGGGTTTCCTTGCCAGCCGACTTTTTCTGCTAAAATCTGCCACTTTATGGGGACTTTTTGTATGGCTAGTTCTGAAAGTAAATCACGCTCTGATTTAGGAAGTTTTAGGATTATTTCATCGTCGAGGAATTGTAGCCAATCCACATGTGTTTCTTGACCATATAACTCAAATAATTCAAGCGCTAAGGGGTGTCCACCGGTTTTTTCATGAACTTGCTCAAGTTCATACTCTCCTTTAGAATCAATATCTTTCAGCCAAAACTCAATCTCAGATTTTGTTAAGCCTTGTAATGAAAATTCCCCAACTAATTCACGAGTGTGGACATCTCGACGATCATAAATAGTCGGTTTGGTTCTAGAAATCATAACCACTCGGAGAGGAGTTTTGGTTGAAATTTGTAATAGAGCCCCCAACAACTCGTGTGCTTCATCCTCAATATGGTGTACATCATCTAGAATAATCAGCCAGTATGGAGGAGGACCTCCTGATTCGTTTTTGAAACGCTCTCTTATTGTATCTGCATCGGTCAAGTAAGCGGTTAATCTACGCCTCCATGTATCGACATCAATCTTACCTGCAGGCTGAAGCGGTAATGTTTCAATTAAATTATATGGGTCATGAGATTCATCGATTCCAAATCTATGAAGAAGACTCGTTGCAATACCTAATGCTCTATCCCATGGTTGACAAGGGTACCAACAAACAGAAAGATTGGGCAAAGAATCTAAATTCTCTTTTAGCCAATGAGCCACTAATGTGGATTTGCCAATGCCAGCAATTCCATGAATGACCGCACATGGTTTACGACCTGAAAACCATGAATCTAAGTCTTTCATCTCTTGCTTTCGGCCATGAACTGGCCTCGTTTTAGGAGGTGTTGTATTATATGTTGCATGGGCTCCTGTCAATGCTTTTAATCGGCCGGGAGGCGATATGTCTTCATTACTAGATTGTTTTATTTTTCCAAATCTAATATCCCCGTAAGTCAAAACTCCTTCATGTTGAGCATGCATTAAAATTTGCAATAATGAAATATCTGTAGCCAATCTTTGTGATGCCTCTGAAGCTATGATTTCAATTAACTCTCCATTATCATCCCTGAGAACTACTTTTATTTGCCCCATTGATTTTTTACTTTTTGAGGCTTGAGTGCGGCCTTCTTCTGTTAATTGCCAGGTCTTTTGACGCCTTTCTTCGCCCCTAATATTCCTTGTATGCTCAGAAACAAATTCACGCTTTAACAAATCCCTCATAGTCCGGCTTACGTTAGGTGGATGAAGTGCGCAGGCTTCTGCAACTCCTGGCCTAGTTAAAGCATAATCAACTAAATAGCGGTCCGCTTGATTATCATTCTCCAATAAATGGAGCAGTACGCGGTCTTGAACTGCGATATTGACCTTAGGGATGCCTGCGCCCACACATATGCCACATATTCATACCTCTAAGCGATTACTATTTTTCCTTGTGTAATGTTTACACAAAATAACCATAATACCTTTTAAGATTAGATATGCCCGTGGATTATGTCATATCGGCTGAGTAGTTATTTTGCCGTAGGGCTAATGCTTCTAGTGCTGATGACGCCTTTGGTATCAGCAGATAGCGATGGCGATGGAATTAACGATTCCTCTGATGACTGCCCGTGGTCTTACGGTACTTCGAATGTAGATCGAGATGGTTGCCCTGACAAAGATGGCGATGGTACTTCTGACTTCAATGACGGATGGGTTGCAAATATACCTAATTTCCAAAATGAATTCACTATTTCTTCAAATCAAGACTATAATGATGTAGATTTTTCACCTGATGGATTAAACATTGTTACAGGAGACGAAGATGGTTGGGTAAGAACATGGAATGCTTCTTCACACGTTAATCTAAGATCAGTACAAGCTAATGGAAATGGGGAAATTACATCTGTAGCTTTTTCACCTGATGGAAATTATGTTGCTGCCGGACTTGATGACGACACCATAAATATCTATTATTCGTCGAACTTTTCTTCAGTTCATGGTTCTATTAGTGCTGATGTAGGTAGTAACGATTATGTTTATGACGTTGAATTCTCCCCTGATAGTAGTTTAGTAGCGGTATCAATAGGTAGATCCGGAAATGCAGGAACTAATGGTCAAATACTTTTGATTAAAGTATCAGATGGCCTTCAATTAGGCAATGGAATTAATCCAAATGGTGAAGATCGTTTCTATGCATCTGCATTCTCACCAGATGGCACTCATATCGCTGTAGCGGCGTATGGAGATTTTTACATCGTCAATATTTCCTCGCGTTCTACAGTTTATTCCGTATCCAGCCCTCCTGTCGGAATGAATGATATCGACTGGTCGCCGGACGGTAATTTCATTGCTATGTGTGGAGCTTGGGAAGGTAGCGGTGCTAGTTTTGATATGTATGAATTTACCTCAAATGGACCGGTAATAATCTGGGAAAAAAGTACAACTTCATCCTGCCTATCAGCTGACTTTTCAGGTGATAGCCGACAAGTTGCTAACGGACATTCATACTATCAAGCAGACGGCGGTTCTGTCAAGATTTTCAATACCAATAGTGGAACATTGGTTGATTTCTTTGGCGCTCCTGCCCCTAATGGATGTGGAGGTAATAACTGTGGTCAAGTAAATGGTTTAAGTTGGAGTTCTGATGGAATGAAACTAGTCACGACTTATGGAAGAAATGATGAGGGAATCCATTACTGGTATGCTGATATTGATGAAGATAATGATGGATATAATACAACAGACCAAGGTGATGGTGTTGTTGATGCTTTCCCTAGTGAAGGAACTCAATGGAATGATACCGATGGTGATGGATATGGCGACAATCAAGCTCCTGCTTATCAACCAGATGCCTGTATTAGTGCTTTTGGAACTTCAACCGAAGATGTGTTTGGATGTCCTGACGGAGATGATGATGGTTGGTCAGATACTGGAGATTGGGCCCCTAACGACCCTGAACAATGGATAGATAGTGATGGTGATGGTTATGGCGATAATTATCTGTATGATGAGGATCAAAATTTCTTCCATTTAAACCAAAGAGGAGATGCTTTTCCAAGTAATCCTAGTCAGTGGAATGATACAGATGGTGATGGCTTTGGTGATAATTATGAAAATTCTTCTTGGGATCAAATTAGACCGGGTTCATGGCCTGGTGAACTATTAATTTCTGCCAATGAAATAGATGCATTTCCTCTAGACCGAACTCAATGGATAGATAGTGATGGAGATTGGTATGGAGACAATCCCCTAAGCGATTTAGCAGATGGGTGTATTATGACGTTTGGAGATTCAAAGTATGACCGCTTTGGCTGTATAGATACTGATGGTGATGGATATTCTGACCCAACAGGAAATTGGGGGGCAATAGATGATAGTGGTTACTGTCAAGCTGATAGTTTGCCTTTAGATCCAACTCAATGGTGTGATATTGACCAAGATGGATTTGGAGATAATCAAAGTGGAAATAATCCTGATGAATGTCCTAATGAATACGGAACATCATCCATAGACAGATTAGGTTGTCCAGATACTGATGGCGACGGTTACTCTGACCAAGGCGACCCATTCCCGTCGGATAGCACACAATGGTCAAACAGAGATGGGGATTCACTAGACTGCGGAGGAGATAATCAAAGTGGAAATAATCCTGATGTTTTTCCTGATGACCCTACTCAATGTCGCGACACTGACGGTGATGGTTACGGAGATAATTCAGCTGGTACTAATGGAGACGCATTCAAGTTAGAACCTACTCAATGGATGGACTCCGATGGTGATGGATATGGTGATAATAATCAATCCGGATCAGTTAGTGGAGACATTTGCCCTCTTCGTGCCGGCTCATCACCTAATCCTGCTACTCGAGGATGTCCTGATACCGATGGTGATGGTTTTGTTGATCCTGAAGATGCATTTCCAGAAAATCCGCTTCAGTGGGCCGATCAAGATGGGGATGGATATGGTGATCAAGTTAACCGCGCAGGTGGAGATGACTGTTTGACAGAATATGGCCTTTCTAATGAAAATAATCGATTTGGATGCCCTGATACTGATGGAGATGGTTGGGCAGATGTTGATGATACATTCCCTAATGATGGTAATCAGTGGTCAGATAGTGATGGTGATGGTTATGGTGATAATTATTATTGGAATAACTATACTATAGTCGATGAAGACGACCCTGATAGAGTTATTACTCTTAGAGAACAATTCGGAGATGCATTCCCTGAAGAATTCGAACAATGGAATGATACAGATGGTGATGGCTTTGGAGATAATGTCAGTAGTTATTTCAAGCCTGATTATTTCTATCTAGAACCGACCCAATGGAGTGATGAAGATGGCGATGGATATGGCGATAATTTCACCGCAGGTGCGTATCAACCCGATGATTGCCCGACTGTCGCTGGAACTTCTATGAAAACAACCTCTAGTGGTCAATGGGGATGTATAGATTCTGATGGTGATGGCGTATCTGATATTGTCGACCCTTGTCCTTGGGACCCAGAGGTTTCGATTGGAAAAGCCGGTTCTGTAATTTGTAATATCAAATCTGATCCAAATAAAGATGACTCTTCTACCGATTCAAGTCAAGCAAGTTCAGACTCAGCTAACCAAACCCTGGTAATCATGGCGGGAATCATTGTATTTTTACTAGCAATAATTATTGTAGCACAATTTGCCAAGGCAGCTGGAAAGAAAAGAACAATGAGGAGTAAGGCTGAAGAGGATATGGTCAATTTGGCATTCTCAGAAGACGAAGAAAGGAGGCTTGCATGGATTGACTACTATGTATCAAATGGACAATTAGATGAGGCGAAGGCGCTAGGTTGGACAGAACCTTTGGTAGCAAACGTCCCTCAATGGAAGCAATTCGAAATTCAACAAAAACAAGAAGAAGACGCAGCAATTCCTAAAATGATTAATCTTGATGACTTGGGCCTGTAAATAATTTATATTCTTCAGAATAATGCCATCTTTACATAAAATATGAACCGCTGGCCTTTCAAGTAATGACTTTATCTGCAATACATGGCGGGGAGCGGACGGCCACTTATCATCTTGATTTGTGGCTTATTCATTTTATCTGCGACACCCCATATTTCTGCTGACGAAACTATTGATTACTCGCAGTTGGAATTGAATCTTGATGGCGAAATAAAGCAATGGTACTTACAAAATGAGGTACTAGAAATAAATGCTCTGCTAATCAATAATGATGATCAGATTTCTATCCCTAATGATCCTTCATGCAATGTTTTCTTTAGTATAAAAGACACTGATTCTAATCTGATATTCGATAACTCAAATATTTGCCGTGGTCAAAATCAAGAATTGGTAATAAATAGTGATTCAAACCTAGAATTTGATACCATGTTTTGGGACTTTACTTCTTCAGAAGGAGAAGTTATCCAATCGGGATGGTATAATGTAGAAATTTCTCATAGCGTCATTAATCTAAAAGATAATATCAATTTTTATTTCCAGAAGAATATTCAATTTGATAATGGCCTTAATTTGGACTTAAATATTGTTGAAGTCGGTGGCAATCAGCAAATTAACAAACATAGTCTTGTAGGAATTACTCTTTCGAATCCTACAAGTAATTCAATTCAACTTCCTACCGAATCTTGCAGACTAATATTTGAGTTGAACGGAGTTCAAGAACTGCTAAACTCTTGTTATGGGAGTAACTCTAAGTTGAATACAAATGAATTTTCATACCTCGAAGGAGTTCTCATAGAATCAAGTTCATTGCAACTCGGAGACAATTATATCTCTGTTAAATCTCCTGGCGAGATTCTAAATGAAGAATTAATAATAACTATCGATGAAGAAGATATCTTCACTGCTAATAATCTTGAAAATGGCCTTTCATCTTACGTTAGTAAAGAAATAGAAATGGAGAAGGAACACGTATCTTTCTTATCATATTCAATAAATATTGAAAATAATGATGATGTTGAAAAAATCATTGAATTCAATGATAATTGTAAATT
>CAXFAS010000043.1:0-11622 GCA_964001175.1 uncultured euryarchaeote
TTTCAACACCGACAAGAATCCCGTCGCATTCTTTGCGTAATTGATGAACAGCATCTAAACAACCTTCAGAGGTAAAGCGACCAGCAGATTGGCTGCGGTCATCAACTGAGCCATTCTTATCGACTGCTAATTTTACTGTAACAATTGGTTTTCTATGCTCACACCAATACAGGAATTCACGCATTTGATGTGCTGCCTCAGCTTCGAGTAATCCGGTTTCAACCTCAATTCCAGCATCCTTGAGCACCTGAATCCCCTGACCACGCACCGTTGGATTAGGGTCATAATGAGCAATAATTGCCTTCTTGACTCCAGCCCACATCAATGCCTGTGTGCAAGGCGGAGTGCGGCCAAAGTGATTACAAGGCTCGAGAGTAATGTAGGCAGTAGAGCCATTAGGAGAGTGACCTTTTTGCTCAGCGTCATGAATCGACATTTGCTCAGCATGCAGACCACCTAAGTGGTCATGCCAGCCTTCAGCGATGATTTGGTTATCTTTGACAAGGACACAGCCGACTAGGGGGTTTGGTGAAACACGTCCTCTGCCGGTCTCAGCAACCTCAAGGGCACGAGTCATGAACTGAACGTCAGATTCACTCCATTCCATAGACTTCGCCGAACTATCCGTGTGGCTTTCCATAATTGAGTGCTTGCTTTTTACCAAAAGGGAAGTATTCATGCGTCAAACCCCTATCGGATAGTATGGCCTCTAATGGTAATGGACCGGAAATAATTGAGTTTTTACCGGATTTAACGACCAAGAAAAAGAAAGGCGTACATCGCCCAATCTATGCTGAAGTTTTCACTAATGAGTTGGTCAAAGGTGAGGCACCAAAAGTAATTCATTTGATGGTCAACCCGTTTTCGGGTAAAAAGAAAGGTGAGAAAATTGCTAGTCAAGCCTCTGCCATATTTGAGGAAAATGGAATTTCAGTAACAATGCATTTGTCCACTTATTCAGGTGAGTTGATTCAACTTGCAGCAGGTTTGACAACTAATGAATCTGATATTGTAGCTGTAGTTGGTGGGGATGGCAGTCTATCAGAAGTCGTCACAGGGTTGATGCAGGCAGGAAGTAAATGCCGAGTTGGTTTGATTCCTGCTGGAACTGGAAATTCGATGGCTAATGATCTAAGCATCAAAAGTACTGAGGATGCAGTAGCAAGGATTTGCGCTGGTCACTATCAAACTCTAGATTTGGCCAAGGTAGATATGGTTGCTGGACTACCTGGTAGTGAAGGTGGCGAATTAACTCGTTACAGTACTAATCTAGTTACTTGGGGTCTTGGCGTTGATTCCACCATCAAGGCTGAAAAAATGCGTTGGATGGGTCCAATGCGCTATGATGTTGGCATCTTGATGGCTATTATGGCTAATAATCGTCGAAACGCAAAACTCACCATCGATGGTCATGTGTTTGAAGATGACTTCACATTATTCTTGATTCAAAATAGCCAAACTGGTGGTTCACTACTTCCTTTAGCACCTGGTGCTTCACTTGATGATGGACTCATGGATATTGGAATTCTAAAGAAAATGAAAAGAGGTCAAATTCTGAAAGCATTCGGTCAATTGAAGAAAGAAGGACGGCATGTATTCCATCCAATGGTTGATTATCACCGATTCAAAACCTTGGAAATATCAACTCCAAAGCCAACTGCGATTAATGTTGATGGCGAAAACATAGGGTCTACACCGTTGAAAATGGAAGTTATACCCAATGCTTTGAAAATGATTCACTCACATTGAGAAATCGGAGAAGTCATCTTCTTCACCAAAGCCACTTTGTTTTGGTTCATTCTCAGGCTCAACCTCTGGTTGTGAGCGTTTGACACTCTTTCTTTTTCGAACCGTCTTCTTCTTCTTTACAGGTGTTGATGAATTACTATTTGCAACGCTTGAGAAATGTTCACGCTTGGGTTTAGAAGGTTCATTACTGACTACATTCCTAGAACGTCTTTCTCTTGATGAATCAGTTACTGGAGGGGTCCAAGAAGGAGTTTCTTCTTGATAGGCATATTCTTGTTCATGGTATACATTTTCCTCGGTCACCTTATCCATTTCTATTGATTCGACAGTTGCCACAACAGAAGAACTACCTCCTCCAAATTCAGATGCACTTCCCATGGATGGTGATGATGAAAGTACGCTGTCAAGGTCAAAGCCGGAAATTTGACTTTCTTCACTAGACTTGGAGGCTTTATCTTGCTTGGCTTTTTCTTTTTCTGCTTTGGCCTCTTCTTTAGCCTCTCTATCGATTTGTTTCTTTCTTTCTTTAGGAGAAATCATCCCCATCGCTTTGGACCTACGTAAGTCCGATGCTACTTTCTTTATCTTCTCCATTCCTTCCTTACCGAGTAAGGTTTTCATGGTAGTTTTTGCTCCTTGGATGACGAATAATTGTGAGAGAATAAATAGACCAAATCCTCCACCGATTCCGACTATCAAAAAGAATAGGATAAATCCAAATCTACCAAAGAAGGGTACATCTCCATAAGCCCATTCATTTTTAGCATCTCCATCATCTGAGACAACTGCATCTTCTAGAACAATTTTATCGACAAAGACATAAAGATTTTGAATATTATTCGTTCCAACAATTAGGTTACAACTAGAGTCAATACTAGGGGAATTTTGTGATCTATAATAGCCACCAGTTGCTTCAGGGCCGGTTGAATTTACTAGGTATCCTTCAATGATAACCGGTTGATGCCACTCATGTAAAGAGCGCATACCATCATGGATATTTTCTGTTGTCGGAATCAATGCAAGAACAAACCATTGACTTTCACTGTCCATATCTACTTCATCTAAATCAGCCGTTCCAGCACGTGTCTCTGGGTAAAGTGGAATATTCCATTCCTTCAAATCGATTCTTGCTCCATCGCCCTCAACAACTTTTCCAGCATCACTAAAAGACATAGACTGAATTGCAACAGAAGTTGTAACTGCATAATCCAAACCGCTGGCTCCGTTTATTGATTCGTGTGAATCATAAAAATTACTAGCGGCTAGATAACCAGAAAAAGAGACTGAATTGCTAGCACCAGGTGAAAGAGTGGAAGTATCTGATGGCTCACATCCAACTGGTTGTAGATCCTCAAATTCCATCGATTTATCACCAAACCCTGATTCAATATCGGCACTATCTGAGGAAAAATCTACTTCTATTCCATCAGAGCCCCAGTCAACGGTTTTTGGACCTAAACATCCTGCTAGAGTCATTGACAGGACTAGAACTACCGCCAAAATCACTCTTCGCATGTTAAAGCATGAGAGGGTTTAGTTTGATAACTCTTCTATTGAATTTAACAAGTGAATCAATAATTGGCGCAGAGAGAGGGATTCGAACCCCCGCGTCTAAAGACAGTGGATTTCAAGTCCACCGCACTACCGGGCTATGCGATCTCTGCAGTGAGCCGCCCTACAGGTTCCTATATGAGTGGTTTTCCCTTTCAAGTGGGATTATCTTTCTTCCTCATTCGCCTTACTGCGTACGTTTATAGTAATTGCAGCAAGCCCCAATGCAGATAACGCAAGAACAAGTGTAGGACCAGGAAGTAACCCGTCGTTTGAGTCTTCATTTGAACTCTCGATAAGGCCAATGTCTTCTGCTAGCATTTCAATATCTGAAATGAAATCTTGTGGATCCCATTGGTCTCCAGTCCAAGCAACTCTTGGCTTTCGTTCTTGATCTAGAATAAAAGTAGTAGTAGAATGTCCTACGTTATATTCTTCTTCAACCTCTGCTTCAACACATGAAAGCATTGTTCCTTCTGGCCATTCATAGCCTTCATCACACATACAATGTTTTGATGCACCTGAACCCATTTCCCAGCCGTGGCCATCACAAACTTGACCGCTTTGTTGGTCTATCGAATTTTGAACTGCTCCAGGAATTGGTATATCTGAATCGTTAGTAGTATTCCTTGCCCAAGCAATATGCTTTGGTTCATTTATTGAATCAACACCTAGCATTGAATATTCCCATGAAACACTAGAATCATTCCAAGTATGAAGTTCCCAGTACCAAGACGAATTTTCTTGAGCTGGTTCTTCATCGTTGAATGAAGAGAAAAAGTGGCCAAATTGAGGATGATTCGAGGAAGAATAATTGATTCCAGCGCCATCGAAGGCACCAGTGGTTAAATGCCATGCAGTCATATTTTCTTCAAGGCTAAATTTCTGTGTAGTATTTTGAGGATAAACTACAGAAATACTTGAACTATCATCTTCTAATGGACTACCTAGTAAACCCTCATTTGCATTAGAAGCAATGTAAGCGATATGTGGGTTCTCTAAAGAATCAACGAAATCTACTCCATAACCAGATTCATCCCAAGATGTTGAAGATTCATTGTAAGTCATAAATTTCCAATACCAAGATCCATCTGAAGGGGAATCTATGCCATTAATTCCTGTAATCATATTTCCAAATTGCGAGTGTGTAGAATAATTTAAACTGATATTATTGGTTTCAAACAAGTTATGAGTCAATGTCCAAGCAGTTGGAAGATACATCAATTCGCTAGAATTGCCACTTCCATCAACAAATACTACTGTTGAATCATTTGATTGGTAACCATTTGATTCACCAATATGGGCCTCGATTACATTCTTTTGAACAACTAATCCGAACTCTTGCCAAATTTCTTCCAATTCCTCTAAGTCACCAGTTAAATGAGACCAATTTACATTATGTAACTCAGTATATTTGCTTAATCTCTCGGGTGTGTCATATTCTGGATCTACGGTTATTGACATAAATTCAACTTGTTGTGCATAGTCATCAGATAACCCTTGTTGTACTGATTTCAATGATTGGGTAATGATAGGACAAACATCTGGACATCTAGTGAAAATAAACGCTACAACTAGAATTTCTCCTGGCCCATGGTGAAGATTGACCTCATTCCCATTCTGGTCTATCAAAGAAAAATCTGTAACTTCTCCTCTTGAAAGTTGATAACCCTTGTAATTATTAGCAGTTGCAGAAGGTACCGTAGAGGCAAGTAACAAAATTGTTAGAAACAACGCAAAGAATCTTCTCGGCATGATTAATCATCAAATGTCTACTATTTTATTGATACAGTCCTAACGACTTGCATAATCCCAGTCTGGAGTGCACCAAGAGGGCAATTCTGTAACTGCTTCAGGATTGGATAGTCCAATTCCCCAAAGCATCAGAAGAACAAATAAAACAGGGAATAATGCTGTTCTTGTATAGATTGTAGGGTCGCCCCTCAAGTGCATGAAATATGCAGCAATACCATATCCCTTGATTATTCCAACGCCAATCAAAATTGCCCAAACCATGAGTCTTGTAATTTCGATTTCGGTACCTGGTATCTTCTCAAAGAATACTGCTCCTACTTCAAAAAGAGTGAAAAACATCAGAATAATGAAATTCCAGAAATAAATGTCCCTTCCTGTCTTATCTAAAAGCCATTTTTCAATTCCTGTAGCTGCATGTTCTCCCATTTTTCCACCTCAATACAAATAAAATGCTGGGAAAATTACTACCCAAGCCAAGTCGACAAAGTGCCAATACAAACCAAAATATTCGATTCCTTGGCCGTTTTCCTCATCAAAGCCAACTGTATCGGCTTTGAAAATCAAGTAAAGCATAATCAGTAAACCTACGAAAACGTGTAATCCGTGAGCGCCAGTTGCAACGTAGAATATTGAACCTTGAGGTGAACCAATATCGAAACCTTCTGCAACTAAATGGCTCCATTCGACTAACTTTAGTACAATAAACAGCGAACCCAGGAGTAAAGTTGCAATCAAATAGTTTCTAATTGCCTTTTTCTTATCTGGAAGGAAAATTCGCATGAAATTAGTAGGTGCTTCCCAATTCTTGTCTTTAGCAGTCTTCAGTGCTAATACGATAGTGTAGGATGAAATGATCAAGGCGAACGTGTTAATTGCGCCCGGCATTAAAGTCGCCACATCATATCTTAGTAAGTCTGAAGCAGTTACTACCGAACCTTCAGCAACTCCATAACATGAATCTCCTTCCTCAGATGCTCTAATCGCCCAATCTGTACACCACTCTGTACGGACACGGAGGTACGATGAAAAGAAAGTCGCGAAAACCATAACTTCGGACATAATGAATACCCAAATACCTGCTTTTCTGATATGTTCACCCTCAAATGGTGCTGAAGTTGCAATTTGTTCACCATATCCAATGAATGGTAAGTCTTCTTTCCACCAATTAGCAATTCCAAACATTATCAATGTAAGTCCAACAAAACTCAATGCGAAATCGCTCATTGCAAAAGTTCCACCCTGAGACATCAAAGCCTTACAAGCCACGACGAAACTTGGGAATCCCATAAGGAATAACAAAACACCTAAACTGAAGATAATCGGTGAAGCAGAACCATGATGCTCTTCGTGATGGTCATCATGACCATGGTCATCATGGCCATGTTCTTCATCCGGCTGTAATGCATTGAATAGTCCTCCAACACCAAGGAATGATGCGTAAATAAAACACATAACTAGAATTGTCAAACCAGCAACACGGTATGTCAAGAATGAATGGTGTGATTTCTCATAATCATGTTTCAAGTCAGCTAACTGATCTTGAGTAGCAAGAGGATCTTCTTTTGCATCATAATATTCATATTTAGCTTCCTCATAGATTTCATGCTTTTGGTTAGCAACTCCAACTCCAAGTGCTGCAAATGCAATAATTCCTATGGTAAGGAATAACCCAGCCATCATGACTGCGCGCGTCCATGTTGAATTTTCCACATGGTTATTATGAGCGCTCATTCTTCAACCCCCTTAGATTTGCCTTTCCACAATTTATCTGAAATTGAGCCCTTATCAGAATGATGACCATATAATTCATTCATATCTCCCTGGGTTGGGATTTCGTCGAATGAAGGTGTTGGAGGAGGAGATGTTGTCGACCATTCAAGTGACCAACCGCCCCAAGGATCTTTACCTACAGGTTCCCCAGTTCTTCCAGAACGGAATATATTCCATGCTAGAAGTAGTTGGCTGATGCCGAATATGAATGCAAATATTGTTACTGCTAAGTTATATTCAGCAAATCCAGTTTCCTCTAAATATGAATGAGTTCTTCTAGGCATTCCCATAATACCGAGTTTGTGCATAGGCCAGAATGCTGCATTGTAAGATGCAAAACCAATTAGGAAGTGCCACAAACCAAGTGTTTCATTCAATTTTCGACCAGTAACCTTAGGATACCAATAGTAGACTCCGGAGAATAGAGCAAATACCGTACCTCCAATGAATACATAGTGGAAGTGCGCAACTACGAAGTAAGAATCATGGAAGTGAATATCAAGTCCTGCGACTGGGAAGAACATTCCAGAGATTCCGCCAAGGGTAAAGGTCACAAGGAAACCGAGTGACCACAACGTATGAGTTTTCATAACCAAACTTCCTCCCCACAAAGTTGCTAACCAATTGAAAATCTTAGCCCCTGTTGGGATTGCAACGGCCATTGTAGTAACCATGAAAGCAGCACGCCAAAATGCATCCATACCCGATGTTAACATGTGGTGGCCCCAAACAATGAATCCGACAACACCAATTCCAGCCATTGCGAAAACCATAGACTTGTATCCGAAAATTGAACGGCGCGCACTAGTTGCCAATACTTCGGAAACTATACCAAATGCAGGTACAATCACAACATATACTTCGGGATGTCCGAAGAACCAGAATAAATGTTGGAATAGCAATCCGTCACCACCACTGGTGAAGAATACGGTGCCTATTGTATGATCAAATAACAAGAATACCAAACCAATGACTAATGCTGGCAAGGACATGTAGAGCATGAATACGCTAACGAAAACGGACCATGAAAACAATGGCATCTTCATCCATGTCACACCAGGTGCACGCATTGTAAACACTGTAGTGATGAAGTTCACACCGCTAAGAGTTGAAGAAGCACCAAGCATCAGCATACCCGAAAGGAATGCGGTGGTACCAACGTTAGAGCCGTACTGGGCCATTCCTTCACCAAGATTAGCCTCGGTCAAAGAAGAGTATGGCGGATACATAACCCACGTAATATCAGCGGCTTCTCCAGACCAAATTCCTGTATAGATTAGAGGACTTGAAAATACTAGAAGCCAAAGACCCATGGCATTAATTCTTGGGAATGCCAAATCCTTGGCACCAATCTGTAGAGGTAGAACATAGTTCATGAATCCAGCAATCATAGGCATCGCTGCAAGGAAAATCATTGTTGTTCCATGGAGTGTGAAAAATGAGTTGTATTCAGTTTCCGTAAGGAATGTATTTTCGGGTATTGCAAGCTGTATTCTGAATAGTAATGCAAGGAAACCTCCAACTAAGAAGAAAATGAAACCGTAGAGGAAATACAGAATACCTACTTCTTTGTGATCTGTTGTAGTCAACCATGGTTTGAGATAAGACCAGAAATTACTGATTGTAAATGAATCAGGGGAGCGTGAGTAGTAAACCCACAAAACACCTAACAAAACTAGACCTAAAGATAGTCCAACTGCAGTCAAAAGTAGTACTAAGGCTCTAACGCTAGGCGCTAATTCTCCAGCATTAATTCCACTAATTGTAGTTTCATAGGTATTCCACATGTCACCTTGAGAACCTGTACCGCCGTTAACAGCATTAGCATTGATAGTGAACTCGGTAAAAACCGTATCATCAGCTGGAGCGACCCATTCAAAATCCCAAGTTCTGAATTTATTTCCAGCATCTGTATGAGTTAATCCTCCATCCATTTCATGACTAAGTGTTGGGTCCACCGAGGTGATTGTTCCTTTGGAGGCGAGAATTCTAAATCCACCAGCGCGTGTATTCCAGCCGTTCTCTTCGAGTCCGTCACCCCAAATTTCCATCACATCATTTGTGACTGTAACCGTGAAAGGGTATGTTTCACTGGCGTTAAATTCTGTAGGCAGACCTGTAACTGTAACTGAGGTGTCGGATGATGGACCACCGTGACATGAACAGCCATTATCTCCGAAACTATTGATTCCACCAGGTGCGGCTGTAAATTGAGGAATCGCAAACATCGAAAGAAGAATTACTCCTAGGACTCCAATTGCTACTTTACGCATCAACTGTCCCCTCCATCGGTCTTCTGGACACCAGTGTCTGCATCACACAAATTTTGTTGATTGGTTTTTTCATCGAAATATGATACAACATCTACTTTACCAATCATCTTGGAATGGTCGAGACCACAGTATTCAGCGCATCGAATATCGAATGTGCCTGGGTCATCAGGCATAAACCACATCACAGTACCTCCTTCAAGTCCAGGCACTAAATCTTCTTTTACGCCCCATTCAGGAAGCCAGAAGGAATGTTGCACTCCCCAATAAGTACTGTTGAGTTCAGAATAGTCGGAGGTAAGAGAAAATAATGAAAGTACTACTTCTTCATCGCAAGGCACTACTAAGTGCTCACCTAATGCAGTAGACAATTGATGTCCAACTGGGATATGCTGCCAAGTGTGAAGAACTTCGCCTGAAGAATCTAGAACTTCAACTGTCGAATATGTGAATCTATCAATACTAGAAAGAAGCCTTAGCGTACCTAGGTTGGCATCAAGGCCATAATCGCTACTGGCTCCATCCATCGTTATTGTAACATTGGTAGCCCCACTATTTGCGAATTGAACAACCAAGTCTTGCCCCCAATTGACATCAATTCCGGTTTCTCTTGGATCGTCTTGCCATGTTAATTCTTCATTGTAATGGAACTCCCAAAACCACTGCTTTCCTACTACTTCCATATTGAATGATTCATCTTCATCAGGGATTACCCATACGGCTGTATTGGAAGACAAGGCTAGTACAACAAGCCATACTACAATGATGGTAGGAAGGACATAAAATAGAACTTCGATTCTTGTATTATGACGTTCTACGGGGAAAGAACCGACAACGATATGGTCTACATCTGTTGTATCTGGCACAATGTTTTGCCTGTATCTAGCCATAGCATAGAAGAGCCATCCAAATGTTAGAACTCCCACTATGATACTCCAAAATAGGAATTTGTCGTAAAGCACAGAAAAAACGGTATCGTCCGCTGGCATGGTGTTGACCTGTTCTACCGCCCAAGTTGTGGACCTTAAGGATTTGGCGGATAAGGTACAAACCCAAGAGTTTTACAACACCCTTAGATGTTACGCAGTGTTACATTTTCTATGATAGTATATGAACCTTAGTTTTTACTTGGTATATCGCGCCGAGCGAGTAAAATATGTTCGCTTAATGGATGAATTGTTGAAGAAGATTAATGGTGATTTTATGCGTGAAAAAAAATCTGCAAAAGAATCCAATAATCAGAATAAAAGATTCCAATTAGCTGGTCTGGCTTTGAGTGAGCAGCGAGTTCGTAATCGCGATATGAATTTCCCAATTTTGGTAGAAGGGAAAAGAGATAAAATCGCATTGGAGTGTCTAGGTTTTACTGGTAAAATAGTGGTTTTGAATCGAGGATGGACAATAGATAGAGTTGTAACTTCTCTATTCGAAATTTATGGGCAGAGAAATCCTTCCGACTCTGGCCCTGTAATATCAGTGTTAATGGATTGGGATAGAACAGGCGGGCGTTTACAAAAAAAACTAGTTCAGTTAATGGAAAGTTTTGACATGAAAGTTTGTCAAGATACAAGAAATGTATTGATGAAAGCGATTAAGCCTGAGACAAGAGTTGTTGAGAGCCTCAAAGGAATGTCAGATAAATTACTACCAATAATCGATAGTTATGATTATCAAAACTAATCTCTCGCCCTCCAATCACCTGATTTAATTATCTTACCCGACTCTCCGTTATACTTGTAAGTCCACGCCCATTTAGGATTATTTTCGTCATTGACTTTAGTGATAATTCTAGTGAATAAAGAATCATTTGAGTTATATCCGTAGAATCCCTCGATCCAATCTAATTTACTAAGACATTCTCCAATTTCTTGGCATTGATATAATTCGCCACTAATCTCTGAGTTATCGTCATGAATCATGCCAGGGAAATTAGAGAGATGTAATAGTTTACCAGTTATTGAATTTTGACCTAAAAATTCTGCAGAATATTGCTCCAATATTCCATTTCTCGATTCTTGTTTCATCAGTGTTCCATAAACAAAAATATGGTTCAGTGTACTTATCCCTGTGCCTAGAGAGTTATCCAAGTATTCTATCGGTAAACCTCTTTTAATCAAGCCATTTCTAATCAAATTTACATATTTGGAAGTGGGTTCAACATAATTATTTTGAATCTTTTCTTGACAGACAACATATGTTAGAGCTTTTACTATGCTTCCATCAAATTTGATTACTTCGACCCACTTTCTTTCATAACAATTGTAATTCACTCCTTCTTTATCATCCATTAATTTAAGGGTTTTTGAGTTTAATTCGAATAAAACTCCGGGCACTAAATTTCCAACAGATGAAGGTACAACGTCGGCTGCCCCTCCTCTTCTGCTGCCTGAATAATAATGGAACTTTAATTCATAATCAGGAAGAAATGCTGGTTCTATTTCAACCATACCGGACGGGTCAGCCTGTTTCTTTGCACACCATTTAGACCAATCTTCAAAATCGAGATTGGAGCCATAGGCAAAATAAA
>CAXFAS010000044.1:0-11445 GCA_964001175.1 uncultured euryarchaeote
AATCTTACTTTAGCCCTTTTGAAAAGTTCTTCCAAATCTTCAAGCCGGCAATCTTTGAGATCTATCACTTCTGAAGAATCATCATCAATCCAATCTAACCTGTCAAAAGAGGAAGCATGAACAATATGTTCGGCAGAACGTCTTAATTTACTTTGAAATTCTTTTTTATTTGAAACCGCAAGTACTCTTATCTCAATGATTTCTTGATGTTTTGACCAATCATATAAAATTCTCAAACCTTCATCATTCTCTAATCTGATATAGAATACAGGAACTTCCATTTCTCTGATAGTTTTTGCATGTCCTCTTTTTGGAAACCCAACTGTTTCAATATCTTCAAGTAAATGTATAATTTTTTGGAAAAATGTCTTTCTATGAATCGCTTTTCCAGATTTTGAATTGAGCCAAAAATATATTTCAGGAGTGAAAGTAACCGAATAATTATCTGGAAGAATCTTTCCATCTAAAGAGCGAATCTCATCAGACACAATTTTACTCAGACTCTAGAGTATATAATTTATAGGCCAACAAAAGTGTTAAACAAGATACCAGCGAGATTATTTTTAGTCATAAAACATCCAAGTTCATAAAGGGCGACATCTCAGGACATGTGGAGGGAATTAATTGCCAAATTTAGGTGACCCTAATATTGATTTGACCAAGTTGTCTAATTCCTCCCATACGATTGGTGGAAAATCGTATGACACTGAATCATTAATCAATAGCATTAGCATGATTTCTATGAAAATTAACTCCTCAAATGTTGATTATGTTAAAAAATTCACTTCCGAGGGATTGTCGAAACAATCTAGAATTGAACTTATATCAAAACTTAGAGATTCACTCGGTTCAGATGTATTTGAATTTTCTACATGTAATAGGGTGCTTTATGTTGGGTTTGGAGTAACATGCGATGAACTAGAAAAGTGTGTTATGAATATTTTCAACCAAGATCAAGCACTTTTCGATAGGTACCAAGGCATTGATGTTTGGCGTCATCTTGTCAAAGTCTGTAGCGGTCTAGACTCATTTATTATTGGAGAGTTACAAGTAATGTCGCAGTTTAGGGGCTCAATTTCGTTACACAATGAAAATGGATTAATAAGTGACATCAATTCATCATTTTTTAATCATATTATTTCTGCTAATCGTCTCCTGAGAAAAGAATTTGGATTTAATCAAACTACTGAATCTATGCTAAACTTAGCATCCAGTGCAATCGAAGATGTATTGTCAAAAGAAGAAGACTCACATTGTGTAGTTCTTGGTTTTGGGGAAATGGGTCGTAAGGCAGTTGAAGTTCTCCTCTCACAAGGGCAGAAAAATATCACAGTTTTCTCTAGAAATCGTGAAAAAGCAATGCAAAGAGACTTACAATTATCTTCTCAGATAGAAGTACTATCATTCGATCAATGGGGTAAGCAGAATATTAAACCATCATTAATTATTTCAACCATAAGAAATATTCAACCCACATTTGATTCCTCAAATACTATTCCTATTACTGAACCAGTCAAGATTATGGATTTTTCTTGGCCTCCTTCAATCGAATCTTCTGGAATAAATAATCGCCAAGAATTGTTAGGAATGGAGTATTGGATAAAGGTCGCGCATAAACTAGGTGTAGAATGGGACTATGAAAATACAATATTGAGAAGTGAAGAACTTATTTCCAATATAGAAAAGAAATTTATGTCAGCACTTACAGATAGAAACCAAGGCATGTTTAGAGCATTCATATACCGAACTTTGGAACAATTATCTGAACAATGGTCTAGCAATGAAAATTCAAATGAGGAAAATATGCAACTAGGGGCTTTTTCTAGAGAGATTGCAACTTGGATTTGTAATCGTGAGGGTCCTTTCTCCTCAAATCAACTTAGTGAAATGGTTCTTTCCACTGAAAGAGACATAAATCCAACTCTTCTTAAGAGAGTGGCTAGTGATGTGACTGAAACGATTATTCACATTAATGGAAAGTCATCTCTTGTGGAGGCCACATCTTGAAACAGATTAGAATTGGTACAAGGACTTCTAATCTTGCAATGTGGCAGGCAAAAAGAGTCAGAGATAGACTTGAAGACTCAGGTTTTACTACTGAAATAGTTGGGATTTCTTCATCCGGAGATAAATCTCTTGGTGGCGATTTATCTTCTTCAGTAGGACAGTTTATTCACGCAGTAGATAATGAATTATTAACAAATAATATCGATATAGCTGTTCATTCGAGTAAAGATGTACCAGTTGAAATTAATCAAAAATTGTCCAACCTAGCGTATCTTGAACGTGGATGTACAAGCGATTTACTTATTTTCCCCAAAAGGGAAGGATTCCAAACACTAAGAGATTTATTCAATTCAGATAAAGAAACATCTATCGACGATGCATTGAGCATAATTCCTAAATCTGGAATGGTTGGTACAGTTTCAGGTAGAAGACAATCTTTTGTCTTGGGTAAACGTCCAGATATTATCCCCATTGCTGTTCGAGGTCAAGTTGAAACTAGATTAAAGCGGTTGAAAGAAGGCAGAGTGGACGGAATAATTCTTGCTGAAATTGGCCTCAAGAGATTATTTGAAATAAATGTATTAGATTCCTGGATTCTTGAATTTTCTGCAGTTCGAATAATTGAATCAGAGTGGCCAACTGCCCCGGGTCAAGGTTCAATTTCGGTACACTGTAGGTCAGAAGATTTCGAATCATTAAAAGAAATTAGAAATATTTTGAACCATCTTGAAACTGAAAAAGATGTTATTAAAGAACGAGAAATTTTGTCTTCATTAGGTGGCGGTTGCCTTTATCCAGCAGGTGTAAAAGTAAGTAAAGAAGAAGTGTTTTTGCAGGTATCTCCTAAGAATTGGAAAGAAATTTTTTGCAAGGGAATAAAATTTGATAGTTTGAAATATAACGGAGTAGTTGCTAATTTAGAAATTGAATTACCCCAACAAGAAATAGAAAAAATAGAAATTCAATTTGAAGGTCCTAAGTTGGTATCGACATTAAACTCAGATAGGCTCGCTACTGTGTTAAGTAACGAAGGAATTAATACTTTCAATCAACCAGTTATTGAATTAGTTTCCCTCGAGAAAAACTGGCCATCAAATTTTCTCGATGATCAAACATCTAGATCGAATTGGCCTTACCTAGTTTTGACTTCTCCATTTGCTGCAAAATGCGCTATTGAGGTGGCTGAGAAGAATGGTGACCTGAGTAGAATACAATGGCTTGCTATAGGAGAGGGCACAGCAAGAGCTTGTTTTATGCGTGGAGTGACGGTTTCAATTTGTGCAAAATCTAGAAATTCTGTAGAACTTGTCGATTTTATTGACAAGAAAATTTCAAGAGAAATAAAACTAATGATTCCTCGCTCAAATGTTGCCTCTCAAGATTTGGTAAATAGTTTGAACGACTTAGGTTTTAGTGTAGAATCATGGATTGGATATGAGAATAAATCTAGGCTCATAGATTCTATAGAAATGAACCATGAGGATGTATTACTTCTGTCTTCTCCATCATCTGCTAGATCTTGGGTAGAAAATTCATTACCCATACCTAAAAATATACTGTGTATGGGCAAAGCATCACAAGAGGAGATAGATTCACTGGGTTATTTCTCAAAATCAACTGTTGAAATCTTACAGGGTCCTACAGCAGAATATGTTTCTAAATGGTGGAAAAATAACAGGGGTGAGTGATTGAACGTTAGACCTAGAATAAATCGTTGGACTCAATCTAGAAGAGATTTGATTTTCGACTTATCGATCAAATCTTCTCTAGTTCAACCTCATTTTTTAGTGAGCGGAGAAGGAATTGATGAACCGATTTCTAGTATGCCTGGAATAAGCAGACAATCTGTTGATAAGTTATTGGAGACAATCTCAGCGGACATGAAATTAGGAATTAAATCCCACATGCTATTCCCAGTAGTTGATTCCCAGGATAAAGATTCTTTTGCGAGTAAAGCATCAGACATGGATATGCCTTTACAAATCGCAGTTAAGCAATTGAAATCCTTGTACGGTGACGATATTGTTTTATTCACAGATGTTTGTTTGTGTACTGCTACAGATCATGGTCATTGTGGAATTATTCATGAAGAAGAAATAGATAATGAAATGTCTGTTTCTGAATTATGTAAGATTGCCTTGTCACATGCTGAAGCAGGTGCAGATTATGTTTCTGCTTCAGACATGATGGATGGAAGAATACAAGCAATTAGAGAAGTTTTAGAATCAAAAGGATTTGTTAAAACAGGTATTCTTGCTTATTCTGTTAAGTATGCATCATCATTTTATGGTCCATTTAGAGATGCTGCATCTTCAGCACCTTCTTTCGGAGATAGAGGAAGTCACCAAATGGACATCAGGTCTGGATATCCAGAAGCAATTCTTGAAGCCGTTACTGATGAAGGAGAAGGTGCAGATATCATAATGATTAAACCTGCATTGACTTATTTAGATGTGGTTAGGCAAGTTTCTGATGTTGTTTCTAGACCAGTTGCAGTGTTCAATGTTAGTGGTGAGTATTCTATGGTAATCTCCGCTACTCCAGACGATGATTCTAGAAAGAAAATGGTTTGTGAAATTTTCCATTCATTCAAAAGGGCCGGCGCCGACGTTATAGTGAGTTACCACACTCGCGAGGCGGTTTCAAAGGATTGGCTTTGAGGTGAATGTATGCAGAGAGACAAGTCAAATTCCCTACACAAGGAAGCATTGAATCACTTAGTAGGTGGTGTAAATTCTCCAGTTAGAGCGTTTAAATCAGTCCATGGAAATCCTATTTATTTCGACAAAGCATCTGGCGCTATTGTGACTGATGTTGACGGTAATAATTTAGTTGACTTTGTACAATCATGGGGACCTTTAATCCATGGACACTCTCATCCTGAAATAATCGAGATGGTTTCGCAAAAAATGCAAAATGGTACGTCCTTTGGTGCTCCACATATCGGTGAGATTGAACTCGCTAAGCGTGTAAAGAAAAGATTTTCTCATATGGACAAAGTTCGATTTGTTTCTTCTGGAACAGAAGCTGTAATGAGTGCAGTTAGACTTGCAAGAGGTTACACAGGGCGTGACTTTTTAGTCAAATTTGAAGGTTGCTATCATGGTCATGTAGATTCTTTGATGGTTAATTCTGGTAGTGGTTTAGCAACTTTTGGAATTGCTAGTAGTCCAGGAATTCCTAATAGTACAGTTGCAACTACACTAGTTGCTCCTTTGGATGATATTGAAGCAGTTGAATTTTTATTCCAAGAACATGGTGAAGAAATTGCTGCTATAGTTATAGAACCTCTTCCAGCAAATAATGGGTTACTGGTTCAGAGTCAAGAATTCTTATCAAAATTGAGAGAACTCTGTGACGCCCATGGTTCATTATTAATTTTTGATGAAGTTATTAGCGGTTTTAGATTTAAGCAAGGAAGTTATGGTGATATTTCAGGTATAACTCCGGATATTACAGCTCTTGGAAAGGTCATTGGTGGAGGATTACCTGTTGGCGCATACGGTGCTAGAAGTGAGATAATGGAAAGTTTGTCTCCTCTTGGTCCAGTGTATCAAGCAGGAACTCTTTCAGGTAATCCTTTGGCTATGGCAGCAGGAATCAAGACTCTTGACTTACTTGATGAAGCGGCTTATGACCGACTTGAGGAATTAGGTAAATTACTACAAGATTCGGTTGAACCCATCCTTGAGAAGCATGGATTTCCAATGAAGTTGGTTAGACAAGGTAGTCTGTTTTGGTTCTCTCCAGGGGGTAATAATCCTCCTTCAAGAGCGGATTTAATTCCATCTAATGCAGGGCACTTGTATTCTGATTTACACAGATCTTTACTTGAGAAAGGATATATGTTAGCACCTTCTGCTTATGAAATAGGATTCATTGCAACAGTCCATAATGAGGAACACATTTTAGGAATGGTACAAGCACTTGACGAAGTTTTAGAAGATTTGGAGTGGTAGTTATGAATGGTAAAGAGAGAATAGTTTCCGCACTGAACCTTGAACCAGTAGACAGAACTCCGGTTTGGTTTATGAGGCAAGCGGGTAGACATTTACCTGAATATCGGAAAATTGCTGCAGAGTATTCTTTTTGGGAAAGATGTATGGACGTTGATCTTTGTACAAAGATTACATTGCAACCAATTGAAAGATACAAAAAAATTGATGCTGCGATTATTTTTAGTGATATTTTGACTCCATTACCAAGTCTTGGATATGAGGTAGAGTATGGAGGCGGAATTAGAATCAGTGATTTTGATCTTTCAGATGTAGACGATTGGACCGACTTTAGTGCTAGAAAACATGCTCCTTGGGCAGCAGATGGATTAAAGTCGGTAGGTGAACAAGTTGGTGATTCAATTGCTAGACTTGGTTTTGTAGGCTCACCTTGGACAATTTGTATGTATTTACTTTCTGGAGGAACTGGTGACAAAGATTTCCACAATGCTAGGGCTAAGGTATATTCGAATCCTGAAGAAGCAAATAATTTGCTTCTAAAGATGGGGGGAATTGTTGGTGATTTATTGGCCGATCAAGTTTTACATGGTGGTGCTGATGGAGTACAACTGTTCGATACTTGGGCAGGTTTGCTATCTCCCGAAACATATCGTCAATTTGCTATGCCTGCAACTAAAAGGACAATTGATGTGTTCAGAGAAAAAGTTGGAAATGATGTACCATTAATTCACTATGCTAAGGGTTCAGGACACTTGCATTCTGAAATTAGGAAATTGGATTTAGATGCTATTTCTCTTGATTGGAGAGATGATTTATCACTTAATCGTAAACAATTTGGAGATAAATTTGCATTCCAAGGAAACTTAGATCCCTCACTATTGCATGGTTCAACTGAAATGGCTAAGATTGCTACTAGAGAAGTTCTCAATGCAGCAGGAGATTCCCCAGGTCACATATTCAATCTTGGACATGGTTTCGCTCCATCTGCAAGGATTGAATGTGTAGAAACTGTATTACGAGAGATTACAGGTGGAAAATAATGCGTCAGAAAATGTCTGACATGGTTCATCGAATTCAAGATGAGATTTGTAATGCATTAAAAGAAATCGATGGAGTTGATTTCCGTCAAGATGAATGGACTAGAGAAGAAGGCGGTGGAGGTAGAAGTCGTGTATTTTCTGGTGGAAAAGTTTTCGAGAAAGCAGGAGTCAATGTTAGTGTTGTTCACGGAACATTGAGTCCACAAGCCGCAAAAAGTATGGGTGGAGGTCATGAACTGAAAGGCACAGATTTAGATTTCTTTGCGACAGGAATCAGTCTTGTTTTACACCCACTCAATCCTATGGCACCTACTGTCCACGCAAATTATCGTTACTTTGAGAGAGGGGAAGGTCAGAAACCCGGAAGTTGGTGGTTTGGTGGAGGAGCTGATTTAACGCCAAGTTACTTATTTGAAGAAGACGCAATTCATTTTCATCGAGTACACAAGAATGTATGTGAACGTCACAAAGTAGCAGATTATGAGAGATTCAAAAAATGGTGTGATGATTATTTTTTCATAAAGCACAGAGAAGAAAGAAGAGGTCTTGGCGGAATATTTTTTGATGACATAAATGGTGCTTCAAGAAATGAATGCTTTGATTTTGTTACCGATTGCGCCGAATCATTTTTACAATCTTATTTGCCTATTTTAGAGCGAAGAAAAGACCTAGAGTTTTCAGAAAAGCAAAAACAATGGCAACAAATTAGACGAGGTAGATATGTTGAATTCAATTTAGTTTATGATAGAGGTACAACATTTGGCTTGACCACAAATGGTCGAATTGAAAGTATATTGATGTCATTACCATTAACATCTAGATGGGAGTATTGTCATGAGGTCGAAGATGGAAGTGAAGAGGATAGATTGGTACAATTACTTCGTAATCCTATAGATTGGGTAGAAAAATAAATTGAGATGTTAGTATGACTGACTTAGAAAGTTGGATTAACTATGGAGATGAGATGAGAAGGCCGCTTCTTATTACTCCTGAGTTGGCTAATTCTTCAAAAGTTGTAATTGTGGGAGGTGGTCTCTCCGGAATGTGTATTGCTTTTCGATTATCACGAAAAAGACCTGATTTAGAAATAATATTACTTGAACAAAAAGATTCACTCGGTGGAGTAATTTCTACATGGAAAGAAGATGAATGGATATGTGACTTAGCAGTAAATGCAACCCGGCCTCATCCTTCTTTTTGGAGACTAGTTGCAGACTTAGGACTTTCAGATTCTTTCAAACCATCTAATAAAGATGCAAAATCAAGATGGATTTTATTGGATAATAAAAAACATAGATTATCTTTTTTTACAATCTTTAAGCTTGGACTTTTTAAGACTCTTAAATCGATTAAAAGCTCGCGTATTGGTGGATTTTCTGTTGCCCAGTTAATTCCAAACAAACAGATTGCAGACGCTCTTACTCTTGGCATTGTTAATGATACTGCTGAAAATGTAGATGCTGATTTTTTGATGCCTTCAATGACAAATTTCGGTTCAAATCCACCTATCAAAAAATCAAAAATTAATAAAAAAATACTCCAAACCTATCCTATTTTCACCCCAAGAAAAGGAAGTATAGCGTCTTTAGAAGGTGGAATGGAGACTTTAACTAGAGCAATAGAGAAAGAATTACTAGAAAGTAAAAATGTAACAATAAAATTCAATCAAACAGCACAGTCATTTAATTCAGTGTCCTCTGAATTTGATGTCCCCGAGTCCTCAATAATTTGGTCTGCTCCTGGATTTCAAGACGGTTATGAATTCACTGAATTATCTATTTTTGCCATTGGATACAATGAAAAAGAAGTTTCAAATGTTAAATTTGGTTATGGTACACTAATACCTGATCGCAATATTCCAATCAGCGGGATACTTAACGAAAGTGATCTGCATCATTCTAAACGTTGTCCAAATGGACACCGTTTATTCAGACTAATGGTTCCTCATGATAGATGGGATGGAAATGAAGAATCTGTTTTACTTCATGCAAAGAAACTCCTTGCAGATAAATATGTTTTATTTTCAAAAATTGGAGAAAGAAAAATACCTAGCTATAAACCTGGATATATGAGTGAAATTTCAAATTTTGGCAATGACAGAAACTTAGTCGGTTGGTCTGTTAGTGGCGTATCAATAACTCACGTAGTTTGTGAGGCTGAGAGAATCGCCGAACTATTCTAAACTAATATCTCAGATTTGAATTTCTTTGTAATCATCTTTCCAAGACCTTGGACCCAATCTTCATTATCATTAAGACATTTTATTACAGTCAATTCTTCTCCACCTAGTTCGATAAAGTGTTCTCTTATTCCGATATCCAATTCTTCTAGGGTTTCTAGGCCATCTGCTAAGAACGCAGGAGCTACAATTGCTAATTTTTTTACCCCCCGCTTAACTAATTCTTCCACCTTGTTCATGGTTGAAGGTTCTAACCACTTCACAGGTCCAATTCTACTTTGATAACTAATCGACCAACGATTTGAATCAAGTCCTAACAAACCTACGACTATTTTCGTTGTTTCCATACAGTGATGCCCATAACATAGAGAATTTGCTTCAGATTTAATTGAACAACAATCATCTATTTTTTGGCAATGCTTTTTGGAACTATCAATTCTCTTTACATGAGACACTGGAAGTCCATGATATGAAAATAAGAGATGGGTGTCATCATCTAATTGAGAACTAATTGAATTTGCTAGTGGTATGACATACTCTTCATCAGTCTCAAAGTGGCCCATTTCAATTATTCTTGGATTCCAATCAATTTTCTTCAATTGTTTGTAAGTATGCTTCAACGATGATTCAGTAGTTGCTTGAGCATGATGGGGGAACATTGGTAGAATCAATAAATCTTCGACACCCTTATTTTTCAATTTCATAAGAGCATCATAGATACTTGGGTTTCCGTAGCGCATTGAAAACTCAAAATCAATTTCCTCTAATTTTGAATCTAGAGATTTAGTTATTCGATCAGAATAGACTCTTAGTGGAGAACCATCATCCATCCAAATTTTTTGATATAGAGGTGCAATTTTTTTAGGTCTCACTCTAAGAATAATCCCTCTAACTAAAAGGTGCCTTAATGGTGCTGGAATGTCTATTACATCAGGATCTAATAGAAATTCGCGAAGATATTTTTTTACTGATTTCACGGTTGGCTCATCGGGAGTCCCTACATTGATTAGAAGAACTCCTCTCTTGGCCATAGACTAAGGCTGTAGCCTGCGCTATTAATGATTTGTTAGAGCCTTATGTTATAGTGGTGGACGTGACGAGATTTGAACTCGTGGCCTCTACCATGCCAAGGTAGCGATCTTCCAACTGATCTACACGCCCAAAAGGGTGCTTTCGCAAACCGTCCACATCCATTCACATCATAAGTATTTTCAATCATCTAAGGATTGATGAGTACCAACTAACTGGGTCATACATGGGCGAGAAATCAAGCGGTCTTTTAGGAGATATTGAAACTCCAAAAAACCCTCCTTATGTCCCTGAAGGAGCAATAATTGAATCTTTAGCAGCTCTTTCGGGAGTAACAGATGCTGTTTTCATGCCATGGATTGAAGACAGAATTAAATTGATATGGCTTGAATCAAATGATGACAGGTTGGGGATGACGCGATTTGAAGAAGGTCCTAATGAATTAAATCGTAGGAAGAGACTCAGATTAGATCCAGGTGAAGTAACCATTGGCTTACATCCAGCATTACTCGAGGATGAGATGTTATACAGGCATACTTTTGTTCATGAATTCCTACATGCCAGTGGTTTAACTTTGCACTCAGTTAAACACGATGAGTTAACAAAATTAGTTGCACCAATGCCTAAGTTAGGAGATTCTCCATTATTACAAAGGATGAGGGATTCAGTTCTTGGAGAATTGAAAGTCCAGCATTGGGAGTGTAAAAATTGCGGTTATTCATGGGATAGAACAACTGTAAAGAAACCTTCTAGATGTCATAAATGTGCTAGACCTTTGAGGTAATTCTTCCTCAAAGTTCATCAAAGAGATTCTTTTGGGCAGTCTTGGACGTATAGTGTAGTTGGATATCACTCTGGCCTTCTAAGCCGGCGACCCGGGTTCGAATCCTGGTACGTCCGCCACTCAAAGTACACCGTTTCTGTACTTTTCCACGGGAAATTCTCAGATTAAATTACCCGATGCTATCATATATGGCATGTTGGTGGCATGCCTGTTCACCATGAAGAGAGGCTCCCGTGCTTGGAAAAAAACAGGTAATCAACGTTGGAAGTGGCGCAAGAAGAAATTGCGACGCCGAAAGCGTGCACGCCGACAGGCTAAGAACTGATTCTGAAAGTGAACCGAGGGAGTATAGTATAGCTTGGTAGTATCGCGGGCTCCAGTTGCACAGGAATGAAGACGAGTGGGTTTGCTGAAGTTGATGACCAACTGGAGCGCCGACCTGTTGCATCC
>CAXFAS010000045.1:0-11357 GCA_964001175.1 uncultured euryarchaeote
ACAACCCTATTTAGTAGACAGATTATTGAAAATTCTAATGGGAATTGATTACAAAGAATTAATTCTTGGTGAAAAAACCGATTCCTTTTTACGGCGATTAGCAATTAATTTGGCAATCTTAGGATTCTTGCTACATCTTTTGACTTGTATTCTTTACAGGTTTCAATATCTAGATTTATCAGAAACCAATAATTTCTTCGATTCATATCTAGACTCGTTGTATACTCCGTTTTCTATCATTCTAGCATATGAGGTATACGAGTTAATTAGAGCGATTCCCGAATCTTTTTCTAATTCAATTGGAAAACAATTCGAGGTTATTTCTCTACTTGTTGTTCGTGATATTTTCAAGAATTTAGCAGAAATCGATGACTCCAACATAAACGTGATAGATTCAGATGTTGCTTTTATTGCTGTAGAAGCTCTTGCTTTTATGATTTTATTTGCAACTGCTTTGTATTTCAGAAAAATGACTAACTTTCCCATCGGTTCGAACAGCAAAGAATCTGCAATTGAAAGATTCATCAATCAGAAGCAGAACCTAGCATGTGCACTAGCTATGGTTTATGTTTTAGTAGCAATTTACTCATTAACTTCTTGGACATTAGGATTTGTTAATGGAGACAATGATCTCAGTAGGACTATATTTTTCTTTGATTTCTTTACATGGCTAATTGTATCTGATATTATCATACTCCTATCCTCTTACAAACACATTACTGATTTCTTACAACTCGCTAGAAATACTGGGTTCGTATTGTCTACTGTGATAATTCGAGTAGGGATTGGAACACCTGGTTATACTGGTGCAGCATTGTTCATACTTTCAGCTCTTCTTGCCACATCAGTGCTACGATTGAGTATTCTAGATTGGGGGGGTATGACGCCTGAAGAAGTATGAACATATTTCTAGGGCTGCCGATGTATATACGATAAGGTATGAGAAGCCGATGTAAATTACGACTGCATCAACCCCCCCATCCAGTCCCAATACCACAAACACCCCAACAGCCTCCGGGCTCAGGGTCAAATAAATTCAAAAAATTAAGCATTAGGTTTCGAATTTATGTGTTAAAGGCCTTCCAATCTTTTGAGCCATAAACCGGATCAATCCCCAATTTAAGCGCCGCCATAATGATAGGTGTGAAGTTTTGACCATAGTAAATTCTTCATTAGTCACTCCGCCACGTAATTTTTTGAATTTATTTGCTCCGGAACTGGCATGCCTATGAAAATTATTATCTGAACAGGTTCTTGTGATTTTAGCAGTAATAATTCGGTAGAGTACGTTGGCATTTGGATGATTATGGTCATAACCCAAAATTGGAGTGGTTGAAACTCCATCAACAACTTTCATACCCAATACTCCAATGATTTGGTCTCCATCGCACAATAATTGGTAATTCAAAATTTTTCTATTCGAACACTCTGAATGAAACAAGGGGGTGAATCGAGGATTATTTTTAGAATATTTACCGAGGTATAATTGATCATATAAATTGGCGACGCGGGATGCCTGTTCAGAATCCAAATTGTCTACTGTTAGCCATTTTAGACCTAGTTTATCGACTAATCTTTCATCGCGCAAAATTTGTCGCCTTTTTCCTTTCGGGAATTGTTCGATTGGTTTGAAGGGAAACAACAACACATTGCGTGCGAACATGGGTTTGAATCCACACCCAATCAAGGCATCATAATCATCTGAATTGAGACCTCTGTTAATTGAGCGAACTAAAATCGCATGTTTTGGATTTGATTTTTCAACTTTGGCAACAACTTCTTTCCATTCAGTTGCACTCAGCCCCTTTGGGAAAAGGTTGGTTGAAAGTCCGAAATTATTGATTGTAAATGCCTGGTCAACCTTTGCAAAGCGCAGTAATAAGCCAATTAACCAAAGCGGGGGCATCAATGCCAATTTAGAAAAGCGAAGACCAACAATATCCATTTCTTCCCTAAGGTAATGGTAATAATGTGTAAGTGTTGAAATTGTATAGCATAATGTTTCTTTTGTCATTTGATTTTTCGTGTAAGGAACCATATTGTCTCCAAGAGCAATCAATCCCGATTCGCAGTCTAAATTATCAGCAAGATTTTTCCATCCATGTTGACCAATCATCTCATTCCATCCCTGCACCAATTCAAGGTGAGAGAGGGTTTCCATGGCGCGATGAGGTTAGACCAAATATTACATTTTTTCGCCGGCTAGCGCCTTTGCCTTAGCCATAGTTTATTCGATACTCCGAGGTGGTCAGTTCATGGCAAAGGTACTTGTGACATGTGCGAGAAGCCCTGCAGCCATACACCTCGGTAGGTTGTTACACGAATCTGGCCATACTGTGATTTTATCAGATACGAAGAGATTTCACTTGGGTAGGTGGAGATCTTGGCCAAACAAGTGTTTGCGTCACCCCCCGCCTCGTCAACAGAGCCAGCAGTTTTCGCAATGGTTACAACAAGTTGTAAAAACAGAAGCCATTGATTGTGTAATTCCAGTATATGAAGAAACCTTCCACCATGGACTGAACCATGGAACTCTAGATTGCGAACACTTCTGTTCGGATATAGAGACTTTGGATAGATTACACAATAAATTCGAATTCATTCAATTTGCAAAAAGCATAGGTATTAATGTTCCTGAAACGATTATCGTCAAGGATATTTCACAAATCAAATCAAAACTAACTCCTAATCATATTCTAAAACCAGTGTATTCAAGATTTGGTGAAAATGTTATCATCAACCCAGATGCTAAAAAATTGAAAATTGATGTGAGTGAAACAAACCCTTGGATTCTCCAAGAAAGATTGGAGGGGAAGCAATACTGTTTGCAAGGGATATGTAAAGACGGTAAAGTTTTGTCAAGCGTGGCATACTCTAGCGATTTTACCGTTTCCAAATCATCGGTTTTCTTTGAGAAAACCGGTAAAGGTGACTTAGGTGGAATAATCGAAAAAGTCGCATCGAATAGTAATTACACCGGTTTCCTTTCATTCGACGTAATACTTGGCGAGGATGGAATAGTAAGGCCAATCGAATGCAATCCTAGAGCAACCAGCGCCTTGCATCTGTATTCAACCCAAGACAAGATCGATGATGCTATTCTCAACGGAGAGATTATACAATGTTCAGGCACAAGTCGAAGGTTAGTTTTTCCAATGTGGATTAATCTTGCATCCAACCTATTCAAAAAAGGTCATTTCAAGAATTGGAGAAAGGCTGTCAAGAGGTCAAAATCAGTAGAATGGAATGTCTTCGACCCACGGCCTGGAATTTTACAAATGATTTCGCTACTGGGATTTACAGTTGTTGCTGTTAAAAATAGAATTTCCTTGATAGCTGCGACAACCTATGAATTCGAATGGAATGGCGAGTGAGTGTCGGCTCAATCCTTTTTTATTAGATTGCACAAGAGATATTAGGTGAGCCATTTGAACACACAGATACGTGGATTTGCATGCTATCTTCCACCAAACCTCAAAACAAGTGAAGAAACAGTTCCTTTTGGCACTCTTCCAAGAGGTATAGACTTCAAGCGATTGACCAAAATAGATTCACATTATGAAGCTCTGGAAGATCAGGGTTCGTTAGAGTTAGCAATTGAGGCGGCCAATAAAGCAATTGAAAGGTCAGGGGTATCCAAAGAAGAAATCGATTTAGTAATTTCTTGTTCGGTTACCAAGTTGAATTCAAAACTTCAGAATTTACTTGAACCATGCCTTGCGTCACATATCTGTACAGCACTAGAACTCGATGCTCAAAACTTCGATGTAGCCAATGCTTGTTCAGGAATGGTCACAGGATTACTTATTGCTGATAGGAAAATTAAGGCTGGTAAAATTCGCAACGCTCTCGTGGTATCTGGTGAATATCTCACTGGGGCTTTATACGAAGCACTCGACAAAAATCTTCTTTTTAATCGAAAAGCACTTGCAAGTTTGACCATTGGTGATGCTGGAGGAGCTTACGTAATTTCTAGAAGCGAAGAAGATAGAATTCGATTCTTTGAGCCGATAACATTGGCTCATTACAGCAAGTTGTGTATTGGTGATGCTGCCATAGGTATGCCAGGTCCGGCGATGAGAACTGAATCCCGAAAACTCCAAAATGCTGCTTTGGAAAATTTGGGTGAATACCTTAAACGTGGCATTAAAAGTCCAGAAGAATGGAGTACGCATCATCATTTAATTTCACATCAAACTACGCCACGAGCGGTCGAAAAAGGCGCATTGGTCATTCAAAATGCGCTAGGTCATGGCGATGCTGTTCGCTCTATTTCACATACTGGAAATACAGCATCTACATCTCATACAGCAGTTTTAGAGAAACTGCTTGAAGATGGAGATTTGGCATCTAACCAGAAAATTTACTTCATTGCCTTCGGCTCAGGGCTCTCCCTTATTGGTATGAATTTCCAAGTCCCCTTGGAGGTGGAAAAGTGGTAGGTATTTTGGCATTCAAATTTGAAGCCATCAAAAAAAAATCGCTGTTAAAATCAATAAAGGGTATTACGCAAAAACTGTGTAAGCAGCATGACATCAATATGAACGATATCGGCTTAATTATTCACACAGGAACATACCGTCAGAATTTTCGACAGGAGCCGGCATTTGCAGCTCACCTGCAACAAGCTCTCAAAATTGGATGCGACGATGTAAGTTCAACCAGCAGACATGTATTTTCCTTTGATGTTCTTGATGGTAGTTGTGGCCCCCATCATGCATTGGAAACAATCGCAGATCTTTTGCCTACAATGGATTGCAAGTATGCTTTGTTCACAGCTGGCGACTATCGCCCAAACAAAGAAACAGAATGGAATCACAAACCAATATCATTTGTTGCAATTCTATCTAAAGATGGTCCATTGGAAATTCTTGGTAGTAATTTTGATTATAATCAGCAAAATGACCACACTTCTACCGCGATACTAGGCAAAAAATATCATTTAGAGAGTTTTCACTCCGAGCCGGAAATAACCGATCATCAGATTGAAGATAATCTTTTCATCGCATCCTCAGAATGGCTATCTGGTGAACAAGCATCTCGATTTTTTGAGTGGGCAAAATCAAAGAACGGAATCCTCACCCACCGAATCAAGAACCGAAATGGTAGAGTTTCTGATTTGAGATGGAGGGTAAATGTTGAATAGGCCAAGATTCATCTATTTCTTTTGTATCTTCCTAACATTGTACCATCTGATTGCTAGAATAGGGCTTGCAATCGACATACAATGGCATTTGGATGTAGGTAGAGACAGATTTTTAACCCCGCCCCATGTTATGATTTTTGCAGGATTTCCATTATGTATATTGCTTTCATTATACTATTTACTGGTCAACACCAAAGACCACAAATCCGGCAAAGAGTTGTATGGAATCAAAATTTTTGGATTCATTGCCCCTGGTTCGATATGGATGATTTTACTTGGGATGTTTACGCTTGGAGTAGGTGGAATTTATGATGGTTATTGGCACGCACAATTTGGTATTGACACGACAGTAATTACTCCGCCACACATGTTGACATTATTCGGCGGAATGTTGGCGGAGTTTGCTAGTGTTTTGTTGGTTCGAGATTTGATAAAATATGATTCTGAAAATAAATTTAAGGGCAAAAATGTACTCGCAGCCGTGCTCCTTTGGACTTTATTATTTCATGGCTCTTTCTCATTTTTGAACTTCATCGACCCACGAGCAGCAATGATTTCAGTATTCGGATTTACGATGATGTTACACTTATTCTTTGGGCCCTTGGTGGTCATTACAATATTGTTGATTGGAAAACAATGGTTCGATCCTAAAGTGATCTATATTCTCGGTGGATTCACTTTCGTAATTCAAAGTGCTATGTTCATCTTCATTCCACTCGCAGTAGAACTTCTAATGGGCCCTTCGCACACTTATCGCCCAGGAGCTCCTTCCGTTGTATGGGCTGCGCATTGCGTTACATACCTATTCGTTTTGGTCGCGTTTATATTTGTTAAATTCGACCTTGCGAATCGTCCAAATTTACTGGTTATTGTAGCATTACTTAGCGATGTAATCTTCTCACCATTCCTCCCGGTGAATTATCCCTCACAAGTAGGATTTTTTACCACGATGGTAAATTTAGCTCTCGCGTTCCTACTACTTCGACTCAGCATTCCTTTAATTCAACAATACTGCACAAGAATCCTTTCATCACTAGAAAGTGGAATCATCGAATTTAAACCAAGGGTCAAATCGCTTGCGGTATTGTTGGCGATGATTCTCATAACCCCGGTCAGCGCCCATAACAATAATTTCGAGGAAGGTTCGGGATTTGATGCTCCTATGCGTATTGAAGTTGAAATTGATGGCATTGAGGTGTGGGTTGAATTCATGCTTTGGCCACCAAAAGCACCGCAATCATGTGAGATTCTATTGGTTGCTGAAGATAACGAATCACGTATTGACAGAATGTGGACTGAGATTGTTTTTCCTGCAGAGGCCGGTGAAGTTAGGACGATTCAAGAGTTCAAACAATATCCAGATCAATCCATTTGGTTTGGTGAAAACTATTTCACATTCAGTGGAAATCAAACATTAGAAATTAAGGCATCTATTGCAGGTGAAGAATTCACTGATCATATTTCACTAGAGGTCGAGCCCCCAGCCTCAATTCCAGTCTGGCTTGCCTGGACAATTTCTTCGATTTGGGTTTTTACGATATACGCAGTACCATATTTTGCTGCTGGAATGCGGAGGCCGTTAGAATGCGAATAGTCGTCAGCGGAGCAACAGGTTCAATCGGCTCAATGCTGATGGAGAGATTGTCGCAATCGCATGAAGTCATTGGATTAGGGCGTAATAAAAATAAAATAAACAAAATGAAGTCGCTTTTCGAGATGAAATCTTGTGACTTAGAGTCAAAAGAATTCGAACAAATTATTGCTAATACTGATTGTTTCATTCATTGTGCCGCTTTTGCTGCACCGAAGGGAAAAGCCACACACTTCCAAAAAAATGTTGACATCATCGATGCAATGATTCCAGTTTTGATAGACCATGATGTTTTCACAATTTTCATTTCATCTGCTTCAGTATTCGATGCCATGCCTAGAGAATCGGTAATGGATTCACCTTCAATTCGGCCTAAGGCATTGTATTCCAAATCAAAGTTTGATTCTGAACAAGCAGTATTGAATTCATCTTACGATAATTGGACCGGCCTTAGACCAAGAGCAGTTATTGGTAGAGGGGACAATACTGTAAGGCCTCGACTTGAAAAGATGATTAAAGGCAATAAAGTCATGATACCCGGTAAAGGTGATGCTTTGTTGGATTATACCTGTATGGAGAATTTCCTTGATTGCGTCGAGGCTGCAATCATTACGGGCCCCCAATGTAAATTCTTGAATGTAAGTAATGGGGAACCTCGGACATTCAAACAATTGATTACAGCATACTCAAAACACATGTACAATATTACAAATGCCAGGCATGTACCTATGCTTCCTTTGAGAATAATTGCCAGTATATTTCCAACAGATAGGATCAATCACTATTCATTAGACCAAGTAAGTAAGGCGATGGTATTGGATATTTCAGAAACTAAGAGATTGCTAAATTGGCACCCAAGGCAAAGTCTGGAACAATGTTTGGAGGATTTGTGATGGGAAAACTCACGACACTGTGGACGTTTTTCTCCACACCAAAAAAATTTAAATCTCGGGCAAAAATCAAGAAAATTCAAGAAAAGGGTATGGCAAAACAAGTTAAGATGGTCCGCCGAAAATCGAAATTCTTTGCTGAACATTGGAAGGGTATTGCCGATGAGGATTGGCGCGAGTTCCCACTGGTCAACAAAGAGATAATGATGGGAAATCTGCAAGAATACCTAACCGAAAAAATCGATGTAAAATCAGCAATAAAGATGGCATCTGATGCCGAGAAATCACGAGATTTCAGTCAAACTTTGAAGGGGTATACGATTGGTTTCTCATCCGGCACCAGCGGAGCAAGGGGTATGCACATCGTCTCTCAAGCAGAACAAGACAGATGGGCAGGATATATGTTAGCCAGAGGATTAGATGGGTCGATTCTCGGCAAACATAAGATTGGGTTATTCCTTCGGGCAAATTCTAACACCTATGAATCGATTTCATCTTCAAGAATAAAGTTTCAATTCTACGACTTATTGAGGCCCTTGGACGACTTAGTTACTGATTTGATAAGTAATTCTCCCGATATTCTGATTGCGCCCCCAAGTATTCTAAGACATCTTGCTGACGAAGAAATCGGTATGAAATTTCGCAAGATTGTTTCTGTTGCTGAGGTACTAACTCCTTTGGATAGAAAAATTATCGAACAGCATTTCCAATGTATTGTTCATCAATTTTATACCTCGACTGAAGGTGAAATTGCTGCCACCTGTGAATATGGAACACTTCATCTCAACGAGGAGACGATGGTAATCCAAAAAGAGTGGATCGACGAAGAGAAAGGAATATTTCATCCAATCATAAGCGATTTCAAACGCAAGACACAACCAATAATTCGTTATCGACAGAACGATATTCTGGTTATGCAAAAAGAGAATTGCCCTTGTGGGGATGCTCGTCAAGCAATCGCAGAAATCATTGGACGTCAAGACGATATTTTCGAACTAAAAACTATTTCTGGAAAGATAGAGATGGTAGTCCCGGATTTAATTCGTCGGGCAACACTACAAATGTCCGAACATATCGACTCATACTTTGTCGAACAGATTAGTAGAGAAGAGATTAATGTGATGATTAGGCCTAAATTAGAGAAACTTGACATGTCTGGTTTTGAACTATTGTGGGCTTCTAAAAATATAATTCCTCCTAAATTGAACTTTCCAGATTATCAATATGAGCCATCTGTAAAGAAAATGCGAAGGATAAGAAGGAGGTTTTAGCGCTGGATTTAATATTGTTCATTCCTCTTTTTTCCTGTGTAGTTTTTTTATTTGTTTGGTTTATGAAAAAATACAGAAAAACGGGCTTCTATTTTGTTACTGTTTTCTCTATAGCAGTAGTTTTATTTGCGGACTATGGGGATTTAAATTTGTTTTTCACTTTGAAAGCAATGATTATTGTGTTTCCAATTATCGTATTTGCATACTTTCAAGGTTTCAATTCGAACATGGAGGAGAATAAATTCTTGATAGGTGTTTTAGAAATTGTTATTATTTTAAATATCTTAATTGCAGCAATATACGCTTTTACATATTCAGATTATCTTATTTTTTTAATGGGTTTGTGCTTAATACTTTCAATGCCAAATTTTGAACTCAGCGAAAATGGATATGTTGGATTTATTGACCCGTTTTGGTGCTGTGCATATTCGTCTACGTTGATTCTAGGATTCCTTCGGTTTGACGGGGCAACAGAGTATATCATACCGGGAACTCTCATTCTAATACTGGGAATTCTTTTGCCGACCATAACTAATAATTGGTTTCAATGGCTCAATTTTAGAGTTTACAGCCTCTACTTGATTATAACCTTTGATCTTATGATGAGGGAGGGAGTGATTGGGATATATCAATTACTAATGCCTGGATTACTTCAAGAAGTGGATTTGAATGATACAATCTCTATATTTGCAACATACTTAGGCATGATAGCTTGCTTGGTATTGTTGTTTAGAAGGGTAAAAGTGCAACAACCTGTTGACTTATTCGACTAATTACAATCAAATTGGGTAAGTTCACGGAAGCCCTAAATGAAAAATCGTAATTTCCTCTGAATTCAATTTAAGATACAAATTTTGACAATAATAATGCTACAGATAATTTCAATGGAATCAGAATATTCCTGAGACTTTGTCTAGGTTTTGTAATTTCTTTTTTTGCTGATTCGTGTTTGAACCAATAAGTCATATTGATGTTCAAATCATCAATATGTTCCACAAAGTGAAACCATCCAGAAGGGATGAATAGTATGTCTCCTTCATTCAACTCAACTACTTGAGGCTTGCATTTTCGTTGCTTAATTAAATTGAAATTACCTTGTTTAATGCCATCAAAAAATGAAAATGGGTGCATACTCATCGCTTTGAATGTCCTCAAATATTTCCAATCTTGGGGAGGAAACATCAAAATTTCTTTTTTCCCTTTAATTTGAAAGTTCAAATTATTGTCGAGTGAATCATCATAATGAGTCATCGATTGAATTCCATTTCTGCTCAACCAAAAGCCAACTGTCGATAATGATGATTTTGAAATCAATGAATATTCACTACCTGATTCATGCAAAATTTCCCCTGCATAATTCCACAATTCCGACCATTGTTCTACCACATCGTTCTTTGTGAAAATGTACGTATCGGTGCCCGATAATAATGTCCTTGATTGCTTGAGGTCTAAGAATTCATTTAGTGAGATTTCCTTGGCCTTTAGCGACCTTGCAATATTCAAGATACTATCACTCGGATCTATGAATTTCCCAGTTGGAGACCTTCGCAAGCCAACCTTGCTCTGCCCTGCATGTTTTCTTAACCAAGACTCATCTAAAATGTCTTGAAATGTATATATTGAGTCTTGAGAGTAGACACACGGCGTGTTCTGTTGTATAGATTCTCGAAATTCGGCGAATGAGGAGGCAACTCGCACTTGTTTCAGTGTAGGTGTCTGGCTTGAAAACCCATCCTCATTCGAGCTTACCATGACATGGACAGGCAACGCTACCACTAAACGATTACGCCAACAAATCCATTCAAGGATTGGGAGACGACTAGAATCGAAGCAATACTAGTTAATTCAGATGACTGTTTAAATTAACAATATAACACTTATACAATAGGTGAATAAATAAAGTGAGGTATTCGAGAGTTAGATATGATGGAGAGCAATGCTAACGGTTCAACCACTACCATTTCTATCATTGATACTTTGTGTCAGGGACTGTTGGTCATTTCATTTTTTATTTATCTTCGGGCTGTATTGGCGAATACGAATGAGGGCATGGGGGATTATGGAATTCTGATGATATCCAGTTTTTTGATATATTTCACATTAGCAGTATACAGACTTGTTTACCAATTTAATTTAAGCATAATGTCTGGCATAAATGCCTCGGTAATCTCGGTTTTTGTACTTTCATTGCTTATTTGGACTGTGGTGGAGGGGGATGTCTTTGGAGATGGTGCTTTTATTGTCATCATTCTAATATTTAGTACACCGTTAGTGTTGTTTGCCTTTTTACAGGAGATGTTCAAAGATTCGCCTGGGTGGAAAAAATTTGTAGTTGGTTTATTTTGCTCTTTCCCATTTTCTTTTATTTCTGTGGTTGTCTCTTTAGCAATCGTGATTGGTTTTATTGATGGCAACTTGGATAATTTTTGATTTGATGAGTATTGCAATGGAATCCCTTT
>CAXFAS010000046.1:0-10548 GCA_964001175.1 uncultured euryarchaeote
GACGAGTGGGTTTGCTGAAGTTGATGACCAACTGGAGCGCCGACCTGTTGCATCCTGCAGACCTTGCCCATGAAAACTGGGTGGTTTCAGAAGAAATCCGCTGGGGGGGGTTCAAATCCCTCTGCTCCCACCATAACAAATGATGAATATGTTGATGAGTGAGAGTTTATTGCTTGGTATGAGTGAGAGTCATGAAGCGTTTGATTGCATTTTTCCTTTTCACACTAATGTTAAGTCCAATTACAGGTTCTCTTACTCTAGATAAGCAAGCAAATAGTAGTCAATGGTTTACAGTTGATCAGACCCAACAATCCTGGCATCCTATTGGTTCAACCTTCGAAGTCCCTCAACAAATCGAACCATCTTGGGCAAATGACGAAACAGCTTGGTGGGAAAGTTCTTCCTTGGACCAAAACAACAACTATATTCACGATTCTATAGAATTAGAAACAGAACCGGTTGGTATGGCAATTTCTTATTCAGAGGAAGTCAATGACAGACATATACAGGACTTAGAATCTCTAGGTCTAGAAGTTCGAGATGTAATTGAAGCAGTTAATGGAGTTCTCATTGGCTTTGTTGACCCCGAACTTGCAACAACAATTGTATCATTGGAAGATGTAGTTATGGTCCATAGATATGGTAATGTCATATTTTATGGTGATGTTCAAACTCAAAACGTCAAGGCAAGAAATTCTTCAATTTATCCAAACGGGGCTTGGGATTTCGGCGTTACTGGAAAAGGAGTAAATATTGCAATGGTCGATACTGGAGTAGACAATGAGCACCCGGGTCTAAATGAAAAATTCGTTGCAGGTTACGATCCAGTTTGTTATATGCATACAGACGTACCTAGATGTATTCTTGCTGGTACAGGTGCTAGACAAGATGATGGTTCATTTGACCCAGATGACGGCAATCAACACGGTACAGCATGCATAGGTATGTCTTCAGCAACTGGTTTGGAAGCAGATGGTAGTCAAAGTGAATTTTATGGTTCTGCACCAGATTCGTCTTTAGTAGATGTTAGAATCGGTACTGATGTTGGAGCCGGTCCATTCGAAAATTATCTTATTGAACAAGAAGCATATGAATCCGCTATGAACGGATTACAATGGATTATCGATAACAAAGATACGGCTTGGGAAGGGGTTGATGAAAGTCTGCATGGAATAGACATTATATCACTTTCCTGGGGAATTACTTCACATGAAGATGGTGGTTCAGATGGTACAGATATGCATAGTATGATTCTTGATGTTGCTATGGAAGAAGGAGTTGTAGTAAGTGTTGCAGCAGGTAATGATGGTCCAAGTAATGATGGATTATCCGGAATGGGTTCATCCTCGTTATCTATTACTGTTGGAGCATCAGATGATGGAAATACAATTACTAGAGACGATGATACAGTTGCTTCTTACTCCTCACGAGGTCCAAGAAGAGATAATGGAGATAGTAATCCTCTTAATGAACTAAAGCCAGAAATTTCCGCTCCAGGTACAAATATTATCCAAGCAGAAGGTTGTGTAACTTCCGGAGGATGTAGTAATTCAGCAGGTGGGGATGCTTCTGGAAATACATACACTAGCAGAGGTTCAGGAACTTCCTATGCTGCACCTGCAGTCTCAGGGATATTGGCATTGATGATTGAGGCAAATGAAGACCTTAGCCCGGATGAGATGAAGGAAATCATCAAATTTACTGCGGAGAGAAAGGGAGAGCCAACTCAACCCGAAGTAGATCCATTTTGGAATAGAGATTTTGGATGGGGTCTTATTGATGCTTATGAGGCGACAAAACTTGCAATTCAATTGAAAGAGCAAAACCTAACTGGGGAAATCGACGTGTACAATCAAGTCCACGCAACATTACCAACTGTTTCGAATAATACCTCGGATATGGATTCAAGTATGTATGTAATTACAGGAACAGCATGGAATCAAATGGGTTCAGTTAATGCTGTGGAATATCGTATTGATGGTGGTGAATGGATGAGTGCATCTTTTAATCAATCTGAAACTCCTCTTGGGCCACTAGAAAGATTTGACTGGACAATTGGTATTGATTTAGATAAACTTCCTGAAAGAGATGTTGTAATAGAAATTCGTGGATTAAGTGATGACGGTCAATCTCTTCCAATTATGATTACAGTCCAAGGAAATGGCATTACTGATAGTTCTTCAATGGGTTCCAACACGCTCATTCTGGTTGCAAGTTCAATGCTTGTTGTTTTAATTTTGATGTTATTATTTAATTCTAAAACAGAAAAGCCATCACTACTTATTGCAACCTCGGATGAAACTATTGAGGAAGCATTAGAAAAGGACTATGAAATGGCTTTAGTTATTGATGCCGAATTAGTCGAAGATAAGAAAAACTAGGTTGTGAATATTTGAGAACATTTAGCGATAGAGCATTATCTATTCAACCAACTGGTGTGCGTAAGATGTTTGATCTAGCTGGAGATGATGTAATTTCATTTGGTTTAGGCGAACCAGATTTTCAACCTCCTAGGCAAGCAATTGATGCGTTTTACAATGCAATGTTAGAGGGACATAACAAATACACAACCACTGCAGGTCTACCTCCACTTAGAGAAAAGATTGCCCAATCTTGGAATGAATATCAAACTGGTATGACTTCTGATAATGTTTGTATTACTATGTCAGGAACCAATGCGCTGCTAAATATTTTTTTGACCTTGGTTAATCCTGGTGATAATGTCCTTCTTCCCGAACCTTACTTTCCTCTATATGGGCCAGATGTTTCTATTTCAGGAGGAGAGGCCAAATATTATCCATGTAAGTTTGAGCATGAATTCATCCCTCAAGTTGAACAACTGGAAAAACTGGTTGACAAAAATACAGTTGCTATATTGTATAATTTCCCTAGTAATCCTACAGGCGGTACTTTAGACGAAAATCAAAGAAATGATTTACTTGAGTTTGCAAAGAAACATGATTTATGGATTATTTCGGATGAAGTATATGACCGTATAGTATTCGAAGGAAAACACGTGTCTTTTATGGGTACGGGATATGAAAAAACATTGTTAGTGAACTCATTTTCCAAAACCTTCGCTATGACTGGGTGGAGAATTGGTTATATCATTTCTACAAATTTAGAGGCTATGGCTCAAATAATAAAAATGCAATATTATATTACAGCATGTTCTAATGATGCAATGCAGTATGCCGTTCTCGAAGCAATGAATGAAGCAGCAGATTATCCAGATGTAATCGCTAAAGAATTCAAAGAACGATGTGATTTAATCGTAGAGCGACTAAATTCTATGCCTGGAGTACAATGTCATAAGCCAAAAGGTGCGATTTATGTATTTCCAAAAATTCAAGTTAAGGGTTTTAACTCAGAAGAACTTGCTTTAGAGATTCTCAAAGATGGAGTTCTTTGTTCACCTGGTTCGGCCTTTGGGCCATCTGGAGAAGGCCATTTGAGATTTGCTTATACAATATCCAAAGATGAGATTTCCAAGGGAATGGATAAGTTACAATATACTTTAGATAGATTGAATAGAAAATGATGTGATATTGTGTCAATAATTTCCTCAACTATGTATTTTCTAGCAGGGTTTGTTATTGCCTTTATATTTCCACGTCTACCTGGTATTCTAATTACTAGGGGAAAAGGATTCAATACTAATTTTCCTCCTCACCCAGAACCAATACCTCTCTCTAGTTATCTTACACAGAGAATTCTTCACATGAGGATGTTTTACTGGCTTGGTTTAATGGTTAGCATCGTTCCTCTCGCCTTTGGTCTTGTTTCAGTTAGATGGGGTAATGTTCCATTCGGATTCGGTTTGTGGATATCCTCTGGATGGTTTCTAATTTCTCGTTTGCAAGTTTTTATCGGTGGTCCTAAGCCTCCTTGGACTTTAGAAATGGCTGAGAAAATACAGTTGGTTATCAATGAAAGTAAGTCCGAATCAAAATGTTGTGATTATGCATCTCCAACTTGGATGTTGAGTGGAATCTATTGTACCTCTTGTGACAAGAAATTGGAAGATTTATTTAGGCCTGATTTAGGTCGTAAAAGGAGTGATGGATTTTTGATGGGCACGATTAGATTACTTTCGACTGATGGCTATCCTATATTTGATTCTAGAGATTTTAAATCAACTTCTAAAATTGCTGATTCGGAAGAATAAATTTTAGATTAAAAATACATTGATGGCTCAAATTTTCAGAGTAATCTTTGTCAATAGAGTAAACTCCCGTAATATTATGGGGCGTTATTCGAGAAGAAAACCGATGAGCGCCAGAATATGGCTAACATTCATAGCGATGTGCCAGGTTTTTCTTACTCCATTAGTTGCTTTTTCATTGACATATTTGATAAAATTTGATTTTTCAAATGATAATTTCACCATGTCTTTTGATAAAGAAATGATGCCTTGGATTGGTTCAGCATCATTGATTTATGGTATGATAGCATTACTATTGGCATTAATGTTGGGAGGATTTACTCCCGTTTCAGTAGTTGAAAAGGGAGGTTGGAGGAAATTTTTTGGTTTTTCTAGATCGCCAGGTAGCGCAGCAGAAAGACGTTCATCTAGACTAAAATATTCCAAATCACCCCATGGACAGATTTCAGTTCTAGCTCACAATCGATGGTTGGACGGTCATTCAATAATTTCTACGCATGGAGGCCTTATTCTTTTGGCAGTTCCTTTCCAAGTAATGTTGGCTACAATTCCTCTAGCTATGGTTTTAATCACTCCAGATTGGTTATTGCATGAAAACAGGAAATTAGAATTAGCCTTAATCTTATACTTGGCAATTTTGATGATTATAATGAAGTACTTTCCATTACTTGCTAAGCGTTATATTGGTATAGCTTCATTCACCAGGAAGTGGTTGATTTCAATGACCAAGATTTCTTGGTTGGCTCCAGTTTTAATTCTATGGTTGATGGGAAGAATCGCAAGTGTTGTGGTGATTGGATGGCTAGGTTCAGATTTAGAACTAAACATTGATTTAGAAAAAACCTTTTTCCAATCTACACTGGATATTGGCTATGTGCCAGAAACATCCTTCCTTGATCTAATCGCTGCACTAGCAGTTATTCCTCTTGCAACTTTTACTACTCTTGCAGTATTAGGGGCGGGTTCAGGTGAACCTCCTGAATGGATGCTTGAAGTTCAAAAAGATGAAAATAAAAAAGAAATCGATGAGTCAACATCTCCTAGTAGTTTGGTGATTAAAGGTGCACAAACTATTGCTGCTGCTAGTATGGCGGCTGTTAACAAAGTGTCAGTTGTTGATTTTCCTCAAGAAAATTTAGATGAACAATTAGATCTACAAAATGTTGAAAATGATTCATTTGAACAACCCATAAGTGATGACTTTGAAGAGAACAATGCAATTGAAAGCAATGACGATTCAAATTTATTTGATCCAAACTTATTCTTCAGTGACGATACAATTGAAAAAATTGAACCTTCCTATGATGAGCCTTCAATTTCCGGATTAGAGAAATAATCGTAATAAATGATAATAATCAAAGGCTCAATAATCAATGAAGTTCATATGTCGAATACATATCGCGTTAATGTTGATGCTGATGCGCCGCCTAACTTCTTTGACTCTAGTCACTCTTTTTTTACTCAGTTCGCTTTCTGCTTTTTATGCCCCTCCTGCCGAGGCAGCATCATCTAGGGGAGGCTCAAAGGATGATTTCAGTATCTTTAGTATTGTAGTTGGTAATCAATCGGTTGGTCCTGAGCAGTGGGTTCAGCCTGATGGTTCTGTTATGGATTATGTAATGCAAGGTGATAGATTAGAAGTTGAGATTAAAGTTTTTAGAGATGGACAACCAACATCTCCTCCAAAACAAACTCAGGCTAAATTGGAGATTGTTCACCCCATTGGGTTTGTAATTGAGACTTTTTATTGGGTTACTGGCGATATGGCAGGACAGGCTAAAGATACTAATGTGATTCTTTGGACTGCAGATGAAGCCCACTCAATATTGAATACTACTACCAATGAGCTGACAGGAGGAATAATCCTTAGAGCATCTGTTAACTTTACTTCCGATGACCGAAATGATAACGATATCAAATCGAAAGTAGTTCCAGTGGCAATATCTAAGGATATTTTTGACGGTACTGCATCTGGTTCATCTGAAACTTTCCGCTCCGCTAGGTATCCAGTAGGCGGAGGAGATGCAACTGCTATTGGGTCATGGTCTGAAGATACATCTGGTGGTGCGATAGGTAACTCTCACTGGAGAATGTCTACCTCTGGTAACACCTATCCATCTAGTGCTTTTGATAGATTGGTTCAATCCTACTTTGCTTCTAATCAAGGTGTTTGTCAACAAGTAGGTGATCAGCTAGATGTGGGTATGTCAAATCAATATGGAATTCCCGTTTGTCGAACATTATTCCAATCGACAAACTATATTTCTTCACAAATTCATGTTCAAGCATGGGGTACAATGGGTGCTGGTGATGCAGCGTATCTAGAGTTCTGGAGAAATAATGGAAACTTTTCTGACGCAATGTCATCAGTTCATTGGGACTTAGCTAACGGTAATCCAAGTCCTGCGCCTAATCAATGGAAGAACTTCTCTTGGGACCCACAAGATGTTTGGTCTCAAATTCCAACTTTAGCTAACCCAGATTTGTTTTTGGGAGGTAACTCATGGACATTTGGTTTAGTATTCAAATCTGATAGTTCCGGAGCAACCCAAGGTATGCATTTTGATGACTTCATACAATTTGGCGTATCAAAAGTTGACAATTACACTCTTACAGCAGATTGCGACGACCCATCTAATGGATTTGATGGATACCCTAGTGGACTTCTTTCTTGGAAGTGTATGGTTACTAATAATGGATACAAGAATGTCCAGTTTAAAGCTGAAACTAGTGTAAGTAATGAAAGTTGGATGAATCCTATGAATCCTCAACTAAGACTGGATACAGACAATCCTAATGATAATGATTTCAATGTTGTAATACCGCCTATTGGACCAGGTGAGACTACAGAAGTCTGGGCCAACCTCTCTATACCTCCAGGCACGGATGTACAACAGCAAACCTGGGATCTTTGGTTTACTGATGCAAGCAGCCAAAATAGTGGCGAGAAAGCTAGAGTATCAACAACAATTTCAATTCAATCGCAGTATAGTGTATCTTTAACCTCAACTACAAGTCTTAATGCTTTGACTTTGAATCCGGGAGAATCTGGAATTATTCCGTTTAAGTTTACCAACACAGGAAATCTTGATGCAACATTCATACTAACAACATCTTTTTCTCGAGATGGATGGACAGGTGTCATTTATGATGATACAGATTCCGTCATCACCTCCAAGTTCTTACCTAAAGGTCAGCATGTGGATCTGATTCTCAATGTCACCGCTGATTCACAAGCAGTACCTGAATTGGTATCTTCGCTAATTAGAGCAACTAGGACAAGTGGTGAAATTGTTGGAGTTACGACTATGTCTAGGAATATTGAAGTTCCTATTCTGAAAGATTTTGCTTTATCTGCTGATACTGCTATTTTCTCTAATCAGGGCGGCAGGCAATTTATCGAAGGTTATGCAAATGGTAATTCAAAGTTAATTTTGATGTCTTTGACAAATAATGGAAATAGCCAAGAATCATACGAAATAAGTGTTGTAAACTCTATTTTCTTGTTGGGTGCATATGTGGATGAATCTGAGAAATCAACACCATTGATGGCAGAGTGGGGAGAGACATACAATTTCTTCCTTCATTTGCCAATGTCGGTTGGAATAGAGCCTGGATTTTATGATGTTAGAGTCATTGCTACGAATGTAGATGACCCTAGTGTTAAAATCACTTATACCATTGAAGTTGATATTCTAGATACTGCTGCTGTAGCAGTTGAGACTAGAGAGTCTGAGCAATCATATATCCCTGGAGATATTGCTCAAACAATGACTTTTGAAGTTAATAATAATGGAAATTTAGATGATTCTTTCTCTATGTCGATGAATATTCCAAATGGCATGAATGCTGAATTTACTAATCTTGTAGGACAAGATCAAACACCAATAATTCCTAGTGGCGCTAGTTACAATGTTTCAGTTCTATTTTCTTTTGAAACTGGAACCAGCGGTAATCTAGAACTAGATGTCATTGCAGTGAGTAATTTTGAATCATCGGTAACTGCTACAGGTGGTTCATCTTATTTGGTTGGTAGTCAGAATGAGTGGGTCAAGATACTTCCCTCTCCGCAAGTAGTCATCGACTCTTGGGAAGAGGAAGTTGAAATTTCAGTACAGGTTCGAAATCAATACTCAACTGCTCAATCTATAGTAATGGATATCGATGAAGGAGATTCAAAGAACTGGATTAAATCCAGAATCACTAATTCTGACCTACAATTTGTTTTGGGAGTAGAAGAGGTAAGAACTGTAGTAATCACGTTTGAAGTTACTGAAACAACATTGTTAAACCTTCAAAATGAGACTTTCCTAACTGAAATTACACTTTGGGCTCGTTCAGAGACAGTAAGTGATGCTGCCCAATCCACAATCCAGATTCAGTTAAGAAAAATCGCTACTGAATCCGATGATTCAGCTGATTCCTCTATTGATATTACAGATGCACTAACATGGGTTGGATTCATCACTGTAATGATTATTGGAATTATTGCATTGGTTAGAATTTTGAAGAATACTGGCCAAGAAGAAGATGATTATGGTGGATGGGGTGATGACGGCTACCAAGATAGTCTTTCAGCAACCTACGGAGCAGTAAAATCAGCTCCCACAATTCCGTCAGGTCCGCCTTCATCTATGCCTCCAGCCCCAGCTCCTGTAGCGGCACTTGAACCAACTCCAGTTGCAGCCCCAGCCCCAGCTCCAGAACCAGTTCAGCCAACTGTTTCCACAGGTCCACCACTACCTGAAACTGGATTGCCAGAAGGTTGGTCAATGGATCAATGGAATGCATATGGCAATCAATGGCTAGAGCAATATGGCAAGTGATTTTTGAGATATTTTTCAAATTATTTTAAGCGCAGGGTTCAAGGCTTCCGCTCCCTCGCCGTGTATTAGGGGCATTATTATGTATGGTAATGGACAAGCACCAATATTTATTCTAAAAGATGGAACGCAAAGAACAAGAGGTCGAACTGCTCAATCAAATAATATTGCAGCAGCCAAGGCCGTTTCTGATGCAGTAAGGTCGACACTTGGTCCTAAAGGAATGGACAAAATGTTGGTAGACTCCATGGGCGACGTAGTAATAACAAACGATGGGGCGACTATTCTCAAAGAAATGGATATAGAACACCCAGCTGCTAAAATGATAATAGAGGTTGCAAAAACTCAAGAGCAACATTGCTTTGACGGCACCACTACTGCAGTTGTTCTTTCTGGTGAGTTATTGAAGAGAAGTGAAGACTTGATTGAACAAAACGTTCACCCAACTGTAATTTGTGAAGGATTTAGATTAGCAGCTGAAAAAGCAGTTGGATTACTTGATAGTCATGGTATTGAAACCAATAATGACGATTCTGTTTTGATGGAAGTTGCAAAAACCGCACTAACTGGGAAATCTGCTGGTGCAGTAAAATCATTCATGGCTGACATTTGTGTTCGCTCAGTTAATGCTGTTGGGGTAGTTGACGGAACTCAGAGATTGGTCGACTTATCAGATATTAAAGTGGAAAAGAGGCAAGGTGGCTCAATCAAAGACTCTTCATTAATCGATGGTATAATCTTAGATAAAGAGAGAGTCCATGCAGGAATGCCTCGTTCAATCAAGGATGCTAGGATTGCATTAGTTAATTCAGCAATAGAAGTAAAGAAGACAGAAGTTGATGCTAAAATTCAAATTACTGATCCTAATCAACTTTCTAAATTTCTTGAGGAAGAAGAAAATTACATTAAAGGTCTAGTAGAGAAAATTCAAAATTCAGGAGCAAATGTTCTGATATGTCAAAAAGGCATTGATGAACTCGCACAACATTACATGGCAAAATCAGGTATTTTTGCTATTAGACGTGCTAAAAAATCCGACATGGAAGCACTATCAAAAGCAACTAGTGGAAGCATTGTTACCAATTTAGACGATTTAACCAAGGATGACCTTGGTCACGCTGAGAGGGTTGAAGAGAAGAAAATAGGTGAATCTGAAATGACTTTTATTACAGGTTGCCCTGAGGCAAAATCAGTTTCTGTTCTTCTGCGCGGAGGAACTGAACACGTAGTAGATGAGATTAGAAGAGCGTTTGACGATGCAGTTGGAGTTGTTTCAGTTGCATGGGAAGATGGAGCTGTTCTAACAGGAGGAGGAAGTGTACTTGCTGCTTTATCTCGCGATTTGAGAACTTATGCTGAAACCGTTGGTGGTAGAGAACAAATGGCCATTGAAGCATTTGCATCCGCCCTAGAAATTGTACCTAGGACATTAGCTGAGAATGCTGGACTAGATCCTGTAACCACTTTGATTGAACTAAGAAAGGCACATGCTGATGGACAAAGCCATGCTGGAATCAATGTTTATGAAGGCGGAGTAGTCGATATGAAAGGGGCAAATGT
>CAXFAS010000047.1:0-10197 GCA_964001175.1 uncultured euryarchaeote
ACTCAAAGACTTTTACATGTCAAAGTTGAGGGTGAAAAAAGAGTTGCTCCGCTTGAATCGTGGATGACAATCAGGTGGGCTATTTGTGGTCAACTACATCGGGCAACATGGCCGGTTTTAACCCATGTTGTTCCTTCTCCAATCGCTAATTTTTACTATCGACTTGCCGGTTCTAAAATTGGCAAGAGAGTTCAGCTTAATACAGTACATCTAAATGACCCAGGCATGGTTAGAATTGATGATGATGTTGTTATTGGTGGAGGTGCCATAATAAATGGTCATTTAGTTGAAAAAGGTCAACTAATTCTATCTCCAGTTCATTTCAAGAAAGGTTGTTTAGTTGGTGCTAGGGCTACTATTCAGCCTGGAGTTGTTATTGGAGAAGATTCAGTAATAGCAACTAATGCATTGGTTGGAAAATGGAAGGTAATACCGGATGGTGAAGTTTGGGCAGGTCTTCCAGCAAAGTGTATAAAGAAAAATTCTGATCGTCCTGAAATGGAGAACGAATGATATCTATTTTTTGATATTTTTATGAAGAAATTGATAGCAATAGTATTCAAGTGTCCGCGTGTGGTTGTGTTTATGCGCATTGCGCATGCTGGGTGTTAAACCATGAGTGTACAAAAATCCGCTTACCGTCAACCAGTTACTCCCGAGGGTCTGAAAGCAATTGAAGATGGGTCTCTGACTTGGTTAGATGACGAGATGTATAACAACTTGAACACTGGAGTTCTCGAACAATATTTAGAAGAGAAAAATCTCAAAGAATCTTTTGAAGTCTCTCACTGGAATACCAGTAAAGTAATGTTTGGAATAGGAATTGGAGCAATATTTTCTGGTGTTACTGCTTATATCGGTTTGAAACTTGGTTTAGCAATATCTGCTGCATGGTATATTGCTTATATCTTAGGTATGGCCTTAAGATGGTCTCCTTCTGAAGTAAATATCGCAACATCTGCAACTACAGGTGCAACTCATGCATCGACTGGATTTATCTTTACATTCCCAGCAATTTTCCTTCTTGCATCTGATGCTAGATATGAACTTGCCAACGGACCACTGATCAATTTAGGTAGCGGTGAAGCATTCAATCTAGCCTTTATTGGGATTGTCGCGAGTATGTTTGCAGGATTCCTTGGTGTTATGTATTTCATCATTTTTAGACGTGTTTGGCTTGTAGAAGACCCACTACCTCTGCCTGGGTTTGAAGCTACTTTGAAAATGTTAGATATCGCTTCCGACGTTAATACTGGTGCTGTTGAACACGCAAGAGATTCTTTGAAGAAAATTGGTGTTTGGACTGGAATAACTATGATTGGATTATTCCTTGTTGAATATCCACTAATATGGTTCGAGGACAAGAAATTATCTCTTCTTGATTGGCTCGCTGAAACATTGCATGTAGGCGATGTTGGATTGGCGACATTTTACTCTAAAGGAAAAATACACCAACCTTCAGGAATCAATTCAGATGGGGAATCGTTGAATTACACTCAGTGGTCTGTTGACGACCAATGGAATCCATTTGCCTATACTTACATTGGAGTTGCTTTGACGCCATCTATGTTTGCAATTGGGTGGTTCATGAAGACTAGAGTCGCTTTCCTTGTCAATCTAGGAACTCTTGTTGGATGGTTTTTCCTAGTTCCACTTGTTGTCTGGTTCAACTTCCCAATTTATGACGCAATCTCGCAGTCAAATGTTCCAATTCAAAATTATGCTGCCAATGGAGGAGCTGCACTTCAAATGATTGCATTTAGCAAAACAGTAAGAACTATTGCAATTGGTTCTATAGTTGGAGGCGGTATGTTTGGATTGGCTAAAATGTACAAAACTTTCCTCAACATCTTTGCAGATATTGGTGGTGCTCTAAAGGGAGAAGGAAGTCAAGAGTATATGGAAGGAAAAGGATGGTATGAGTGGCCATTGAAGCATATACCAATCTTCATGATTGTAACTTTCTTCTCGATGATATTGATTTTTACGATAGGTGGATTTTCAATTTTAGCATCATTTATTTTTGCAACAGTACTCATTATGACTACTTTCCTACTTGGCGCAATTGCAGTAAGAGTAATGGGGGAAACTGGTATAGAACCTGTTTCTGGTACTTCATTCATCGTTCTTCTAATGCTTCTTGGAGTTTTCTTGAATGCCCAAGAACTTCTTGACTTGAATACTCAGGATGCTGTACTTCTAGGTCTAGTGGGTACGACTGTTTTTGGTTCAGCGATTTCGATGTCTGGTACAGTTATTGGAGATTACAAGAACAGTCTGTACATCGGTAATCGACCTTATCATATCTCTAAGGGTAACATAATGGGTGTTGTACCTGGTGCAATTATTGGTGCAGGTGTTGCAATTTTCCTTTCAATACAATTAGCTGAAGGAACAATTCAACTTATTGCGCCTCAGGCTAATGCTTTCGCAACTTTCTCAGTTATTTTTGCTGAAGGTCAAGGAGACCTAACATTACTTGCGCTTGGTTTCTTGCTAGGAATGTTTGTAGAATGGGCAACTGGTATGGGTACTTCTTTCGGTCTAGGAATGTATCTAGATATCCCACACACTCTACCAATGCTGATAGGTGGATATGCTAGAGATAAATGGGAAGATAAGAAACTCAAGCCTAGAATTGATAAGATAAAGGCGGAATCAGGAACTTCGGAAGCTGAAAAACAACGTGCTCTTATCCTATTGGGTACATTCATGGTTGCTGCTGGGTTGTTGACTGGTGAAGCATTCTTTGGTACGGAATCTAGTATCCTATCATTCATTGACACGCTGATATCAGATCCATATGCAACATCGTGGTATGTAGGTAGATTATTTGGATTCATATTGCTCAATGTCGGTATTGGTGCTGGAATTTACTATCTATTCAAGTCTGCAGGAATAGTTGGAGTTAAGGCTGCCCCTGAAGGAAATATTCCAGAGAACTCTTGAGTGTGGTGGCATGGATACTATCAAAACCACGCCTACATGGGTGTGGTTTCTACTAGTAGGCGCTGTCTTTGGAGTTTCTAGTGCAGGTTCATTATTTCAACAGATGGATGAAATTCCTCCGTTACTTAGAGCATCATGGAGATTACAATTGACATCTATAGTATTGGCTCCTTTTGCAATATATCAATGGCTAAATGTTAAGGGTGAAGTTAAGGCTAAAATGTATCAAAAAAATACTCTCCTTTGGCTTTCTGCAGGAGGTATTGCTCTTGCTTTACACTTCGGCTCATGGGTCGCAAGTCTAGATGAAACCTCATTAACTCATTCGTTATTATTTGTGACTGCTCATCCTTTGATTATAATTGTAGGAATGGTGATTCTAGCGAGATTCTTAATCACGCAAAGAAAACCCACAAAGAAAGAAATTATTGGTGCATGTATAGGTTTTACAGGTGCTGTGATTGCATTACTTGACCAAGGCCATCAACAAGGAGATCACACTGTGACTTTATGGGGTGATTTTCTAGCTTTCATGGGTGCTGTCTTCGTAGTTGGGTATTTGGTAAGTGGTAGAGTTCTTAGGCAATGGATGCCAATTTTCATCTATGCATTCATTGTGACTTTAATTGGTGCAGTTCTCTTAATTCCAGCATCTTGGGCAATAGAGTCTAAATTTTCTGAATATGGGACTTTTGGTTGGGTTCAACCAGAATTTTTCCCTTGGTTCCTAGCTTTAGCACTGATAGCAGGTATTCTGGGCCATACAGGATTGAATACCTGTTTGCGATATACTTCACCTTTGGTAATATCAACTAGCGTTACTATGGAGCCAATTTTAGGTTCTATAATCGGATTTATGATTTTTGATGAAGGATTGCCTGGATTTTGGACTTGGATAGGAGGACCAATACTTGTAATCGGCATTATTCTGGTGGTTGTTGGTGCGCCAGAGGTGAATACGAACAATCAAAACTTATCACATCAGCGGAGTGTTGAGGAATAACCATGAACAGTGATTTAGATACAGGTTGGTTATTACTTACTAACGACGATGGTATTGAAGCAGTTGGTATTCAGATGCTAGTTGAAAAACTAAATTCTAGAGGTCATAAGGTCATAGTTTTTGCACCTAGTACAAATCATTCCGCTACTGGAATGAGAATAAATTTGATGACACCAATCGCTTGGCGATTTAGAGATGATTTGAAGCAAAAATGGAATGTAAATTCTAAAAATCTACATCTTATCGAACTCGATGGTTCTCCATGCGATACTATGATCGTCTCTTTGGATAAAGGTCTTGAGCACATAATTCCTAATTTAATGCCTAGATTAGTAGTTTCAGGCGTTAATCTAGGTCCAAATATGTCTCAGGATTCTTATCACAGTGGAACTATGGGTGCTGCTAGAGAAGCCGGTCTCTATGGAATGCCTGCAATAGCATCATCTCTTACGTCCTTTGATGAAGAAGGAATGGAGAATGCTGTTGAAGCAACGGTCCAATTAATTGAACAGACTCTAAAGATTCTACCTGAAATTCCTCAAAATCTTCGTAGGACAAGTCTTGATATTTCCGCTTCACACTTTAGCAGTTGGCCGGAATCTAGTTCTCATAAGAATTGGAAAGAAGATCCGATTATGGCACTAAGAAAGGCTTTTTTTGATGGTGAATTGATGCTAAATCTCAATGCTCCTCCAGACTGGAGTGGTGAATTCGTCACAACTAGGCTAGGTATGAGATGGTATAGAGATGCAATTTCATTCGATTCGATTTCACATGATGAACAAACTGCTACTTTCACGATAGGTGCAGCGAGCATTGACCATACGCCTGTGGAAAAGAGTGATTGTGATGTAGTCATGCAGGGCAAATCAAGTATCTCTTGCTTACCAACATGGCCTCAAACCCATCCCTTAGCAGTGGATGATGAACTATTGGCTTGGAATTTAAAGAATAGTAATGGAAAATATCCGGTTTGGATGGATTAGATATTCAATTCCACTCCTTCATCAATTAGGAAATGACATATTGCAATTGCTAGATGGCCTTGTAACCACACATCACCCAATGACCTTCGGAGAATTTGTTTAGGTAATTCTTCATTTAGCGGTTTATCATCACTTAGAATAAAACCAATGTCTATCCCTTGAAATTCTATATTATTCTCATCTTGGGTAACTTTTGAAAGAGGGCTACTGGTTATTGGAATTGCTGAATTTTCTTTCCACAACCTTTCAGCGTCAGCATCTAAGGCAACTATATTGCAACTATCCCATTCCATAATGGTGTCTTGAATGTCACCGCCACTATCCCAAATTCCTATAGAACGCTCTATCCAATGTCCCTTAGGTGGTGTTGGTTGCTTCAAGACTTTACCAATCTGACCGGCAACAGATCTTTCTTCAGCGTGAATTCCCCTAACTGTGTGGCCATCAATTTTTATTCTTCTTTTGGGTCCAGGCCCTCCTTGTAAATGTAAAATTATTTCAGTATCATTCCTAAAACCATGACTTGTCATTAGTGCAGACATCATTGCTCTAACAAGAACATCCATTCTTCCAGCGCCGCCAGCCAAGTCATTTAGAGGCAGTTTTCCTTGTGACATGGCTCTCTGGCCAATAATTGCGAATCTACGCATAATTAAACCTCAAACTCCTCTTTCAATAAATGTTAGAATCGCTTCACACATATCTCTTTGTGAATTCAAAACGAAATGGCTACCCTGCTTATCCACTAGGTATCCTCTTGGCTTATTGATGTCATTTAGATCTTCAAGTCTATTTGCAATAACTGCAGTCATTCCTGCCTTTTCAATTTGGGCTAAGGCACGATAAATTAGGTCTTTTTGCTTTATTCCAGATTCGAGCTTAAACCCGATTCTTACTGAATCATCACATTTTTCTCTTAGTATCATTATATGTTTATCACTTTCAACCAATTCTACATTTAGTGAACCTTGCTGACTTGCCAGTTTACCTTCAGCAGGTTTTCCGACAACATAATCTAGCACTGCAGCAGTATGTATCCAAGCATCAATCTCATCATTTGAAATAGCAACCAATTCTTTTAGCATTTCTTCAGGTGTAGGTGTTTTCAATACTAGTGGTAACCATTCAGGTTGTACTACTGAAGTGATTCCAGCAACACATGTGACATCGTGTCCGTTTCGATATAAATCATCAGCAATCGAAAATCCAGTTGCTCCACTGCTTGTATTTTGAACAAACCGAATATCATCTATTGGAGAACGGGTTGCTCCAAGTGTCACAACCACTTGTTTTCGATTTGGTTTTGAATGGTTAACTAAATGGGAGAACCTCGCAACTATTTCTTCATGAGGTGGAGTTTTTCTTTTCCCCTCTTCCTCTTTACCCCAATGAACTGAAATATTGTGTTTTCTGACTTGTTCGACCAAATCATCTGTAACTGGATCATTTGCTAAATCTGAATGCATACTTGGAATCATTAGAACAGGACATTTACGACTTCTTGCTGCACTTAGTGCCATTAAAATTGGTCCATGTTGTAGTCCATGGAGATAACTAGCCATCAAGTCTCTAGTAGCGGGCGCAATCAAAATTCCATCAATTTCTTCTAATGCCGATAAGTCACTTTCCCAGTCAGTTATTACCTTTGTTTGAGTTGCCCATTCTACAGCAAGAGGAGTGATTATTTTTTGAGCCGAAAATGTCATCATCACACTTACTAATGCACCATGACGCCTTAATTCTCGAGCCAGTCTGACGGTATCTACCGCTGCTATCCCACCGCTTACTCCAAGCAGTATACGCTTACCAGATAAACTGGAACCCCGAATTTCAACGTCGGTGTCACGCATCGCCATGAGCATCGGTACAGTTCTTTCATTTTGACACCTTCGCATAAAATTCAGATTGTTCAAGTCACATTAAGCAATCATTCAAAGTAAAGTATCTGCTCGGAGTGTTGTGCAGCCGGATAGAGGGAGTCAACTGGTTATCGCTGGAATGAATCCGGCGAAGTCTATTGGTGCAACTAGTGCGTTTGCTAGGATACATCGAGGAACCACATTTATCGTCTTCATTGACGGACTAATTGTGCTATGGATTGGTTATACGTTCGCATATAATTTGTTACCTGCAGGTATGCAAGGGATTATTGTAGGATTTTTGGCTATTGCTAATTTGATGGTTTGGAACGGGTACAAAAATCGTGCTAAATGGGCTTATTGGCCAGGAGCAATATTGATTGGACTTGCATGTTTATTTTTTGGATTGAATGTTATTTTATCGATTATCGATATTATGTTAGGTAATATGACAAGTATTCTCCTAACTTTTTTGATAGGCTGGGCGACTTTGGGTTCTGCAAGAAGAGTAATGTTTCATTTTAATCCAAGTTACTCAAAGGCTTACTTCTCCGAGGAAGATGATGATTTAGATTTCAAATTAGAGCAAGGAGAAATGTTAGCAGCATGCCCAACTTGTTTAGCAGTTCTTGCAATCAGGCCAAATATGCTAAGTCCTAATGATAAATGTCCACATTGTCAGTCTCCACTTATCGATCCAGCCTTGGCGAAAAAGTATGGCATTGAATCTCAGGAAGAATAATTATGTCCAAAGATAAAGATGAATCTGAAACAAATAAATTCATGCAAGCCCAAGAAAATTCTCATGACGAAAAAACCAATGATGCAATTAATGAACTCGGTGAATTAATGGAAAAGGTGAATTTATATGAAAAAACCACAGTTTCTAATAACGGAAGTACTGAAAATGAGGATGAGAATGTGAAAGAATCATCTGACGAAAAGTTGGAGATTGGAGGCTCGAGGTGGGAAATCTCACAGTTTAATAATCAACTGTATAATAAAATCGCTTTACTACGATCAAAAATAAGGGAAATAGAGGAAATAATAAGTGCTAATTCTTCAACAGAAATATCTTCATCTATGAGGGGGGCTTCAGAAGTTGAGTCTTTATCTAAAGAAGCAAAACAGGGAATTGATAGAATTTCAGATTTATTAACTTCAAAAGGTTCCAATTTATATTTTAATGAAGCTATTGAGGAGTTCTTATCATTCACTAATTCTGAATATAATAATATTGAAAGTTTAGATTTGGAAGTTATTGGTGATTCATTATATTCTTTAGTCATGAGATTAGAATCAGTCTCATTAGATGTCAATGATTCTACTAGAGAGCAACACTTACCAGATGACAATTTATTTTTAAGAACAATTTTATTTTCTCTTTCAAATTATTTGATTCTATTGAATGCATCTATTCTTAGTTTTAGAATTATTAAAGAACGTGCTGATGATTCAAGTTTTGATAATTATTTTTTCAAAATCAATAGTGCTATGAAATCTGGCAATATTGATACTAATGGCGCTGTATTTTCTAAATTCATTGAGTTGCCAAATTTAATTTCGGAGACAAAATTTTCTTTGAATGAAAAAGATGCTGAAGAATTGAAACCAATTAGAGATGTAATTGTTGAAGGTTTGAATATGATGAGGAAAGTGATTTCTAATATTGAAATAAATTTTGAAGGATATAAGCCTAAACTTTCAGATGTAAATAGTCATATTCCCACAAGTAGATTCAACCCTCAACACACATCTGGAAATTATGGTATGTGGCCTGATAAGGTTGAAAAGTATGCAGATATAGTTGATTATGATAGAGAAAATTGGATTGGAAAATATAATCATTCAGAATCAATAAGTGGTCCGGGAGGATATTATCCAATCCTTTATCGAGATTTTATTGATTTTATTCAATCTCTAGGATATAAACACCTTAAGGTCACTCATCATCAAAACGAGAAAAGAGTTCAACCTAAACTTTCTCCATTCACTTGGAAAGGTGAAATTCGTAAATTTAGAGGCCCAGTATCAATTTACTTTTACAACGAGAAATGTCCAATTTTAGGTAAAGAATCTAGAATAATTATTAATTCATACATTGGACAAAAGTCTGGTACGATTACATGTGAAACTGGATTATACTTAATGGAAGATAGTGGTGAATTTGATGATAGAGAAGATGGATTCATTGATGGTGTTGAATATGAATCAATTTTGAGACAACGAACTGAATCTATGATAAGAGAAATTTTCGAGCAATTTGAAGATTATCAAAAACAATTTGGATTACTAAAGAATGCTAAATTTGATGCTAGCTATAGAGAATTGAACTCCAAAGGTCGTACTTTTGATCAAATGGTTTTGGAAGATATCAAAAAAGAGTTATTAGAAGATAATATTTTTACAATTATAGAACATCATGAAAGTTTGCATGAAAGAGGTGTTCAAACCAATAGGGGTATCATTCTTGCAGGACCACCGGGTGTTGGTAAATCGATGACTATTGATTCAATAATCAGTAAAGCAGATTGTACTGTTATTTATGCTGATTTCATCTCTCTTCGCCAAAAGATGGAAGAAATATTTCAGATTGCCAGAAAATATTCGCCCACAATTTTAATTCTTGAGGATATTGATGCTTTGGGAATTACTGCACAGCGAGACACATTCAACACGGGTGGAGGAATGTCCACTCTTCTAAATTGCATGGACGGAATAGAAAGCAATGATGGAGTTATAACTGTGGCAACTAGTAATCATCCTGAACATCTTGATTGGGCGTTAGTTAATCGTCCAGGTAGATTCGATATTAGAATTGATTATTTCTATCCAGACAACAAGGTACTTGAGGAAATTTTGAAAATAAAATTAAAACCACATAACTGTTCTAAAAATTTAGATTTGAATAAAATTGCTAAAGAAATGCCATTTGGCTTTACCGGTTCGCATATTCAAGATATAGTTAATCAGGCAAATTATATTGTAACTAAAAATAAATCAAAAAATGAAATAACTCAAAAATCATTACAAAATGCCTTTGAAAGAACTCTATACAACTTCAAAAAATTCTTAGAAGAGAGAAAAATGAATTCTAGTGACTTATCAAGAAATAATAAATCAAAAGCTAGAGATGATAACCCGCTTTGGGATTAATCTAAACTATTTTTAGAACTCATCGAGTTGCTAGAGTTAGGTTCTTCCACATTTCTTCAGGAACTTCCATAGCTAGTCTTAGACCACCCATAGCACCAAGTCTAACAGGGTCGTCTACTACGTGAACATTAACATCTCCAAGATCGCTCAGTCTGCGTTCAATCATAGCACCGAGTCCTTTGATTCCTGAACCGCCACCAGCTAGAATCATGTTTCTTCTAAATTGGTCATGGTATTCAGGGTT
>CAXFAS010000048.1:0-10020 GCA_964001175.1 uncultured euryarchaeote
ATCCAAAAGAATTTATTCCAAGTCCTGGTCGTCTTTGGGAATGTCATTTCCCTTCTGGATTTGGTATTAGGTGTGATACTCATGCTCATGCAGGATATGAAATGCCTGGTTGTTTTGATTCTCTATTAGCAAAATTATTGACTTGGGGTAAAGATAGGGATGATGCAATTAGTAGGATGAGAACTGCTTTGGATGAAACCACAATCACTGGAGTTCAGCATTTAATCCCGCTTCATCGTAGAATTATGGATGAACCCGATTTTCTGAATAGAGATGTAACAATTCAATATATCGATAATCATCAGGAATTACTCGGATAGTGATAAAATGGAAGTTGTAATGGTTGGTAGTATTGCTTACGATAGTGTGGAGTCTCCCGAAGGGAAGGTAGAGAATGCCTTAGGTGGTTCCGCAATATATGGGGGAATTGCTAGCCAGTTTCATGCTAAAATACTAGACTTGGGTTCAGTAGGACTTGTAGGCGTTGTTGGAACTGATTTTTTGCAAAGTGATAGAGATAGATTGAGCGATTTAGGATTAGATCTTAGAGGAATTGAAACTGCCCAGGGAAATACGTTTAGGTGGTCAGGCTCTTATCATGGAGATATGGGAACCGCTCAAACTCATGATACTCAGTTGAATGTGTTTGGAGAATTCGAACCGAAAGTACCTGAATTTGCCCAAAATCCAAAAGTTCTTTTTTGTGCCAACCTATTGCCAATTTTACAATCTAAAGTTCTTGATCAAGTACAACCTAAGCGTCTATCAATGCTAGATTCTATGAACCTCTGGATTTCAACCGCTAAAGATGATTTATTGGATGTTATGAAGAGAGTAGATTTGATTATTATCAATGATGGAGAAGTAAAGATGATTGCTGAGGATGAGAATTTCATTAGAGCTTCAAGAAAGGTAGTAGAAATGACAGGTTGCCACACTCTAATAGTAAAGCGAGGAGAATTCGGAGTCATTGCTTTTCATGGAAAAGAAATAATCTCTTTACCCGCATTCCCAACCGAAATGGTGGTTGACCCAACAGGATGTGGAGATTCATTTGCAGGAACCTTAGCCTCTTATTTGGCTAATGGGGAAGGCGATATTAGTAGGAGTGAGTTACGTAATGCATTAATTGCTGCTACTGTTACTTCTAGTTTCACTTTAGAGTCATTTGGTACAGGTCGATTAATTGAACTAGATACCCAAGAATTCAATAAAAGATTAACCTACTACAATTCAATATTGAATTGAATATTAATCAATCCGTGGAAGTCCTTCTTTACCACTTGTCTGAGTTTTATTGGTATCACTATCGACTAAGTCACCGAAAGAAAACTCATCTAAGGTTTCGATTTCTTCTTGTTCAACCTGTTCACTAATTGTCTTTCTTCGCAGAGCAATTTCTTCCATCTCTCTCACTTTCTCATCAGGCAGATGTCCACCATTACTGATTGCTAGATTCTTGAAAAGAGCTTCAACCTCTTGCTGATGATTTTCACTAGAACGATTTCTAAGTTCTTCAGCAGAATTTGTTATTTCACTATCTTCACGTCCGGATAGAATACGGTTTGATAATGAAGAAGTAGCCTCTCTTACGCTATTTGCGACTCTGTTTGCCGCAGGTAGCATTATGTTCCTAAACATTCCACCTTGCTCAGTATTAACTTGTCTGCTCTTAGGTTTTAGTCTAGAATTTGACAGGTTGTTCTTAGGTCTAAGTCTAGGGAATTTTTGTTGGATAGATGATTCGTTAATTCCTTCACTGCCATGAATATTCGAATTTTCTTGATTTGCTGCTTTTCTAGCTACAGCAATAATTGATTCGATTTCTTCTCCAAATTCATCGACATGTCCCAGAAGTGAATCAGGTGAATTGAATCCATCAAACTGAGTGGTTGATTCCTGAGATAAAGGTAATTCTTGGTTCGGTATATGGAAGCCATCTTTGCTACAAAAATTAGGCAGAGGTTCAGGTAAAGGAGACCTACCTGCCTCTAATTTTGACATATATGATGATTCAGATTGTATTGTGTTATTATCTATATTAGCAGTGAAACTATTTCTTGAACTAACTTCTGAAGCTTGATCTATTTGGTTGAAAAGAGACATTGGATGCGGGTCCTGATGATTTCTCCTATCACTAACATTTTCAATTCCTCTCTCTATTAGGGGATGTGTATGAGAATTGATTGAGTTGGGTTTAGGTCTATCAAGCCAAGCGGGTAGAGATGGTGTAGTTTCCTGTTGAACAATAGGTTCTGTTGGTTGAAAACTTGTTTCGGGAAAAATACTTGTCTCCGGAAAAATATTGGTTTCAAAGACTTGAGGTTGGTCTTCAAACATGGAATCGTCTAATTCTGCTTCTAAAAATGAGGAAATTGAATCTGAAGGTTTAATTTTAACAGGCTCAGGCTCCATTGCTAATATTGCAGACCTAGGGTATTCTTCATCTCTGTCAAGTATCTCTAAACCTTCCTGGGCCTCTGTAATACTGAAGCCTTTTTGTAGTCGTAATAATATTGTATTGAGTCTCAAAAGTGCGGCATCATTACCTGTTATTGCATGACAATCACCAATCTCTGTATCGATAGTTATAGTCGGTTTTCTAGTTAGCAGCCATCCAGATACCAAAGAAACTCCGAGTGTCATACTAATAATTTCGAATACTTGATGAGATAGAATTCTAGTTCCGATCCATATCAAACCAAACCCGATTAATGCAAATCCAAATGGAATAAGTTTTGTGTGGTGATGGTGAACTCTGTTTATCGAAGTGATTTTGATATCTAGTGCATGCCCGTTTTTCGATTCGATTGAGAGCATACGCTCATCTACAGTCGCTCGTACCTTACCAGAAGCCCCATCCAAAGAAAGAGATTTGAAAACAACATTTTCTCTCTTCTTACTTGGACTTGCTTCGCGTTCTGTTAATTGCATCCCAATACGCGTAGCGTATCCTCGAGGTTATCAACCCACCGCTATCTTTGAAGTAAATAATGGCGATATTTCTACCCCATTTCAAATGCCAACGACTATTCTAATAGTTTCAAGATAGCGCTACCAAGGATTCTAGGTTTAGAATCTAATTGGGAAAGGACAGTAGGTTCAGGGTTTTCACGTCTAATAAAGAGAGGCGAATCCCATTCAATAATCAATTCTTCACCAGATGAATTCTTGACTCTACCTACTACAAATTGTAAATCAACACTTGCATGCACCACATCACCTTGGACTAAAACTCTTTTTTGGAATGGTGAAGTTTCCAATTTTACAGAGGATTTTGTGTGTAACTGAACCGCTAGTGGGATACTTGTGTTAGTTTTTTTATCTTCAACTTCTGGATGAACCAATATTGATCCGCTACTCAAATGCTCTTCTTTAGCATTTCTTAGTGCGATTCCAACTCTGTCTCCAGCAGTAGCAGTTGGAACGTCATCATCCATCACTTGTAGCGATTTGGCATTACCAGTTCCTTTGGCCGGAAGAAGATATAATTCATCATGAACATTAACTGTTCCTGATTGAACATAGCCGATAGCAACAAGACCGATTCCTTTGACATTGAAGTGTTGATCAATAGGAATTACAAGTGGGGAAGAAGAAGATTTTTTCAGTTCATTTTCTATTTTATCCATAAATTCATACAATTGATTTCTTAGTTCAATGCCATCTTTTGTAGAAAAAATCCACTTATCTAATCCGGCTTGATTAAAGAGCATCTTGACTTGTTGTTCATCAATCCACCCTCCATCAGGGGCATTGATTATTGCAATACCTAGTTCAATTTTAGAACTTGCAAATGCTACTAATACTTCACCTAATGTTGCATCGATTGCAGATATTTCAATGATACCAACTCTTGCTGCAGAAAGTGCATTTAGAAAAGGGCGCAATCTTTCAGGATACTTTGCAGGACGAATAATAGATAAAATCCGAGGACCATCCGCTCCAGTTTCTTTGTGAACATATGTGTGAACATCTCTTTGATCAGTCGGTTTAGCAATTTCTTTTGCTAAATCATCACTTCCAATCATTGCTATATTTAGTACAGGCATAATTACACAACCACTTTTTAGATTTCATCTAATAAGAATTAGTCATTTTTTTCAGAAACCATTTGCTCTTTAATCTTTTTAGCCTTATCCCAATCTGCTTGTTCAGATTCATTTTCTACGACTAACTGAGGAATTGGAATCGGCCTCATCATCGAGTCTATTGCTACGAAGAAAAAGAATCCCTCACAAATCTTCTTCTTTTCCCATGTGGCTTTGTTAACAGCCATGGCGGTAACTTTTGTACACGCTGTATGGCTGCTAGTAAAAACGACCTTTCCGGTGACTTCTAAGAGATCTCCTTGGCGAGCAGGAGCTATGAATTTTAGTGTGTCAATTGAGATGGTAACAAATTCACGATGAGCAAATTTTGAACAAGCGATTCCTCCGGCTTTATCCATCACGGATAATAAGCGACCGCCAAATAGTGTATCGTGGTCATTGGTGTCTCCTGGGAATATATGTTCAATCAGAGTAACCGGCTCTTTAGAATAAGGCTCCATGACTACTGCCACAAAGCCATACTTCAAGAAGTCATTCCGTGAACAAGTTTTCAGAGGTGGTTTCATGAACAATAAACTTCTCCTGTGGTTGTGAGCCAACCTAAAGTATGTATTGCTCTTGTTTCAGGTGGTATTGATTCACCAGTAGCTGTGGCTAGAATGTTAAATCAAGGATGGTATGTTCATTGTTTACACTTTAGCCAAGAAGAAATTACCGGTCCTAAGGCTAAAGAAAAAACGCTTTCTCTACTTCGTTATTTGTTATCAAAAGAAGGAAATTTAGGGGAATTAGCAAGAGGGAATTTGAATAAAACGTTGACTATTGTTCCTATTTCGCAACAACTTAGTAAGTTCACCGAAAAATGGGCACATACTGAGTATTTTATTCACATGAAAAGAATGTTTCACAGAATGGGAGATATTATTGGTAAACAGAAAGGTGCAACGCACATTTTGACAGGAGAAAATTTGGGGCAAGTATCATCTCAGACATTAGGAAATCTAGGTGCAATTGAACAAATGTCATCATTAATTCCATTGAGGCCATTACTTGCTTTTGATAAACGCTATATTATCGATATGGCTAGAGATCTAGGAACTTATGACATAAGTGTTGGTGTAGAAGTTTGTGATGCATTGGGGCCAAATCGTCCGACCACTGTGGCGAACAAAGAATGGTTAGAAAAAAGTGAAGAAAGAGTAGGTGGTATGGAATACTTATGTCAAGAAGCATTATCAAAAAAATATGAAATCGAACTTTAGAATAAAAGTTTCATTTTAACGGTTTTACGAGCATTTTTCCCACTAAGATGCGATGCATTTTAGTCTTGGACTCAGTGGAAGGGGGGCGGGTGAAGTGATGTTGACCGGAAATGAACGAATTAAGACCTCGATTTTTTTGACTCTGATAATGATAATGATGCCTTTCGCTGCGGCTACTTCAATCAATACTTTCGATGATGGCTCCTCAGAAGTAATTGTTCAATTCAAAGATGGTGTAAACACAGTTAATACTTCGGAAGGAGGCTTCAGTGTCCCCTCTGACGAAACGATTACCTCAACATCCCTCCAAGTCTCGACTCATCCTTTAATCACAAATGGCTTTTCGAGGGTTGGCGTGGAATCAGGATTACCTATTTGGGACCCTGTGCTGAATAATCAAGCAACTTCATTTGACGATATCACAAATTTCACTTATCAAGACTCTAATGGTGCACCAGTACCTCTTCAGTTCAGTTCAGAATCAATGATTACTGATTTTGAAGAAAGCGAATCAAACTTTGAAAATATGACCTCTCCATTCATGCAGTCTCATGCTGTTACCGGGGATCCTCTTGCTTGGCAATATGGTTACAACGATGGACGTGCATTTACTGCAGGTCCAAATTATTGTGCATCTGGAGATATGTGTTGGGGAACTACATTCTCTGATAGTGATTATACTGATGACTCTGGATATACTAACAATAATATTAACTCTCCTTTTTCTATGGCACTTAGAAGCCCACCAGTATTTGTTGATCCTGCTCTAAATGATACATATCTTCGTTTTTCTTCTTGGCATGACCTTAGAACAAATTATCTTCCTAACGGTGATTATACCTACTCAGATTGTGCTTATTTGAGAGTTAGAAGTTCATCTAGTATCTCAGGGCTTGCTTCTAGTCAATTCCAATTTTTACCATTTACACTGCCTTATTCAACAGGAATTACTGCTTCTGATGGATTCCACCTTAGATATGACTCGCCTGCTACTGCAGATCAAATATCAAACGATTGTCTTGGAATTCCTTCGAATAACTATGGTTTGGCAGGAACTTCTAGTACTTCAACAAATTCAGATGGGTGGGCTGAATTAGCAGCAAATCTAGCCATATATTCAAATCAATATGTAGAAATTGAATTTGTTTTAGAGAATGCTGACACCGAACAACCAGTAGCATTTAGTGGTAGGTCAGGTTGGTATATTGATGATTTCCAGATTGGGGAATCCTATGCTTCAACTGGAGAGATGACTGTCAATTACATACAACCTCCGACCGCATTTGAGGACAAGCAACCTAATGGCTATGGTTTACTTTTTATTGATTCATTTATACCAGGAGATTCTGAATTAAAAATAGATATTAGAAATGCGATTACCTCCCAAGTAATTGTAACAAATAATGGACCTATGAATAACTTGCAAGGTCAAGTGATTGAACTTTGGGATATCGATGTTGATGCCCATCCATTTATTTCAATAACTTTCAAATTTTATTCTGACTCTCTGGGAGTTTCTACCCCTAAGTTATTCGGATATAATCTTGGTACTAGGATTGGTAATACATTCTCAGATCCTTCATTTGATAGGAATTTGAATATTTCAGGTGGTGAATGGATCGTAGATTATACAAATGATGAAATTAATACTGTTAAAATAACCACTTCTAACTTAGGTATTGAGTTTACAAAACCGATTTATTCAATTGAATTTTCTTTAGGTGAAAGTAAGTGTGAAATATTCAATGCTTCTATCTACTCAAGAGATTTAAACCAGACATTCAATTCTTCTTTACCTCAATACGGAATCTATAATTTAACCAATAATACTATTTTCAATCTACCTCTTCCAATTTATACATTTGAATTTACTTTTAACCTAAATGAAACATGTAACTTAGAGGTTATTTGGTTGGACTTACATTTTGGTCATCATGGACAAGATATGTCAATTGATTTTGGAAATGATGGAGTTTTGGATTGGGGCTTTGTTGAACCTGCTCAAGGTGATTTTGGAAGGCAAAATAGATTTTGGAGCGGTGAAGTAAATGGAATTAGCCAATCAAATTCTTCTGAAAAGATTTCACTCGATATACTTACTGGTACTGGCTCAGGGGGCTTTTTCTTGCTGCCGTTTAATGCTGAAATTGAAAGATTTAATGTTGATATTTTTGGAGGTTCAATAACATCTGCAAATTCATCAATGGCTTATCAACTTAGCCTTTCTATCGGCACTGAGCAATTGCCACTAGCTGCAGTTCAAAATAATGCAGGAGATTTTGATCTAATTGAAAGTAAATTTTATCTCAGTACGAAGTTAAATCTTCAAGAGAGGATGACTAATCTTTCAACTCCTATCTTCAAAACTGATAGTTTTGGTACGCAATGGGTTAGAATTGGTTTCGAAATTTACCAGCCTGATTCAGCAAATGGAGGTAGTATAAATTTAGAAAATTTAGATGTTATATACAATTATAATCATACATTTGATCAAAGTAATGGCTTTGATACGTATCTAAGAGAATATGTTGCAGCTGAAGCCCAATTAGTTAGTGCAGGTTCGGATATTTTTATTCCTGTTACAACCTCTTCCAATACCGGTGGAGCAATGAAATTTTCAGATCTTCTTATTCAGTCTGCACCCGGCTATGAATCCTCTTTAGATTGGCTGAGCGATTCAGAAGGACTTTATCCTACTGGAGAAGTGTATGAAGTAAAAACAACTCATGAGGTATTACCTTCAACAGGTTCATCTCTATCTTCTGCTAGACTTAGATTTACATCTGATTTCGGAGGCTTATCATTTGAATATGATCCTAATACTGGATTTTCAGAGGTAGATGATTCTGAGAATTTACTTTCTCTACTTTCTTCATCTTCTACTGCTATTCCTTTTGGCTCCAATGGCGGTAAAGAGATAACATGGAGATTTACTGTTAATGGTGAATGGGATGACACGCAAAAAGTGTCCATATTCTCTGAATCTGTTGCGGCTAATGGAGTTGTAGGAATGCTCGGTGGAAAGATTATCGAACCTTCAATAGGAAAGGCTGTTGAAAATGACGTTAAAATCACGGATTTTGAAATTCTCAATTCCGCTGATGTAGTACAGAATAGAGACCAAGTTTTCTCCAATCAATTCTTCAAGATTTCCAGCGAAATAAGATTAGAGGATTTAGCAGAGTCCCCGGATCCTAGTGCTTACAACCTCGTTGTAGAGCGTAAAGTAATCGAATTAGATGGTGAAAATACCAATATCAGTTGGGTTGAAACAGCAATTCGTTCAGGTGTGATTAATGGTGATTTAGATTGGACCATCGACCTTGGAATGTTTGCATCAGGAAATGATACTTACAGATTTAGAATTGCAGATTATTCGAATGGAGACACTCTATGCCCTGATTCATCATATCAGCCAGATTCTGATTGTGGTATCCAGTTTAACGTTTCAATAGATATTTTGGAGCCTAACTTACTTGGAGTTCAATTGTATAAGAGATACGCAGGTGAAGGAGATCCTAATTTGGATGAGAATTGGAGAAATCTTTACGATGAAAGTTGGGCAGAACCCAGAGTTTCCCAAAACTTTAGGATAATTGCAAATGATCTTCCAACACCTCCAGCAACCGCAACAATGCATGTTTGGGTTGAATATGATCACGACATCAATACTAATGGAATTGCGGAGGCATCAGAATATATTCAAGTTCAAGCAGTAACCGATGGACAGATTCCTAATGCTACTTATTCAGGTTCTTACAATGATTATGCTAATTCTGGTTTGAAAGGACAGGTTAGCCTGTGGGTTGAATGCTATGATTTAGCTGGAAACCCTATTGATGGTGGTGGACCAGGATTAGATAACGATATAATTACTTATATCAATATGAATTTAGATTACCCCTCAATCAAGAATTTATTCATTGAAGACTCTTCTGGAGAGAGATTCATTAGCAACTTACCAGTTAACCCACCACAGGGAATAGGTAGTTGGAATCAAACAATATTTGCTGGAAATGAATATCATTTAATTATCGAAGCAGAAGATCAGAATGGTTGGAAGGATGTTGAATACGTCATGGTTGAATTAGCACCTGAAGAAGATAATTTTGATTCAAAGGTTTGGTTTTTCCCTAGGAATAACACTGCATGGACAGAGAGTCCTTTCATTACAATATTGACTAACTCTGACGGTTCATCGAAGGCTAAGATAAGAAATGAGAATGGAAATGTTCTACTGGATCCGTTTGAATCAGAATTTTTCATTGATTTACCTATAGTGCTAGACTGGGGTCTGCCATTTGGCCAACAAAATACTCCTATTTTCGAAATTAAAGATTTGGATAATTCAGAAGTTTATTCAGAATCCTCATTTAGACAATCTTGGAGATATAGTGATGATATTCAGTTAGATATTAGAGGAGATTTAGTCAATGATCTTATGATTTCTCCAATTTTCTATGATTTAGATGCTCCATATTCAAGAGACATTAGGTCAGGCTCGGTCTATCCTGGTGATAGTGTAAGTTTCAAGGGCCAATACGTATTTTCCGATGGTGTATTGAGTAGTGTATTTATCAACCCCGAAATAGAGTTAGTTCTTGAGATTACTAGATTGCCTGTCGAAGCAGATTTCAACAAAGGTTATTCTAAACTAGATGGAGAAGTAACAACTCATAATTTCACAGGTGGACAATTCAATATAA
>CAXFAS010000049.1:0-9274 GCA_964001175.1 uncultured euryarchaeote
GGTTTAGCAGAAGGAGGTCCGGAAGGAGGCCCCGATGGTGGCGGGCTACTAGGTTGATCTGTTGAAGGTTCAGCAGTATCTAAAGTCTCACTAAGTTCACTTGTTTCAACTACAGTATTGACTGGTAAAGGAGGTGGTGTTGATGCAGTAATAACCAAAGGAGCACTCTCTTCGACAGTTTGTTCAGGAGTACTAGAACTGGAGGAATCTAGAGATTTAGAAAATGATAATAGATCCGAAGAAGACTCTTTTTGTTCCACACTTGGCTGCGAAACTTCCTCGATAACTGGCGATTCTACAGGAGTAAGAATCGAATCATCCTGTTGCACTACAGTAGGTGTTGAAAGCAAAGGATCATTATTTTTCCATGGAGGAGTTCGAATCTCTTCATCTTCAACCTCAGGAGCATTTCCTACAGAAATAGCGGTAGCACCCCCAGCAGCATTCTCTCCGAAATAAGACGTCATTGTAATTTCCGCTGAGTCAATAATCCCTCTTTCTTCAATATTTCCAAAGTCGCCTAAATCATCATCAAATGCATTTGAAAATAAGCCAGCACCAATAGAATTTTTCACAACCCTCCCTTCATTCGCTTCAAAGGTGAAATCAGCATCATAAGGGCCGAGGTCAAGTTTGATGTTGCCCGAACGAATCATAAAAGTCCAGTTACCGCTTTCCAGAGGGAATTCAAAAGTAAACTTTCTAGTTAATCCCGGCCCTAGAGAGGAGATTCCTTCATCAGAATCAACCTTTCTTTTATCGCTTGTTTGGATGAAAATATCTAGTCCTCCAACTGGAATAGCAGACTCATTAGAAACTTCAACAGAGACTAAAACCACATCTTGATCATCATCATCGATTTCCATTTTCGCTAGTAATAACTGGCTTTCAAGCGGAGAAACTCGTTGAAAATGCTCTTCTGACATATGTCCCGCCTAAACCCCACTAGAGGCAGTTATACTTGAACTAAATGTTTTTTTTGAACCCCAAATTAGCGGAGTTTTTGCCGTGTTTCAACAGGTAGCGACCAATCTACTGCAGCAACAGTGTTATTTTTCAAATCAAGAGCAGTTCTATATTCTGAATCTTTAGAACGCGCAGCTAGTGAATCTCTAAGTCCGAACCAAAGAGGACCGATAATTGGTAAAAGATACAACAGTTTCCCAAAGGCTCTAGGGCCCCAATGATGAATTTCTATTGCAGTTCCATTGTCATGAACAATTGCAATTCTAAATGCTCTTTGTCCAAATGAACGCCCTAAACTTCTACCAGAATATTTCCAATAAAGATAGAAAGAGGTAAAGAAAATTATCCATGTTACAATAAATGGAAATATATAATCTGCAGATTCGGTGAGAAAATTCCAACTAATTAGGACACTAAGAAATTTGAATCTAGTAATAACTTCTAAAACCAATGTAACCATTACCACATCTAGCATGAATGCTCCGATTCTCTTCCACAAAGGAGCGATTAACATGCCATCAGGGGCACTTCCAAGAACCGCTTGGGCCAAGGTTCCTCCACCTTGGTAGACTTCAACTACGTCACCGGCCATGTATAAGGGTAGAGAGTGTGGTTTGTCAATATACGCATTTAATCATTAGATAAATGCCATGCTAAACAACCACTCTCTTCAACCCAGTCAAGCCAAGAACTCCAAGTAGAGTCATGCTTCAATGTTGATAAGTGGCCGATAACGATAAGTCCTCTTTTTGCCCTTGTTAAGGCCACATTCATTCTTCTCTTGTCCTTTAAGAAACCAATATCTCCATTTTCATTGGCTCTTACTGTTGAGAAAACAATGACCTCTTTTTCACGCCCTTGGTATCCATCAACACTTTTTATCTCAAGGCCACTATATTTCTCGCCAAATTCTCTTCCTCCGGCTTGTTCAAAGAGATCGTTTAGAACTCTAACCTGTCCGTTATATGGGGTAATTATTCCTATATCGGTTGTCTGGACATCTCCGATTTTCAATAACTCATCAACTACAGAAAGTACCTTGGCTGCTTCAGAAAAATTCGAACGGCTACTTCCTTCTTCATCTAATTCCTCGGCCCCCTCGACAGGGATAAAAGCCACGGGTTTGTCCCAATTTGGCCATATTAATCCAGCAGGGGCTGGCCTATCTGACTTTGAACATCCATCATCTAATTTATTCTCATAAAACCTAGAACTTGGAAATTCTCTAATCGAGGGATGCATTCTGTACTGTGTAGTCAACATTTGAGCAGGAATTTGACACTTATTCAATCTCTCAAAAAGAGATTGTCCTAAACCTCCAATTTCAGCATTTTCGCTGATTACCGTGGGTGGAAGTTGTTTGTGGTCGCCGACCAAAATTAATTGCCTGCACCCCCTATTTATTGGAACTAAGGCACTTGGCTCACTTGCTTGAGTTGCTTCATCGATTAAGACAATAGGGAATTTTCTATTTCCTAGAATTTGGTGACCTGAACCAATAGTCGTGGTACAAACGACTTCTGCATTATCCAGTACCGAGGCTGTCATCTCATCTTCAATACGTCTAATTTCTTTGAAATTATTTTTGATATCCCTATGAGTTAATCCTTTTTCCTTACCCTTTAACTTCGATAGACTTCTTCTCAATTCACCGTTTTCATCACGTATGAAATTTAATTCTTCTTGGAGGGGATGGTCTTCAAGAAGAGCATCTAAAGTCGCATTGCGTAAACTTTCTCTAACTTTTACAGGGCGCCCAATTCTTACTGCTTTCACTCCTAAGTCGAGTAAGCCTTCGAGTAAATTATCGACAGCTACATTAGATTCGGCTGTAGCCATTATGGGGCCTTGGCCTTTATTGGCTAATTCTTTCAATAAATGAACTGCAGTATGTGTTTTACCAGTCCCTGGTGGTCCTTGGATTAATGTTAATCGTCTTTGCATTGCAGTTTCCACAGCGCTTTGTTGAGAATCATTTAGAGATTCCATTTTCTTTAGATTATAATTTTTGATTTTTCCTTTGATATCAGGTGGACGTTCTGCAGAAGATGCACAATCGTGAAGAGAGCCCAGAAGTAAGTCTCTAAGAGGTGTTCCACCATCACCTTCAGTTGAGTGAAATGAAATTAGCGCCTCATGCATTCTGTCATATGCTACCCGATTTGCGCCCCTATCAATACGCCATCTTCCCTTTCTGAGATCTTTTGGTTTTTCCGTTACTACAATTCTGATTCTAGTCGGTCCACGATCTAGAACAATTCCTTCATACACCTTTTCGCCCCACGGTCTTGTTCTTGAGATTAGAACGATATCCCCGTGTCCAAATCGATGTGTAGGCATTCTAGATTTATCTGGCAGTTCAAAGACAATAATTGGATCTCCAAAAAACCTACCCTGGCTCCTAGCTGCTAATTCGAAAAGAGTTAATCCGGCTGCTACCAACCGCTGTTTATTCCACTTTTTCCATCTTTCTTCCACCAATGCGGTTTCATCATCTAACTCAATTTTAATCAATTTAGTGAATCGATTAAAGTGGTCTTGTCCTCTTTTCCAAATATGAGGCATCTCATCATTTAGTGATACTTTTTCTTCGGGTAGTTCATTTTGAGAACTATTTAATCTCCTAATAGAACCCTTTTTTCCCATATTATCAAGCCTCACGAACTTTCAATCACTCATTCGCCAAATGAAGTATAAATTGCCCGTGTGACCCTATCACTTAAACCCTCTTTGTGAGGCCCATTAATTGGTGGGTTCAGTGTTCGGGTGGCGTAAGAAGGACACCACAGGGGAAGAACATATCTGTCCATACTGCAATACTCCAAATCCTCCGGATGCGGAAAATTGTTCACTTTGCTATTATGAATTCAATCGCTCTGCTAGAGACCAACCAATGGCTGCTCCTTCTTCAACGGATTCTGAGATAATGTCCACTCTAATGAGTGAAAACTTTGAAGAGTTTGAAGAAGAAGATGCTGTGGAAGCAGTCCTCACACTGGATGAGATTACGGTAGAAGTAGATCAATTTGAACAATCGACTTCAGGCTCAGAAACGTTCCAATTTATCGAAAGTTCAGGACCTACGCTTTCAGAAACCAAAAATTATCAGGCTCCAGATGAAGTACAATTGAGTAAATCAGATGCTCCGTCGAAAGAAGTAGACTTCATAGTTCCAGACTCGAACCCATTAGAAGAGGTTACAGAGCCAATCCACACAGGGCAAGGTTCGTTATTTTCAGTTTCTTCAGAATCAGATTTTGACGTTAATGAAGTTCACAAAACATCTTTACCAATTCCAGGTAAAACAAATATGGACCCTCAAGTAATAACTGAGGTAGATGAATTCACTGAAGTTGATTTAGCAGTTGCAGTTACTGAAGACGACTTACAACCAGAGGTGCCAGAATTGCCTGAAGACATCGATAACTCATCAGATGAAACCTTAGAAGTAAATCCAAGTACTCCAATAATACCAGATATTCCAGAGCAAATAACCAACACTCCAGAAGTACCTGAGGTTTTAGACAAGGTAGTAGATACACCAGAAATACCAGATATTCCTGAACAAGTATCCAATACCCCTGTAATACCCGAGATTCCAGACGAAGTAGTCGATACTCCTGAAGTACCAGAAATTCCTGAGCAAATAACCAAACCGGCTCCAATACCGCAGAATAATAACCGTATTTGGCCTTGGCCAGCAAAGCAACCTTGGGATGAAAGACAAGTTTATCGTGAGGTTGTTTCTTTGTTAGAATTAGTGAAAAATGGAAAATTAGTTCAAGCCGCAGAAGTGATTGACAAGCTAGGGCCTCACTTGCATGAAAATCTAGATATGTTGACTCATATCGGCACAGTTATGCGTTATTTAGGAAGAGAAGAGCATTTGCAATGGATGTTGAAAATGGCACAAACTGTATATCCTAATGACCAGAGGGTGTATTCAGCAATCACCCATTTGTCAAGTTAGAGGGATATGATGTCACTTACTCCGGTTTTAAAAATCGACGAAGAAATTTCGTTAATTCCTGTTAATAAATCGATTTTATCCTCGGTAATTGAAGCCTACAAGGAAGACCCGGAGTCTGCTCTTGTCGCCTTACCTTGGCTGAATAGTCATGAGGAAATAAGAAATCAACTAAGGGATATGCTATTTGATGTTGAATCACAGTCTGATGAGGATCAACTACATTTCTGGAGTATAGTTGTCGGGGAGAAAAACGAATTTGCAGGATTAATCGGTTTGGGCGATGAATTACAATTATTACATTCAAATTATAATCTTGGTTACTGGGTTAGAATTGGCTTTAGGCGTAAGAAAATTGCAGTTAAATGTGTAGATGAAATACTTTCTTGGTTACAGTCAAGGAATGAATTTTTTAGAATTGAAATTACGGTACACCCTCACAACAAAGCCGGTCTTGCTACAGCACAATCGATATGCAAAAAATGGAATGGAGAATTAGTAGATGAATTCATTGGAATTGAGATAGGAAATAGAACCGTACCGCATAGAATCCATATTATTGACATCAAGTAAGGTGAGTCAATTGCAAAAGACATGGCTAACTATCGACTGTGATGATTTCAGACATGTGCCAGCAAATCAAGGACATCCAACCAGAAGTAAGGGTGATTTGAAGAATGCAAGTAAGGATTTATCCGAACAATTCATTGCAGGTATGGAAGGTTTTGAAAGTTGGATGAGGAGTCATAATCACCCTGTTTCATTATTTATTATTGCAGACTTATTCGAATCCGTTCAATTTAGTGACTGGATTTCTTCAATCATAAATATTTTTTCTGATCGTATAACAATCGGTTGCCATGGTCTTTCACATCGCTCTTGGTCTGCTTGGCCTGAAGATTATGATGGATTTAAACAGGCATTAACCGAAGCAACTAGGATAATAAAACAAAGAGTAGGCGAAAATTGGCGACCTTGGTTTAGAGCACCAGGGGGATATATTGCTCCGTGGATGGCTAAAGTCATTGCAGAATTAGGTTTTACAGTTGATACTTCAATCAACCCCTCATGGATAGTAAAGAAAAAAACTGGCAAAGGAAATAACTGGAAAATGGTTAGAGAATCAATCTCTAAAAATAAATTAATTGAAAGGGAGTGGTTGAATATGTGGAGTTTACCAGTGAATGGCCCTGCACTTTCGCTATTTCCTCTATCAATTATTTCTAAGATGGCTTGGAAAAAACTACCTTCGATTTTGAGTATAGACCAAGCCTTAGAAGCTCCAAATAATCCCGACTTTACACTTTCAACTGTATACTGGCATTTACTTGACCATGGCAGAAAAAATGGTAACTGGACCCCTCCTATACCAAATAGAATATTTTCATTAGGAACTAATCAGAGAAATACTGAATCACTAAAAACCGCCAATTAAAGCAACCTCCATGTTCAGTGAAGTTGTATGGAAAAAACCAACCTTATGGCACCAAGGTTTGAGTTCTGACAGATTAAATTATTTGGAACGAGCAATATCGATTACATTTTTTGCTGGCTTGACTGCTTTGTGCGCTCAAATTGCATTCGCAGTTCCATGGACACCAGTTCCCTATACTTTCCAGACATTCGCAGTTTTGGCAACGGGCGTCTATCTTAGAAGGAATGATGCTTTTGTTTCTGGTTGTGTGTATGTCCTTGCAGGAGCAATTGGCGCACCAGTTTTCGCTGAAGGCGGAGATATGCTATTTGATAGTGGTAAATTGATCGCTAGTGGCGGATATTTGATTTCTTTCCCGATTGCTTCTGCTCTTGTTGCTGAAGGATTAGACCGCTCAAGAGGTGCAGGTATTACCGATTTCAAAGCACAAATAACCTGCTGGACACTTGCAATGATTCCAGTTTATGTCATTGGTACTGTTTGGTTGGCAGAATCCTACGGTGTTGACATGGCTCAAGCATTTGAGTGGGGTGTTGAACCATTCCTGATTTGGGACTTTGTCAAGATTCTAGTTATGGCTTTAGTGACTACTAAGTTGTGGTCTTATTCTCAACCTGAGTGAATTATTAGCTAAATTAGCGGCTTTTGATTTTTTCAAGCCTGTTTACAAGTGCCCTAAAACACACCTGCAATTCTCAATGAGATAAGCGCAATAATCCCACAAACAATGTAGATTAGAATTCCAATGGGGCCTCTCTTGAATTTTGAAGACGGCTTGAATCCAAGAACTGGTTCTGCTTTTTCCGCAAGGTCTTCTTCTATCTCGCCAATAGACTTCATATTAATGGCGAATATTTGTCCATATAATAATATTACTATGATATCATTTAGATATATTTATAATATTGCGCCTACCGGCATCAAACGGTGAAACAATGGAATCACAAAGCGCAGCAATAAACGAAATACAATTTAGAGACATAGAAATCAAATCCTTAAGCGGTTGGCTGGGATTATTTATTCACATAATTATTGTCCCAGTGTTATTTTTAGGCAGTTTTGGACTTTATGCACTTGGCGCCGGAGGTATCGTCCTAGGTGGATTATTACAGATGTGTATTGGAATATTATGGTTTGTGATGTGGAATTCCTACGTTGTCATTAATCCAAACGAATCAGCTGTTTGTCAATTCTTTGGTAAGTATGTCGGTTCAGTAAAAACAGAAGGATTCCGTTGGTTCGTCAACCCATTATACGAGAAAACAAAGGTGATTTTTAGAATTAGGAATTTTGAATCTGCAAAGTTGAAGGTTAACGATGTCAATGCTAACCCAATCGATATCGCAGCAGTAGTGGTTTGGAGAGTATTTGATGCAGCAGAAGCATTATTCGAAGTCGATGATTACGAAAATTATGTTCAAATCCAAAGCGAAGCCGCTCTTAGGGCGATGGCAACAAAGTATCCATACGATATTATTGAAGAGAAAGATCTAGGAGGAGTTGCCCTTTCAAGCCATCAAGAAGTAGTGGCAACCGAACTTAGAGAATCGGTCCAAGCAAGGCTAAGCCGAGCAGGAATAGAAGTTTTAGAAGCAAGAATCAGTCACTTAGCCTACGCTCCTGAAGTTGCTCAAGCAATGCTAAGAAGGCAACAAGCAAGTGCAGTAGTTGCAGCAAGAAGAGAGATTGTCGATGGTGCAGTTGGCATGGTTGAACTCGCTTTAGACCAACTAAGTGTAAAGGGCATAATTGAACTTGATGAAGATAAGAAAGCGACTATGGTTAGCAACCTATTAGTGGTTCTATGCTCAGAGACAGATACAACTCCAGTAGTTAATACTGGTTCACTATACCAATGAGGAGATTTTAGTGTTCGAGAACTTGGATAATGGCGTATTTTGGTCAATTTTCGGCAATCTAATTGGCATGGTATTTTGTGGAGGTTATGCTGTATACACCTTCCTCAGACAAGGAACGCATGTTAGGGGAATAGGTTGGAAGAGTAAGGCAGATTATCCGAAATCATACTATTTCACACTTGGAATAATGATTTTTATTTCTCTATTTTCACTCGCATCCATCATCTTTAGATTGTATACTTATTACAATCGTTGAGGGATGAAATTTGACCAGTAATTCAAGAAACTCACCATCACCAGAATACAGGAAAGAAAGGAGGGCAAAGATGTCAAAAAAGAAACTCCTCCTGAGAATTGACCCTAAACTCCACGACCAGTTGAGAAAATGGGCAGATGATGATTTCCGTTCAATCAATGCACAGATAGAGTTTTTATTGAAAAAGGCTGTAGCAGATAACAGACGTGAGTCCAATGATGCCAGAACAAAATAATTTTTGGAACCAAACCCCGCAATCTGATGGGAATATAAATCCCCAACAGAGTTCTCAAGAACAGGTTTATTCACAGAATATGGGGCAAGCTTTTACCGGTCAACAACCAGTATATACTCAAATTGATGGGCAGCCCTCAGTTATTCAAATCACTCAGGGTTACACGCCTGGTTTTTTCCCTCAAACCTCTGCCGTGACTGCTGTGGTTCTAGCGGTTCTATCCTTTGCATTGTGTGGCATAGTTACTGCAATTCCAGCAGTCATAATGGCTAGAAAGGCGCTAGATATCACCGATCAGATACCAAATCATCCAGATGCTGGAACTGCTAAGGCGGCGTTTATTCTAGGTTGGGTAAATATCGGATTATTTATTGTTGGAATATTATTTTGGATTGCATTCCTCATTCTAGGTATTGCTTTTGAATGGTATTAGTTATCGTTGAATGTTTATATATCTTCGAAATAGGTATGTTTTGATTTTTATGAAACCAGAAGTTACACTTTATTTTGCCTATGGCTCCAATCTCGATTTTGAAGATTGGTCTAAATGGTGTGC
>CAXFAS010000050.1:0-8540 GCA_964001175.1 uncultured euryarchaeote
ATTTACAACTATCGTTCTATTCGCAATAATTCTAGTTATTCATGGCAAACAAGAGGCGACTCTGAATCAATTATTGCATTACATTCAGCGGTAGTTTCTAACAATAATCTCCCTTCAACTTCAGCCGATGACCATAAGCGATGGATTTCCAAACTAAATGGAATGTACGGTTTTGCACTTTGGGATTCTAAGCGCCAAGAATTAATTTTGGCAAGAGACCCTATGGGTATCAAACCACTTGTTAGGACAGTTGTCGATGGTAGTCTGTTATTTGCCAGTGAAGTAAAAGCACTAAGGGGTCATGAAGGTCATATTCCACAATTGGATGAAAGTGCATTAGCAATTCGTTTGGCTTGGGAATATCCATTGGATGGAACAACTTTGCTCAAAGATGTTACACAAGTTAGACCTGGTACTGTAGAAGTTTGGAAAATTAGAGAGTCGGGGAGTGCTTACTTGCATTCTATCGCTAATGTTGAGCGACAAAAAGTAAATCCAAGTAGTACTTGGAATCCAGATACAGATGCTGAAAATTTACTCGATACTTTTGTTGAAGCAGTTCAAGAACGACTAATGTCGGATGTTCCGGTTGGAATTGTACTTTCAGGTGGCTTGGATTCTTCTCTTGTAGCCGCAGTAGCTCATGAGGCTGCTAAGAGAGCCGACCAACCAGTTCCTGATTGTTGGACTGTTGCAGAGAGTGAAGATAATCCAGACTGGCAAGCAGCGGAGGTAGTTGCCTCAACTTTGGATTTGAAGCATCATCAATACATACTGCCTGAAGATTCATTTGAATCAACATTACCTGATTTGGCTTGGCACGGTGAAGATTTAGATGTATCAGTATTATTCTTCCAGCCATTATTTAAGAAGATGCGAGAACAGGTGACTGTTGGCTTGTGCGGTCAAGGAGCTGATGAATTACATGCAGGATATCCTCGCTATCGTGACTTGGATAGTCATGCTAATCTAATTCGAAGTAGAATTGAAAGTATTGATTCATCGGTTACCGGAGATATATTGAATTCGAATTTACCAGTCGGAGATAATTGGTATAATGCCAACCATCTGCCAGAGCAACATACTTCCTCATTGGATGAATTCTTGGAATTTGAATTAGAACATGGCCAGTTGAGTAACTTTCAACTTAGACTGGTCGACAGACATTCTATGGCTCATTCATTGGAAGTGAGAGTTCCTTTCCTTGGTAAATCTCATCGTGAGGCTTCAAGTAAACTTCCAATGGACTGGAGATTGCCAAATAATATGGAAGAGAAAGCGGCGCTAAGAGCAGCAGCCGACCTAACAAATCTGCCCAAAGATATTGTTCGAAGACCAAAATTACCAGCAGGAACGGCAACCTCTCCTTCACTTCTCAAAGCATTTCTTAGTGAACTAAAGCCTAGAGGTGATGAGATTTGTAAAAAGTATTCCAAATTTAGTAAGGTTCTTGAGTCACAGCCCGAATTAGCGATTGGACTTGGGTTGTTTGAGGCCATGCACATCTTAGATGGTGGTCGTAGTAAACGCGCAGGTTCTGCGATTGAACTACTCGATGAGGTGATATGATGAACTTACATGAATTGACTTCACTGATCGAGGATAAGCGGGAAGAGATCACTTCTTGGATGGAGGAAAAGAGAAGCGAAGTATCAATTCCAATCTATGGTAGTGTTGACATTCGTGATGCAGGATGGAAAATTGCTGTTGTTGATGCAAACCACTTTCCTGCAGGTTTCAATAATGTTGCCAAAGAAGATGAAGAGCATCTTGCAGCATTACTTAGAAATCATATTTTGAGACGTGATGAAAATTGTAAGTGGGTTCACCTATACCCTGAATCACATACCCGTAATTCAGCATATGCGGAAAACTTGAGAACTCTTCAAAGATTACTTTCAATGGTAGATTTTCGGTGTACTATTGGTTCTCCTGAACTCGAAGAACATGGATCAATAGATGGATTATCAGGGCCGCTGAAATTAGATTACGTCGAATTAAAGGATTTTGATGGTGAGCAAAGAATTACTATTGATGGTGAAAGACCAGATTTAATCCTGCTAAATAATGACCTAACAGAAGGAATAGTTCCTGGCCTTGGGACGTCAAGAGTTTCCCCTCCACCCCAGATGGGTTGGCATGTAAGAAAGAAATCAGATCATTATCAAGCATTACAAGGCTATATCGATGAGATTTCTGAAATGTTGGGCATAGAATCTTGGTATTTGATGACTGATTGGTTTATTTCAAAAGATAAGTGCTTGGATAAAGAGGCTTGTAGGATTGAACTTGCTGCTGAGGTAGATGATTTCTTATCCAAGATTGGTACAAGATACCAAGCAATGGGGATAGATAGAGAACCTGTAGTCTTCATCAAGAACAATAGTGGAACTTATGGTTTGGGGATTTTATCGGTCAAGAGTGGTAGTGAATTACTTGCTCTTTCTAATCGCAAAATGAAGAAACTAATGTACTCTAAAGGGGGAGTTGATGTAGAGGATTTCCTCATACAAGAAGGAGTTCCAACTTGTCTCAATACTGAATCAGATGGTCCAGTGGAACCAGTTGTTTACTTGGTCGATGGGCAGGCCGCTTCATGGTTCTATAGAATAAATGAGAAGAAGAGTGATATCGAAAACCTCAATTCTCCAAGTGCTATTTTTCAAAGTCATTCAGAAGTTGGCCATCTATATGGTAAGCATGCGCATGGTTGGCATGCCTTAGTGGCTGAACTTTCGATGCTTGCAATGGGCAAAGAGTTTTCAGCATATCAAAACTAATAACTAATCAGGCATATCAATTATACTGAACATCTACTGGGATATATATGAGCAGAGCATGGTTATACTCACTAACCATCCTTATCGGATTATGGATTTCTGCTACTGCATTTGGTGGATTACTACCTGATAACCTGGCAGAATGGCCAGTAAATATCTGGTGCTGGGGCGTTTTTGGTTATATTTACAAGACTACTAATCGTAAAGAAAGAATTGAGATGATTACAGTTCTTGCTTTTGCTACACCTATGGAATTATTCTTCAGTGAAGTTTGGAATATCTATGAATATCAACGAGGATTAATGCCATTATTTGTTCCAGCAGGTCATTATTTCTTATTCGATCTCGGCAGAATTATGGCGCATAAGATGAAACAATCACTGGCTATACCAATTTTGATACCATTTATTCCAATGGTTGCATATGGTGTCTATGATGGTAGTGATACCTCTGGACCTATACTACTAGTACTAGTACTAATTTTCACTAGGTTTGGTCCTCAACCACGATTGTATACCTCTATGGCTTGGGCTGCATTGGCAATGGAAATAGTCGGTACGCAATTAGGAAACTGGACTTGGGCAAATGAAGTTCCATGGACTGGTTTGACCGCTTGGAATCCTCCACTTTTGGTTGGTGCATTCTACTGTTTTGGCGATTTACTTGTAAATATGACAGTCGTTAGGTTTGAAGAGAAGGCCACCGTCGGAGTGTCTGTATGACGTCTGCTGATGAGTTGCGAAAGCGTCGCGAAGCGGAGGCTCTTCGTATTCGTGCATCACTTAATCGTCAACGTGGTGTTCAACACGCTTCGATTAAAGGCGGTGAAGAAACCGTTGCCTTCGTTAATGAGAGTTTGTGTATTGGTTGCGACCAATGTGATATTGTCTGTGATGATGATGCTATTGAATTATACAAAGTTAAGATGCGAAGCCCATTGATGAATGTGGAATCTAATCGTAAAGCTAAGATCATTAGAGATGCTTGTACAGGATGTAGACTCTGTGTACTTGCATGTCCAACAGATGCAATAAGCATGATAGATAGGTGATGATATGTCAAAAGATGCGAAAACAGATGCTCAACGATTTGGTGGCGAATTTGGTCCATTTAGAAAGGGTGAAACAACTGGAGTTTCACTTTCAACATTCAAGACATTGGTTTGGATTTCCAATATAGGAGGTCTTATCTTAGTTGTTTTAGCGCTAGAAATGTTATTCGTTAAACAAATGTTTGGTTGGGGATTACTAGCCCTAATTGGAGGAGTTGCAATCGCACTATTCCCATCTAACTATGAAATCGTTGGAATGAACGATGAGAGTTAATCAAGCCTCAGATTCAACAACATTCAGAGTTTCTGAACCGATTGCTGCTTTCTTTTCATTGACTTGCTTAGCAAGGAATGATACCACATCTAGAATTTCAATATCTGCATACTTTTCATCGCCTTCAAACTTAAGACATTCAAAGTGAGATACACACTTAGGACACGAAGTAAGCATTGTATCAGCACCTGTATCTCTTATTTCTTCCATACGAGCGACTCTCAATGCACGAGCATTTTCATTACATGACATCATACTTGAAACACCACAACACATAGCATCTTCACCACTGTGTTCCATTTCTACGAGACTAACATTCTCGACACTATCAATAAGTTCTCTTGGTTCTTCATAGATTCCCATCTGTCTTCCTAGTCTACAAGGGTCGTGATAAGTTACCGTAGTTTCTTCATTAGCCTTTAGATTCATATCAAAACCATTTTCGATTAAGAATTCAGTAGTATGCATGACCTTAACATCTTCAAGTTCATAGTCACGAGCAAATGTTCTGAAACATTCTGCACACGAAGAGACTAGAGTATCAATTCCGGATTGCTTGATCTTCTTTTGATTGTAAGCCTTTAGTTTTTCAAAGACTTCAGTTAGTCCTTGCCACTTCTGGTCGTGACCACAGCACTTCAAGAAATCTCTTCCTAGATAAGAAACATCGACTTCCATCTCATCAAATAGAGTGAAAGCAGCGGTAGTTGAATCTCCAAGATTCATTTCTCCTTCATTGACATGTGAGAATACCATCTCTTGGTCGAGGTAGTCAACACAACCAGGATAATATCCTATGTTAGATGTCAATGGATAGTTTTCAACCGATACGAAATCAGCATCTGCTTCTTCTTCTGCTTCAGCAGCAAGAACCGCTTGTAATACAGTGTGAGGAATCTCTGCTTGTGGTCCACCAACAATTAATCCCCTTCTAATATCAACATATGAGTCGTAGTCGACAAGTTGAGGACAAGCATTGGTACATGCAGTACATGTTAGACATGAATACATCGGAACTCCGTCATCTTCATTGTTCCATGAGTTATAGATGATGTTGAGTTTGTCTCCTCCGTTGAATAGTCTAACAGGACAAGCATCATCACAAAGGTCACAGCCGTAACATTTGTTCATTTCAAATTCATATCCTCGAGCCATAGACCTCAAGAGAACAAATACCATAGCACCAAACGTCAAACATGGAATGAACATAGCATAGGTTAGTTTTGCATCAAGACTTAGAGGGTTTGTGTGGTATGTCGGGTTTTCAATAATATTGAATTGTCCTGCTCCAAGTGCCATTTCAGATGTATTGCTTAGATTCACAGTCATTCCAGCAATAGATTTGTCAGTACCGCTGTCCCAAACTAGAAGTGGTTGGTAAGAAGCAATTGAGAATGAGATTTCTTTAGACATTGTATCATTAAGTGCTAATGGCCCAGTAATATCGACATTGAATTGATAGTCATATTCTCCAAGAGGTAAATCTAGAGAATCTCCAACACAGTTAGAAAATTCTGAGACAACATCTCCACTTGAATCAGTTATCACCATATTGCTGGAAAACATAGATTCAGTCTTTACATCATTTATCTTTCTCTCTTCTGCACGATGTTCACATACTACATCTGTGGTAAATTTATCAATTGTTTCATGATGTCCGTCAGGGAAGTTAATAGGATCCTCGGTAATCTCAAAACTACCAATAACTTGCCAAGAGTTCATTGCAGTAAGTGTGGTAGAGGCAGCAGCAGCGTTAATTCCATTAGAAGCATCTTGATGGCCATTAGAGTCCGCGAAATCAATTATCACCTCTCTTCCTGGTTGGTAAATCCCCCAATCTAGCCAAGCAGTAGTAGGGACTACTCCTGTTTCAGTCCAGTCGAATTTGTCTGTGAATTCATTTGTTGCATGAACATGTACATCTACAGGTTGAGTTCTCATAGATTCTAGTTCATCATAATCCTTGATTGTCAGCAGACCCTTTGCATCCCAGAAACCTTTGTCATAAACATCCCAAGTAGCTACGCTGGCAGCGGTAGAAAGAATCAATGCACCAACAATAATTTGTTTAGCATGTCTTGGAGTAAAGTTTGAACCCCATGCTTTAGAGAGAATTCCTCTGGCTACAAAGTAGATACAAATCCATAACAGCACCCCCGTCATTAGCCAGGGTATCGCGTTGAATGCTTCGGCTAACCATGGTTCCCGAGTTCCACAGAGCAAATCCCCATGGCTGTCTAATTTACAATAATCAGACCGATTTTTATGGTATAATTCCAAGAAAATATTGATTGAGAATACAGAGATAAACCATATGTGTGCAAGGTAAACTGCTCCTGCAGAAGCGAACCATGGGTCTTCAACAGGTCGCTTTTCTCTACCTCCTAAGAATGGAGGAAGAACAAGAATTCCAACTGGAATTCCAGTAAGTGCTGCACCCCACCATGCAGCATTCCAAGGGAATACAGGCTGACCAACAATCTCGCCTACAAATCCAGTTGGGACTAAGAATTGTGGAAGATATTCACCCCACCTAAGATATCCATAAGAAAACAGAACATACCAGTCAGGGAATACGAAACCAGCTTGTGCATAAGGGTCTGCAGCACCGTGAAGTGGAGGCGGTATTAGCCAAGCATAATACAATAAAACTGCAAACATGAATGCGAAAATCAACAGATCTCTTAGAACTTCATGTGGCCAAAAGCCGTGTCCTAGACGAGTTCTTTTTCTCTTATCACCTACCGTCTGGAGTTTTTCTTTTTCTTCCATGTAGGAAGAAGCAACACGACCTAGATTCTCTACTATACCCATATTATTACCTCCTTAATCAATGTGGCTCCGCAATACCTTGTACCCAAACAATGAATAAATGGACAATAATTAGCCCTGTGACAATAACAGGGAGGATGAATACGTGTATGAAGTACATTCTTGTAACAGTTCTCTCAGTCAAAGCAGAACCACCGAAAAGAAGTGTTGCGATATACTTTCCAACTAGTGGGCTGGAGTTCGCTAGGTTGATTCCAATAACAGCAGCGCCATAAGCTAATGAATCCCAAGGTAATAGGTAGCCAGAGTAACCAAACACGATAGTAAGGGCCATTAATGCCACACCAATAAGCCAGTTAAGCTCTCTTGGATTTCTATATGCTCCAGTGAAGTAAACTCTACACATGTGTAAGAAAACGCTTGCTACCATGAAGTGAGTACCCCAGTGATGAACAGCCCGAATAATATATCCAAATGGTAATTCAGTCATGATGTATTGCATACTGAGATAAGCAGGGGAAGGAATACCTTCTCCACCAGGGACATAGTAAATTCCTAGAACAGTACCAGTGATAACTAATATTATGAAAGATAAGAATGAAATTCCACCAAGACAATACAATGGATACCAATACCATATGATTCTTAGTTTATACTTTTCAGCGTGAGTTAGAGGCATTTGCCTGTGCATGTTGTAGTAAGCGCCCTTTGACATATTCCAGTAATCCTGAATTCTAAAGCGAGTATCTAGCCAAGAAAAGACCCATAAGAAAGACCTTTCAGCGAAGCCCATTTTACCGCTTGATTCGACAGCGCGAAGAATTTCTCTTCTTGGCATCTCTTCATTTTCCTTACGTAATGTGAATGCAATTAGCACAATAACAAAGGCGATAAAAAACCATAGAATCCAGAACATTGTAGTCATTTTTTCACCTCAATCACAGTATGTGTACCAATCAATATAGTCAGTAATTCCTTCAATCATATCACCATTAAGTTGTATTGGTATCAATGGTAAACCTACTGGGGCAGGACCTCCGGATCTACGAATTCCAGCGTAGTTGAAAGTGGCTCCTGATGAACGATTTCTATTAGAATTCATTTCTAATGCAGTAGGGTCGAATCTTGATGAGTGACAAATACAAAACAGTTTGGTACCGCCGCCATCACCGCCGCCAGGCGTCCAAGAATCGTCAGTGTAAGAGTTGGAAACTAATTGCCATCCAGGGATGCAACATAGGTGCGTACATCGACCAAAAATCATAACAAGATTATCTGAAGGGAAAATTCTAGGATCTGCATCACTCAAATCTTCAAAGTGACCGATTCTCTTTCCTGTTTCATCATAACCTTCCATGAATTGGAATCTTGCCTTGCCATTAAATTCAGGAGTTCCTGCATACTTGGTGTGGTCTACATAAGTTACAATCACGGGGACTCCATTCCAAATTCCCGCTGCACCAGCAGTACCTGTATTTGATTTAGCGGCTTCATCGACAAAGTCAGTTCTACTCATAGGTTGTTCGTGCTTCGCACCATACCATGCTTCATCTTCACGGCCCTTGGCCCAAAATACAACTCCCAAATCACCAGAAACTCCTCCGCCAGGTGGGAGTAGAATCGCAGAAAATCCTAGAACTCCAAGAGATGCAGCAAGAACTCC
>CAXFAS010000051.1:0-8446 GCA_964001175.1 uncultured euryarchaeote
ATGCCGTACCCGCAACATCTGGCAGAGCTACTGTGAAATTGCAATGAAGTCTGATACCAATGGTACGGTCCGCTATCGAAGACCAAAGGGACCTTTCGAGGAATGACCTTTGGTGCAAAAGCGGTAAACCAACCGGTTGGTTATGGGTCCTTGTGCGACGAGAGGATGAACACAAGACAACCACCCTTCCGGACAGCACGCCCTGACACCGAGGGTCAGGCCCTCGAGCATAGCAATGAAATGGGCCGTTAGGTGTCGGGGCACAGTTGCTGAGATTTTACAACCACTCAATAAAACATGATTTCTTGATTGATTATAGCGATGAACTCAAAGAGCAAATGTCTTACACCGCTATTTATGGACACTTCCAAACGGTATAATTGCTGCTTGGTTGGAGGTACTTTTGATAGATTTCATTCGGGGCATAATTTACTTCTAAATGCTGCTTTCCGTGATTCAGCAAGGGTTGAAGTTCATGTCACAGTAGATTCCATAGCATCTCATAAATCATTATTTGTAGAGAGTTATGAGGAACGCGTCGAAAATATATTCAATTGGGCTTCAAAAAATCAACAAAAAAGTATCAAAGTATTTCCATTGAATGATAGTTTTGGACCTGCGCCAGAACATATGACTGCGGATTGTATTGTGGCAACAGAGGAGACTAGAGGTAGTTGCGATCAAATAAATGATATGAGAATTGGTAATGGTCTAGAGCCGTTAGACATAATTATTGTACCCCATATTATTGATTCATATGGAGAGGTTTTGAGTTCATCAAGAATAAGGAGCGGATTTGTTGATACTGATGGCAATCCTTGGTTATCTGATTTATTTCGAGGGCGTATAGTAAAAATGGCACCTGTGCTAGATAAGGAACTAAAAACTCCGATGGGCCAAATTTTCCAAGGTCCTGAGGATATGCCAGAAGTAGCAATGTCAAGTGCACTTGAAAGTTTACCAGAACATCGAGCTTGTATTGTAGCAGTTGGAGATGTTACTGTAAAAACACTACTGGACATGGAGATTATTCCAGATATTGGTTTGATTGATGGTATGACAAAAAGAACTAGTTTGGCCAAAGAAGATTTAGTAGACATTTCGCTATTTGATGAAGTTCTACAAGCAGAAAACCCTGCTGGATGTTTAACACCTTCATTGGTGGAATCCTTAGAAAAAGCAATTTTTATGCAAGACGCTGTAATAATAAATGTTGATGGTGAAGAAGATTTAGCCCCATTATACATTCATTGTCTTGCTCCGATTGGAACAGTTGTTCTCTATGGCCAACCTAATCAAGGAGTTGTTTCGCAAATCACAACACTTGCAGTTAAGAAAAGATGTCGTGAACTACTAAGTATGTTTGAGGTGATTTAATGGAGCAAGTAAATCCATTAATCTCAATCACTGTATGTGTTAGAGATGGAATTCAATGGATAGATGGTTGTTTAGAATCTCTGAAAAGCCAAACTTATAGGCCATTAGAAATCATTGCAGTAGATGATGGTTCGACCGATGGCTCCACAAAGTGCTTAGAAAAATGGCATGATGAAAACTCAGAAGTCCCAATTCATGTTTTGGTTCAAGGACCTAAAGGTCTCTCATCTGCTAGACAATTGGCACTCGAACATTCCAAAGGAGAATGGGTTGCTATTACTGATATTGATGTTAGGCCAGGACAGAATTGGGTAAGTAATTTATTTGCAGAATCTAAACCTATATCTTCTAAAGAAAATGTTGTTGCAGTTACAGGAAGAACTATTTTTGAGAGAGCAGATGATTTGATTAGTAAGGTTCGTTCGGTAGAAATCGCGTCAAAATATCGTTCAAGACCTAGGAGTACTAGTTTAGCAAATGGGCCATGTTCAATGTTTCACCGAAAATCATTAATTGAGATTGGGGGATTTAATCCCGAATGGTATCATGCCGAGGATATGGAGGTTAGTTTACGATTAATAGAAGAAGGAGGGACAATTGTTTACGCGCCAGATGCAGTTGTTATCCACGTGCCCGAATCCGGGAAAAAGAGATTTTTAGCCAAGAGAACTAGAGATGCTAGGGCTCACGTAAGAATAATTAGAAATTATCCAAGAAGGAAAAGAAAAGGTCCAGATTTAGATTTTATTGGTAGTTCAACTATAGTTTTAATGGTTGCACCTTTGTGGATAAGTGCATTAATTTCGGGACTACCATTCATTTATTCACTCTTGAACTCTAATGAGTTAGATTTAGATCTTATTAAGCAATGGTGGCAGACAAAAATGCTATTTGTTACATTTATTCTATTAACTATTCATCAATTTATTTTGCTACGCGGACCATTAGGGGTGGTAATTAGAGGTTCAATTAAAGAGACAAATCGTTTCTCTATTTTTGTCCTATTTTCGCTTAGAGCTCTAACTTTCAGATGGAGCCTTGCTCTATGGAAGGGTCTGATTTTAGGAATCTATGATTCAATAACCGGTAAAAATGGTCATAATGGAATTTTCAAAAGATAATCAATCAAGATTCTCTTCACCCTCTGGTGCAAATGAAAGATTATTTAATGCAAATCCGAAAGCAAGAAGTCCAATTGTTAGAGAGTAAACACCAGGGTCGATCCAACCTGTAGAATTTAATCCAAAGTAAAGATAGTTCACTACTCCAAGTAGTAAACACCATGCCCCAAACAACCTAGACCATCCACCGACTGATGGGTCTGCTAATGCAGGCCATGTTTCGTTGACAAATATTGACTTAAACCAACTGGCCAATCCACCTTCTTGCTGATTGATTGTCTTTACACCAAGGAATACTAATCCAGCACATAGCGCAATGAAAATAGCATCGGAAGCAACAAAAGCCGGAGCATCATCTAAAGTTCCAAATGCCTTGTTAGTCATTTCAAGAGTGAAAACTCCACCCCATGAAACTCTGAATTTAGGATGAATACATCCAACAATATTTAAAATCGCTAAAAACAAACCTAGGAATCCAATTGCAACAAACCAATTTGCAAGAGATTTACTAGGGTTCAAGATCATGTTTAGAACACTCGAAGTCTCATCGTTTTGTTCACTCATAAATTCGGCCACCTGCATTAAAGATATAAGAACACCGAAAAAATAGTTTAATCAAAATAAATACCTATAGTCTACTTTGGTGTTTATAATTACTAGCAAAAACATCCTCGATTTGAGCCTCGGATTGTGTCATAATAATTACTGGGTCAATATTTTGAGGAATACATGAATTGATTTCTTTAGTTCTGCCATATCGTCCACGGCTAATTGTTCTAGCAGTTATCAATCCAAGCATGTCCAAACTTGAAATTAGACCAGAAACCCTTCTTTGAGTTAGTGCATTTTGTCCAATATATCGGCAGGCTTGAGTATATATTGCATAAACTTCGCCAGTTTGAATATTTCTCAATCCGTTATTTTCATTAATCAAAATCGAAGACAAAACTAATTTCTGTTGGCTTGGTAGTTTAGAAATAATTGGAGTCATTTGATCTGATTCAATTTGATGTTGGGCGGATCTAACATGATGTTGTTCAACAACTTGCGAACCACTCTGCTCAGCTTTCTCAGCAGAGACTCTAAGTAAATCAAGAGCACATCTAGCATCACCATGTTCTTGAGCAGCTAAAGCGGCACATAATGCGATAACTCCATCTCCAAGGACATCATCATTTAGAGAAAGACTAGATCTTTGGCGAAGAATATCTTGTAACTGCTCAGCATCATATGGGTTGAATATTACATCTAACTGTCCCAGTCTCGAGCGAACACGTGGGTCGAGGAAATCTGTGAACTTGAGGTCATTTGAAATGCCAATCACACAAGCTCTAGCAACATTTAGAGAGGCGTTTAGACTTGTTAGATTATACAATAGGTCATCTCCTGCTTTACGTACTAAATGATCAATTTCATCTAAAACGATTACAAATACGCCTTTTCTAGAATCCATTCTCTTAATCAATTCACCAAATACTCTATCTGTTGGCCATCCAGTAAATGGTATTTCATCAATTTCATGGCTTTCAAGAAGAGAATTTCCAATGTGACTCAACACTCTGTATTGAGTATCTATTTGCCGACAGTTTACCATTATAGTTTGAACAGGTCGGTTCAATTCTTTTCCTTTGGATTCAAGTTCTTCACAAACAAATGAGGTCACAGCAGTTTTTCCGGCTCCTGTAACTCCATACAGTGTCATGTTAGAAGGAATATGCCCCTTTAATGCTTCAACAAGATTAAATGATAAGGTTTCAATCTCAGATTTTCTATGAGGAAGATTCTGGGGTTGGTAGTCATGACGAAGGATTTCTTTATTCTTGAACAAGGTTTTTCGAGTGAGGAATCCATCGAAAATGTTGTCCGTCATACCCTCGCCTCATCATGTTGTCGAAACATCACCCTCTCAGACAATGCGCGACGATTTGGGGGAGTCCGAGTCCCCCTCATAAGCATGTCCACTGAAATTAAAATCAAATTATAGTTTCTAGTGGTTTTGAAATTGATTATTATTTCATTTTTATAGACACAAAAAGACAAAAAATAACATTATTCGACTCTTTTCCAATGGCCGTTATTCCAGATAAATGTGTCTCCATCAGATGCATGATGAACATTACTTGGATGAGAGGGGAATTTAGATTCAGTTATTGTTGGGAATTTTGAATTTCGATCATCGATATATGTGTGAGTAATTATCATTTTGGTTTTAGGGTATAATTCAGCAAGAGATTGGATGTCTGAAGGCTTGTGATGATGATCACTTTCTACCCATTCGGGTAAACCCATTTCAACAACAGCTAAATCCGATTTGGAAATGGAGTTATACAGTGTTTCACATGGACCTGAGTCTCCACTATGTGTCAAACTTACTCCGTCTTTCGATACAAATCTGTAGCCAAAAGGGTCAACTGAATCATCATGATTAACTCTAAATCGCTCCCAATTCCATCCATCCTCAGTTGTTCCTGTTTCATCTTCACACCAGATAATTTTTGGCCAAAAGCGTTGCAGGGTTCCCGGATAAGCAAGATTACAGATTTCTAAAATAACTTCCTTGGCCCCAGGTGCTGCAACAATTGTTAGAGGAACTTTTCCTTCTCGATCTGAGATATACATTCTTTCTAGGAATAGAAATGGCAACCCAAAGACATGGTCTCCATGAAGATGAGTAATGAAAATTGTCTCAATTGAATCTACGGTTATTCCATTTTGTCTAAGAGCAATTAAAGCAGTAGGTGGCGCATCAACAAGATGCTTTTGGTCGATTAAAACCAAGGAATGCAATCTCCCGTTGGGCAAAAATGCGTTTCCAGTACCCAGCATCTTCACACTGTGCGCCATGGTTGGCCTATGATGAGTTAGGTATAGTTCTAATTGGTTCTGCTATAAGTTGAATGTCATAGATTACAAATGATGATAAACAATCCCATTTTGGGATAATCATAGCGCTAAGCTATCGGTGGTTGAATGTCTAATTGGTCTGCAAAAAACCCGTATATGACAAATATTACGGAGAATTATGTTCTCAATGGAGAGGGCTCTAGAAAAGAAACAAGACATATCGTCTTTGAATTAGGTGATTCCGGTTTGGAATATAAAGTAGGAGATGCTCTTGGTGTTCTTTCTGAAAATCCATCTCATGTAGTCGAAGATATAATTCAACTTCAAGGATGGGACCCTGAACAAATAGTCACAACCCACAATGGTGAAAAGACTCTTTATGATGCGTTAAAGAAAGATTTCGAAGTTCATATGGCTGGCAAGAAATTCGTTCAATCTCTATCTGAAAAAGTAGTTTCATCAGGTATGAAAATTTCAGTTAAGATAGTTTCGAGAATTCGAGGTCAAAATAATTGGAATTTATCTTCTGATCAACAAATGCCTCCAGGGCTTGCTCAAAATGTTCCTTCAGATGATCCGACAGAAAAAGTTTCAGCAATATTGGGCGATGAAAAAGCAATTGAAGATTATCTCTGGACTAGAGATTATGTTGATATCATGCGCGAGTTCAATGTCAAATATTCTCCAGAAGAATTCTTTGAACTTATTTCTAGACTCAAACCTAGACTTTACTCAATCGCATCTTCTCATGATGCACACCCTGGTTTTGTCGAGTTGACAGTAGGTATTGTTAGATTTAGTTATCATGGAAGGAATAGAGGTGGGTTATGTACTCAATTTATGGCCGATGAAATTGGAACTTCTGATAAGAAAGTAGGGGTGTTCATGTCTCCTACCAAATCTTTTGTCTTGCCTGAAGATAAATCAACTGATATCATCATGGTAGGTCCAGGTACTGGAATTGCCCCTTTTAGAGCATTTATGGAACAGCGGATTTTTGATGGCGGTACTGGTAAGAATTGGCTATTTTTTGGAGACCAATCAGCAAAAACCGAGTTTTACTACAAAGATGAAATTGAATCATGGATTGACCAGGGACACTTGTATCAATTTACTACAGCATGGTCGAGAGATCAAGAAGAGAAGATTTACGTTCAACACCGTTTGAAGGAGCATGGAGCGAAAGTCTGGGAATGGTTTGAAAACGGGGCTTACTTCTATATCTGCGGTGATAAGACCTACATGGCAAAAGATGTTCATCGTGCCTTGATTGAGATTGCTGTTGAGCATGGCGGAATGTCACAAGAAGATGCCACGCACTTCATAGAGAAAACCATGATGAAGGAACAAAAGCGTTACTTACGTGATGTTTACTGATTATAATCCACTTGCCGGTAAGTCGACTCGAATTACAGGAATGTTTTGTTCCGTTGCAATATCTATCATTCGCTTTGTCCATACCGAATCAGGTCCGGGAAAAGCTAGCATGTGTGTTGCATTTTTCAGCATTTCATCTGCTAAAGTAGCTACTGCTTCAGGCCTTCCACTATCAACTTCTGATTTTGGTCTTGGGCTTTGCCATGCTTCAGTATAAATCGCGAGAGGAATACAATGGTTATCCGCCCATCTTTCAGCTAGAAAATCTACCCCACTCGCTCCTCCAAGAATAATCATATCCGGATATGAATGTTGTTCAACCCACAAATCGAGTTCGTTTTCAAGCCAAGAATAATCATAGAACTTTGAATTTCCACAAATTACTAGATTTACTACTCGGCCATCTTTATTTAGATCTTTTCCGGCAAGTTCGGCCACAATCTCGGCGCCGGTTTTATTTTCGTCCATCATGATGGCGGATATGGGTGTTATAATATCAATTTTTCCTCTAAATAATATTTTTAATTACATTTTTTATGTTTTTATTGTACTTTTCCGGAAGGTAATGGACTGATTCAAGTAACATTTTTTATCATGATTAGTAATTTTTCAACCGTTTTACTCATAGGATGTCTCGTCTCTCGTTAGTACATGGGATTCAAGCGTGTATTGATTGCCAACCGTGGAGAAATTGCACTTCGAATACTTCGAACGTTGAGAGATATGGGTATCGAGGCAGCGATTATTCATGGAAGAGAAGACCGATTATCCTTACCTGTTAGACTTTCAGATATAGCATATCCAATTTACAGTTCAAATCCTTTGGACTCCTATCTTAATATTGATGCGGTAGTTAATGCTGCTAAAGAATTAGAATGCGATGCAGTTCATCCTGGTTATGGTTTTTTAGCAGAGAATGCAGAGTTTGTTAGAAGACTAGAACAAGAAGGAATCACGTTTATTGGTCCATCTGCCGATGTAATCACTCTATTAGGCGATAAGATAGAGGCTAGAGCAGCAATGGAAGCCGCTGGCTTACCTACAGCAAAAGGATCTTCAGAACCAATATCTGATGAGAATGTAGCAAGTGAATTAGCCAAGGAAATAGGTTACCCTGTAATTATCAAAGCAGCTGCTGGTGGCGGTGGAATCGGAATGCAGATTGTAGATAAAAGAGAACAATTTGCTAGTGCATTGAAGTTATGTCAATCGAGAGCAAAGTCTGCTTTTGGCGATGAAAGAGTATTTGTTGAGAAATATATCCAAGGCGCTCAACACGTTGAGTTTCAAGTATTGGGTGATGGTAAAAAAGCAATTCATTTTGGTGAGCGATTTTGTTCAATTCAGCGTCGTCATCAAAAATTAGTAGAAGAAGGGCCATGGTTAACAGATGAAAAGCGTACAGAGATTGGTGATTTAGTCTGCAGAGGGGCAGAAGCAGTTGGATACAAGGGTCTTGCAACATTTGAGTTCCTTAGAGATGCTAAAGGCGATTTCTACTTCTTAGAAGTAAATCCTAGAGTCCAAGTTGAGCATACAGTGACCGAGTTAATCACTGGACATAACTTAGTAGAACTTGGTATTCGTATTGCGCAAGGCGAACCTTTGCCTATGAAGCAAGAAGAAATAAAATGGAGAGGTCATGCAATACAATGCAGACTGAATGCAGAAGATCCAAAAGAATTTATTCCAAGTCCTGGTCGTCTTTGGGAATGTCATTTCCCTTC
>CAXFAS010000052.1:0-7886 GCA_964001175.1 uncultured euryarchaeote
CAAGCGGAGCAACTCTTTTTTCACCCTCAACTTTGACATGTAAAAGTCTTTGAGTCAAACCAGAAAATATTAACAAACCATGAATATAAACAATGAATGCAATGACTAATGAAAATGCGGTAATTAGGTACGTTACCAATTGACTTTGACCATCTGAAAAACAATGCAAGTAATCGAAAACTGCCAAGGATGGAACAAGTGGCAAACCCCAAAGAATAATCATGTACAATAATAATAAAAATGTACCAATGGTCTGAACCAAAGCGAAATTACGCATGATACCACCCTTATTCTGTAATTGTACCAAGGTCTTGAGATGATACACCAGAGGCTAAAGCTCGATTTCTAGCATCTTCTTCCTCTGCGACTCTAATCCCTTCCTCGAGATCAACCTTACTAGTAAGATATGTTCCGGCTAAAATCACTACTGTAATGGACAGAATCGCCACCCTACTATCGAAAGTAGTACTTGCAATACCATACAGGAATGTCCCTATCATAGCAGCAGACTTACCTAGGAATCCGAAGAAACCGAAGAACTCAGAGGTTCTGGTTTCTGGTACCAGTTGTGAGAACATAGACCGAGCTTGTGCTCCGGCTGAACCCATAGCGACTCCAACAAACATACCAAGAATAATCCATTGCAGAGCAACTCCAATCCCAAGAGGCTTCCAGACATTATCACGCATTAACTCAGCCCAACCATCAACAGGACCACCCTGGTCAACTATGGTTGGATGCCGGTCACCAATTTCATCTTGCCCGGCTATGTCTTTACCTTCAGGTCCACCTACAAAGATAATTGAAAATCTGTGATCATTAGCCTCATCGAAATTTGCTATAATCGCTTCTGCATCTGTTTCATCTATAGTGTGTGTTTCTTTTTCCTCAGCATCGTCTTGACCTGCAAGTAATGAAGCGCCAAGTATACCAACTACTACGATTAAAATCATCGCTAAGACTCCTATCTTACCAAGGTCTTTGTTTTGGATAAACATAACACCACTTCCAATTAAGGCTACAAAGACCAAAATTATTAGACAAACTAGTAAACCTCCACCAATAGAACTTGAACCTGCGCTATCTTTGTCATAATCAGTAGAATTTGCTGGGAAATATTGCTGGAAATTATCTCTAAATTCTGAATCTCCAGCGGCAGTTTCACCTACCCAACTTTCGTATCCCCTGTCATATAGAGTATCCAATTCATATACTTGTGAATCATTATCCCAAGTGAAAGTAAAGTCATAACGTTCTGCATCTTCTTCACCCTCAAGTTCTAACGGAGCAAAACCTGCAGCAACAATAGCTACAAAGCAATAAATCAACAATGATAACATCAATGCAAATTTTGTTCCTTTAATATCTGCTAGCTTACCAAAGACAATAGTCATAGGAATCGCAACGATATTAACTGTCAATAGTAACATTACATTCATACTTTGATTAAGCCTTAAGACTGATTCGCCAAAGGCACTAGCCATGCTTGCAATGGTGTTTACTCCATCATAAAACAGGAGATAAGCAAGAAGGAAAAACGCTAACACTTTGAAACGTTTTATCTCCTTGAATGTTTGGAATACTTGAGAATAAGCAACCTTTGTAGCATCTTTTAGACCCTTCCATTCCATAGTTGAAGGTATTTCTGGTTCTGGTGTCCACTTGAACATCAAAAGTCCAAAGCCCCACCACCAAATTGATGATGTGGCAAATATTACTGCCATCTTAAATTTCCAATCCCATTCAATAAATGGTGCTTGTAAAATTACAAGATGGAAAATCAGCAACATAGATCCACCCATGAAACCATATGCATAACCCCAAGTTGAAACATGGTCTTGACATTTTCTTGGAGCCAAATATGGCATGAAGGAATAATAAATTACGTTACCACCAGTAAAACCAACTGTACCAATTGTGTACATCAATGCCAATATAATGTATCCTTGAGAACCGAAATACGGTGCTGCGCCCATCAGCGCTGTAAATAGTATTCCAACCACAGTATACCATTTGAGTAATTTTTTCTTTATTGGCATTTTATCTGCAATAACGCCAAGCGCTGGAGCCGTAATTACAACAAAAATCATTGAAAAGGTTAGAATCCAAGCATAAAAAGAATCTCCAGATTGTGTACCAGTAGCTGTATTATACAAAGATGCCATCAATGCTGGGGCAATGACAGTCATTACAGTCAATGCATATGCTTGATTTGCCCAATCATAGAAATACCAACTCTTCAATGCCTTCTTTTTACCATCTGTCATTGAATTGATAGTTTCCTTTGCAGACATTTCTGCAGATTCACTCATGCTAGCATTCGCCGTATCAGCCATAATCTACAAGTTTTGAATGCGGTTTATCAATTAGTCACCTGCATTTCTCATCAAGTGTAGTAAATTACACTATTTTGAAAATATCAGTGGTCTCTAATAATCTTGAAGCGACCTAAGGCTTCCATCCACATAATTTCTTTACCAGCCTCAATATTCATCTCTGGCTCCATTGGAAGAATCATCATGCTGTGATCTTTCATATTCATTGCGTGAACTTCATTTCCATCAAGGTGAGTTACCATTGCTGTACCCTTTTCAATCATTGGAACGTGGATGTTATCGGTGACAGTTCCAACGTGAGAGATTTTCTTGCTAGAAAAAAGAGAGACTAATTCAAGTCTTGCCTTAGCAGAACCGTGCTTACCAGGTTTTGATTTAGATATACTCAAAATCTTGTATGCTTCATCATCAACAACACAAAATCTTCCTACTTTTAATGTTCTAATTTCTACTCTATCTGTCCCTACCATAGAACTCGCCTATCCACTGTGCCTTAGTGTGGGCTTATGACCCTTACCACGATTTTTAACAAAAATTACAATTCCCTTACGTCAAATCTGCCGCCAGTCTGTTCAATATCATGAGTAGTGACAAGAGATAGAAGTTGTTTTGCGACTACGTCCGGTTCAACCAATTGACCAGAATCATGATAATCAACAAAGTGTGGATGAAGCGGGAATTCATCTGGATTTGAATGTCTGATATTTTTCTGCATGTTGGTATCAACTATACCTGGGGCAACAGAAATTGCACTTATGTTATCCTCTTGACCTTCCTCTGCTAAACACCTTGTCCACATGTCGAGTCCGGCTTTGGAGACACAATAAGCAGACCATGAGCCAATAGGATATTTTGAAGCACCACTAGAAATTGTTGTCACTCTTGTTTGATTTTTGCCTTTCATCAACGGATATAATTTCTGAGTCAAATTTTGAACCCCAATCAAATTAACTTGTATCAAGTGATTCCAATTTTCTATTGCTACATCTTTCATTGGCTTAATGGGGTTGATTATTCCCGCATTGTGAATAATACCGTCTAATTTTGAATAATTTGAACTAATTTCTATTGAAGCGACTTCAATGTCTTCAAGTGAAGATATATCACAAGAAATAATACTAGATTTCGGATCGATAGATTTCAGTTCATCACCTAATGCCTCTAATTCAGTGGATTGGCGTGACAAACCAATCACTGTAAAACCACCATTGACCAGTTCCAATGACAATGACCTACCGATTCCTCGTGAAGCACCAGTTACCAAATATACTTCCTTCATAATTATGGGAGAATGAAGCGGGCTTATATCTTATTCAGCATATAATTCTAATACCTCAAGAGGTATTACACTCAATGCTTCTTCATGCGTAGCCTCAAGATTTACCGGGCAAGCAACCCCGTTTTCAGCGGCATCTAACCAAGTTCTAGCACATACACACCACCGATCTCCTGCCTTTAGTCCGGGGAAGTTGAACTGAGGTGCAGGAGTAATCAAGTCGTTACCTTTGGATTTTGCAAATTCAAGAAAAGCATCTGATAGAATACAACATACAACATGCAAGCCTCTATCATTACTATCAGTATTACAACAACCGTCCCTAAACCATCCAGTTAACGGGTCTTGCGAGCATTCTTGAAGCGGTTCACCTAAAACATTTATTTTTGGATTCAAAAAATCACCTACTGATATTGATAAAATCCTTCACCGGATTTACGACCTAGTTTACCTTGTTCAACCATCTCAAGAAGAAGAGGCGCTGGAGCGTATTTATCATCACCTAATCCTTCATGCAACACATTCATTATATGAAGTACTGTATCTAAACCAATCAAATCTGATAATGCTAATGGACCAATTGGATGATTCATTCCTAATTTCATTATTCCATCAATTGCCTCAGGTTTAGCAACTCCTTCTTGAAGAGTTAGTATTGCTTCATTCAACATTGGACAAAGTATTCTATTTGATATAAACCCAGGCGAGTCATTACAAGAGAGTGCGGTCTTACCCATCTTATCTGCTGCTGCAATTACTGCAGAATTTGTTTCTTCACTGGTATCCCTGCCGTTGATTATTTCTACAAGTTTCATAATTGGTACAGGATTCATGAAATGCATCCCTATTACTTTTTCAGGCCTGTTAGTCGCATTAGCAATTTCTGAAATTGATATTGATGATGTATTAGATGCAAGTATACAATCTGGTTTGCAGATTCCATCTAATTCAGCAAAAATTGAAATTTTAAGGTCTAAAATTTCGGGAACTGCTTCGATAGCCAAGTCAACATCATGACATGCAGATCTATCTATTGCCGTAGAAATTCTTGCTCGAGCCATATCGGCATCTTCTTGAGTCATTCTTTCTTTTGATACTAACTTAGACAAAGACTTTTCAATCGTAGCGATTCCTCTATCTACAAATTCTTGCTTGATATCAATCATAACAACTTGGTAACCTGCACAAGCTGCGACTTGTGTAATTCCATTACCCATTTGACCGGCACCTAGAACTGCTATTTTTTCGATATTCATTGTTCTCATGTAACGCTCCAAGTGAACTAGATTCTTGAATATGTGTGTGAATGCAGGGCGAAAGGTTATCACTCAGATATAATAGGCATACAGGTTACTATGGTTGAAATTCTATGCCCCCACTGTGAAGGCGAAATTGAACTCGATGATGATGCAAAAGGAGAATTCGCTTGTCCTCTTTGTGATGGTGAATTCGAATGGGGCATGGATGATGAAGAGGATGACATGGATTTCTCAGTTGTCGAACCTTCTGCGAAAAGAGACATTTTACATGAATACACAGATAACCCAGCCATTAGGATAACTGCAGGTTCTATTTTTGCAACTGCAATGGGAGCTTTTGCAGTGTTCGTGGCATTACCAATTATTTTTGGTGGATTATTTGTTAGTTCACTTGAAGGAGCAGCAGATACAGGAACTGGATTTGGAGCAATTTTTATACTCATAGGAATAGCATTTTTGCTATTCTTCGTGACTGGAATAACGTTCGGAGTAATGATGGCCAAAGGAAAACTCTCTGCTCTGATTGTATGTACTGCTCTTTCCGCGATTGGTCTAGTTGGAACAATAATTTCATGGCTGGTTAGCGATGATCCAGATGCCGAATGTGTCGAATGGGATGATTCATCATTTTTTGGAGAATGTCTAGAGTATGAGAGTTCAATGGGTAATGTCCCAATTTTCGGACTAATAATTTGGACTTTACTAATTGCTATGAATGTCTCAATGTTGGCTGTACCACAGTTAAGATATCAATTTGATTGAATTGGTAGCCCGACTCGGATTTGAACCGAGGTCAGCGGGACCAAAACCCGCTATGATGGACCCCTACACTATCGGGCTGTGTAGTTTGGCGGATGCGAACTACTTTTTGTTCTTGTCGGAAGAATTCAATCAAATAATAATGAAGAAAGTTCGGAATTACTAATTTTTGATAATGCACTTTCCTTAAATTCAGACAAATCTAATCCTTGTTTTGATTCATAGATCATAGCTTGTAGACCCATGTCTAACTTATCCAATTGTTTGACAAACTTCGCTTCTTCGCTTTCACCTAATTCATATTCTTCAAACAGATGTACCCACTCTGGAGATAATTCCTTCATTGCAGATAATTCGTCATCTGCTTTAGTAGAACAATCATCATGTGGAGTCAAATCTCCAACCCTAACCTCAGGTATATCATGAACCAAACAGAGACTCAGAACTTTCGATAAGTCAAGTCCCTCTGGCGTCAACTTGAGTGCTAAAATAGCCATTCCCCAAGAGTGCGCTGCTACTGATTCTGGATTATTTACATCATTTCTAACCCACCCTGTTCGAGCAATTTCTTTTAGGCCAAGTATCTCGATTAATGATTCTCGCATGTATCGTGCGATAAAGCAAGAGGTCAAAACCTCGACCCCTAATTGCCTTACATGCTGACAGGAAAACCTCCATGGTGGAATGAAGCAGTTGAATTTTTGAGAAAAGACTCACTGCTAGGCCCAATCGTAGAAAAGTATTGTGACGGATGCCTTGAAGGACAGGGTGATTTATTTTCAACATTGGTTCGATCGATTGTCGGCCAACAAATTTCAGTATTGGCTGCAGATGCAATTTGGGCAAGGTTAGTTGAAAAGGTGGGAAAAGTAATTCCAGAAAATATTCTCAAATTTACCCCTGAAGAATTAGCGAAATGCGGATTGACAGGACCAAAATCAAGATACATTCATGGCATTGCGCAGGAGTCTGATAATTTCACTGAACAAGATTTTGTTTCTATGAGTGACGACGAAATAAAAAAGCATTTTATTTCATTCAAAGGTATAGGACCATGGACTGCTGAAATGTTGATGATCTTTGCATTAATGCGCCCTGATATTTTCAGCATAGGTGACCTCGGACTAATTAAAGCAGTCAAAATTCTTGAGCCAAAGGCTGAGTCTAAAGAATCTATAGAAAAACTTGCTGAGCGTTGGTCTCCTTATCGAACTGCTGCATGTTGGTACTTGTGGAGAATGTTAGACCCTGTTCCTGTTGCATATTAATTCTCTACGAAATGTTAACTATTACAATCATCTAAGAGTGTTTGTGTCTGACAAGTCTAAGCCTCTTACTATTGCTGAGAGACTCAATGCTACAGGAAATAAGTTAGCGGAACTTTCTAAAAAGGTCGGTGATTCTACCAAGACCGCAGTAGGAAACGCAAATGAATCAATCAAAAAAGCAATTTCTGAGAACAAACAAAAACGTGATGCTAAAAAACAGAAAAAACTCCAAGATGCAAGAAATGAACTATCTTCCGAAGGATTACTTGATGATGTTCCATCAATGGTTACTTTGCCTGAATTTGAAGAAGAACGAATGTCGATAGTTTCTGAGCAAAATGACAACCTAGTATTAGTTCTAGAGGAGATGCAAAGACTCTCGGAAAGAGTCGATTCACTAGAGAAAAGAAATAGATCAATACATAAATCTAAAGAAAATAGTATTAATAAATCAAATGAAGATGAAATTTCTGATGATAAGGTTAGCACATCTCCCATAATGAGTGAAGTTATTCACTTGTTAGGAGCTTCTTTAATTTGGATCATAGCTCTTTTTGGTGCTGATAAATTTATCACTGAAAGAGAATTAATGATACTGGATAACTATCCTGCTGAAATACCAGTATGGGGAATAGGGGCAACTACTTGGTCTTTATATCTACTTTACAGAATTGGTAAAAAATCTCCTACTTTGAAGTTACCAGGATTGATAAGATTCCAAACATCACTTGCAGTAGGAATTACCACAACTATTGGAATCTTAATTAATGAAGACTCTATTTCTACTGTTTCCAGCGTTTGGACATGGGGTACATTGATAGCAATCGGACTATTATTATGCTCAAGTATGATTGCTACTGCTTGGAATTCTACCAAAAAACTGGTTAGAATGAAATAAATATCTAACTTAATTGTAAAAGTTGACTAGGAGTCGATTGATTCAGGATTTTTGAATAAATCTCTTGTAATGTTCTTTTGGTGAGATTCA
>CAXFAS010000053.1:0-7573 GCA_964001175.1 uncultured euryarchaeote
GATTGATTCAGGATTTTTGAATAAATCTCTTGTAATGTTCTTTTGGTGAGATTCAATAGTTCCTCCACCAATCTCGATTAGCTTAGAATCTCGCCATAATCTCTCAACATGGTATTCTCCAACATATCCGTATCCACCCATCACTTGTATAGCTGCATCAGCGATTTCTTTGGCTGCAGTAGCGGCGAAAAGTTTCACACCATCAGAATCAAGTCGATGCCCTGATTTTCCTAGTTGCATGCTGGATGCTGTGTCATAAATGTAAGAACGCATTGCTCTATATTTGGCCCATGAATCTCCGATATATCTCTGGATTTGTCCAAAATCTCTAATTTGGCTCTTGAAAGCAGTTCTATCTGTAGCATATCGATTCATTTCCTCAAGACATCTTCTAGATATTCCTAATGACATTGCAGCAAGAGTCAATCTTTCAACCTCAAGATTACACATCATGTGAATAAGTGACTCACCAGTGTTTCCAACCAAATTTGCTGCTGGAACAATACAGTCGTCAAAAACAAGTTCAGCAGTATTTGATGCACGCATCCCAGTCTTGTCGTATATCTTTTGACCAACACTATAACCTTCCATTCCGGCTTCAATAATGAATGTAGACATCTCAACTCTTCCTCTGTCGTCAGTACCAGTACGAGCGTAAACCCAAACTACATCGGCAGGGGTGCCTGTTTCATCTAGGCAACCATTAGTGATCCACATTTTCCTACCATTGATACACCAATTACCATCTTCATTTTTCTTTGCAGTAGTAGTAAGTCCGAGAACATCAGTACCTGCATCGGGTTCTGACATTGCCATAGCACCAATCCACTCTCCAGAGCAGACCTTAGGGAGAATTCTTGCCTTTTGTTCTTCACTACCATTGAATGCTAAATTATTAACAAATAGCATTGAATGTGCTAAGTAAGCAAGTGCAAACCCTGGGTCAGAAGCGGATAATTCTTCATGGACAATCGCACAAGCAGTAGCATCTAAACCGGCACCACCATATTCTTCGGGTGCACTAATTCCTAGTAATCCCAATTCACCCATGGATTTTAGTAATTCCAAATTGAATTTCTCTTCCTTGTCATATTCAAATGCTTGAGGCTCAACATGTTCCTTTACCCAATCGCGAACCATTTCACGCAGCATAACATGTTCTTCACTAGGATTTGCGATGTCCATAACAATCACCGTTGGTTTGGGGGGAAGGTTACCCTTTTTGACCGTTTGTAATTAATTCATCGTCTAAATAAACGTCTAGACTTTTTTCGAGACTTGTTGCGTGACTTACCTTTTTTGTTTGTAGTATCTCTTGCTGAACGCATTATTTCATCTTCCATACCAAGTGAAGGTCTGATTCTTGTTTCTAGTGGCGCACCGCGTCTTCGTAAACTTGGAGGCGCTCCTCTAGCTTGTGATTTTACTTTTCTTATTCGAAGAGTAGTGTTTTCCTTACGTGAAATTTTCCTGGCTCTTTGCCCAACATGCCTAAGATGCCCATTGTAGACATGTGGTTCTGCTGGCCCTTCATGAGTATCAATTCCTGCTTGTTTCAAAACTCTTTTAGCTAGATCTGCGGGTGATCTCGATGATACTACTTCATCAACAATACGACTTGCAAGATTTGAAAAAGATTCATCACCTTCAACATCAGGTGCTTGTTTTACCTCTAGAGTAATTTCATTTTCTCCTTCTTCTATCCTATTTTCCTCGATAAGAGAATCTAGGAATTTTTCTGTTAAAGTATCCTGCTTACGCTGAACCATACGCACCCCATCCAAACCGTTTTTCCGTTAATGTAGGTATGAAGTTTACCTAAGATTAAACCAGAAAACAGTGTTTTGTGTCATATTGTGGATTTTTCAATCATGTTTAAAATTAAACATTGAAATTCCATCAGAGATTTTGTGATTTTATACGATAATTTTTGAGTGAGAAGTATTTTTTAGGTTTTATGGGAGAAGATGCTATTGTAATCAATAGTGAAAATCCATCCCGCGTAATTGATTGCTTGGTTGTATTTTCTGGACTTTTGGCATCTATTATTCAGCCGTTAATATTGCTCTTTTCAGGAAAGGATGTCAATGATGCAATATGGCCTCATGCTTACAGAACATTACAGATGACTATGTTTCTAAGAGAATATGTGGAATTGATGATTGTTTTCGCCTTGATACTTTTGATAATTTCAGTTATATTTGTCAACTATCAATTTAAGGGTAAGTCAAATAATCTAGTATTTCAGAGAATATTATTATTCTTCTTAGGGTTGATAATTGGCTTTATTATTCTGTATTTTTTGCTGGACATATTCTATCTTAGAGGCGCCTTTTTATTACTACCAACGACTTATGGAATTATTCTACTGTCTATTCTTCTAATCGCTGGTGGAATGCCGAGATTACCAAAAAGTGAGTCTAGATATCTGTTTATGACTAGAACATTGCATTTACTTGGAGTGTTTTTCGCTGCTTGGTTGTTAATGCCTGGTATTCCAGCAATGATTGGAATTGCACCTTCTCCACCAGAAAAACCGATTATTGGATATGGAGCGGATCCTGGACCGTTTGATACAACTATGACAATCCATCCATACCTCATGCCCGAAGAAGTAGAACTGATTATTATGGAGCAAGAGCAAGATATAGAATTTTCAGTATATCTCACATTACCAGAATTGTCTGAAGATTTACCACTTGATTCAATCCCGCTTGCACTTATTAGCCATGGATGGGGATATCCTGTCTATGAGGAATACACTGATTGGATATCTCATCTTTCAGCAAAAGGAATGGCAGTTGCATTTATTCAATATCCATCTCACATAGACCCACCTATTCCTGAAGGGTTGACTGGCATTGATGTTGAGGGAGCCTCCAATTATCCTCATCATGAGTATCGTGCTATCGCTATTGCGTCTGCTTTGGATACTCTTCAAGATATTGCACTAAATAGTTCAAGACATCAAACTGTGGACTTAGCTTTAGGAAATGTCACAATTAATCCAAGTCATTTGTGGATAGGAGGTCATAGTTTAGGAGGCGCCTACACATTCATCCAACTGCACGAATCTATGGAAAGAGGTTGGGGGAATGAAACATTGTTCATCGATATTGAATCAGGATGGACAAGACCTGACCAAATAGATTTACAACCCAATCTATCTAAAATTCCAAATGATACTATGATTCATATTGCTAGAGGTATCGATGACATGACTGTTGATGCATGTTACAGTGTTTATCACCAACAGGTATTCAATTTCTTACCAAGTGAACATGTATTGTATATTGAACTACAAAGCGATCTCTATGGATTTCCTCGACTAGTTGGGACTCACTATTTGCCAACTGATTCAGTTCATGATACACTTGCAGACTTTGGAGTATATCGTAGAATAGATGCTCAGGCAGATTGGGTTGTGGCAAGAAGTAGAGGCGATTATATTACTGAAGATTGGGCATATCAACACTTGATAGATAGCGATTTACTTAGAAACATGGGCAAGTGGTCTGATGGAACTGATGTATTGCCACTTCTTGTGTACGAGGATGCTTTGAATACCGAAGAAAAGTTCAATTATTGTAAAACATTTGAAGGACAGTTGTAGTTAATTTTAGTTTCTAGATGATTTTTTACTTACTATCTAATTTATGACATACAATTAACTGGGACAATTATGCAGAAGATTGCTTACCTGTTGACTTTGTTATTTTTGTTGACGCCTCTAACTGGTTGTTTAGAATCGACAGACACTGATGAAGATGTATCCACAGAAACTGATGAAGATGTAATAGGTTCCAATGATAGTATTGATTATCAAGACGTTTTTGTAGAAGTATCACATGAAGAAAACGTATATCAATTCACCATTCAATTAAATTTTACAGCAGCTCCATTACACAGTGATAATTTTCAAACTCATGTATCTCAAGGAAATTACGACTCAACAATTTTCCATCGTATAATTTCAGGTTTCATGATACAAGCTGGAGATTTTGAGAATGGAGACGGTACTGGTGGATACGCTGCTAACTGGTATGGAATATGTAATACAGCTGAATCTGAATTAGAGGATTGCCCTGATCAAACTAACTGGAATGTGCCTGATGAGGCCGATAATGGTCTTGAACATTTAGAATGCTCAGTATCAATGGCTAAAACTGGCCTACCTAACAGTGGTGGCTCACAATTCTTTATTGTACCAAGTGATGTAACTACGCCTTGGCTTGATGGTGTTCACACGGTTTTTGGGAAAGTTACCGAGGGATGTGAAAATATTACTACCATCTCAAAAGTGTCCACTGGTTCAAGAGATAAACCCAATTCTGATGTAATTATCACCTCAACAGAATTATCAGATAGATACACTGAATCATTCTTTAATCCAGATATCGTCGAAGTGGTTGAAGAAATAATCGAAGAAGTTCAAAACCCTATTACTTGTGCTGATTTAGACTTAGTTACATACAATATTACTACAAGTTATCCTGAATATGAATATGAGGCTTGGATATATATTAATCCTGTAACTTACACCTTATTCATACAGAATTCAGATTTAGTTTATTTTGAAAATGCAACTCAGGTTCTTTCAAATGGATATGTGTTTAATCTAACTCCTTACCAAAGTCCGATTTTTGACACACACACTAGGATTGAAGTTGATTCTCACTATTCTTTAAACACAGGTATGCGCTTGGCAACAATAAACTATTACATTGGAGATACATTATGCATTATAGAAAATCCGGACATAACTCTTGAGCATGATGGAAGAGGTGATATAAGATTGTGTGAAACTATTACCAATCGTTTGGCAAATGGAAGTTATGAGCACCATCATCCGGATTGTAATTATGTTTTGACTGAAAATTTGGATAAAACTTCGACTATTAGAGGCAATATCGAATTTCCTAGTAACTCTGTCACTCCTGAAGCCTGTGAATTTGATGGTATAATTAATTCATTCAACTCAAGTATAGTCTCTGTAAACCGTTCTGTTGCAGGCAATTGGGGTCATTTCAGTGGTGGTAATGAATTCATAATCAATTATAATGGAGATAATGACTCATACTCCAAATCTTATTTTATCAAAGCCGATGAAACTGAAAGGTATTATGAATATCAAATTCGAAGTATAGGCATTAACGAATACAAGTTGTGTAACTTTGCATATGTCGAACTTTACGCCGATGAAAATTTATCTGAAATCGCATCTTTAGATCGAAATCTAACTGAAGATGATACTTGGGAAGTAATCGCTAACGACTGTACTTTTTCTCGTAATCCACCGATCGTTGGTGAATCACAGATGGGATTCAGTCATGGTTGTTCAGGAATGTATGTCGGTTTATCTTCAAGATTTTATCAGGACTACCCAGATTATGTAGAGCCTGAACCAAGAGAAAGTTCATTTGATTTTTATTCGAATTTCACTCAAGCAATAATTACCCAAGACTACACAATGTGGCATAGCATGTTATCGGACGAAGTTCACTCAATAAACAGTGATTTAGTATTAAATAAAACCAATATTACTGAATCATACTTTGAGAATTTTACCTCAAATGTTGGAATTATTAATCTAGAAAATGCCTCACAGTTAGACTTGACTCAGACCCATTGGAGATTAAGCTTTTATTCCTACTCAAATAATTTACAAGATTCAAATGAAACTTTCAATTGGACGTTCACAGCCTCTTCTAGCGACCCAAATAGTCAAATTACATCTCCATTGGCTGATTCGGCATTAGCACAAAACAGAATATACAATGATACTGGTTGGGGACATGGTGAATATTTTGTCAACTCATCAGAATACATTATACTTTCATGGAGCCCGAATTCTTATGCAAGCCCAATCATTTCAGAATACTTGCTAACAATAGTGGTCGATAGGGACGAGAATGGAGATTTGAGCATCGTTGGAATAACGGATCATAATGTGGAAATCATTAGATAATTCACCTTTTCACTAAGTCAACTATTGTTCTATTTGTAAATTATGAACTAAACCACAGATTCAAGACTATGGTTCATTTACTATGTTCATGGCCGGGTTTGATTCTTTGAAATGGCTCAGCCGCTTTGTTGATGAGACACCAGGGGATTTGAAAATTGGCGGCTCATCTCGCCAAGTCCCAGGCGTATGTTGGTCTCTAGTGAAGCCCAGTATTTCACCAAATCCTGAACTCAAGTTATGGTCAAAGGAAATGGGTGATAATCTAGGACTAGAAAGGCCGGATGGAATGATATTGGGTGGTGCTGAAATCATTGAAGGGATGAAACCTTATTCACAGCGTTATGGTGGACATCAGTTCGGTAATTGGGCACATCAACTCGGAGATGGTAGGGCAATAACTCTTGGAGAAGTAGAATTATCAGATGAAGTTTTAGAGTTGCAATTGAAAGGTTCGGGTGCAACTCCTTATTCTCGATTCTCTGATGGAAAAGCAGTTTTACGTTCATCTATTCGTGAGTTTTTGTGCAGTGAAGCCATGTTCCATCTCGGAGTACCAACTACCAGAGCACTCTCTTTGGTTACTACTGGAGAAATGGTTGTTAGAGACATGTTGTACGATGGAAATCCTGCACCTGAGATTGGGGCAATCGTTTGCAGAGTTGCACCTAGTTTCATTAGATTTGGAAGTTTTCAGATACATACAGCGGATGGAAATTATCAAACACTTGAGAAATTACTTCAGCATACAATAAACAATCATTTTCCTGAGCATAATATCGATGATGATGAAGGAAAAATCTCATGGTTAAGTCATGTTGCTGAGCAAACTGCTGCAATGATATCTCACTGGATGAGAGTTGGATTTGTTCATGGAGTAATGAATACTGACAACATGTCTATTCATGGATTAACTATTGATTATGGGCCATATGGGTGGTTAGAAGACTACGATCCAAATTGGACACCAAATACCACCGACGCTTCAAGACGAAGATACCGATATGGTCATCAACCGCAAATCGGGGCTTGGAATATAGCAAGGCTTGCAGAATCTCTGGCACCAATGATGGATAATGTTGAATTACTTTACAAAGTACTCGAACACTACGATACAAAGTATGTAGAGAGTCAAAATTCAATGTGGTCAAATAAATTAGGAATTGATGATTTTTCAGAAGACGATGAGTCATTAATTGTTGAATTAAACACTATTCTTCAGGAAGTTGAGACTGATATGACTATTTTCTTTAGACTATTATCATCTATAGAATCACCTGAGATTACTCATTTGTCAAAGGCATTTTACAATTCAGATAATATTCCTAGTCAAAAATGGAATGATTGGTTAGGAAAGTGGTGGAAAAGAGTTGATAAAAACCCCAATAGAGAAAGAATGAAAATGGCTAATCCGAAATATGTATTGCGAAATTGGATGGCTCAATTAGCCATAGATGCTGCAGAGGGTGGCGATTACTCTATCTGTGAAGAGCTATACCAATTACTAAAAAATCCTTATAGTGAACAACCAGAGTTTGAAGAAAAATGGTTCAAGAAGCGACCAGAATGGGCAAGACATCGAGTTGGATGTTCAATGCTTTCATGCTC
>CAXFAS010000054.1:0-7345 GCA_964001175.1 uncultured euryarchaeote
TCTCTAAGAGAAGATTTGATTAAGTTAGCAGTTGCTTCAAGCCGTGCTAATAGAAGACAAGCATACGGTTCCCGCAAACACATTGGTAAGAGAAAGCCAATGGCTGGTATGAAACATTCAGTAGAATGGTGGGGCAAGGGCCGTGGTGTATCTAGAATTATGAGAAGGACCGGTCAACGCCGAGCTGCTCAAAACCCTCACACTTTGGGTGGTAGAAGAGCACATGGTCCTAAAGTCGAAAAAGATTGGACTAGGAAACTAAATTCAAAAGAAAGGAGAATTGCTAGAGACTCAGCTCTTTCAGCAACTACTGATATTGAGACAGTAAGTTCCAGAGGTCACAAGATTTCCGAAGAAATTTCTTCCCTTCCTATTGTTTTAGGAAACTATGTTGAAGTTAAAGATGGTAAATCAACTGAATTTGATATTGAAACATTCAATCATGGTTCTGCAACCCGTAAGGTTCTTGCTATATTCAATGAACTTGGTTTGGGTGATGATTTGAAGAGAGCCCGTGACGGTCGTAAAATCCGTGCTGGTAAAGCCACAATGAGAGGTAGAGTTCACAAGACTCCAAAATCTGTTCTTTTAGTTGTAAAAACAAAATCTGGATTGGCTCAAGCGGCGAGAAATTTACCTGGCGTAGATGTCGTTGCTGCTAAGGATCTAAATGCTGAAGATTTGGCACCAGGTGGAGACATAGGTCGCCTCACAGTTTTTACAAAATCTGCTGTGGAGGCACTTAACTGAGGCGATATTATGAATGCATATGATATAATTATTCAACCATGGCTTACTGAGAAATCTATGGAAGCCCGTTCCACTGAACAAAGATTAGAATTCTTGGTTCGACGTAGTGCATCTAAGCAACAAATTGCTGATGCTATTAAGACTATATTCGAAGTTGAAGTTGCTAAAGTAAATGTTCGTAACACTAAGCATGGCAAGCATGCATCTGTCAAGCTTGCGGAAGGATATGATGCAGAAGACGCTGCAATGCGTCTAGGAGCATTCTGAGGTGAGATACTATGGGTAAGAGAATACGTGCACAGAGAAAAGGTTCATCGCCACGATATCGTGTCGCTAGCCATAGATTCCCAGGGGCTAATAAGATGCCTCGTTCAAATGATATAGTGGGTGAAGTTTCAGATTTGATCCATAGCCCAGTTCACTCAGCACCTTTGGCTAGAATCAATTTACCTGACGGGGACTCAACTTTAGTGGTTGCAACCGAAGGAATTTCAATTGGAAGTAAAGTTGCAATTGGAGACAATGTTTCACTGAGACCAGGAAATATTACTTCTATAGGTAATATTCCTGAAGGAACTGCAATCAATAATCTTGAACTTAGACCAGGAGATGGTGGTAAAGTAGCTCGATCAGCAGGTAATTCATGCTATGTTGAAGCAAGAATCGGAGATAAAGTTCGTATAAGAATGCCATCTGGTGCTTTGAAGGAACTTTCTGTCAATTGCAGAGCTACTATTGGAGTTCTTGCAGGACATGGTAGAGATGAAATGCCTCTAAGAACCGCTGGTGCTGCTTATTACAAGGCTAAAGCAAGAGGAAAATTGTATCCTCACGTTAGTGGTGTCGCAATGAATCCTGTTGACCACCCGCATGGCGGTGGTAATCACCAAGCTGTTCACGGTCCTAACTCTGTAGCTCGTGGTACTCCACCGGGTGCTAAGGTTGGGATTATTGCTCCAAGGCGTACTGGAAGAGGTCGCGGAAAGAAGATTTGAGGTGATTATGTATGGCACGAAAGAAGAAGAAGTCGTTTATGACCCCTAAGGCAAGTCGAAGAAAGGCACGTAAGCGTTTGTCTACCACTACTGGCCGTGTAAAGAAAGAATTCACATACCGCGGTTACACTATGGATGAATTATCAGGAATGCCTCTATGGCCTTCTGAAGATTCTGAAGGTGAATCAGTGATTGAATTATTACCGTCAAGATCCAGAAGAAGCATAGGCCGTGGTCTTTCAACTGAAAATGAACATTTCCTAGAAAGAATGCGAAGAAATTCTGGTAGAACGGTTCGCACTCACAGAAGAGATATGCCAATTCTACCTGAATTCGTAGGAAAAAGAATCGCTATTTACAACGGACAAAATTTCGTTGAAATTGATATTAAGCCAGAAATGATTGGGCATTACCTAGGTGAGTTTGCAATTACTCGCCGAGGAGTTGCTCACAGCGGACCTGGTGTAGGAGCAACCCGTTCCTCTAAGCACGTAGCATTGAAGTGAGGTGAATAATATGGTAAAACAAAGTCAAATGGATAGGCGAACAAAACGTCGTCAGTTACCTCAAAAAGGATTTACTCAGTTACTTCAAGGTAGTCGCATTGCAACTGCACGCGCAGTAAATGTAGACATGCACGTCAAGCACTGCTTTGAGATATGCAGGTTCGTAAAGAATATGACTGCTGGTAAAGCTATATCATACCTGAATGATGTTCTAAAAATTGATTCAGACAGAGCTGATATTCGTAGAAAGGCTCCAGCGGTTCCTTTCCGTCTAGGAAGTGGAAACAAGAAGAGAAAGCGTTCAGGACCGTCTATGGTCGGTCACAGAAAAGGTGGAGTTGGACCTGGAAGATATCCTGTAAAAGCATCTAGAGAGATCATCAAATTGATTGAGAGTGCTATGGACAATGCCAGACACCAATACGAAGATATCGATGCTGAAGAAATGGAGATTACTCACATTGCTGCTCACCGTGGACAAATTAGGAAAGGTTGGATCCCTCGTGCAAGAGGACGTGCAACCCCTTCTAACCACTATCAAGTTAACCTAGAAATTTTCCTAGAAGATTTCAATACTGTAGAAGATGAATTGGAGGACGATTTCTGAGGTGATTATTATGAGTGGAAAACGAAGTATACTTAGGACAATTGTAAACAGAAATGTTGAACGCCAGTTAGTTAAAGAATTCCTTATGGATAATACCAAGGGTTCCGGATTTGGTGGATTAACTATCAATAGAACTCCTAGTGGAACAAGTGTCAAAATCCTAGCGGAAAGGCCAGGAAGAGTAATTGGTAGGAAAGGAAAAATCATCAACGACTTACAAAAGCGTCTCGAAGAAGAGTTCGAAATCCATAACCCAGGGCTTTCAGTCGTTGGTTTTGAAGATCTTGACCCGAAAGAAGATCCAACTCTAAATGCCCAAGTTATGGCAAATAAGATAGCATCTGCTCTTGAAAGAGGATGGTATTACAGAAGAGCTGGGGCGAGTGCTGCAGTTAACATTATGGAATCTGGTGCCAGAGGAGTTATTGTTACTGTAGCTGGTAAATTGACTGGTTCAAGAAATAGGACTCAAAAATTCATCTTAGGTCACGTCAAGTATTGTGGCGAAACAGCATTGGAATTTATGGATAAAGGATATGCCGTTGCCATTAAGAAACTAGGAACTATTGGAGTAACAGTCCAAATCATGCGTAAAGGAATCAAACTACCTCATGAAATTAGTATCTATTCTGAAGAAGAACTTAGAATTCGTTCAGAACAAGAGACTGGTGAAGTAGATGTTGTCGAGGAGGCTAGCGAATGAGCCACGTATCCAACAGAGATATTTCCTCAATGAGTAAAGAGGCTCGTGAAGCAAGACTTCTAGAACTTCAAGAAGAACTTCTTCAATTACGTGCCGAAAAAGCGCTTGGTGGTACGCCATCTAGTATAGGTGCTTACAAGGCAACTCGTAGAAGCATTGCTCGTCTTAAGACACATATGAGAGAAAATTAAATTTAAGGAGAAGAGTAATTATGAGCGGAATTTGCAAAGATTGTAGTTTACCTAATGAACTTTGCATATGCCAAGAAATAGCCAAAGAACAACAATGCGCAATACTTTCAACAGACAGAAGAAGATATGGAAAAATAGTTACTAAAGTAGAAGGATTAGAGGACTCAGCAATAGATATTAATCAATTAGCAAAATTACTGAAAAATAAATGTGCAGCAGGCGGAACAGTAAAAGGAAGAACAATCGAATTACAAGGAGATCACAAGAAAAAGGCTGCCGGTGTTCTAAAGAATAATGGATTCAATGTGGAGGTGCGATGATATGAATATTTACAATTCTAATTGGCTTGGAGGACAACTGAAAGTTGTTTCTTCACCAGATTCAACTCTAGTTAACCGACAAGGATTGGTTATTGATGAAACCAAAAACACCATCAAACTTCTAGAAGATGGTAATGAGGTTATTTTTGGAAAGTCTAGTATTAAATTCACTATTGATAACAGCGATGTTATCATTGATGGGGCGTTAGTGGGACAACGTCCAGAAAACCGAACCCACCGAAAATATAGGATGGCCTGATACTATGCGAGACATAGGAATAGATGTGAAACCCCCTACTGGAGAGTGGGATGGAGATGAAAATTGCCCGTTTTACGGAACACTACGTCTGAGAGGACAAGTTCTGGAAGGAACGGTATCCAGTTTAGGAATGCAAAAAACCATCACCATTGAGAGACATAATGTAAGATATATGCAAAAGTATGAACGTTTTGAAAAGAGAACTGGAGTACTATCAGCACATCTTCCATCATGTATTGGAAATGTAGAAATCGGCGACTCAGTCAAAGTCATGGAATGCAGACCTCTTTCAAAAACAGTCTCATTTTGTGTTATAGAGATAGATGGAGGTGAGGCTTAATGCGTGGATTAGCAGGAAAGCAGACTCGCGGTTTACCTACCTCTGCACGTCTAACTGTCGCAGATAATACTGGTGCTAAAATCGTTCAAATATTGAATATTCTAAAGTTGGGTGGAACCATGAGGAGATACCCTGCTGGTGGAGTAGGTGATGTCGCTAAGGTTTCGGTTAAGAAAGGGACTCCTGAGACTCGAAGACAAATGTTTAATGCAGTTATTATCCGTCAAAAAAGACCTTTTAGAAGAGTCGATGGTACATGGGTTCAATTTGCAGACAATGCATGTGTTATTACAAACGAGAAAGGTGATGTTCAAGGTTCAGATATCAAAGGACCAGTTTCACGTGAGGCAGCAGAGCGCTGGCCTCGTATTGCAGCTAATGCAAAACAGATTGTTTGAGGTGATTTAATGGTAAAGAGTATGAAACCAGGAAAGCAAAGAAAAGCCTATTTCAATGCACCTATGCATGAAAAGCGCAAAAGATTGTCAGCCCGCCTTCTTTTAGATAAGCCAGATTCCCGTTTTGACGGAGTTAGGACTGTAACTGTTAGAGTTGGAGATACCGTCAAAGTTATTCGCGGAGATCTTTCTAATGGTGGAAAAAGACATGGTGGAAAGAGAAATGCTGACCCATTGTCGGGCTCAGTAATTAGAATCGATTCAGAAAATGGACGTCTGTTCATTGAAGGTGCTAAAGCTAGCAAATCTGACAATAAAGAAGAGGCAATACCGGTACATGCCTCAAATGTCGTTGTAGTCAAGATTGACGAAACCGACAAATTGCGAATTCAGCAATTAACCGGAAACAGGAGTTGAAAATAATGGGTAGTAGTAATCACTTGAAACGTCTAGCAATGCCAAGAAGTTGGCCACTCACACGTAAGACCTCTATTTGGGTAACGCGTGCAGCACCAGGTGCTCATTCTCTTGAATTATGTATGCCATTGAATGTTGTTATTCGTGATGTCCTTGGCTATGCAAAATCTACTAGAGAAGTTAGACACATTCTTCATAATAATCTAGCTTCTGTCGATGGTAGAGTTTGCAAAGATGCCAGAAGAGGTATCGGATTCATGGATGTTCTAACTCTAGGCGAAGAACACTATAGATGTGTTCTGGACCGAAAAGGTAGACTTCGATACCGTATAATTTCGAAGAAAGAGGCTGAAACCAAGGTTTGCCGAATTAATGGTAAAACCACAGTCAAGGGTGGAAGAACACAACTGAATCTTCATGATGGTAGAAATATCTTAGTTGATGATTCAAATGAATACAGCACTGGAGATTCATTAGTTTTATCTTTACCATCTCAAGAAATTAAGAAGCATATTAGATTCGCTGAAGGAACCCGTTGTTATTTGACAGGTGGTGCTCACGTTGGTGAATTTGCAGATGTAAAAGAGTATATTGTAAAGAGATCAAGTATGCCTAATGAAGTACAATTCACTGAATTCGGCACAGTTGTTTCAAACGTATTTGCTGTTGGAGATGAGAAGTTACCTTCTACTGAGGTGGTTGAATGAGTGATTCAGTTAATCCAATGATGGAACCAAGAATTACCAAGGTTAGTATCAACATTGGTGTTGGTGAAGGCGGTGACAGGCTTGTCAACGCCGAGAGTGTTCTGGAGATGGTCACTGGTGTAAAACCACAGAGGACTGTTGGTAAAATCCAGAATCGTGACCTCAAAGTTAGATTGGGAGCACCAATTGGTTGTAAAGCAACAATTAGAGACTCCGGAAAAATTACTCAATTCTTAACCGATGCTTTTTCATGTAGAGAAAATGTAATTCCATCATGGAATTTTGACAGGGAAGGAAACCTATCTTTTGGTGTAAGAGATTACACTGATTTCCCAGGTCAAAAGTATGATCCGGATATCGGTATTTACGGTATGGACATCAATGTAGTCTTGGAAAGACCTGGGCACAGAGTTAGTCGTCGTAGAAGAGCTAAGGGTAAAGTGGCACTAAGTCATAGAATTACAGCAGATGAATCCCGTGAGTGGTTCAAAGATAATTTCAACATCACAATTTTGGAGGAGTGAAGATGGCAAGAGATCATGGTGAAAGAATTGGAAGAACGTTAGGATGTCGCAGATGTGGACGTAAAAGAGGAATGATTCGTAGACACGGACTTCGTCTTTGCCGTCAATGCTTTAGAGATGTAGCCCCTGAAATAGGGTTTAAGAAAATGAGTTGAGGAGGGAAAAGATATGCAAATTGATCCATTAAATGATGCTCTAGTTAAGATGTATAATGCTGAACAAGCAGGTAAGCTCAATGTTGAACTTATCCCGGCTTCTAAGCTACTAGGAAATGTCCTAGAAATTATGCAAAAATCGGGCTATGTAGGAAATATCGAAAAGACTGAAGATGGCCGAGGTGGCAGTTATAGTGTTGAATTAAGAGGTGCCATAAACCGTTGTGGTACTGTAAAACCTCGTCACAGTGTTAGAAGGCAAGAATATGAGCAATGGGAAACACGATACCTTCCTGCTCAAGATTTTGGCTTGCTGATTCTAACTACTAACTCAGGAGTTATGCATCACTATGATGCAAAAGATGCAAGAATTGGTGGTAAGCTACTGGCTTACGTATATTGAGGTGATTGAAAATGGTAAAAATCGACAGAATCGAACATTCCGTAACCATCCCTGAGGGTGTAACAGCATC
>CAXFAS010000055.1:0-7293 GCA_964001175.1 uncultured euryarchaeote
ATGCTGGAATCAATGTTTATGAAGGCGGAGTAGTCGATATGAAAGGGGCAAATGTTGTTGAACCAATGCGAGTTGTCGAACAGGCTATCCAATCTGCTACAGAAACTGCAATTATGATTTTAAGAATCGATGATGTAATCTCATCCAAAGGAGTCTCCATGGGGGATGAAATGGGTGATATGGGCGATTTCCATATGTGATTTCGCTTTAGCAGAATAGTTCTTCTTAGAGGCCATCAATTAGAGGTAAACAAGCAACCTTCAAAGACTACGGCCGCTAGGGTCTGTCAGTGCTTAGTGCTAGGTGAGTCTATGACAGTAATAGCAAAAGTTTGGATTGAAGATGATTGCATCACTTGTGATGCTTGTCAAGATGTTGCTCCGGAAGTATTTATCGTCACTGAAGACTCTTCGCAAATACTTGCTGCAGTTAGAACTGATGGTACACTTGACCGTAATTTAGGTAAATCTCCACTATCAGGTACATTCGGAACTGATTATGGTGATATCATAATTGAAGCAGCAGAAGCTTGTCCTGTAGAGATTATCAAGTACGAGACAGTTTCTGATGCAGTAGAGGAAGAAGTTGCGGTTGTAGAGACTGTAGAAGTTACTGCAGAACCAGTTGCTGCTGCAGTAGCATCAGTATCAGGCGCTGGTAGCGAGGCTTTAGCTGCATTGATGGAAGGCGACCGCTCATTGGCCATCCTTTTTGGTTCTCAAACTGGTAACGCTGCAGGGTTAGCGGAAAAAACTGCTAAATTAGCCCAAAACTATGGTTTGGTTCCAACTGTTTACGACATGGATGGCTTTGACACATCGACTCTTGCTAATCATAAGAGGACTCTAATCATTACATCTACTTGGGGCGAAGGTGAAATGCCTGATAATGCTGAATCACTTTGGCAGTCTGTAAGTTCTCAATCCCCTTCTTTAAGCGGGGTAAATTTCAGTGTCTGTGCAATTGGAGATACAGCATACGATGAATTCTGTAAAGCAGGTCTTGATTGGGATTCAAAATACGAATCACTTGGTGGCAGTAGAGTCCACTCCATCCAATTGTGTGATGTTGACTTTGATCCTCCTTGGGCAGTTTGGGTTGCTGAAGCATTGCCGAGAATTGCTTGTGTTGATTCATCTGGTACTCTGCAAATAGAGTTACTTGATGAGATGATTGCTTATGGAACCAGTGGTGATGAAGAGGTTGCTTCTGGTGACTTCGCACCAGGCTTAATTGATAAAACAGAATTACAAGTTACCTTGGAACTTTTCCGATATTGTCCAGCAACTTCTGAATCCGGATGGGATGTAGTAGAATGTTCAGTACCATCGAATGCCTCAATTCAAGATTTATTATTTGCTGTAAAAAATGATATCGATGGTAGTTTTTCATTTAGAGAAGGAAATGGTACAGGCAGTTCTACTTCTGGCTTGAGAGTCAATAATCGTCTAGTTTTAGCAGACATAGCTTCAGTTTCACAATTAGTCAGTAGTACTGGAAGATTAAAGATTGAGCCACTTTCTGGTTATCCAATAATTAGAGACTTAGTAGTTGATTACTCAAAGTTTGAAGAGAATCGTTCCAAAGTTAAGCCTTGGATGACTTCAGAACCAAGAGATGGCGAATATCTAATCAACGGTTCAGCTATAGGTACTATGACTTCTGAAGAAGCATTGACTCTTCACACTGTTAACGATGTAGGGTCACTATATTTGGTACATTCAATGTCAGATACTGCTACTTATGATTCGAAATACGAAGGTCCAGGAGTTCACTTACAAAGATGGAACAGAGTGATTGATCCACGTTCTGGAAAGAAATACAAGGACTCTCTAATATCTTCACTAAACAGTGCTACTGGAGTTTGGGGCGAAGCCGATTTAGCATCGATTTCTCGATATGGAATAGAAGGTAAAACTGCAGCAAAAGGCCTCAATAGTGTTCGTTCATATATACTAAATCAAACTAATTACAGTGGCCCTCATGGAAGACTGGTAAAGTGGTACGGAAGGAGCGTCAAATGGACAGGTAATTTGAATGAAACAACTCTTTACCGTCAAGTTCTAGGTCCTATTGGATTAATTAGTAACGTTTTTGATGGTGTTTCAGCAAGAATGGTCTTAGGTTTTACAAGAAATGGTACACCTCCATTTAGAAGTCTGCAAGCACTACTTCTCCCACCCGCTGGAATCGGAAAGATTCCAAATATGTTCAATAAAAAGGTGAAAGACCATCATCAAGTTGTAGGATTGTTCAATGAAATCGACCAGCGATTCTGAGGTGTTAACGTGGCTAAAATTGCATACTATCCCGGCAATGTTGCCAGAGCAGCATCTGTAGAGGTTGAAGACTGTATCCAGCCATTGTGTAAATCCTTAGGTATAGAATTGATTGAGATTCCTAAGGCAAGCAGTGATGGTGGAAATATCATTAGTCAAGCCTCACCAAAACTACAACATGCATTAGTTGCTCGTAATCTTGCACTTGCTGAACAAAAAGGCCTAGATGTAATGACAACTTGCGCTACTAGTCATAGTATAATGTGTGATACGATTGAAGATTTGAAATCTGATCCAATATATACTGCACAATTGAATAATTTAATTGCACGTTCAACTGGTTTTGAATATTCTGGCGAAGCATCTTCATGGCATCTTTTACATTATTTAGTAGAGGAAGTAGGGCTTGAAAAAATAACAGATGCAGTGGTCAACCCTGTTAGACTAAATGTAGCTTCTTACTATGGGCCATACATGCAAAAAGAAGGCTCTTGTTCGGGTGATGATCCATTTATGCCAACCTACATGGAGCAATTGATTATTGCATTAGGCGGTACACCGGTGGAATATGATTTGAAATGCCAAAGTGTTGGGGCACCTTCGGTATTAACATTAGAAAAACCTGTAATGTCTCTGATATCATCGGTAATTTCAGATGCCAAGAGTAATGGTGCTGAAGTGATTGTTAGTGCTTGTACAATTTCACATGCGAACCTAGATTCTTACCAAACTAAAGCGGGAAAAAAGACTAACAAAAATACTAGTATTCCAATAATGCATCTTGCTGAATTAGTTGCTTTTGCTCTAGGGCACTATCCTGATAGATTTGCCCAATTAAGGACAAGAGCCAAATTAATCGGTGGATGAACTAATCTTGTTCTGATTGTTGAATGATTTTTTCAATAATTGTATTATCGATTCCTTCAATTTTGATTAACTCACTTCTTGAAGCGGTAAAAATCTTCACAATAGTGCCAAAACCATCTAGTAGAATTGATGCAATATCTTGTTCAACTCCTATAAGCGATGATATCAAATCTATATTCAACCTCTCAAAATCTAATTTCCACTTTTCTATTAGTGGTGATTGGTGAGAATCATCATTGATTAAAGAATTAATTTCATTTCTAGCCGCTTCGACTTTCGAATCAATTTCTTTTTCATCAAATGGTTCAGTATATGTTTTTTCTATAATTTCAGTTAAATCTTCTCTCTTGGTGGCAATCGAAATAAAATGGGCAGATTCCAAAGTATTTTTTGTCATCATTACCGGAATTCCAATGTCCAGAGTTATGTGAGCCATTGCTCCTAAAACAGCATTTGGATGAACTGAACTTCCAACTTCACCTAATTCGATCAGTAATAGTGGATTAGAACAAATATGAACTAATTTATGACACTGTTTCATTAATCGGCCATCAACTAAAGAGTTTAACAAATCACGAGATGTTTTTCTTTCAATAATTACTTGTTCAGAGATCTTTATATCTCCACAATCGAGATGCTGAAATTCAATTTCAAACCCCATACTTCTAAGATATGCTGCTAGTGTTGAAGAAGACTCACGATGGTCGAGAATTATTGTTTTATCTATTTCTTCAACTAATTCTTCAATTACTTTTTGAGCAGCACTGGATAATTTTTCTTCTTTTTCTCTATGTGAAATAGCATCTTCAGTCTTTTCCCCAATGGTTTGAGATTTATCAAAAAATGAATCTAATCCAGTTTGATTTCTTGGCCTTATGTCGCTTGGTTTTAGAATTATTTGCTCATCATTATCATCAGTAAAATCTTCTTTTTGTTTGATGGATGAATCATTTACGATAGGAATGTTTGTCAATAATCGATCAATTTCTGTTTCCAAGAACTCATGTGAATCAATACTGTTGCCACTATCGGTTTTTACCTTAAAATTGACCAATACATCATTGGTTGCAGCAGGTCTTCTTGGAAGCCTGCCACGCTTCTGAATGGTATCCAATAGAGTATACATTCTTTCTTCTCTGATTTTTGCAGCAGAATGAACGAATTCATCTCTTGTATTTTTAGTAATCAATGTCTTTACAGTTCCATCCGACTGTCTAGCAGTACGACCTCGTCGTTGAATTGCTCTAATTGCACTAGGAACTGGCTCATATAAAATTACCAAATCCGCAGAGGGAACATCTAACCCCTCTTCACCAACAGAAGTTGCAACTAGGACATTTATTTCCCCCTCACGAAATTTTCTTAACTGTTCTAATTGTTGTCTTTGATTCATACCTTTCCTCTTTCCTCTTGACGATTGACCAATGAATTTATCAACATTCAAATTTTCTATAGAACCAAGTACATCGAGTAAATTTTCTACTGTGTCTCGATATTCAGTGAAAATAAGTATTTTACTTTCAGGATTATGATTTAATTGTGCTATTGACATTTCTTTAACTTTCGAGGTCTTAGGATGTAATTCAGATAAATCTCTAGCGCCAATTCTAAAATCATGAATCGGTTTTAATGATACAAAACGATTCGTACCTCTCTCTCCACTTCTTCCATCTTCTTCTGCTCTAGATAGATAACTCAATGCTGATTTGAGTCCTTGAGTTTTCAAAAGATCAATTAGTAGATGCATTCTTCTAAGATCTGAAATTCTTCTTGCGGCATCATAACCTCTTGCATCGCGACGTTGTATGGCTGCACTTGCACTCCTTTGAGCATCCTCGATAATTCTTGACGTCAGGTGTTTGGTAGGTGCTAGAAAACCCATTCTTTGTAACCGTTCTACTTCTTCATTTTGGTGGTGTTGCAGAGGGAAAATCAATGTCAATAACTCATCAGGGAGCTCTATTCTAATTGGCTCATTATGTAATTCAACACCATATGGCTTCAGTAACGGCTCTTCTCTTCTAGAAACATCTAATCTTTCAATTCCAAGTCTGCTAGCAACCTCCAAAATATTTCTCTCATTTGAACCTGGGCTTGCGGTAGCTGCTAGGACAATTGCATCAGGTTTTGCATTGAGGTATAAATCTCCTACTTGGGCATAAGCATGATTTCCAGTAGCATGGTGAGCCTCATCGACAATTAGTAATGATACCTCAGATAAATCGATAGTTCCGCTTTGAGCATCATTGCGAATTACCTGTGAGGTCGCCATTATTATTTTTGAACTACGCCATATTGCAGGTCGATTTTTAGGAGCAATTTCTCCAGTGTATCTAGAAATTTCATTATTGTCTAACTTGATCATTTCTTTAGCCATTCTTTCCTGTTGTTCTACAAGACCTGTTGTTGGTGCTATGAGTAGAATTTTACCTTCATTCTTTAACAAAAATTCAGCCATTGCCATCCATTCTACAGCAGTTTTTCCAAACCCAGTTGGCATTACCATGAGGCTGGAAGATGTCAGCGCACTTCTCAGTGAGCGTATTTGGTAAGCACGAGCTTCAACACCATCATTCAAGAATGGATGAACAATGGTTGGCATATAATAGCGTTTTAGTCGAGGGTTCAAAAGGATGATGTAGGAAAAAATCCGTTAAAACAGTACAAAAATTTAATCAAAAAGCATTGATTTAGAGATAGCATAAACCGAGTTACGCAAACCCAATCATGACCGAACCACTCATATACGGGAGGTAAGTCGGATGGATGCTCAAAGGTGAGTAGCCAGACATACAGGGCCATCCCCCGAGGACCCCTTTAGTCTCATTCCGGGTTCGCCGGAATGGGGCGCAGTGTCACGGCTTCTCTCAACCTGAAAGCCCTCGTACGCCCCCTTCGGTGGGGCCAATTCGTTGTATAAACACAGGAGGAATCCGACATGGCAAAGAGAAGTCACCCACGAAGAGGATCTATGGCGTTCAGCCCGCGTAAGCGTGCTAGTCGACCATTTGGACATGTAAAATCGTGGCCTACAACCGATGCGAGCGAAGTTAGAGTACAGGGATTTGCCGGCTGGAAAGCTGGTATGACACATATTCTTTCTCGTGATTTGAACCCTAGAAGCCCATCTGCTGGACAAGAAGTAAGAGTTCCTGTGACAGTAGTTGAGTGTCCAAAAATGAGAATACTTGGCGTTAGAGGGTACCAAATGACTCCTTATGGCAAGCAAGCCGTTGGAGAAGCATGGGCTGATTCAGATAAAATCGTAGAAGCATTTAGTGAACTATTCAAGAGACTTCCTGAGAGAAAAGAGCATGACTCTGATAAGCACTTTGCTAATTTAGAATCCGCTGACCTGTGCGAAGTCCGTCTAATCGTTGCAACTCAACCAAGCGAAGTTTCCGGCGTACCTACAAAGGTGCCAGATGTTATGGAAATGGGTCTTGATGGAGGGTCAATGTCTGACCAACTCATATTTGCTAAGGAGAAACTAGGTGAAGAGTATTCCTTTGCAGATTCCTTTGACGAAGGTGGACTCACCGATATTGTAGCAGTAACCAAGGGTTATGGCTGGCAAGGTGTTATCAAAAGATTTGGAGGAAAACTTCAATCTCACAAAAACTCAAAGAAGCGACGTCAACATGGTAACATGGGTGATTTCGGAACAGGGTATGTAAGAAAGACGATCCGTCAGGGTGGACAAACAGGATACCATCAAAGAACAGAATACAATAAGCGTGTTTTAAGAATAGCATCCCCAGAAGATCATGCTATTACTCCAGCAGGTGGTTTCCTACACTATGGAGAAGTAAATTCAGACTATATTCTTGTAAAAGGAAGTGTACCGGGTCCAGCAAAGCGATTGATTAGATTCCGTGATGCTACCAGAGGAAGCGATAAGACACTTCATGAATATGAAATCACTTATGTTAGTACAGCATCTAAGCAGGGGGCCTGAAGATGAAGGTCGCTGTTAAAGATATTACCAACAACATCAGTGCAGACGAATTAGATGCAGGTAGACTTCAAGATACTTTTGAAATATCTGTTGAAGATGGATCCAAGGTCACTCTACCTGATTCATTCAACAGCTCTCTAAGAGAAGATTTGATTAAGTTAGCAGTTGCTTCAAGCCGTGCTAATAGAA
>CAXFAS010000056.1:0-7165 GCA_964001175.1 uncultured euryarchaeote
GCCCTAATGAAGGCGAGGTTTGTATTGAAGTTCATTTTGCTGGAATCAATTTTGCTGATACTCTAATGCGTCTTGGGTTGTATCAACCAAGACCGCCTTTTCCTTTCACTCCGGGATATGAAGTGAGCGGCACAATACACTCATTGGGTAAGGGAGTAAAGAATTTACAAGTCGGACAAAGAGTTGTGGCTGCAATGCAAAATGGTGGTCAGGCAAGTCATGTAATTGCTCAAATCGCACGGGTAATTCCTCTACCTGATGAAATGTCCTTAGAAAAAGCGGCATCTATGCCAGTTACTTACATGACTGCACATCATATGTTACACTATCTCGGTAATCTAAAATCAACTGATTCCGTTTTAATTCATGGCGGTGCTGGAGGTGTAGGTACCGCTGCATTACAACTTTGTCAGTGGGCTGGTGTAAGTAAAATCTGGGCTACTGCTTCAGGACATAAAGCAGACATTATCAAAAAATTTGGCGGAATACCAATTGACAGACACAATGAAGATTTTGTTGATGTCATTAAACAGGCAACTGATGGACGTGGTGTAGATCATATCCTAGACCCAATAGGTGGTGAAAACTTGAAGAGAAGTCTCAAGGCTTTGGCAATGGGTGGCAAATTATACTCATATGGTATGTCAGCTGCCGCACCATCCTCTAAACGTTCACTTCTAAAAGCCTATTTTGCTTGGAGAAAAACTCCTAAATTAGACCCACTAAAAATGATGAGCCGTAATCAAGGAGTCTTTGGAGTCCACATGGGAACTTGGAATGATGAGGCTGCAATTGCAGAGCAACTTAATCGGATTATGGAGGGAATCAGAACTGGTGTTTTAGACCCTGTGATCGACTTAATTTTTGATGTAGAAGATGCATCAAAAGCCCATCAACATATTCATGATGGGAAAAATACAGGTAAGGTTTTACTCAAATTCAAGTGATATAATTCAAGAATAGTCGTCAGTCATATCGTCACGAGGGGAGAAAATGAAAGCAGCAATGAGTGGTTTTGATTTACGGGCAATCTCCCGTGAGTTAGATGAATTCTCAGGTGCCTATGTCAAAAAAGCGTACATGCCTCACTACGAACAAATTGTTTTGAGAATCAATCCAAAAGAAAGTCCACAATTCGATTTAGTCTTGGTAAGAGGTGCTAGAATCTATACTTCAAATAGAGATAGACCAATGCCAATGACTCCACCGCCTTTCGCTATGGTTCTTAGAAAACATTTGAAAAATGCAAGAATGACTAAAGTTAGGCAACTAGGATTTGACAGAGTTCTAGCATTCGACTTTGATACAAAGTTTGGCGAAAGACACCTGTATGTTGAAGTTTTTAGAGATGGGAATATTATTTTGACCGATGAAGAAGATGTAATTATACAACCATTAACACACGCTTCATACGCTGGACGTACCTTGAAAAAAGGAGTTCAATACCAACCTCCTCCACAAGCTCTAGACCCTTATGAATTAGATATTGAAGCCCTTGAAGGTATGTTTGAAAAATCTGACAGAGACCTTGTTTCAACTCTAGGCGGTAAAGCAAATCTTGGAGGAACTCATGCCAATGCTGTTTGTGAACTTGCAGGAGTTAAACCAAACTCGGAAACCAAAGGAGTCTCGAGTGAAGAAATTCTTTCAGCCTTACACTCTTTGCTAGACGATTTAGCAAATAGTCGTCAAGGATACCTAATGCTAAAACCCTCTGAGGAGTTTGATGAAAAGGGACTGAAAGAACACATTTCAACCTTGGAAAATAATTCGATTAGAGATCGATTTTTGGAAACTCATGCTAATGAAGCAACCCCGACATTACTTCCATCTCATTCAAGTATGGTGAAAATGGAATTTGATAGTTTGTGTAAAGCAGTAGATGCTTGGAAAGGAGCGCATGATGCTGGTGCTTTAGCCAGAAGAGAAGCCGAGAAATTAGATGTTGCTGCGCCTGGAAGAGGCCATTCTACCGATGTTGAAAGACTGGAAAGAAGAAAGGCTCAACAAGAAAAAGCCCTTGAAGGATTTTCAGTGAAAATCGAAAAACAACAAATGCTTGGACATTTAATTCAGGACAATTGGACTCATGTTGAAAGTTTGCTAAATCAAATATCTGAAGCGGTAGAAAAAAATGGCTGGAAAGAAACTAAAAAAGCGAGTAAGGAAATCAAATGGATTGTTTCGATGGATGCAGCAAAAAGAACATTTGTCACTATTTTACCTGATGAAAATTCACAACCTAATGGCCCCAAAGTCACCCTCTCTTTAGACGAAACTGTACATCAAAATGCTCAACGTCATTTTGAAACTGCAAGAAAACAAAAAGACAAAACTAAAGGCGCAGTAGAGGCATTAGAAAATACAACTATCGAACTTAAAAGGGCTAATAAGAAAGAAAAGAAAGCCGAAGAAAGTGGAAAAATTGGGAAAATTAAGAGAAGTAAACGTTTGTGGTTTGAGAATCACCGATGGAGTATGACATCAGGAGGGCATCTTTTGGTTGGAGGAAAAGATGCCAAAGGAAATGATGCTATTGTCAAAAAACACCTTTCAGGCCAAGATATGTACCTGCACGCAGATATTCATGGAGCACCTAGCTGTAGTCTTAGAGCCAGTCAAGGCTTCATTATTGATGAGCACAGACCTGCTCATATTCCTGAATATATTCCTGCTTTCAAATTAGTTGACAAATTAGGTGATGAAAGGATAAATGATGATAAATTGTTAGAGGCTGCAACAATGTCTCTTTGTTGGAGCAGAGCATGGGCAAGTGGAGGAGGACATGGAACTGTATATTCAGTAAAACCTGCTCAAGTTTCAAAGACCGCTCAAACTGGAGAATATGTTGGCAAAGGTGCTTTTATCATTAGAGGTAAAAGACAGTGGTACAAAGACTTAGATGTCAAAATGGGAATAGGGCTAGTTTCAATTAATGGAGTCCCATTGCTTATGAGTGGCACTCCTGATAGAATTAAGTCAATATGTCAAAGGTATGCAATAATTTCTCCAGGAATCTCCAAGAAAGATAAACTTGCAAATAGAATCTACAAAAATACTGGATTGATGACAGATGATATTTTATCAGTTCTTCCTGGGTCAAGTGAAATTATAGAAGACAAGGGAATCTTCTCGAAAATAAAGGAAAAAATAGTTGAAGAAGAATAATTAATTTCTTCTTCGGTTATTTCTACGCCCGCTATTTGCTCTTCCTTGGCCTCGGTTATTTCTACCACCTTCGGATCTTCCACCTTGATAGCCCTGTTGTGATTTCTTACTTGGCTTGTAAGTTTTACCTCTAGCCTCTCCTCTGTATCCTCTAGAGTTGCCTCCATCTTTGGATTCTGCAGTTTTATTGTTTGAACGTCTATCTCCGCTACGTCCTGCACCACTTCGACCTCTACCTCCGCCGCGATTTCCGCCATCACGATTTCCGCCATCACGATTTCCGCCACCACGGTTTCCACCACCTCGGTTTCCGCCGCCTCGGTTTCCGCCACCACGGTTTCCACCGCCACGATTTCCGCCACCACGGTTTCCACCGCCACGATTTCCGCCACCACGATTTCCGCCACCATTGCGTCCTGAAAAACGTTGATTTCTCTGGCCATAATGGCCTTGATTTCTATCATTTCTATTTCGACTTCCATAACTTTGTCGTCTTTTTGGAGCGATAAACTCTACTTCAAACTCGGGTAAGTCTGAAAATTCGGGTGGTTTGAATTCAACTTTTATACCAACTTCTCTTTGAATTCGGCCATAGGATTTCTTCTGAGGTTTTTGTACTAATGAAATTACAATACCGCTGGCTCCGCCTCTAGCAGTTCTCCCGCTACGATGCTTGTATGCCTTAGCGTTTTCAGGAGGATCGTAATGAATTACGCAATTCACTCCTTCAATGTCAATACCTCTAGCAGCAACATCAGTTGCAATCAATGCCATACATTCCCCATGCTGGAATCGTTTCATTGCACCATCTCTTTGTCTTTGAGATAAACCGCCATGTAATGTTTCAACACCTAAACCGTCATACTCTAAATCATCACCTACTCTATCTACGCCAGCCCTTGTACGGCAGAAAACTATACTACGGCCACATTTACGAATTATTTCTGATGAAATTGTTGATTTTTTAGAGTTAGGCATTAGCCAAAAATGATGTTCCATACTTTCTATACTAACCTCTTCAGGGCCAACATGTATAGTAACTGGATCTTTTTGATAATCTCTAACTAATTCTGCGACTTCATCATCTAATGTTGCACTGAACAGAATTGTTTGTCGATCTTTTTTACATTCATCTAGAATTTGACAAACTGGTTCCATGAATCCCATGTCAGCCATTCTGTCCGCTTCATCCAAAACTACGATACCTGTATTTTCCAAAGATAAAGAACCTCTATCCAGTAAATCAATCAGTCTACCAGGGCATGCAACTAATATATCTACACCTCTTTCTAGAGCTCTAAATTGTTTATTGTAGGATACGCCGCCATATATTGCATGAACATATAATTCCATTTCCCATGCTAACGGTTCGAGAACTTTGTAAATCTGTTCGGCTAGTTCTCTAGTTGGTGTTAGAATCAAGGAAGTAGGCATACCGGGTCTTGCTGGTTGTGTTCTTTCAATCAACGGTAATCCGAAAGCGAGGGTTTTTCCTGAACCAGTAGGAGCACGACAACAAACATCATTTCCTAACATTCCATCAGGAATAGATTCTCTTTGAACTTCAAAGGGCTCTTCGATTCCTTGCTGGCGCAAAGCATCGACAATTCTTCCGCTAACTCCCAAATCTGAAAACGAAACCATACTCTCACCATTTGTGGCCGCCTTCCAACCCTATTTGATACCAACAGTAATAATGTAGCCTAAATCAGTAAATTAAGCAATTTTATCTTATGTTCGGAGGATTTAATCTCTCTTAACCAACATAGCAACAGCATTACCGCCACCAAGACACAATGTCACAATTCCTGACTTCGCATCATTTCTTCTCATTACTCCAAGCATTGTTATCAAACATCTGGTACCGCTACTTCCCAATGGATGGCCTAAACTAACTGCTCCGCCATGAAGGTTGAATCTTTCACTGGGAATCCCAATCTCTTTGGCAACAGCGCAAGATGCTGAGGCAAATGCTTCATTATGTTCATAAATATCTACATCCAAAACTTGCAAAGAGTTTCTCTCTAACAACATTTTAATTGCGGGAATCGGGGCACTCATAACACGTTCTGGTTCAACTCCACTAGTACAATAATCTTCAACATACCCAATTATTTCCCAGCCTTGCTCAACTGCAAATTCCGAATCTGCAAGTAAAATAGCACTTGCACCATCGTTTAGAGTACTAGCATTACCGGCTGTAACTTGACCTTCCTTATTGAAAACAGGGCGTAATTTAGAAAGTATTTCTACCGAAGTATTTTCTTTAATCCCTTCATCCTTTGAAAATTTAATCGAATCTCCCCTTCTTTGAGGGACTTGGATTGTGAATGATTCCCAATCGAACCATCCCGAATCCCATGCTTTAGCAGCTCTTTGATGACTTCTAACAGCGTATTCATCTGAATTTTTCCTAGTAATATCGCTTTCATTGGCAACTGTTTCTCCAGTATTACCCATGTGAATATTATTGTATACATCCCAAAGGCCATCATGAATCATTGAATCAATTAACTTTGAATCACCCATTTTTTTCCCTTTTCTTTGACCCATCAATAATTGAGGAGCATTGGACATACTTTCCATCCCTCCTGCAATAATCGCTTTACTAGTTCCTGCACGAATACTATTTGCAGCCAGCATTGCTGCTTCAAGAGAACTACCGCACACCTTATTGATAGTGGTGGCAGGAGTAGTTACTGGTAATCCAGCGCCCAAAGCAACCTGTCTAGCGGGATTTTGACCACTTCCTGCTTGTAATACTTGACCGAATAGAAAATCATCAATAATTCCACTTGTTGGATCTATTTTAGCTCTAGAACACAATTCTTTAACCGCTAAAATACCTAAATCAACTGCAGAAAAAGAAGATAGTGAGCCCATAAATGAGCCTATAGGTGTTCTAGCAACTGCACAAATAGCTACTCTAGATTGTCCCATAGTCCGGCTAAAGAGGTACTTCTCTTGAATGTGCGCATGTGTTTTTTATGTCAAATCAAGAGAAGAGTTGATGAAAGAAAAGTCCTGCGAGTGACATGGCCAAATTCAAAACAGATTTTGAAACAGATAGAGAAGCGAATCAGATGAGACATGTTGAAGTAGAAATTGACTTTACCCCTAATGCTCTTGCATCTATACTTTATCGTCAAGGTGATACAGTAATTCTAGCATGCTGTACTAAAGATGCAAGATTACCTGGATGGTTTCCAAGGGACTCTCCTAAGGGTTGGGTTCACGCTGAATACTCACTTCTTCCAGGTTCTACTGATTCAAGATTTAGAAGAGAGAGGCGCGGTGCAAAGGGAAGAACGCAAGAAATCGAGAGATTAATCGCTAGGTCACTAAGAGCTGCGGTAAATCTTGAGGCTCTCGGACCAATTTCCTTGAATATCGATTGTGATGTTCTCAATGCAGATGGTGGTACTAGATGTGCATCTATTACAGCTGCAAATATTGCCTTAAGGCTGGCAGTAAGAAGATTGATTGCTCAAGGAATTTGTTTGCCTTCTGATTTACGACCAAATGAGGAACAAAGGAAATCCGGTTGGTCTGCTCCAAAACTTTCTGAACAAGAGAGAAAAAATCACGAAAATGAAGTAATACCTTATGATTTAGCAGCATTGTCTGTTGGATTGATCGATGGAGAAGTATACTTAGACTTAGATTATATCTTAGATTCAAATGCTGATGTTGATATGAATGTGGTAAAAACTAGTGATGGAAAGTATGTTGAAATTCAAGGTACTGGAGAAGAAGCCACATTTTCTAAGGAAGAACTCTCTGCATTACTATCACAGGCTGATGCTGGACTTGAAGCCTTATTTGAAGCACAAGTAGCTATTTTAGATGGGATTGAGTGAATTTCCATTACTAACTTTTTTCGGAAGGCTTGAAATGCCTGTTGTCGTCGCCACGCTTACTGGGTAGGTAGCTTAGTTGGGAGAGCGCAGCACTGAAGATGCTGAGGTCGCCGGTTCAAGTCCGGCCCTACCCACCA
>CAXFAS010000057.1:0-7137 GCA_964001175.1 uncultured euryarchaeote
ATTGATGAAAAGATCAACTCGGGTAACTTCGACCCTGGTCAACATTCTGTGACCTTTAGAGCAATTGATACAGCAGGCAACGAAGTTTCATCGCAGGTAATATTTGTTGTAGACCAGTGTCGTAATACTCTTAACGGAACTACGGTTTGTAACTATGTTGAAGCATTGAAACCAGACCCAGAGCCAGTAATTGTTAACCCCTCCTTCTCAGACCCACCTTATGTAATGGTGTGGGTTTTATCTGGATTAGTATTATTTTCTGTAATCCTTATGTTGGTAGTTATACAGACAAGTATGCGTGGACCTAAGAGGGGTTCAGATGATGATATGGATGAGGATGATTGGATGTCTGAATTCATTGGCACAACTCAAGATGTCGATATGGATGCCATCACTCAAACCGTTCAGAAAGATATTCCTCAAGTTGAAGAAGAAGAAGAAGACCCATTCGCAGTTAATGTGCCCTCGAGGAAATCTAGAAGGAGAAAAGCTCCTGAAGTTGTTGAAGAAGAGGATGACGATGATGATGAAGCATTCTTTGGCTTAGATGATGAAGAAGATTTGGAAGAGGAAAAGCCAAAGAAACGTACGGTTGGTCGAAGACTTGCTCCTAAAAATGCACCGAAAAGACGCCAAGTAGGAAGACGTAAGAAAACAGAAGATTGAGTAATTTTCAATAGATTAACTCAAAGAGTAAATTACCTTCCCTTGAATTATGTCGGAAGTAGCCTCTGCAGACAATGATGAACATGTCGAGCATCACATGGAGAACATAATTGATTCATTTAATCCATTAAAAAATAAACTTAATTGGTTATTAATTTCCCTTCCGATTGCAGTTTTTTTCAACTATCAACATAACTTAACCATGGCATTTTTATTTTCGATGATCGCTATAATGCCTCTCGCATTTTTAATGGGCAAAGGTACAGAAGAAATCGCACTTAGAACCGGTGAAGCTGTCGGTGGTTTTCTCAATGCAACATTTGGCAATGCTGCGGAATTAATTATCGTTGGATTGGCAATTTATGCAGCATCGAATGATCCAGCAATTCAAGACACAATGATAACAGTCACTCAGGCATCTCTAATCGGTTCAATTCTTGGAAACATGCTCTTAGTATTAGGTTTAGCCATGGTTTGGGGCGGTTTGAAGAAGAAGGAGCAAACTTTCAATAGTGACGCCATTCAAATGAATGGGTCATTATTATTACTTGCTGTTGTTGCATTTATTATTCCAAGTGCTATACAACATACAAGTGGCTCTACTATTGGAGATGTTGAGAATGTTTCCCGATATGCTGCAATTGTATTATTGATAATATATGGCTTTGCTCTACTTTTCCAACTGAAAACCCATGCCCATGTTTTTGCTACTACCCCCGGCCACGGTACTCATGAAGAACCAGAAATGGCAAATAGAGATGCTTGGATTTTATTGATTTTGGCGACAGTACTTGTTGCCTGGATGGCACACATTTTGGTACATAGTTTAGAAGCAGCAGTTGATGAATGGGGTATGCCAGAATTATTTATTGGCGTAATTTTACTTCCATTCTTTGGTAATGCTGCTGAGCATTTTACGGCAGTAATCGTCGCTGGTAAAGATAAGATGGACCTTTCAGTTGCTATTGCAATAGGTAGCAGTGTTCAAATTGCATTGTTTGCAGCTCCGGCCATGATTATTTTTGCCTGGGCCCTTGGAGTTCCATTAACTCTTGAATTCGGAAAGTTGGAAACGGCAGCAACATTTCTTTCAGTACTAGTAGTCAATTCAATCCTAGCCGATGGAAAGTCGAACTGGCTTGAAGGTTTGATGTTACTTGGCAGCTATCTAATTTTAGCAATTGCTTTCTTACAATTATGAGGGATTTAATTGGCTTCACTTAGTAAAAAAATAGGCTATAGTCTTTGCAGTATTGCGGTTGTTGTAATGTTACTCGGGACCATTGGAGGCTCATTTCAAGATGAAGTAAATAACATTCCAACACCAAACACACCTAGAGTAGTTTATTTCTCAGATGACCCAATGCCAGACAATCCTGTGAGTTTTCTTTTTACTGCCAAGGCCTCCATTAGCTGGGATAGAAGTGATATCTACCTAGTAATTGCTGATAGTGAAAAGAAAGAGCAATGCGATAAAATAAGCCCTATTGAGTTGATATCTCCAAGCAGTGTTGAATGCAAAGTTGAAGATCCTGAATATGAGGTAGTAGGAATTGATAATTCCACAGGTATTGATTGGACAGTTGAAAATGGTGGTTATTATGTTGGAATCGGTACATTGAGTGACGAAATCCCAGAAGATTTAGAATTAAATGTCGAGTATGATGTCAGATTATCATTATCCATCACTGGATATTTTATGTTTTTCCTAATGGGTATTTGCGGGTATATTTTAATCAAATATGATTGATTATTCAATCCCATCATAGTAAGAATTAACCGCATTATCCAGATTAGAAATAATTTCATTTTCGTCAAGTGTTAATGTTTCACCGTTTAGCCGTAAGGCCTTATCTCCAACCCATAAGTCAAGACAATTTGCTCCATTGAAAACCAAATTTGCTAGATGTCTATTGCCCGAGCGACCTAATGGGCGCATTCGAATATCATTTAGATCCCAAACAGCCCAATCTCTGCTACCCTTGGTTGCCATTTCGAATACTTCACTTGCTGGCAGCAAGGTAGCATCCCAGTGGTCATGTCGCTGAACCAATGATGCAAGTCTTGCTTCAGCCAGCACATCCAGTCCATTACCCGAAGAAGCAGCCCCATCAGTTCCTAGTCTAACATCAACACCAGCCTCCATGTAGGCAGGCAGAGACATGGTTCCACCACATGCAATTTTCATATTAGAAGAAGGGCAATGAACCGCAGTTACATTATGATTTTTCAACATCCTAATTTCATTTTTCTTCACCCAACTAGCATGTGCACAAATTGTTCCTGGCTTGAAAAAGTCAATACTATCTAAATATTCTATAGGATATAATCCAGTCTTTTCATGGCATTGAGATACTTCTTTTCTGGTCTCACTGACATGGATGTGCAATCTAGCATTCCGTTTGTCTGCTAGCTCAGAAGCCATTGTCAAAGTTTCCTCTTTACAAAGATAAACCGAATGAGTGGCGATAGCATACTGAATTTTGTCTTCTTGTTTTTGCGACTTTAGAACTTGATCGAGTTCATTTAATGCAGATTTGGCATCAGGGTGTGAAGGTAATGCAAAATCACTTACAGGCCCTCCAATTAACCCTCTTAATCCGGCTGTTTCAAGTACGTCTCCAGTAATAGTCGGGTAGAAGTACATATCAGCCGCAAATGTTGAACCAGTTCTAATCATTTCAGCAGCCGCAGCATTTGAACCTACTCTGACAAATTCAGGATTAAGTCTAGACTCTGTAGGGAATATTGCTTCATTCAACCACCTGTCTAAAGAATAGCCATCACTAAAGTCTCTAGCATTCAATTGCATGGCTAAATGAGTATGCCAGTTTTGTAGAGATCTGGTAATCAATCTTTTAGAACCATCAATCTCAACTTTTACATCTTCATCTCCAATAGATTTGGTCCAACTTCCATCTTCATGAAGTAAAATGTCTCCAACATGCTTGACTCCATTTTCATAGAGTACGGTATTGGTATACCGCGCACAAGCATCGTCTGACATGGTTTTGGCTGGAGGTTAACCTTCAAGAATACTAGGTATAAACCATGTTCAATCATTTGAGTTTACAGTTTTAGTTACATCCATAAAGAATTTGTCTGCACTAACCTCTAAACTTGCTATACCTGGTAAAATTCTTCCAGCTAAGTAATCTAGACATGCGCCTCCTCCAGTAGATACATGCCCCATTCTATCAGCAAGTCCACGATTCATAATCAAGGTGGCAGTATGTCCTCCTCCAACAACAACATAACCATTTGATTCAGCACATGCGTTTAACATTTCAATAGTTCCTAGGGCGAAGTCTTCAACTTCGAAAACTCCTGCAGGGCCATTCAAAATGATTGTTCCAGCACTCTTTATTGCCGATGAAAGCCTCATAATTGAATTAATTCCCATGTCGAATAATGGAGCATCAATAGGTAATTCTTCGACCATTAGATCCACACGATTATCTTCAACATTAGCCGCCAAATCTATTGGAAGATTTATTTTATCAGCAAAATCATTCAGTAAGGCCTTGGCGGTTTCAACAGTTGAATGGTATGATTTACCTAGCTCTTTGACCAAAAATTTGTGATTTATACTGCCAATATCATTACCAGATAATTCAATTAGAAGATTTGCGACTCCACCAGTTGCCCAGACTTCATCAGTAATCCCCTTTCTAAGCATGTTATCAGCAACAGAAACCGAATCGGCAACTTTGATTCCTCCAACTACTGCAATACATGGTCTTCTTGGATTACTAAGAGCAAGATTCAATTTTTCAATTTCATATCTCATCAGTTCACCCGCAACACAGGGCAATTCATTACAGAACCCCACTACAGATGGCGTATTACGATGCGCGCAAGCAAAAGCATCATTGACGAACAAGTCTGCAACGCCAGCTAGCCTTTGTACAAATTTAGTTTCACTCATCTGAGCGAAATTTCCTTTGAAAGAAACTTCTTCTTCATCCATACGCACGTTATTTAGAATTAGGATGTCCCCATTTTCTAAAGATTCAATTGCTTCCATTGCCTTAGCGCCATGAATGTCTTCGACCCATTTCACAGTTCTACCAAGAACTCTACCTAACTCTCTTGAATGTCCTAAAGTTGAGGTAAAATCATCTTTATCAGGTCTTGATTGGTGTGCTAGTATAACAGTTTTTGATTTAGAAAGTCGATTTAGGGTAGGAATAATCGCCCTAATTCTAGTATCATCGAGGAATTCTTTGGTCGACGGGTCTAATGGGCTATTAATATCAACGCGAACAAGCACAGTCTTACCTTCGACATTAACACTGTCCAAAGACAATACTCTTGTCATTGGTCAGTCCAAAAGGTGACGGCTTTTGAGTTGTACTGTTAACAAAAATTAGATATTATCCCAGAAATTTACTTTCTTTTCACTCTTTTCTTCTTTATCAGAGTTTTCCAAATCTAATCTTTGTGGTTTTTCCTCAACTCTATTTTCTGTTTGATTATTAATTGTAGATTTATTTTCCTCTGCGAAAGTTGGTTGAGTCATATAGGTTTGATTATATTCAATGTTAATGTTTTGATCCTCTACAACTGGTTGGGGAATAATTCCTTCTGTGGGCATCATTCCTACAGAATACTGTTTTTGATTTCTAGCAAATGAGGCCAAACCTCCAGAAAAAGATGCTAATAAAGCCCCTGAACAGCAGAGAAGTGAGCCGATAACTCCAAAAATATCTTCTTCAAGAGGTTCATCGTCAACAACATTGTACATTGCTATGAATAATGCGTAATTGCTTTCATAGGCATAGGTTTCACCATAGATATAATCGAACCTTGGACTTTCATTACCATAGCAAAATATAGAATTTCTGAAGTCATTGTCATCAAAAACTACAGTATTATTGCTATCTACTATCGTTAATTCGATATTTTCACATTCATCGAAATCCATCCAAAAATCCATCTCCCAATCATTGTCATTGAAATTCATAGTGAATGAACCTGATTCATTTTCCCCGCTCTCAACCAATATTCGCGGTTCGATAGGTTCTGAGGTTTCCTCGGGGTCAGCCATTGATAACATTGCAAACCCAATAATAATAATAGCAAACCCAATATTTTTGACAACCTTGGGCCGTGAATTCTCCATAGTTATTCCAACGCTTACTCATTCTTGAAGTTAGTGTAATCGTTATTCTACAAAGTCAACTAAGAGTAGTAGTTTTCAATGTGAAACTTCAGCACCACATCATGGGGTCGCTGTTTGAAACTGAGGTTTTAGGCCCCGAAGGCCAAGATTGGCGAGTACCTGTTTCGGAGCTTGAACATAGAATCGAAGTATTATCTAAGTCGCTACAAGAAAATAATATCGCTGGTGTTTTCATTCAACATCCAGTTGATTTGTATTATTTTTCTGGAGGTAGACAAAATGCAACTTTATTTGTTCCTGCTAGTGGTTCAAAGGCTAGTAAGGAGAATGGTGGAGATGGCCCAGTATTAATGGTTAGAAGGTCTCTTTCAAGAGCAAAATATGAAGCAGGTGATGGCAACTCACCATTTGAAATCGTACCATTTCCCAGAATGAAGACATTGGTTGAATTTTTACAACAACGCGGCGTTGAACAGGCTCCTGCTTTACAATTCGGAGAAATCCCGTTCGACTTCGCATCACGGTTTACTAGCATTCTCTCTACTCTAGGAATCTGCAAAGATGCCACATCAATTATTCATCAAATTAGAGAAATAAAATCACAATGGGAAGTCCAACAGATGAAAGCCAGCGCTCAAATACAGGCAAAAATGTTTGAAGCAGTTGAGTCAAAATTGAAATTAGGAATTAGTGAATTAGAGTTGGTTGCTGCTGCTGAAGAAGTCAGTAGGAGTGAAGGTTTTGGAGGTAATATCCAAATGCGCCGATTCCCATTACAGTGCGATAGGGGAGTGATAGTTTCTGGTAGAGCCGGAGGAATTCCTTCTTTCTTTGATTCTGCTATTGGTGGAACAGGCCCGCACCCATTGTCAGGTATGGGTTCAGGGTTTAGTAAAATAAAGCAAAATCAACCAATTTTAGTTGATTTAGTTCATGTTCACAGAGGATATGTGGTTGATAAAACCCGTATGTTCAGCGTTGGTAAGTTATCTAAAATTTGGCATCAAAGGCTAGAAGACATGGTCGAAGTAAGTGAAACTGTAGTTTCATCACTAGGTATTGGTGACGATTGTTCGACTGCTTGGGAGAAAGGTTCACAACTGGCTTATCAAATGGGATATGAAGATAATTTGATGGGTATGAAACCAGATCAAAGTAAATTTTTAGGCCATTCTGTCGGTTTACAACTTGATGAATCCCCGGTAGTTGCACGAGGCTTTGACAGACCTTTGCCAGTTGGAGGAACAATGGCGATAGAGCCAAAGGTTGTTTACAAAGAGGGCAGTATTGGCATCGAAGATACTTGGATTCGTGATTCGGAGGGTTTAGAATGTATCACTAATTCC
>CAXFAS010000058.1:0-6372 GCA_964001175.1 uncultured euryarchaeote
TTCGCTTAGTCATGGTCACACTTGACGAAGTCGTCGAGATTGTGGTTATCAGTATGCGAGATGCATTTCTCGCAGTTACAGTTTTCGTCGCTGCGATGGTGTTTCTGTTCAGTTGGTTACAGTATGCTACCAGCGGACGTTTTGTTGAATATATTAGAGAGAAAAAGAAACTACAACCAGTAATTGGGGCTTTGATGGGATTAACCCCCGGTTGTGGTGGCGCCATTGTTATGATGCCGATGTATGCGCGTGGCTATGTAACATATGGGACAGTATTGGCCACTTTAATCGCCACGTTAGGAGATTCAGCCTTTGTCTTGATTGGGGCAGCAATCACCGACTCTAGTTTCGTCGCCCCATTGATAGCAGTTCATGCCATTTCTTTCGTTGCCGGTGTATCGTGGGGATATCTAGTTGATATGACAGGCACAACTCCACGTAAACCATTGGGTCGTTTTGGACCTACTATCGGTCAAGAGCCGCCTGAAAAAGACTCTGATAACGAATCAATCTTGGATGACTTATCTCGCGAAGAACCGGGAGGTATTGGCTATAAAATTCTTCATCAGGGTTATTTGGTATGGTGGAGTGTAACTATAATTGGTTTGATTTTTGCTATTCTACTACTGGTTTGGTCTGGTCAAGATCCAGATTATAGCCTTGAATTATCCTTTGACCCTACCAGTATGGATGGTTTCATAACATGGGTTGGACTAATTGGAACCAGTCTTTCAGTAATATTGTATATTGCACAGAAGAATTGGATAGGCGACGATACAGAAGCAACAATTGGAGATAAGTTACATTCTATGCGAGAGACTATGATTCACTCTGCTAGTGAAACGGCTTTCGTCACTTTTTGGGTTATGATTGCGTATTTAGTCTTCGAATTTGGAATATTACTTAGCGGCGTCTCGGAGCAGGATTTGAGCAATTATGGTGACGGATTTATTGCTGTTTTAGGGGCATCGATAATTGGCTTAATACCTGGGTGTGGGCCGCAAATCATTGCCATAACAGCGTATACTAAAGATATAATTTCATTCCCGGCATTAGCTGCTAATGCGATCAGTCAAGACGGCGATGCATTGTTCCCACTACTTGTTCGGCACAAAGCTGCTAGTCTTTGGGCGACCATACATACCACGATACCGGCAATTATTGCTGGAGTAATTTTATTGATGGCTGGCGTAAATCCTTGAAAAAAACCTTCAGTTTACAGTGGGTAAGTGAAGTTGTTGTGCTTGTGAATAGACCTAGTCTGAAATAATTTTTAATTTAACATAGATTATTCGCAAGGAATTTCTTCTCTGTCTTCATTGTAGCATTTCTCTTCACTTTCTGAATCGTCAGTTCTGGTTTCTTCATCTGACTGATCCGATGAATCATCAGTTCTAGTTTCTTCATCTGACTGGTCCGATGAATCACGAGTCTCAGTAGATTCATCTACCACTTCTTGATTAGAATCTTCTTGTTCAATACAACGTCGTTCACACTCTTCTTCAGTGTACTCTTCTGTGTCCATACACTCTTTTAGACATTTTTTACTACACTTACGCTCTTTGTCGTTATCCAAGTCTTCACCTGTTAATCTATCTAGGTATTTTTCACCTATACATCCAGCGGTAGAGCCAGCAATAACAATAGTCATCATCAGTAATACTAGTGCTTTGTTCATGATTGATGGTTGACTCACTACTAATTAATTGATTTGTAATTTTGCTAATCACTATTATCCTAGGATTGCATTGACTAAAGGCTCGATAGTTTCTCCATGCATATGAGGTGACTCAACATCCGCTGCTTCGCTTACATATGCGAAAGCACCACCCACTGCAACCGACCAACGAGCGATTTCAAACATTGAAAGGTCGTTTGGAGCATCTCCAACACAAAGTAGATCTTCGGCTGATAATCCCATTTTTTTGAGTATAATTTGAAGGCCCGAACCCTTGGATAATTGGGGCTCCATTAAGTGAATAGCAAACCCTGTTTTGACCACTGAGAGATGAGACCATTGACTTGAAGCGATCAATTCTTCAATTCGCTTTAAATCTTCATTTGGAGATAGACACCATTCACTTTCACGCCACTGATTTGTTTCAATACCTTGCCAATTTAACCCTTCAATTTTTGTTGCTAGCCACTGGGCTGCTTTTTTTGCCTCACTTCCATCGGCTCTAAATTTTGTTTCTCCCCAATCAGGATGCCACAAAACGCCACCATTTTCACAACAAATAGGGCCGCTTAAATTCAAAAATCTCCAAAGTCCATATGTGATTGCTCTAACATTGCCAGTTGCTAGAATAACAGGAATTCCATTTTCTTCTAAACGTGATAATGCTTCTATGACATTAGGATTAATTCGCTTATTCTCATCGGTTAGAGTACCATCAATATCGACAGCGACAACTTTCGGTTTCCAGTTGTCAGGTAGCCACTTCATAAACGGTCTAAGTGAATAACAGTGATGAATTTTCGCATGGTTTCATTTCTTGATTTATAATCCTTTAATGCGAGAATTGATGAAGAATAATTTCTTAGAACTAGCATGGCGGAGAAAGATAATGTTGAGAACTTTCTCTCCCTCGAAGATGAAACTAAAACTAAGAAGGCTTCTAAATCCAAATTAAAATTACCAAAAATAGTAAAAAAGAAGCAACCATCACCCGCTGATTCAGAATTAGAAAAGCAAATTTTAGAGGCCGAAATAATCGATGATACAGTGGTCGAACAACCTAATGGAATCTATGAAGTACAATGGCCATTAGTTGGTATGGACTGTCCGGATTGTGCCAGTAAAGCCTTCAATGCGCTTGACCATCTATTACATACAACTGAAGTAAAAGTCTCAGCCACAACTGGTGAAGTAAGTTTGAAAGTAGATTTAGAACATGGTTTTGTCTCTCAAGTTAGTTCAGTGCTAAAATCGCTGGGGCATCCACCGAATCTTTCGTTTTATCAATTATCTGGAGTAAATGCAAGAGTTGTAGCAAAAAGAAATAAAATTAGTCTGAGAGATGTTGAAAAATTACTCCTTAGACAACCCGGTATTTTAGATGTAGAAGTGAATAAAGATAATCAAATCCTAGTTCAGTTACTTCCTGCACCTAGTAAAAAAATGCTTGAACTTAGAGATAACTCCTTGACAAAGATTATTGGAACTAAACCAATTTACAATGAAGTATCTAGTACTAGATTGAGACCTGATCAGTGGAGGTTATTTGGTGGGATGGTTGCAATTCCCATATTGGCAATTATAATGCTTGGAGAAATGGTTAGTATGCCAAAATTAATGATTGGTTTTATCGCTTCAATTGGAATATTTGTTGGCGGCTTACAAATGTTCAATGAGGCTATAGCTAGTCTTTTGTCAAGACAAATGGGCTTTCAAGTTTTGACAAGTACCGCTGTCATTGGGGCCTCAATAATTGGTTTTTGGGAAGAAGCATTGATGGTTGTTATTTTAGTTTCAATTGCAGCACATTTAGAGAACTCAGCTCTTGAAAAGGCTCGTAAAGCAATGCAAGGGGGATTAGACCGAATCCCAAGAACCGCCAGAAGAATGATTTCTAAATCTAAGAAAAATAAAGAAAAAAATGTGAAAATCGAAAATCTTTCTTTTCAATTATCGCCATCTAATATTTCCAATTCACAATCTATGTTATTTAATCAAAATCCAAAAAAGGATGATGAAAGCGAAATTATCTCACTTGATTTATTACATCATGGAGATATAATTGAGGTTAGAAGTGGTGAACTAATACCTGCCGATGGCAAAATTATCGAGGGCTTTGGTGCTTTAGATAAAGCACCATTAACCGGTGAATCAGCACCAGTTGAAGTGTCGGTAGGCGATGAAATTCATGCTGGTCTAATACTTGCTAGAGGACCAGTTTTACTTGAAGTTACAGCAGTTGGTAATGAAACAAGACTCTCTGGTATTATCGAAGCAGTTCACAGTTTCAAAGAGCAGAAACCCGAAATTCAAAATCTAATCGAGAAGTTCTCGGCTATTTGGGTTCCAATAGTTCTTTTCGGTGCTTTAATTGTGTGGTATACTGTATTCCCTGATGATTGGAAGATTATCTTGCTGTTATGGGTTGTTGCTTGCCCGTGTGCATTGTTAATGGCTGCTGCGATGCCTCATGCAGCCGCTTTATCACGCTCATCAAGAATGGGTGCTATCGTAAGGGGCGGCGATATCTTAGAACGATTATCGAAAGTAAACCATGTACTATTAGATAAAACCGGAACTCTAACTTCTGGTAAACCTAAAATTGGTGAAATAATTATTGCTAAAGGTAAGCAGAAGAAAGCAACCTTAGCACTTGCGGGTGGCCTTGAGAAAAGATCATCGCACCCATACGCTCAAGCAATTTTAGAGCATTTGAAACTACTAGATATATCTCCTACCCAAGTCTCTGGCATTAATGATATTGAAGCAGGTGTAAAAGGTACAGTTTCAGGTAAAGAAGTATATTTCATCCGTGCTGATATGGCTGATATGTATAAAATTAAAATGGACAAAGACATTTCAAAAGCGATTGGTGAGGCGAAGAAACAAGGAATTGGGATGAGTATTTTAGCACGAGAAGGCACTGCAATTGCTCTATTTACATTTATTCATGACGATACACGTACAGGAAGTAAAGAGTTGATTCATGGCTTTAATAATCGTTCTATTTCTGTTGAGATTCTTTCAGGAGACCAACAATCCTCAGTAAGTAATTTCGCATCACAAATCGGCCTGCCGGATAAATCTGCTCATGGAGGATTATCTCCAGAACAAAAGGTTACTTGGGTTGAGAAAAGATCGCAAACCCATGTTACAATGATGGTAGGAGATGGATTTAATGATTCAGCAGCTCTTGCAGTAGCCGATGTTGGTATCGCTGTTGGTACAGGAGAGTCAGTAAATATGGATGCAGCAGACATCATGTTCCCTGGTGATGAACCACGAACTCTAATTGAATTACATGATTTGTCTAGAAAGATGCATAATGCTATTGTAGGAAATATTGCAATTTCTATGTTGATTACATTCACATTAGTCATCGCTGTAATAAATGGATGGTATGATCAATTATGGGTAGGGGTATTGATTCACGAAGCATCAGTCTTATTGGTAATTTTGAATGGAGCAAGGCTTGCAGGTAAAGATAATGTGTTAGCGATTTTAATTGCCATAACCAAAACCTTGTGGTTTGATACTATTGCGGTATTCAAGCAATTCAAACAACATTACTTCACTCAATCAGTCAAACAAAATACTCCCGAAATAGATTTACACGCGACATCTTAAACCCTAGTGGCACCTCTTAGTGTTAGGTGCGAAGATGGCTAGAGTTCAAGCAGACCCAATCACTGCCGCTCTCGCCCATCCCACACGTAGAAATCTATATTCTACCTTATCGGATAATCCTGAGATGAGTACTGTACAACTACAATCGATAGTCAATGTCGACCGTTACAACCTCTATCACCATTTGAAGAAATTAGCCTCTCTAAATTTGGTTGAGAATCATAGGGATGTTGGAAGAGCTAGGTGGTGGAGAATTTCAACAGTAGTTGAAATGCCAGGAATAATTAAGCCAGTAAATAATATTGTAAATTCTAATCAAGCAGAGATTGGGCATTCAATTGGAGAATTATTAGAATCTAAATCAGGAATTCACATGATCTCATTGGAAGGTTCTAGGGATAAGGTAGGAGCAAAATTATTATTCGAAAAATTAGCAGAAGACCTCGGTATTGAATTAGAGATACCTTGGAATTTCGTACCTGGAAAAATAGTGTTGATGGAAGAGGAGAAGTGATTTTATGGATGAAGAAAAAGAGGTAAGAATAGAATCTCGTATAGCACCACCTCCGCTTTCTTGCCCCAAATGTCAAGAATTATTACCTCCTGAATTGGGTGAAATTCAATGTTCTATGTGTGATTCTAAAGTCAAAGTAGAACATCCAGTAACCAGAAGAAAATGGAAGGAAGAAAAAGTTAGTTGTCCTGAGTGTGAAAAAGTTCTAGTTGTTGGTGTTGACAAGCGTCCAGCAAATATTCAATGTGCTTCGTGCAGTTATAATTTCACAGTTCACCCTAATGTTCCTAGAGTTGAAGTCACATGTCCTGGATGTGATAGAAGGCTGAGAATGAAAAGAAAACCCGGTAAGAGAAATATTGATTGTCCTGCCTGTGATACAAAATTCACTGTTTCATTTTAATTTATTTTGATGCCTAGAACTATCTTTGCTCACCAATAAAATATCTTGAAATCAGCATGTTGGTATGCAAATTCATCGCGCCCCTTATGTATGATAAAAAGTCCATATGATACTGGATGGGTTCTATGGGTACTAGCGATAGCAAGATGG
>CAXFAS010000059.1:0-6372 GCA_964001175.1 uncultured euryarchaeote
TAAAAATCGACAGAATCGAACATTCCGTAACCATCCCTGAGGGTGTAACAGCATCTCTTAGTGAAGATGGCGTCGTATCTATTCAGGGCTCTAAAGGGTCCTTATCTAGGCAATTTGTTAATTCAAACATCGATCTTTTCCAAGAAGGTGGAAGTTTGATTGTAAGAACAGATATGCCTCGTAGAAAGATGAAGGCTCTTGCAGGAACATGGAATGCTCATCTAAACAATATGGTTAGAGGAGTTACTGATGGATTCACATATAATCTTAAAGCAGTATATTCTCACTTCCCAATGACTCTAGCGGTTAAAGGAAATAAATTCGTTGTAAACAATTATTTCGGAGAAAAAGTTCCTAGAACTGCAGATATTCTTCAAGGAGTAGAAGTCAAAGTCAGTAATAAGACAGATGTTGTTGTTTCAGGAATCGACAAGGAAAACGTTGGTCAAACTGCAGCTAATATCGAAAGATGTGTAACGGTCAAAAATCGAGATCGCCGTGTATTCCAAGATGGAATTTATCTCGTAGGAAAGGAGTGATTTAGATGTCAGATAATTATGAAGATATGACTGTTGCTGAACTTAAGGCGTTACTTAAAGAGGAAGGTTTACCAGTTTCTGGTAAGAAAGCCGATCTTATTGAGAGACTATCTCAATCTAACCAAGAAGAGGAATCGGAAGTTGTTGAAGATGTTGTTGAAGAATCGAATGAAGAAGATTTCGATGAAGAAGATGACAACTGGGATGACGATGATGACTGGGATGAGGAAGAAGATGAAGGTCATGTGGCCAAACAGAAGCCGGTACTTTCAGATGATATGAAAGCTGCATTGGCACTTCGTCAAGAGCAGAAGAAAAAGACTCCATCGTTTAGAAGAACTGAGTGGTTTAGATACAAGCGTCTATCTCGTTCTGGATGGAGAGCTCCTCACGGAATGGACAGCAAGCAACGTAGAAACTACAAATATAGAAGTTCCCTTGTTCGTGTTGGTCATGGTAAAGTGGCAGCAGCTAGAGGGCTTCATCCATCTGGATTTAGAGAAGTTATGGTTCAGAATACTACAGACTTAGATAATATTGACCCAGAAACTGAGGCAGCAAGAGTTGGCCGAAGTGTTGGGGGAAGAAAGAGAGAACAAATTTATTCTCGTGCTGATGAGTTAGGTATCCGTGTCCTAAACCGAAGGAGGGATATCTGATGCAGATTACTAATCAAAAGCGTCTAGCAGCTAGAATCTTGAAGTGTGGTGTAAACAGAGTTTGGGTTAATCCAGATTATGTTGACCAAGTTGCTTCAGCAGTTCAAACCGATGATATAAGAGAATTCATCGACGAAGGGTGGATTCGAGCAAAACCTATCAAGGGTACATCTAGAGCAAGAGCTAGAATCCGTTTGGAACAGAAGAGAAAAGGTCGAAGAAAAGGCCAAGGGAAGAGAGCAGGTTCTGCTAATGCTAGAAATCCAAGAAAGAATCGTTGGATGAGAACAATTAGATCTCAAAGACGTATTTTGAAGGAATTAAGAGACGATGAAACAATTGATAGATCCCAATATCGTAGATATTACTTGAAGGCTAAAGGTGGTTCATACCGTTCAATTGCACACATGCACTCACAAATGACAATCGAAGGAATTCAACTCAAAGGAGGCGATGAGTGATGCAAGGTACTCGTAGAAGATCAATTTTTAGAAGAAGAAAAGCAGGTTTAACTGACTATCGCAGAAGACTGAAACTGCTTCGTGGTGACAAACCAAGAGCAGTTGTTAGAGTTTCTAACACTAGAGTGACATGCCAAATTGTAGATTGGGCAGCTCACGGCGATTTAGTTAAAGCAACTGTCACAGGTTCAGATCTCACTAAGAAATATGGTTGGCCTGAAGGATTCTCACAAAAATCAGTCCCTGCTTGTTATCTAACAGGATTTGCTATTGGTAAAGCATCTCTATCAATGGGTTGCAAAGAAGCAGTTCTCGATATAGGACTTGCAGGTAGTACCCCTGGTGGCAGAGTATTTTCTGCTCTCAAAGGGATGATTGATGCAGGAATGGATATTCCTCACGGTGAAGAAGTTCTACCTAGTGATGAGAGAATTAACGGTTCACACATAAACGATGATGTATCAGCAGCAGTTGAATCAACTAAGAAGAAAATAGAGGGGGCATACTAATGAGCGACGAAGAAAATCAACAAATGGCGCCAGGTCTAATTCAAGCATTTAATCCTGAAGAATCAGAAGATACTTCTGGAGGAGATCCTCGTAGACGTAGACGTAACCAAGATGACCCTATCATGGCTCTAAGGAAGTGGACTCCAAAGACAAGATTAGGTAACGCTGTTATGGCAGGAAAAATCGTAACTTTCGAACAAGCTTTGGCTTCTAGACTTCCAATTAGAGAAGTTGAAGTAGTCGACGCACTAATTCCGAATCTTGAAGATGATATAATCAAGGTCAATATGGTTCAAAGAATGACTGACAGTGGCCGAAGACCAAGATTCAATGTTATGGCATGTGTAGGTAACCGTGATGGATATATCGGCCTAGGAATGGCCAAAGCAAAGGATGTTTCAATGGCTATTCGTAAGGCTATTACTGCAGCAAAGTTAAACATAATTTCAATACAAAGAGGAAATGGTTCATGGGAATCATCTACCGGTCCAGGAACTTCAGTACCAATTAAAATCAATGGTCGTTCTGCTTCCACTAGAGTAACTTTGATGCCTGCTGCTAAGGGTAAAGGATTGGTTATTGGTGAAACAGGAAAGAAAGTTCTAGACCTTGCAGGAATTACTGACGTTCTATCTAGAACTAAGGGTCAAACTCGAACCACAATCAATTATGCAGCCGCAACATTCAATGCTTTGAAAAACCTCAATTCGACTCGAATTTCCAATGAGCAAAAAGAGAGGCTATATATTCACAAAGGGAGGAAGATGGAATGAGTTGGATAGTTGTAAGAGTTAGAAGTAACGTAGGTGTTGAGCGCTCAATCAGAGAGACAATGGATTACCTTAATTTGACTAAAGTAAATCATGCGGTTATCATTCCAGAAAATGATCAATACCGTGGTATGCTTCAAAAGGCCAAAGATTACATCACTTGGGGAGAAGCCACAGAAGATTTAATCGAAAAAATGCTTTCTCAAAGAGGTAGAATGTCGGGTGATAGTCCTTTGACTGACGACCTTGTCAAGGATAATTCAGATTTCAAGAATATCGGAGAGTTTGCCAAAGCAATAGCTACTAATGATGCTACGGTTAAGCAAATTCCTGGGTTGAAGAGAGTTTTCCGACTTCATCCACCTCGTGGCACTAAAGGCTGGGGTGGAATAAAGCGACCTTTCGTTCTCGGTGGAGCGCTTGGTTCAAGAGGAGATAAGATAGACGCTCTAGTAGAGCGAATGATTTGAGGTGATATGATGGGTACTAAAGCTAACAAACATCGTGGAAGAAACAGATACCATGGACGTGGTAAGAAAGCCGGACGTGGTGCTGGAAAGAGAGGAGGTCGTGGTAATGCTGGTATTAATAAGCATAGAGTCATGACTCGAATTAAGTATATGCCAAATCATTGGGGTATGCATGGATTCAATCGACATCCTACTTTGAGAAATGTCAACATAACAGTCAACGTAGGTCAACTTGAAGAAATGGCAGACGGAAAAGACACATTGAATTTAACAGAATTAGGAATTGATAAACTCTTAGGCAGCGGAAGAATATCTTCTGCTCTAACCGTTATTGTATCAGAATCTAGTGCCAAGGCATCAGAAAAAGTTAGTGCTGCTGGTGGATCAGTAGAAACTAGCGGTGATGATGAATTTGGTGAATGGGAAGAAGAGTGAACTTTGAAAGGTGATTTAATATGAAACATAAGCCAATTCCTTGGGCAATTGCACTTACTGGTGCATTGTACTTTGGTCTACTAATTTACTGGCAATCAGATGAGCTTAGCGGTACTTCCGAACAGATGGCTGCAGCACAATTTGGTTTGGTTTTATCAGTGATATATGTTGCCTATTTGATGTGGTGTTTCCAAAGAGATTTACCAGAGGGTTTGAAAGACGCTCCTGTTATTGGCAGATATGGTAAATTGATAGGTTGGTTAGCACTTACTTCCATCGCTGTATGGTATGTTAGACCAAATGCTTGGGGTGGATATGATGAAGGAGTAGGTTTCTTCTTAGTAGGAATTGTTCTATTAGGATTTGCTGCTGCTGCTATTATTACATGTTTCATGTGGAGCGGTGATAAGAGTAGTAGACTGTACGCTCTCAGTAGATTCGTAGATGTTTATCCAACTATTACTAAGCCTGAAAGACACGTCAGATTCAATGAAAAAATGTGGACAACTACATTTGTTTTGATTATTTACTTCGCTATGACCAACGTAATGCTATACGGACTTTCCGGACAAGCTCTTGACTTGTTTAGTGGATTTAGGTCGATTATGGCTGGAGCATCTGGTACGATAATGCATCTTGGTATTGGACCAATTGTTACAGGATCAATTATTATGCAACTTTTCGCAGGTGCTAAGATTATTCGTTTAGACTTGAGTAATTCCGAAGACAAAGCTATGTACCAAGGTGTTCAAAAATTATTAGTTTTGATTATGATTCCTATCGAATCTATACCGCAAACCTATGGTTTCTTGGACCCTCAAGAGTTCCTAATTGATTCATATGGTATCGGTTGGGCTAATTTCGTAATTGTCGCTCAACTATTCGCAGGTTCTTATCTTGTATTCTTGCTTGATGAATTGGTAAGCAAGTGGGGTATTGGTTCAGGTATGTCACTATTTATTGCTGCAGGAGTTGCACAATCAACATTCGTGGGAACCTTATCACCATTGCCTGTAACTAAGGGACTAGGATACTCGTTAAGCAATCCACCTTCAGGTACATTACCGATGATATTTTACATGTTCAGGGAAGCGACGAATTATGAAATGATATCGAGTAATGGTTTTGAAACGATATTACTGACGCACGTTAATCCGATGGCTGCGTTATTCTCATCCATTGTTGTATTCTTAGTTGTAGCATATGCTGAATCAAGTAAACTTGAGTTGCCGTTAACCCACGGTAAAGTTCGAGGACACAGAGGGAAATATCCGATTCGTCTAGTTTATGCATCTAATATTCCAGTTATTTTGATGGCTGCTTTACTAGCTAACATCAATATGTTCACTTTGCTATTCTGGAGTCATCCAACGTTATCCCAAACTCCTCTATTAGGTCGGGATGGTGCGGCATCGCTTTCCAAATATATTGGAACTTATGAACAAGGTCAGACGACAGCTTCGGGCGGATTTGCATGGTATGCTAGTATGGTGAATGGGGTTAATGACTGGTTACTACCGCTGCTAAACCAGCAAGGTGACGCTTTTGGTCATAGCCTAACTCAAATCATGGTTCACGTATTATTCTATGTCGTATTAATGACGGTAGGTTCAATGATATTTGCTAAATTTTGGATTGATACCACGAATATGGGTACAAAGGATGTAGCTAAGCAAATTGAGAGAACTGGTATGCAAATACCTGGATTTAGGAAAAATCCAAAGGTTCTTGAAAAGATCCTTGAGAATTATATCCCTCCTGTGACTTATTTCTCAGGTGCGTTTGTAGGTTTACTTGCAGCAGGTGCTGATTTACTTGGAACGGTAGGTAATGCTACTGGTACAGGTCTATTGCTGGCAGTAGGTATTATTCTGCGTACTTATGAACAGATCCAGAAAGAACAAGCCATGGAAATGCATCCAATGATTAGGCAATTCTTTGGTGCTGAGTAATCGTATTAGTTTAAGCCCAAACATTGGCTTATTCAGTTTGATGAAGGGTATAATTTCCATATATTAATTCAGTAAATCCTTATTTTTTGCTAGTATTAATTTTGACATAGGTCGCAGTGAATCGAAATCAAAAATCAATCAAAAAAATAACAATTTTTATCTCATAGAAAATCGTTCTGATAATTAGAGAAATGGCTTTGCAGTAAGTCATTTCATGTATCTTGTCGGTAGGGTATATTGATATATGGGAGGTTAGTCGGGGAGTTGCTTGCGTTGTTGAGAACGGCGTTGGCGGCAGAGTCCTCGGACTGTGACAGCCGCCATCCTCTCGATACGTGAAGCCGAAGAGATTGCGATTTTGAGAAACCTTCCACCCACGGAAGATCGCTCAAAGTCAGGTAGGTGATCGAGATTATGACGTATTTTGTGCAAGAAGCTCAAGTGCATTATTTTCTCGCCAATTTTTTTAGGACAGCAAATTCAAATGAATTTCAGCGACAAGTAGCCTAAGGATCATTACAAGAGAAATCTGGTTGATCCTGCCAGAGGCGACCGCTTTTGGAGTTCGATTAAGCCA
>CAXFAS010000060.1:0-5694 GCA_964001175.1 uncultured euryarchaeote
GTTAATTTCTTCCAAGCAACAGAACCCCAAGTTGCCATTAAAGCAATAATCATTGCTTTTCCTATTTGTTAATGGAGTGAAACCCTTGCCCGCTTCAAATTTTGAATTAAAACCGTGAGTTGATAATCATTAATGGAAAAAGCGTGATTTTGTTTTAAAATCAAAGTTTTTGCGTACTTTTTCTAAGTATAAATGTCACCAACCCCACTGAGTACTACGAAACTATGGGCAACAAATAGAAATAATATATCAGTATGGCAGGCTTAATGAAGGTTCCAAAAGTTTTGTTTATTGTTTTGATTATGATTCTTTCCAGCACGGTCATTCAATCCGTTGCCGGGGAGGAGAAACAAGATGTTTCACCTACTAGTTGGGTTGATGGTTGGAAATTACAGGTTTCTGAGGATTTACAACTTCATGCTACCCATCAAGTTCGCTTTTGGGATGGAAGTTATGGATATGATAATTTGGGCAACTTCTATGTCGCATTTGTTGACGAAAATGTTGAAATTGACCCGGTAGAACCCGGAGAAACTGGCCATAAATCAGATAAAAGAGCCATTTACATATTGAAATACAATCCTAATGGAATATTAGAATGGACTAAAAACGTCACATCAACTCGTAACGATTGTAATACGTGGAACGACAACGAGTGCCGTCTAATGGGCCTCCACATCATTAGCGAAGATACCTTCTATATGACTTGGCAGACATACAATACAGGAACATTTGAATTTGATAATGATGTCGAGGTTAGCGTTAGCGGACATCGATTTGCAGTGGCATATCACGATCAACAAGGATGGCAATACGCTGATTCAATGCAAACACGTGGGTGGACAGTAGAGTATGTAATCAAGCAAGAGCTAGATGCCAACAATGACCTGATTGTCGTGTTCAAGGAAAATAGCAATGGTGGATTGCAAGAATACACTATTAGAGCATTTGATGAGAATGGTGGTAAATGGGCACGAAACCTAGAGGTGTCCCATGAAAATCCAACCTATGATTATAACCCCTTACTGATCGATGTAGTAGGCTCTCAAACTCACTTTTTTGCCTTTACAAAAAATTCCATCAAATATGATTCACAAGCCATTAATTGTCCGTCAAATCCTAGTAATGACTATTGCCATATTTGGTTCAGTATTGATTCAAACGGAATTAAGCAAAATCAGGTTGTGGTTAATTATACCTCCATGAAATTCACTGCATCACTGATTCATGGAAATAATATTTTCTTATTGGGAACTACAGAAGATTACACACCAGAAAATCAGGACACAGTAAGTAACTTCACCGGTGATATAACTGAACACGGTGAGCGAACTGCATTTATCGCTAAGTTATCCAGTGCAGGAAATTGGGATTTGAGCGAACCGATATCAGCAAGTTCCGGTACTGAAATCAGGGAATATTTTGACCAAAGAGATGAAGGATTCGCTAATCTTTTTGCTAACAAAAATGGCGATATTACTTTTCACTTTCAATCTCTAGATGGAGGATATTATCAGTCGAATTATTTTGCTTTTCCCGGTCAATTCTCACTATCAACTTACCAAACCTTCATCACCATTAATTCTGGAGGAACATATCTGTCACACACAACCATAGGTTTTGAAAATACGGATAGGAATAGCAATGATTATTCAGCGAAACCAGTAATCGGCTCAAACGGTTACCTTGCAGCTTTCTTTGAAGGACGTGGTGGAGAAAGTGATGTTGTTTTGCCTGATGGTAGCAGCCACCTGGGCGGTCTTGCTTTTATTGACTATGAAAACGGTGGAGTTCTCGACTTCAAGCCTATTGAATCATGGGATAACCATCACATGTATCCAATGTCTATTAGTCCAAACGGAGATTTGATCGTGTGGGAAGACAGGCGAGTAAGTAATACCTGGTATGAGTCTTTTACTACTTTTGCAGTAGACGATGATGGCGATGGAATAGGCGAAGGAGACAACTGTCCAACTGTAAATAATCCAGATCAATTCGACTATGACCTTGATGGCCAAGGCGATGCTTGTGATTTAGATGATGATGATGACGGGGTTAGTGATGATTCTGATGAATGTCAAAGAAGCGATTTAGCATGGGAGAGTAATAGCTTAAACAACCATGACAATGACGGATGTGAAGATAACACAGAGGATTATGACGATGATTCAGACGCAATTGTCGATATACTTGACTTATGCCCTCGAGGACTTACTGGTGTTGGTTATGACTCGGACCAAGATGGATGTAAAGATTTAGAAGACTTAGACGACGATAACGACGGAGTAAATGATGGCTCAGACGGTTGTAATCCTGGGGTAATTGGTTGGTCTTCAGGCTCTATTACCGATCATGATGGTGATGGGTGCAGAGACTCCAGCGAAGATAATGATGATGATAATGACGGGATAATTGACGATCTAGATGCTTGCCCAAGAGGGATAACTAACTGGTTATCAAATTCAAATACTGACTTTGACGCTGACGGTTGTCAGGACAACATAGAGGACCTAGATTGCTGTAATGGCAACAACAACAATAGCGCAGGAAGTGGCGATGTGAAGGTGTATTACCTGTGTCCAAATACCTTAGATGTAGTAGAGGATGTCGCTGAATGTCCTGAATCTGAGCAGTTCACCAATGAAACAAACATTACCAATATTATAATCGATCCGATATCTGACTTTTCTGATGAGTATGACATTTGTCCGGATGGCAAGTACATTGTTTTGAATGGAGTGGACTGTCCGGATGAGGATTCAGAAACCACAGATAGCCAGGTTGAAGTGATGGTTGAAGATTCTGTTGCCCCTTGGGTTTTGTACGTTGCAATCGCATCAGTTGTAGTCTCATTTTGCTCAATGCTAATTGTGATATTCAGAAGCGATTCGGGTAAGAAAGGTATTGGAGATAAATGGTCAACCGAAGATATTGATGAGTTATTCATAGCTACATCGCCAAGCAAGTCTCTCGAAGAGTGGAAAACTGGTAAACAGAAACCTCCAATTGGCATGACTGGTTCTGTGGACGACGGATATGAATGGCTTGAATGGCCACCAAAGTCCGACGACTTTTGGTATCGTGATCAAGACACAAATGAAGAATGGACAAGATATGACAAGAAATGATACATGTTGATTTTATGCCACATTTACACTGTGTGATAATCAACTGAACTTGGCTCCGACTTGCAGACTTGGAGAGAAGTCAGCCAGTTGGTATGATTGTAATCTGTGTCAATTCAGTCATCATCATTGTCAGGATTAACGGTTGCATTGATATCACCAGATATTGCACTATCTTGAATATTGTAAGTAATATTTTGTACAATAGTCTTACCTTTCTCAGATTCCTGTAATTTCTTCTGTAACTCAGCCTTGGCTTTTTCCGAATCTACAATACTCGCTTGCATCTTTTGAAGTTCTTCTTGTAAGTTGGCCATCTGTGAATCTGTCATCTGACTTTTCTGAGTTAATTGTTTTTGTAACTGCATAACTTGTTGTTGAGCAACTCTCCTTTCATTATCTAATCTCTGCATTATTTCTTGCTGAGTAGGTTGTCTTACTGGCATTTGCCCTGAAATAGTATTGGTTTGTCTATCTCTTGAAATCGGCATCTTACCATTCCGTGTTGGCTTATTTCGTTTATATCTAATAGTTGTCATAATTGCAAGTATCAGTAAAATTACAAACGCAAAAATAGTTCCTGCTCTAGAATTAGAATTAGAATTAGATCGAGAATTCGATTCTGTATCTTGGCTTTCTAATTCGGCTTTTTCCATAGCAGTCATATCGATATTGAATATTATACCTTGCTCAACTGGTGAGAAAAAAGTAGAGCCGAAATACGATGCAACAACGCGCCATTCCCTAGAACAAGTATTAGTCAATAGACAAGATTCCCTGTCAAAATTTGATTTTACAAAAGCCAGACCTTGTTCATTCGTAAATGAAGATACATTATGTGCTGTTACCCAATTATTTTCCCATACTGAGAAGTACTGAAACTGGAAATTAATTTCTTCATTTTCGACGGCCAAATCAAGTCTATCTCTCATCATCTTAACTTCAATAACTGCATGTGGAGTGCCATTGAAACTTACTCCATCAGAGATATAAGTCAATCCGTTACTCAACATTTCAGTTCTTGACTTTACCAAAATTTCAATGTCAATATATTCCCCTCCGAGAATAGTATTCAAGTCTCGGTCGCAACCTTCGGTTACGTTTATATCAGGCTGAAAAGCAATTCTCAAAGTTCGATAACCTTCGAGTTTTCCGCCTGTAGTTTCAATTCCTTTTAGTATAGGATTCTGCAAGGAATCACCACTAAACCATTCAAAAATACCTATGTTGTCTGTACCTGAACTATCAACGTAAACAGTTGATATAGGTCTTGTAAATTCGTCCGGATCCATATAAATGTTCAAACATTTATTTACAGGATTATCATCATATGAACTACCAAAACCTGACAAAGAACCATGGATATGGAAAGATTCTTTCAGGAAAACTTCAGGATATACTGTTCCATTAGATGCTGTCCAGTTAAGTGTTGTTGACCTAAACGGGCCTACCTCTGATATAGACAATGATGTTTCACTAATTGGCAGCATGCGAAATAATCTAATTGTCATATTACTCGTAAATTGGTCTATTGTAGGAACTAAATCGATGTAAGAGAAATATGATGAGTCAGTATGGGAAAAATCAGTTTTTGAGAGAGAATCTAATAACTGAAAATTACCCTGAGATTCGGACCACATAGAAGTTAATCTCAAATTATTATTAAACGAAACTCTCAACCTCATTTCCGAAATATTTCCATCAGAAAATGTAGTTGAAGGATTTATTGTGAATGATATAATATTTGCATACATCCCCGCATAACCTGGAAATTCAGTGTCACCTAGATTTGGAACAGTATTGAAGCCTACCGAAAGTCCTGATCCATTGTATTCTAGTGAATAACTTGCTCGTACCGAGGCTAAATCATCCCAATCAAATGTTTCATAAGTTGATATCTGGTTATTATCAAAATCATCAAGTCCACCAATTCTTAGTAACCAACTGGAATTAGCGCTTTTCCAAGAATTAGACTCCTCTTGATTACCAGCACCATTAACTAAAATTATTGGATTAGCAGACCAATTGTATTCATAGAATAATTTCCACTGGTCAAATTCACTGTTCATATCACATTCATCATCATTCAATGCATCGTTATCCTCGCATTCAATCGTTATATTGAGAGAGTTGCTATCATCTGGAATATTAATCGAATAATTCCAAGCGTTAGACAATGAAACTTGATCATCCCAGGTTGGAGTATTTACACATTCGAGAGAAACCGAATCAGCCTCAACACAAATCTTGAATTGGGGGTCTGGTAAACCGCCTCCATTATCCCATTCAATCGATTGATTTGCATCCCATGAATTTAATCTAATGTTTAGCCAAGCATCTTCTTCAGGCCAATTATCTATTTCAGAACTCGTATCTGCATTGACAGTAGTAATCACGTATTGACTAAAACTCATTAACGATATGAGCATAAACAACGATATTACCTTGATGCGCATGAACAAACTAAACAATCAACTGATATTATTTTATTGCCGATTCAACATCAAGAGATTTATCACGCTTCTAGACTTGGACCGAAGTCCGCTAATGACTAACAGTGGTTTGATTG
>CAXFAS010000061.1:0-4721 GCA_964001175.1 uncultured euryarchaeote
ATTTTGATGTATTGTATGAACATCGTACCATTTGCCTTATGAAGCATTAATGCAGCCCGATGTATGAGTATCATGCGAAAGCCTTCATTATCTTCCGAGCCGAAGCATCAATGGCAAATTTCTCATCACAAAAAACAACTCAAGTCATTATCATTAGTGGCATTAATGTTGTTCTCTGTGTTTGCATCAATTCAATTCGTATCTTCAGAGGCTAGAGCTACCACTGATCAAGATGGTGATGGCCTAACTTATGGTTTGGAATTTTTGTTGAATCTATTACCTAGCGACCCTGATTCAGATAACGACGGACTGCCTGACGGTTGGGAATGGAAATATGGACTTGACCCACTTTCGAGCGCGAATGATGATGGCGCCGTAGGAGATCCAGATGGAGATGGTATGTCTAATTTACAAGAGTATACCTACCTGATGCCTTCTAATTGGGATAATAGTGCTACACCAACGATTCTTGATAATGGTGTATGGTGGAATGGAACAGTTCCTGTAAATAACTGGGATGAAGAAAATGCAATGCAGTATAACAGGCCAGGTTGTGGAGCAACAGGTGCAGATGGTAATGGAAATACTATCTTGTGTGACGAAGATCCAGTCGGAAATATTTGTGCTAATGGTTTTGATGATGACCAAGATGGTAGAGTAGATTCTGCAGATCCAGATGGTGATGGTGACGCTGATTGTAGTTCAGACGACGATGATGGAGACGGTATTGCTGATGAAGATGTTTCAGGATGGGATACAGACGGCGATGGAATGCCTGATGGTTGGGAAGCAGCTAACGGACTTAATGCAACTTCACCCTCTAATGCCGATGGACCTAATGGAGACCCAGATGGCGATGGGCTGAACAATTTATTGGAATATATCAATCCAACATGGGATACTATGTGTGGTTCAAGTCCATGTTTTAGAAATGGACCTGAAGGAACTCCTACTGAAACCACTACTCCTTGTGATCCTCTCCAAGGTTGTCTAACCTTCACTGCAGAAGTTGATGGAATAACTTCAACAAATCCTCAAAGAAGCGATAGTGATAACGACGGTTTGAATGATTCTTATGAGGCACTTGTCTTACTTACAGACCCTACCGCAGCAGACACAGATAATGATGGAATCATAGATGGTGTTGAGGTTAATGGGCAATATGGAAATCCTGCACAGGCTACTGACCCTCGGAATAATAATACCGATGGTGATGAATTAGATGATGGTGATGAAGATAACAATAGTAATGGGCAAATAGATCCAGGTGAAACCGATCCTACAAGAAAAGAAGATTCAGGTGACGAAGACGAGGATGGTATTGAGAACTGGGAAGAAAATATGTCTTGTACATTATGGGATGTAGCAGATTCAGATTTTGGAGGAGTAGATGACGGTCAAGAACTTAATGCTACACATGGTACAGACCCTTGTGATTCATTTGTCAATTTTGAGACTCAAATAACTAGTACTACTGGGACAACAATCATTGATGTAAGCAACGGTTCAGGTTTCAATCCAAATGGTGGTATTGGGTGGTATAATGTTTCGGGCACCCTGGTTTCGTTTACATACTCTAGCGTATTTGGTCAATCTATAGTTGGAGTTTCTAGTTTACCGCCAGTTGGAGTCACTCAAGTAGTAAATCGAAACGGCTCTTTTTGCCATACTGCTGCATTTGCTGCAGGAACATTGGCCACTACTCAGCAGCATTGTGATGATGATTACAGAGATACTGACGGCGATGGTCTAGCAGATTGGGAAGAGTTACTAGGGACATATGGTTTCTTTTCAAATCCTTCATTAGTGGATACTGATTCTGACGGAGTTAGTGATTTTGATGAGGTTTTTGATTTCACAGATCCAAATGAGCCATGTATTAATTTACTTGATGATGATTCTGATGGCTTGAACAATTACTTTGAAACAACTATTGGTTGTGATCTTTCATGGATTGGAGTTTTCAATGGGTCCGGAGATGTTTGGATTACAGACCCGTTAAATTTTGATTCTGATAGTGGCGGTGTCGATGATAGAACTGAGTATTTTGATGGGACCAATCCAGAAAATAATCCTCTTGATGATGTACTTCCTGAGGACTTTGATGGTGATGGAGTGCCAGATGCCATAGAAAATTTAACTGGAACAGATTGGACAAACCCCGATACAGATGGCGGAGGAATGATCGACGGTGATGAGTGTCCTCAACCGTTCTGGGCTACTGGCTGTGTTGGTTCAGGTTTCAACCCGTTAGATCCAACTGATGATATTGTAGCTCAAGGAATAGTTTTCTGGGCGAATAATTCTTCTGGAACAGTTGATATTAATCAAATTCATAGATGGCGCCAAAATACTAATGATTTCTACACTGGAACTACCTATGCCAATATAGAAACAGTACACCCATATGAACAACTATTACCTTCCATAACCAATCTTTCTAACTTACCCGACTCTTCATTATCTAACGGTTCAGTCGATTGGATAATTACATTCAACAATTCCTTAACAAGAGGTTCTATTCCAATATCTTCTCAATATTCTAACATTACATTTTGGTCAGATCCTTCTTCTTTAATTTCTAGAAGTAATGATACTCATAATTTGAAATTAACAGCAGGAATAATAGATTCTATTCAAACCAAGAATGAAGAATATTTCTATGATTGGGACTCAATTTCCTCCAACACAATCCCGCATTCCAATCAAAGTTACCAACTAGAACTTACTCCAGAATTCACTGATTTAACAAATCCTCTTTCTACGGTATTGAACGTTACGAATGAGGTTGTTTCATCCTCTGGCGCTTTAGATGCTTATTCTTCAGCATTAGCAATAAGTGACTTTTTGAAAGAAGGTAATGATACATTTGATTTCAAGAGATATCACGACTCTATTTCACTTACTCCGGGAGATGATGTGGCTCAGTTCATCATTGAAAATCAGTTTGGCAGATGTAATGACTTTAATGCTGCATTTGTAACTATGGCTAGATTAGCAGGAATACCTGCAAGATATGTTACAGGCTATGTTGGTGGTGAATGGAATGGTAATGGATATACTGTTTCAACAATTCATCAGTCTTCTTGGGGTGAAGTTAGGCTGGAACTCGATACTGGTTCATCGATTTTAGATCTTGGATGGATTCCTTTTGATTCCTGCCCAGATGCTGAAGAAGTTGAAGTTGTTAATCAAACACTATCACCTTTGACTTGGGACAGAGATGCTAGTCAAAATTTCACTATCGATGGTCAATTTAGGTATGTTGAAAATCAATCTGTAATAGATAATTCATTCTTGGATGCTTATTTGATTCCAATTGAGGAAATTTCAGACGTCCCAGGTTCTGCAGTTATTCCTTCAAGACTAATTGGAACTGAAATTACTAATACTGACGGAAACTTCTCATTCAATGGGACTCCAGCCGAAGCAAGTTTACCAGGTCTACACGTTATTGCTATTGTCTTCCAATCGAGTGGTTTCATTCCAAGCAATGCTGTTGTTTATTCGGCTTTGATTAACGTTACAGATGATTCAATATTAAATCATTCAACTCCACTTGCAGTAAACTCTCCAGTAGTAGGTGCAGGATCAACTACCATAATCCAGGGTGATTTGAATTTAGAGAATCAGCCTGAAGGAATATCTGATAAGTTTGGAGTTCAACAGGTTTGGCTATCTTTTACTTCTTCATTCAACGGTTCAAATAATATTAGCGGTTTAGTTTCCCCGAGCGGTTTATGGTCTGTGACACTAGAACTTGATGTGAGTGAAAATATAGGAGTTATACCAGCTACATTGTGGTATGAAGGATGGGTTGATGATCAGTCAATTCCCGGCGCTCCTACCCCTCAACATCATATTAGGCCAAGTTCATTGGCTATGAATTTGGATATCCGTGAAGCACCTAATCTAACTGCAACAATTGAAGGACCTCTTTCAGATAAGAGTATATTTGTTGTAGGACAAGATCTATGGGTAAATGGTTCTGCAGTTTCTTCCGGTACCAACCCTGTTGATATGGAAGGAGATCTTATTCTTTCCATAAGAGAAAACGGAAGTTTTGCTCCTTGGAGTGAAGTTTTCAATACTACTGTAAATGGTACCTTTGCTTTGCAATATAATTTGAATGCAAGTCTAGCGAATGCTCCTGCAGGAGAAATTGAGTTCCAATTAAGATTCTATCCAAATACTATCGATGCAACGGACGATGCTAATCTTTCCAGTGGTGAACCTTACATCTTGAGAAGCAGTCTTTCTTTTGCTTTCATCACATCACCTCAATTGAGAGGAACATTTGCATTATTTTCTATCAAAGCAGTAGACCATAGAACTATTCCAGTTGATTTTGTAGAAGGTGATTTTGACATTAAGTTTAATGGGAGTTGGTTTAATACAACTAGGAATCTTTCCAATTCTATTTTTGTGAGCATTGACTTAGATCCTAATCTTGAAGCCAAGGATTATCCATTGGAAGTTATTTTCAACGGCTCCGAATTGTATGATATCTCTAATGGTTCAGGATTGTTGAGAGTTAAAGGCGGCATTGGATGGAATTTTGTTTTGGGACAAGATTGGACACATATTGGAAATACTACATACATCAGCGGTTCCATATTTGATGAAATCTATAACACTCCTATCTTAGATCTGAATATTACTCAATATACAATGTCATTATTGACTGAAGAGGGAGATGTATTTGATATCGCTCAAGGTGT
>CAXFAS010000062.1:0-4486 GCA_964001175.1 uncultured euryarchaeote
TTCCATCCTTCTGGAGGATGTTCTGCTAAGATACTCATGACCTTTGCCATACCTCCAGGTGTATCACATGGACCGATATGAAGCACCCTTCGCATATCACTACCAGATACTACGACATCATGAGTATAGTGGTAGAAATAGCGTAAATATAAAAATTACAAGGCAAGATGTCAAAATCAGAAAGGTATTGGCAGGTACATGGTGTGGATTCCTGTAATTTCGCAAATAACCCTAGGGGCATTTGCTTTTTTGCCATTTCTGCAACACCAAATCTCGATTAGTAGGTGGATAAAAAAACCATTGAAATATCCGAAAGAAACGCCAAAAGAAGAGTTAATGATTCTTCTTCCAGTGTGGAATGAGGGTAAAATTATCGAGAATAAATTAGATAACTTGGCAAGACATAATGAAATAAAAACATCCTTGTTGATTATTGATTCATCTTCTGATGATAATACGGTTGAATTAACCAATGAATGGATCAGTAAAAATAAATCTAAATTTCAATCAATTGAGCTCATTGAAATGGAAGAAAGGTTGGGTAAAACCCCTGCAGTCTGTCGCGCATTGAATCATCTTTCAAAGCAGAATTTTGAGGGATTGATCTTAATGACCGATGCTGATGCAACAATTACTGAGGGCAGTATTGAGAGAATGTATGGATGGTTTTCAGATTCTACTATTGGTGCGGTTGGGGCTAAGGCGATAAGAAAGCGAGGAATTGACTCTGAGCGTCAGTATAGAGATATGTTTGAAACGATTAGATTGGGAGAGTCTAATTTTGATAGTACGCCTTTTCTTGAAGGGTCATGTATGATGTGGAGGTCTAGCGCATTAGATATTTCCCAAATAGATAAATTGTCGAATGCAGATGATGCACAAATTGCTACTGCAGTTAGGCTTTCTGGATTAAAATCGATATACGATGATAAAGCCTCATTTTCTGATATTGCACCTCCAACCATTGAAGGGCAAAGAAGACAGAAGATAAGGAGAGGCCAAGGTTTACAGAATCTACTTAGGCGGCAAAAAAATAATTCCAATTTCCGCTCATTATCGAAATTCAAAAAGATATTCAAAAGACAAAATTATCTTCATAATATCTCTCCTTTTTTAGCGTTAGGTGCTGGTTTATCTGCCTTATCCAGATGGGTTTTAGTTGGAATAAGCGGTATGCCTACAGGAAATGAAGCGATGATTCATGCATCACTAGGAATTGTAGAATTATTTTGTCTAACATCATGGCTATGTACTAGACAAGGAATTACTTTGCCTCTTTTAGGTAAAATTGGTAATATATTAACAGGTCTCGAATACTTACTTATCGCTAGGGTAAATTCGTTAAGAGGTATTTCTTCTCACATGTGGGATCAGCATACTGATACTAGAGACTTAAATTCAAGTAAAAAATAAAATTAAAAAAAGCCCCCCTGAGGACCGAAGTCCCCAGGAGGGCAGTTATATTCCTCAGAATATATTCATCTTTAATTAGGCTGTATTAACCTACTTCACTCCATTGCGATACTGGAAGTATCTAGAGTGACGCCGTCACGGTCGTTCAAGATAGTAACAGTAACTGTGCATGTTGCATCAGTTCCACAACCTTGGGTTGTGATTGTTACAGCTTCTCCAACGTTCCATGCTGTGTCAGTCTCAGTTGTGGTGTAGCAAGGTGCAGTTGCGTCAACAGCACAGTCACCAGCGGTAACTGCAGCTTCTTGGCCAATAGCGACCTTAACCTTAGCAGATGCCCAACCTAGGTCTCCGCCTTGGTCCATGGTTACTACAACTTCGTCAGCGCCAGCGCCATCTGCTCCACTAAAGGAGTAGAGTGCTAGATCACCGTCGGTGTTGCTCTCTGCTAGGTTTGCGGCCCATACGTATAGTACACCGGCCAATACCACAGTAATAGCAACCATTAGGATAGTTGCAATAACTGGGCTTACAGCTTCATCATTTCTTGTTTCGTTTTTCATATTTTTGTCCTCCATACCCGTTGCCGGGAGTATGTTCTCCACCGTCAGCGTCCTATATAATGTTGGCGCCGATGAATGTCCCGAATTAGGCCAAAAACCGCGATACTGCGCGCATATTCCAGATGTTATTTTTTGCCGCCGCATTGGAGCATACTGTTTGTAAACTAACATCTGTCAAAAAAATAACATTTTATTCAGCCTCGCGGCTGTAGTGAAATTGAGGTGAACAGGGTGAGAGTAACGCAGAGGGGATGGGATGCACTCAACAGAACTTCTACAGCCCCGTTCATAACCAACCAATAGTTGACAGTTTATATTGATTATTGAGTCAAAAACAAAGATAACTCGATTTCTAAACAGAACGATACAATAAAATTAATTGAAAAATGTTATTTTTTCACTCAACAGTAAGGATTTCAGGACCGCCGTCTGAGACATATACTGTATGTTCAAACTGACAAATATTCCCTTGATCTGCACATGCCAAAACGTGGTATGTCTCTAAGAACCGAATGCTAATCAATTTCTTAACTAAAGCATTCCATTTACTCTGGCGACTACTTTCATCAGCATCAGGAAATGGCTTCTCTAACATCGGATAGGCCCATCTTTCAGCGAAAGGAAGCGTAGAATATCTTTCTTCTAAATTTCTTGCGAGCTGCGCGCCGAGGGGCTTTAATTGCCCCTTTGCTCTTGCTTTTTTTGAGGTTGTAAGGCCAGTTAATCGGTAAATGTTTGATGAATTGGATTGACCGATATTTTTGATAAGACCTGATTTTCCTGTAGTATTAAATGGTTCAATCGCATATACGCCGCCTTCTTCTACAACTCCTTTGAAGCCTTTATTATCAGGCCCACAAGCATAAGAAGGTACTGAAACTCCTGCATGAAGTTCCCAAGGCTTCAATTGATGACCACATAAATTTCTAATCGGCTGAAATCCTGCATCGAGTGAAGGTTGAGCAGCAGCAGCTCCAACTTTGTGCCACGGGGTTCCAGGATGTAACATTTCAATAGCAGCATCTCTAGCTTCTTTTGCTGCTTTAATTTGCTCTGTATGATTATTAGTATTCCCAACTTCTATGGTTAACGCATTGTCTCCAATGTGCCCCTTGATATGAACGCCATAGTCAATTTTAACACAATCTCCCTTACTCAAGGTCATTTCACCATCCCATTCTTGAACAGGAGAAACATTATGATCAGTAGTAAAATGTGCTGCCAAATCATTTACAGCAATGGTCCCTGGGAATGCTGGTTTACCTCCGTGCCGATGAATAAATCTTTCAGCAGCCTCGATGACTTCATGAAATGTTGCTCCAGGTATGATTTTTTCTTTCATAGCCTCGAGAGTTCTACGAGCAACATGGCCAGCATCACGCCAATATTTTAGCGTATTTTCCTCATCCATGCCATCACGTCTGCTTGAGGTACAACGCCCTCTCTCATAATGCTTACCGAGAATCCACGATTTTCTAACTCATTTTTATCAATAGATAATATCGTGCTACCTTTGCCTCCTGGACAAATACCATCTAGAACAAAATCCTCGCTCATTTCAAGAGATTTTGCTGCAATAGAGACTATATTACTCGGTTCAACGCCACTGGGATTTGCACTTGTAGCAGTAATAGGCCCTACAGATTTGGCTAACATTCTTGCTACAGGGTTAGCAAAAACTCTAATTGCAACTTTTTTTCCTCCCAATCTAGAATCTAATTTCTCCTTAGCATCTAGAATTAATGTTATGCTACCTATTGGAAAATCATCTAATAGTGATTTAGCAAAATCGGAAACAACAACTAAACCTTCTGCTTGTTCCAAAGAAAAAACACCTAGGCTGACTGGTTGTTCATCAGAACGATTTTTCAAAGCAAATAATTGATCTAATCCTTTTTTGATTGGTAAGCAACCAAGGCCCGGTAATGTAGATGTTGGATAGGCAACAACTCCACCTGATTCAAGATGTTCAATCAGTTTACTTGAAATTTCATCCATATTCTCACTGTAAAATAGTCCATTCAGAAACATGTTTTTTAGCGACTTCAGCAGCAAGCTCTTTGTCTTCGGTTTTTACTAGTAATTTACCACTGGGGTATAGTGTAAGGTCACATGGGCCTGTAAATGTCCAGCATAATCGATTTCTAATTCCGACTTCATAACCATCAGATTCAATTTTCGCTCCAACAACTTCTAGGTCAATACTATCAATGCCATCCAAATCTATCTGCCAAGCAGCGCGGTTGCCACAGAGTTCCATTACAAAACCATCAGACATATTGATACCTCTAAATTTCACATAGGCGGCCTAGGAGGCTTCTTTGATTTAGGTGGGACTTTAGGTGGCTTTTTCGGACTCTTACTTGGTGGCCCAGAAGGAGGCCCCGAGGGTGGTGAGCTACTAGGTTTAGCAGAAGGAGGTCCGGAAGGAGGCCCCGATGGTGGCGGGCTACTAGGTTTAGCAGAAGGAGGTCCGGAAGGAGGCCCCGATGGTGGCGGGCTACTAGGTT
>CAXFAS010000063.1:0-3970 GCA_964001175.1 uncultured euryarchaeote
TAGTGTTCACTCCGCAAAACCCATCTCCCGGTGATATTGTTTTGGTAACAATAACTGACGAGGATAATAATCCTGTAGAGGGACTATCCATTACCTTAGTCAGAGAAAATCAAACATTGTCCAGTCTTCTATCTGATGAAAACGGCCAAGGTTCTTTTGCAATACCGATTGGAACTATTGTAGTTAGAATCTCTGGAGGGCAATACTATCCTGTGGAATTCACCATTGTAGTAACTGAAGAAGGAATCGATGACGGCTCTCTGCCAGGAGACATGGATGGCGATGGTGTTGGAGACTTGCTGGATGCATTCCCTAACGACCCAACAGAATGGACAGATACAGATGGAGACAACATCGGTAATAACGCTGACACTGATGATGATAGCGACGGCCTACTTGATCTTGATGAAATTTCTTCCGACCCACAAACTAACCCATTAGAAGCAGACACTGACGGTGATGGCTATTGTGATGGATTGATACCAGTCCAGTCCAGTTGCGTGGCAGGAGACTTATTCCCTGCAGATTCAAGTGAATGGAAAGATAGTGATGGCGACGGAATTGGCGATAATAGTGACGATACACCATTTGGTGATATTGACGACCAACAAAACCAATCCACCAATGAGACCAATAATACAAACCAAACCTCTGGATCAGACTCTACTGACCAAGGAGAAGATACTTCAGATAGTACTTCAGGAAATATGTTAGTCATTGGAGGTTCTATTGCAATTGTAGTAATTGTGATCATTATTGGACTTGTTATGTTCATTAGAGGTAGAGGGGAATCAGAATCCAATAAGTGGCTTGAATCAGATGATTCTCTGTTTGATGATCCAGGTCCTGTAGGAAACCCACCTAGCCAACCACCCGTTACTGAAAGGGGCGAATTCATCGATGGTTATGAGGCAATAGAATACCCTCCTGGAACAGGATCATGGTTCTACAGAGATCCTAATTCTGGTCAATGGATGGAATGGAAATAACCACAATGTAATCTAAATGATGAGTCTAAACTTAAGGTGATGCAATGGAGGCACATCGCATCAAACACGTAATCATTGCATTACTCCTCACAGGCTGTCTATTAGCGATAATTAATCCCCCTTCACCATCATTATCCACAAAGGTAATTTTTGATGATGAAGCAAGCAATAGGATTAGTGAGCAGTCAGATGGTGGCAAATTAAACCAACAACTAATAATCAGAATTAGCCATGAAGACCAAGGTCCTTTGACCTCCAATTTCTCAAGAGTACAGGATCTTTTCTCGATAGAGAGCGACCTAATCTCAGGAGATAATAGAAATCTTTCCTATGATTCAACAACCACTTTTATCAATCGTTTAGAAACACCTTTTAGCAGTTGGTCAGATGCTTTAGAATCAAGAAACAGGGACATCAAGAACGCATCTTCATGGAATGATGTATTACAGCCGGTTTTAGAAGATGGATGGTGTAGTAAAAATTCAACCTCTCAAGAACAATCAGCTTTGGAAACAACATTACTTCTTTTGCCCAAGCAGACCAGTTTAGGGGTCGCATGCCCTTCTTTCTCAGGTTCTTCAGCCACCCAGCCTCCACAAGCAAATGAGATTCTATGGTTGGTATGGCTTGATTCGGAAGAAGGAACAATTACAGATTGGTCTGAATTGACAGTTTGGTGTGAAAAAGCATCACAAAATACGGACTATGAATTCGAACCAGCTGGAGTCAATATGCTGTTTAAGAAAGCAGAAAAAATTGCTGAAGATGATTTGAATAAAATACTAATTCCATCGATTCTTATTTTATTCATTTTCTTATTTGTCGGCTTAAGAAGTTTCAAGTCAACCATACTAACATTGGGCGGAGTAGGTTTAGTTTTAGTAGCAGAAATAGGTTTATTGTCATCATTAGGCCATAAATTTTCAGTTATTGATGGCATTGCAATCCCCATTATTATGGGAGTTGCGGTCGATGGGGCTTTTTGGTATACTCATTCATCAAAAGACAAACATCACATTCGTAAAATCCTATTTATTGCTATGATTACCACAGTCGCAGCAGTCTCAATTGCCCTTTTTTCCCAGATAAAAGCACAAAGAAGTTTAGCCTTGGTAATGATTATTGGAATAGTCCTAGACTGGCTAATGACTAGGTATGTGCTAGAAGATATTTATTTAGAAAATAAACTTTCAAAACAAACAGAACAAATTAGCATAAATCAAAAGCAATCAGTTTCCATTTTTGCATGGTGTTGGCCAGTAAGTTTGGTCGGATTGTTATTGATAGCAATAACTGCGCCTGCAGGGGTTGAAGTTTTGGATATACAGCAATTCTTACCGGAGGACGAATCATCATTAGATGAATTACAAGACTTGACAGATAATTACATGATTGCTTCAGGAACTATTGTGTGGATAGTAATTGATGCGAACGGCGATGATCCACAGGCATTTCAGGAAATTTTAGCATTTCAACAACAGATATCCCAACACCCCAGCATAATCTCTTATGATACTGGATTAATTCAAACAAAATTGGTAATGGGTGTGCCTAATTTAGATATAAACCAGAATACTACTTTGAATACAGCGATTGGAACAGTAAAACAATCTATTTTGATGAATGATTTTAGATTGATAGAAGATGATTTAACCAAAGGTGTTGCAATTGCTGCATTTATCGATGGAAAAGACGCTGATGGAGCATTGGATTTCAAGGATGACGTTGAAGACCTAATGGGGATGAATAACCTTTCAGGTATTGTTGGAGGAGATTTGCCGATAGGGGCAGAGTTAGCTAAGTCTTTTGAAGAGTCTAGAATTTTACAAATTTTATTTGCCGGCCTCGCCGTATTTATCGCTTCATATCTTATCACAGGTTCTTATCAAAAAGCATTGAGAATTGCAATAGGAACGATCGCTATTGGAATTGCAGTGGACGGCCTTGCCAGTTACTTGGGTGGTAGAAAAGTGAGTACGGCTCCAGCAGTTTTACTTGGAATGGGCTTTGCAGCCGATTATTTATCGCATGCTAGCTTTAATGAAAAACGAGACCGTTCCGATGATTATGCTCGTTGGGGAGCTGCTATCACCTCTCTGTCAATTTTTGCTTTGGTTATTTTTAGCAGATTCCCACCAGCTCAAGATACCGGTCAGTTATTGTCGTTAAGCATTCTCCTTTCTGCATTATTAGCCACCTTCGCCTCTTTTTTACCATCAGATTCGCTAAAAACCTTCAATCACAATTTAGAATCCGAATAGAATTCTTTGAGTTAAATATATCACACCCCGCACCCTCCAAGAATCATGTCACAACTTTTCCAGATGGACCATTACCTAATTCAAACCAAATTTTTAAGAATTTTCGGCGGAGCATTTTGGTTCAAAGATTTGGAAGGCAACATAGTCGCTTACTCAAAACAAAAGCGTTTCAAACTCAAAGAAGATATTGTTCTGTACACCGATGAATCCTGTACGCAACCACTTTTACAGATAAAAGCCCGATCAATGATTGACGTCTGGTCCACTTATGATGTAACAGATCCAAATACCGGAGAACAGATTGGATCATTAAAACGTCAAGGGCTAAAATCAATTCTCAAAGATTCATGGAAACTTTTAGATGTTCAAGGAAATCAATATGGAGAACTGATTGAAGACAGTAATGCTTTACTTAGAAGATTTATCCCATTCGGAGGATTAATTCCTGCTAAGTATCATTTCGAAATTCCAGGAAATAATGGGATTACTCTTCACCAACAATTTAATCCATTTATCAAAAAGTCAATTATTACGATTCCACAAGGGCACCCAATGGATCGTAGAATGATTGTTGCTATAGCCTTGTTAAACTCTGCTATTGAAGGCAGACAAGGATGATCTGGTTACTTACAAATAATTATAATCATTATTTCAAGCCAATTTTTTGTAGGTGTTTTGATGGACCCATTGACCCATGCGCTAATAGGAGCCACCATAGGT
>CAXFAS010000064.1:0-3129 GCA_964001175.1 uncultured euryarchaeote
ACTTTAGAGGTTTAACCATGGAGTACTGGCACAATCGTTGGGACAAGCAGTTAACAGGTTGGCATAGAGACGTTTTCAATGACTTGCTAGAGAAGCACTGGTCTAGTATTGATCCACCAAAAGAGGGTGAGGTCTTAGTTCCTCTTTGTGGTAAATCCCTTGATATGATTTGGTTAGCAAAGCAGGGGCACAAGGTGACTGGGCTTGAACTAGTTCAGCAAGCAATCGAGACTTTTTTCCTAGAAAATAAATTGGAATCTTCAACAATCAAAGTCGATAAACATATCAAGCATTCAAGCCCCCCATTTACGATTTTTCAAGGCAATATATTTGATTTAGAGAGTGGTATGATTCAAGCAGATTCTTGGTATGATAGAGCCGCTATGGTTGCTTTACCTAATTCGCTTAGAGAGGACTATGTTAAGCAAATTTACAATCAAACAAAGCCTGGTGCAGTTGGATTATTGATTACTCTCTCTTATCCTGAAGAGGAGATGGAAGGGCCTCCGTTTTCACTTCCTGATCATGCAGTAATGGATTATTTTTCAAATGGATTTGAAGTTGAATGTCTAGAAAAAATTGACCTTGAAGATGAAAAAGATAGAGGATTATCCAATGTAAAATCTTCAGTTTTCAAGATAATTAGAAATTAGGCATTAGTTAAGCATACCTGAGCAGTACATTGCACGGTTTGATAGTATTCTCTTGTTTCTGGGTCAAATGTATCGAGTTGCAAAGTTGAGCCTGAATCAATAATTGTAGAAATGCTAGAAGCAGCAGATGGAAGATAATCTTCTCCTGTACTACGAATAGACAAACGGATTGTGTGCCCTGCTTGAACTTCGACATCCATTGCGAAGAATTCCATTAAAGCAGTAATCTCATCTGTTAATGGATTCCAGATTTGTACTTCAGAACCTCCAGCGTGGTATCTCAGATCCATTATCGCATGTCCAATATGGATACAAACTCCATCGTTACAGTCTTCTAGTAAAGCGTATAATTGGCCACCAACGGTCGCAGTGTTGACATTAACATGTAAGCGTGGTAGGCCGCCAAAGTACAGGTTTTCTTCCAAAGGAGGAGTTTCATAAACAGGTCCAGAGGAAGCATCAGGAAGAACGATATTGTTGCCATCAATTGCAGATAAGTCAGAACTCCCCAGTTCCCAAAAGATTTCATTTGTATTTGTCATTGGATAGCGGTCTTCAAAGCGCCAGTCGCCTAGATTAGATTGAATTTCAACTCCAAGCCAGGGCTGTGGGCCTTCTTCTTTGAGATAATAAGTGAACCATTCTAGTAGGTCTTGCATCCAATCCATTCGTACCATTTCAGGGAATGCTTCGATTCCTCTACCTACACCACTGCGCTCGAACATAATATCAGGTCTATCTGGGTAATCATGGTCCCACTGACCAAACAACCCTTTGGATTCAATTCCACTATCATATAATCGATTTATTGTTGGAATTGCCATATGTGGATCGACATTCCAATCATGCATTCCTTGAATCAAATAGACACTACCATTGTAATTTTCTAAAACACGGTCTAGGAAATATCTCTCACCCCAATAGTTGCCGGCAGCCTCTCCGCCCCAAGCCCATGCAGCACCGCCAGTTGCAGGGCCAGCGAAATAGTCAGGGCACATGTTTCCGGTATCTTCTAAATCTCCATCCAATCCATACGAACCATAAACTCCATTGTGCATAATTGGCGCTCTTGCTTCACTACTGCCGTTTTTCCACATCAATTCCATTACGCCAATCAATCCTGAAATTGGAACGATTGTAGTCAAATGTTCATTTCCAAACATTGCTGCTTGCCAAGGGGTAGAGCCATCATATGATTTACCAATCATTCCGACATTGCCATTACTCCAGTTTTGTGTCCCTAGCCAAGTAACAGCTGCATCAACTCCGAGTTGCTCAGCATTACCCATCAAATCCATGCAATGATTTGAGCGACCAGTTCCCATTACTGAAACTTGAGCGAATGCGAAACCATGAGGTATTATTTGCTCAATCATCATAGTTCCAAGCCAGGTTCCAGGCTCTTCAATAGCACCGGTTTCAACCGAGGTTTCATCGAAATAAGGCCCAAATTCAGCGATTACTGGAACAGTCATATTATCTTCTAGAATTGGTACCCAGACTGCCAAACTAACTTGGCCATTTGGTGCTGAACCACCCTCTTCAATTGGTAAATCAAATTCGACGAAGTGGTGAGTCCCCGTCCATAGCGACGCTCCATCAGGGCCAGTCATAGAACCGTTTTCTAAAACATAAGAATTTTGTTCTGTTGTATTGTAATTCCTTAGATAACGATCGGCTATTGAAGTATATCCTTCTTCAAATGATTCTTCAATTGCTTGTTCTTCAAGAGGTGCCCCAATGACTCTGCTCAATAGTAAAAATACCAACACTACGGCAATCGTAGCACCTAATGCTGCATTGGACGAAGCACTCGAATTGGATTTATTTCCAGGCCACTCTTCAATGAGTTCAGCCTCCAGAACCGGCTCGTCCATGGTTGGCTGAAACATTACTTACTCATGATATTGATGCTAGTTAGCATCGAATTTTTCTCAAGCAAAAGTGATGATATTCTAGTTCACGATGAAATATTTTGTTCACGATTCATGACTTTGTTAAATGTTGATTTAGATACGCCAAATAACATGACGAGTCCTATCAGCGGGAAAATAAAGAAACAACAAAGGAAGAAATCAAACCCTGCAAAACCTGTTTCTAGAACCGATTCACCAGGGTCTGCTGGGTCGTAATATACTGAAATTTCTGCTCCTTCGGGATAATCTTTGTCAGCGTTTTGTGACCATGAATCACAACTATTCTCTGAACTATAACTAACTCTGTAACCCATGTATGTGATATTATCGACAGTGTATTCATAACTTATATCTAAACAATAAGTAGTTCCTCCTTCACTATCCTGGGATGAGTAGACTTCACTTGATATAACCACACCTTCAGTTTCTTGCCAGTCTCCAGTTCCGAGATCGGATAATAGCGGTGCACCAATCATTAAGGTTACAATGAAAGAAATTGTACACCAGAACAAGGTAAACCCCCATCCAACAGCAAGTCCTCCCCAACTGGATTGATTTAT
>CAXFAS010000065.1:0-2022 GCA_964001175.1 uncultured euryarchaeote
CTATTCATGAATTCCTTGACACATCATGGACTGAGTATGGAATTACTTGGAATACTACAGGAATTAATCCAGGACTTACACCGGGGGTTGATTATGACATAAATCCTCTTGATGTTCAAACCTACACCAGCACAGACTCAGATTTAAATTTCCAAATCGCAATGCAGGGAATGCAAGTTGATGACGAAAGACATTGGATAGTAATAGCCAATCCAATAAGTTCTGGAGCTGTTCTAGATGGTTTTGTAAATGTATATTCAAGTGATGCTAATGCTAATCAAAATCAAAAACCACTATTTGAATTCCATACAACCAATACTTCGGCTTTGAATATCACTACTTCAGCAACAACATTCGATTCTGACACTCCAATTGTCTTTGATGTTCAATCATTTGACCAGTTTGGAAACACAAATCACCCATTTGTACCTTCAGGGGGAAGCATTGAATGGAGTACTACTTCTGGAATTATTTCAATATTGAATACTTCTCGTATTTCTCTGAATCCTTCAATTAGTGGTCTTCAAACAATTTCAGCTTGCTATGGAGTAATCTGTACAAGTTATGTTATCGATATCTCTCCGGGTATTCCAGTTACTCTGGTGGCTTCTCTAAATAGTACCAATCCAATATTCAGCCAAACCATTACGGCAGACGAAACAGCAGAAATTTATTCTTATGTTCTTGACCAATATGGAAATATTGTTACTAGTGAAATAATCAATTATTTCACGACCAATGGTACCATGGGAGGAGTTAATGGAGCAGTATTTTCACCACATACTGTCGGTGTTCAAACCCTAACTGCGCAGTGGACCGGAGTTTCAACAAGTCTTTCAGTCGATTTAATTGTAACAGTTACTCCTGGTGCCCCTGATACTGTAATTATTGAGGGTTGTCAAAATATCCTAGCATCGGGAACATCTTGTCCTGTTTATGCTACAGTTTATGACCAGCATGATAACCTAGTTTGGTTTGATGATGTCGGTACTTATTCATTCAGTACAAGTAATGGCAACTTTGTAAAGGTTCAAACCAATACGCCACATAGTCAACCACCTCAGCCAGATGTCTTGGTTGGAGATTATACTGGTGTATCGATTGGAAATTGGACAATAACAATTTCAACATCTACTGGTTTGACCGATTCAATTGGTGTCGAAGTAACATATGGAGAAATGGCATCTCTTGAATTAATTTCATCTTCCTCAGCGATCACTGCTGATGAAATATTAGAGATTAATGCTACAAGAATTGACATCAACGGTAATAGACTGCCGGTAATTATTCCACTTGAAAACTGGACATCTATTTCTGATGGAACTCTTACGCCTAGTTTGACACATTTATGGGAACCGACCTTCCAAGGCACAAAGACTCTTATTGCTACATATGAGGGCTTTTCAGAAAATGTATCTGTATTTGTATCTCGAGGAATAATAGAAGAACTGCAAATTTTAGTCAACGAAGATGTTTCTAACGATTGGCAATTTAATATAACTGCAGATCAAACCCTCGATGCCGAGATTAGAGCATACGATGCCAAAGGAAATGTATGGTATCCACAGGTTGATTGGACAATAGAGCACCCACAATGGGCAAATATGAGCGAATTATCTAAAACTTCTAATTCAACAGAAACTAGATTTACACCAGTTCATGAATCTAATAATGCATATACAATAAAAGCCGCTTATACCGAAGATGAAGCCATATTCAGTACACAAATCTTAGTTATGGTTTCTAAGGGTGATTTAGAGAACTTTATTATTTCCGCTGTAGATTTCAATGGTTTTACTTCTGTCGATTTGAATAATCAATTTACAATCACTGCAGATGAATGGGTTTCATTCTCTTCGCAGTTGAGTGATTCAGATGGTAATTCCTATGATTCTAACATAATTACCTGGATATTAGTGAACTCATCCAGTGGTGAAGAAACTGATATCACATCCCAACTAAATCTCAATTCCATGGTTTGGGATGCAACCGAAAGTGGAAACTGGCAAATCTATGCTTATG
>CAXFAS010000066.1:0-1568 GCA_964001175.1 uncultured euryarchaeote
CAAATAGATCATACTTTGACACAAGCCAACTCCAACGCCACAGATTGGGAATTTTGTTATAGTTATGATCAAAGAATCTTCGATTGTATTGACAGCGTTACCGAGACAGTTGACTTACCAGAAAATTTTTCTTGGGATGGTTTGACTAACACTCTAACGTTTGATGATTCTGCAGAGATAGATTCTATGGCTACTGATGAGTGGACCTATTGGAAAATGCGGGCTAAGCAGGATTATCGAATTGGAGATTATTCTCCTACTTTCAAATATAGAATTCCTTCTGATTTAGGGTCATCTGACGGTACTGGAAATTATTCTTATGAATTATCTAGAGCTTCAATTTTTGAATTGACTGGTGTGCTACCAGAGGTTTTAGATGCTAGCATTGACCCAAATAATTTAGTAAATACAGGGTTGGATGATTTAGTAAGGCTAGGATATGATCCAGCAACTGGCGGTAATAGCGATATATTGCTAGACTTTGATTTATCAAACATACCTTGGCCAAATGCTATTACTCCTACATCTATGATTCTTGAAATGAATCTACAATCCGCGGGGCAATCATCATCTCCATTGACAGTTTCTGTTTATGCATGTTCTAGTTTCTCTGAACAAACAGTAACTTCTGTAACAGCTCCTTTATGCTCAACTACAGAAATAACTAGAACGACCATTACTCCGAGTAATTCTGGTGCAGTCCAATGGGATTTGACTAGTTTGGGTCAACTAAATTTTGCTACAGGTAATCTTTCTTTCTCAATAATCCTTGATGCTGCTAATGTTTCTTCAGGATATGATTTCCATACTTCCGAAGGTCCAGAATATTTACATCCTAAATTAGTCTTGGAATATGTCGATAACGTAGGTGGAATAGTACCTCCATCCCAACCAGTATTATCATCCCCATCAGATGGCTCCGTATTGTATGATACTACTGGAGAAACAATTTCCAGTGTTGATTCCGTGTCTCTATCATGGGCTGCTTCCTCGGGAGCAACCGCATATGTTCTTTCTTTGAGCAATGCTACATCCATAGTTACCTATGATTCTAGAACCGATTCTGAAATAGTAGGAAATACATTCACGACTTCTTCTTCGTTAGAAGTTGGAGAAGTTTATTCTTGGTGGGTACAGGCTATAAATCAAACAATTCCTGGACCTTCATCATCTCGATGGAGTTTTGCACTTGGAGATCCACTACATTATTTCAATAATGATGGCACCTATGTATATGAAATTCAAGATGCTGCAGAGGTTATTGAATTTGGTCATGTAGAGGTAAGAGACTCTACAATAACTGATGGATTTGCGGATTCAAATTTTGGTAGTGATGATACCATAACATTGGGAACAGGATGTAATGGAGTTGCTGCTTCGCTTTGTTATGGCTTGATTTCTCTTGATGCCAGCCAAGTACCTCTTAATCAAACTCAATCAGTTCATTCGATTGACCTAACTTTATTTGTAGAATCTTGGGACTTATCTGGTGGTGCTTACCAAATTGAATTCTCTATTCATGAATTCCTTGACACATCATGGACTGAGTATGGAATTACTTGGAATAC
>CAXFAS010000067.1:0-1566 GCA_964001175.1 uncultured euryarchaeote
AGCCGGGGTTCCCGAGCGGTCAAAGGGGGTGGACTCAAGATCCTCTGCGTAAAGCTTCGCAGGTTCGAATCCTGCCCCCGGCACCACCCCTCAAATCGCGACACTGAAAGCATGGTACGTTTGAGTAAAAACTCGCAAAATAGGACAATAATTAGAACCTAGAACTAACATTTAACTTTGCTTCATCTAATTTCAAGTTTGATTTATCAACAAACCTATTCAATTAAGCCGCTTCTAGATGTTTGTAGGCATTATCATTAAATGTCTAACTAATCTGCAAATACCGATTAAGATGTTTAAAATTGAATCAACGCCCGCAAAAGTATGCCTAGGACTCTCAGCATTTCTGTTATTATTATACTCGATTAGCTTCATGTTCTTTTCTACAGAATATGTAACTGGAGGAGACACTGGATTTGCTCTTATTGACAATGGCCTAGGTGGTATGTTTGGGGAAGATGTTGCATATGGAATGGGCGGCATTGAAACAGGATTTAATGGCGTGCTATTCTTTGGTATTTTCATCTCTACTATGCTCATTTTGTTTGAAGGTGCAAAGGGGAAATGGACAATCATGCTACCTGTATTAGCAGGTATGGTTACGATGACCGTTTGTATCTGGATGAACTGGAACGCTGAAAGTGCAGCAAGTGAGACTCCGAAATACGTATCTATCTTCGTAACTCTTGTTTATGCAGTAGCCTACTTCTTATTGAGAGATGAAGGCGTAAATGAAGGTTTATCCGACTATAAGCCTGGTTTGAAAGTCAATGACAAGATTGCAATGGTGGCATTAATTCTACTTGTTCTATCTGGATTATACTATTCACTAAGAATGATTTTCACTCCAGACAGTGTCATTTCAGAAGGTTTTCCGGCAGATGAGGCCTGGGTTGGTCTTTTAGATGCCGAAAATGGTTTAGGGGCTCCTTTCCCAACCACTGTATCTGTAACAGGATCACTGATTCTAATTTACACACTATGGTCAGCATTAGTTCTAACAGATGGAGCAAAGGGTAAGTGGGCTATTATGCACCCGTCTGCAATGGCATTCATCGCAGCAACAGTGACCTCTTACATAGGACTAGTTGCTGGTTTGGCCCGTACAACTAGTGATGCAAATAAAATGGATGTTTTGACAATACCTCTAGTAATGCTTCTAGTTGTAATCAGTTATTTCAGACTTAAAGACGAAGGTATGGAAGACGGTATGACATTTAGAGGAGAACCTCTAGAAGATAGTGGCAAATTCACCTTTGCATTGTTAACTCTTGCACTAGTTGTTGGACTATTAACTATGATTAATGAAGTTCTTTTGACTTAATTATCTAAGCCCGAATCAGTGGGTATCCCTCTGTATTGACGGATGTCACATGGGGATTTAGATAGATCCATCCGATGTTGTCTAATGTTTATTGATTTGAGTTAGTAATGTTAGAAAAAAACATATGTAAGTCTAGAATACGACATTCGTGGAAGAAAAAGAATTGAAGGTTTTGAAATTAGAAGAAATGACCAATTTAATATGGATAATTTATATTCCATTGATTATAATAATTCTAATAT